>NZ_JAJGWR010000004.1:0-352147 GCF_021390755.1 Tenacibaculum piscium | reverse complement strand
CGCATAGTCATCTTGTACCCATAAATGTTTAATGCAAAAGAGATGCCTCTTCTACACATTATGGAGTGTTAATCTTCATTTCTAAAGGCTATCCTCCTGTACAAGGCAGATTCTATACGCGTTACGCACCCGTTCGCCGGTCGNCCTCACTGCTGCCTCCCGTAGGAGTCTGGTCCGTGTCTCAGTACCAGTGTGGGGGATAATCCTCTCAGACCCCCTACCTATCGTCGCCATGGTAAGCCGTTACCTCACCATCTAGCTAATAGGACGCATAGTCATCTTGTACCCATAAATGTTTAATGCAAAAGAGATGCCTCTTCTACACATTATGGAGTGTTAATCTTCATTTCTAAAGGCTATCCTCCTGTACAAGGCAGATTCTATACGCGTTACGCACCCGTTCGCCGGTCGTCATCTGTGCAAGCACAATGTTACCCCTCGACTTGCATGTGTTAAGCCTGCCGCTAGCGTTCATCCTGAGCCAGGATCAAACTCTTCATTGTATATTTTAAATAATATTTAATGAATAAGTTTCAAAAGAATTTGTTCTAAATTAATAGAACGTGGTTATTCTACTCTTATTTACGCTGTCAATTTCAATATTTTCAATGAACGTAACTTGTTAGTTACAGATGAGATTTTACTCTTATCATTTTTTGTAGAAATGTTAGAATTGAACTAACTGATTTTTAGCTTAAAAATCATTCCAAAATTTCTTGCTTGATTGTTGTTTTGCTTTAATGTATTTCTTAAAGCGGTTACAAATATACATCTTTTAATTTGTTTTAAACAAGCTAAATTTAACTTATTTTAAAAAACATTTTAAATGAACGTTTATAACACCGCGATAAATATCGCTGTTATGGACTACAAACTTACGACTCTTTTTTGTGTTTTTAAGCTTTTTTATGTGTTTATTTTCAATAAATTTAAGGAGTGACTGATTATCAGGTAATTATTTTTTTTAGACTTACTTCTTGTTGTTGGCTTTTGAGCTCAAACAGGCGATATTTAGCAATAATTTTATTTTTTATAATGAGAAAACACATAGATTCCTAAGGTTTTCTGGTGGGCGAACACATAGGTTTGCCCCTACTTTATTTTTGTCCTTATATATATATAGGTGTTAAAATTTGAAGTTATTTTGATTATTGTCGTCACGAGCAAGATGCTCGCGATAGCCAATTCATAGTCGTTTGGCTTGGTTTGCAAAAATTATTATTGATTTATCAAATTATCAAAATGAGCACAAATGCCTAGCCCCGATTGACGCTTTGTTTGAGCTCTTTTTTGTTTTTCTTTTTAAAAAACAAAAAAAGCGAGTGCGGAAAGCGGGAAATTGCTTCAAAAAAAATTAAATAACGGCTATAAAGCAAATTTTCTCATTTCCTAGATTGTCTATTACTGTAATTTTATGGTTTCCTTTTTTAGGAATTATCGCCTGTTCGTGATATTGAGTCGTATTACCTATAAAAACACCGTCTAAATACCAATATAAAACAGCATCCGCACTAGTATGAGTTACTTTTAAAATAATTGGATTTAATTTTTCAACGCCTTTTGTTAGTGATATTTTAGAACGAAATTTTGTTGGAAAAACAAAACTCATCATATTGTTTTCTAACTCATTACAGCCATTTTTAAAGCTTGGTAATTCACGGTAATTTGCGTTTTTTTGCTTATAATAATGCGCCATTAAAGGAGGTAAAACAAACCAAGTTTTCGCTTTCATATTACTTACAGCTTCGCAATTAGAGGTTACTTGAAAAATTTCTGACGCATCAACTGTTATTTGCTTGTGATATGGGCAAGGCTTTGCTCTTACGCCGTTTTTAGGAATTCTCTTTATAACCGATTTACAAATTGGTAACGCCAAATATCCGCTTTTTTCGCAGATATCTTCTTCAATTAATGCTTCAAAAGGTTCTAAAAACCAATCTGATTTTGGCAACACATCAAAAACATTAAATAATAATGGACCTGCACTTCCTACACCTGTTAAATCGGGTCTTCCTTCTCCGTCAGAATTTCCAACCCAAACTCCGACAACATATTTTGGAGTTACTCCAATTGCCCACGCATCTTTATTTCCGAAACTAGTTCCTGTTTTCCAAGCTATTTTCTGAGAAGAGTCAAAATATTTCCATGATTGATCGACAAGAGGTCTGTTTACTTGAGTTAAAGTATTTAATGTTGTAAAGGCAACGCCTGCATCAATATGTGTGTAGTTTTTTTGAATTTTACCGAAATTTATTTTATCAGATTTTAAATAACTAGGTTCTAAAAATTCCCTTGAATAATATTGATGTTTTGTAGCTTCAAAATGATTTACAATACTCGCATAGCTTGCAAATGTTTTACATAAATCCCACAAACTCGCTTCTGCTCCGCCTAAAATTAATGATAATCCATAATAATCTGCCGATTTATCTATGTCATTAATATGATACGCTTTTAAATTTTCTCTAAATTTTTCTAATCCGTATGATTTTAACATTAAAACCGATGGAATATTTAAAGAACGAGTTAAGGCTTGGTTGGCAGGAACGGCACCATCAAAAGTTAAATCGTAATTTTTGGGAGTATAACCCGCTATTTCAATAGGAATATCAGCCACTAATTGTGTAGGTAAAATATCTCCTGACTGCAACATTTGTGCATATAAAAAAGGTTTTAAAGTACTTCCCGTACTTCTTGCCGAAATAAGATTGTTTACATCTTTTTGATGCGCTTTATCTGTTGGCGAGTTTCCTACATAACTTATGACTTTTCTGGTAACAACATCCAAAACTAATACAGACATATTATATACTTCATTTTGTTTTTGACGCTCATAATGTTGTTTGACTAAAGTATTCACTTGTTTTTGCAAATGAATATCTAAAGAACTTTGTATATATTTTCCTTGATGATTTTTAGCTACTTCTTGTACAAAATGAGTTGCTAAGTTTGGTAATCCGTAAGGTTTTTGAGGCAAAGTTTCTTCTAAAGCTAATTCATAAGTAATGGAATCGATAAATTTTTGCTGATATAATTTTTTAAGTAATCTATTTCTTTTCTCTTTTAATTTCTGTTGATTTTTCCCTGGATAAATTAACGAAGGAGCATTTGGAAGTACTGCCAAAGTAGCTGTTTCTGACCATGATAATTGATGCGGTTGTAATCCAAAATATCGCCAAGAAGCCATTTCTAAGCCAACGACATTTCCACCGAAAGGAGCATGAGAAGCATATAGTTTTATAATATTTTCTTTTGAATATCTAAATTCTAATCGAGTTGCTAAAACGAGTTCTTTTATTTTTTCTAGATAAGACCTACTTTTATTTTTTCTAGATAATCGAATTACTTGTTGTGTAAGCGTACTTCCGCCTCTAATTACTCGTTTTGCTTTGATATTTTCAATAAAAGCTTTTCCTATTGATATTGGATTGAAACCAAAATGCTGATAAAAATGAGCATCTTCAAATTGTAAAATACAGGCTTCAAATTTTTTAGGTACGGAGTCTAATTCAGGAAATCGCCATTGTCCATCTTTTGCGATAACAGCACCTAATAATTCATTGTTTTTTGCCGTTACAACTGTTGATGTTGGTGTTGAAAATAATTGTTTCGGCAAACACAAATAGTAAATAATGATTAATATACTCGCAATAATTATTTTTAATCGGTACTGTTTTAATAAGTTAAAAACTGTTTTCATCTAGGTTAAAAGTATATTAAATCTATTTCAAAAGTATAAAGTTTAAGGTTAAAATATCAAAGATAAGTAAGTTATATTTGCAGCTTATTAAAAATTATGAGTTTTACTTTACTTTCATCACCATTACAAGGCTTTACCGATTTTAGATTTAGAAATGCACAGCATAAATATTTCGGAGGTATTGATACTTATTACGCGCCATACATTCGATTGAATGGGAAAATGATTATAAAATCGAGTTATAAGCGTGATTTGTTACCTGAAAACAACGATACTTTAACCGTAATTCCGCAGGTAATAACAAACGATCCTGATGAATTTTTATTTGTTGCAAAATATGTACAAAGCTTAGGCTATAAAGAATTAAACTGGAATTTAGGTTGCCCGTATCCGATGGTTACAAAATCAGGAATGGGTTCTGGATTGATTTGTAATCCCGCAAAAATTGATGAAGTTTTACACAAAGCACACAACGAATCGGATATTTTAGTTTCGATGAAAATGCGAATGGGTTATGAAAATAGTGAAGAAATTTTAAACTCCTTCCCTATTTTAGATAAATATCCTTTAAAAAATGTAGCAATTCACGCACGTATAGGAAAACAATTATATAAAGGTGGTGTTGATTTAGATGCTTTTCAAAAATGTATTGATGTTGCTAAACATCAATTATATTACAACGGAGACATTACTAATGTTGCTGGTTTTAAAGCGATGCAAGAGCGTTTTCCTAGTATTAGTCATTTTATGATTGGTCGTGGTTTAATTGCTGATCCGTTTTTACCACAGATGATTAAAGAAAATACAACCGAATATCCTGAAGATAGATGGCTAATATTTGAAGCTTTTCATAATGAAATTTATCAACAATATGATGAAGCTTTATCAGGACCAACACCTATTAAAATGAAGATGTTAGGTTTTTGGGAATATTTTTCAAAGTCATTTGATAATCCGCAGAAAACCTACAAACAGATTAAAAAAGCTGGAAATCAGAAAAAATATCAAATAGCTGTAAAAGAAATTTTAAGTAATGAAAAACGTCTTTAATAGTTATTCTGTAATTAATTTATAAAAAAAGGCTATTTCTTAAATTTAAGAAATAGCCTTTTTTATTATTTTTGATTAATTATTAAGCCAAAGTAATACGTACTTTTTTATTTTTTAAACGAGTATTATTTAATTCTTCAATTAACTTTTTCGCTTCACTTACAGGAACTGCGATAAAAGCACAATCTTGCTTTAATTCAATAACTCCTAATTGTTCTTTAGTTAAGTTTCCTTTTTTAAAGAATAATCCTGCAATATCTCCTTTTGATATTTTATCTTTTCTTCCTCCTGAAATAAATAAAGTTTCCCAATAATGAGCTTTTATTTTTTGTTTATGAGAAATATCTTCATTAGGAATATTTTTAAGAAAATCTGGTAAATTTTCTTTTTGCCATTTTAAAATATATGCTGTTCCTTTTGCATTTACTCTTGCAGTTCTACCATTTCTATGGGTAAATTCTTCAATTCTTTCTGGTAATTCGTAATGAATAATATATTTCATTTCAGGAATATCAATACCTCTTGCCGCTAAATCGGTTGCAATTAATACCTGACTTGTTCCATTTCTGAATTTTATTAACGAACGCTCACGATCTCTTTGCTCCATTCCTCCAGAAAAACAACTATGTGCAATTTTATTTTTCTCTAAAAATTCGCTTACGTGATTGATGCTATCTTTTAAGTTACAAAAAATAATTCCTTGCTGATTTCCTACATGTTGTAACAATTCATGTAACGTTTTATTTTTGTTTTTAACAGGAGAAACAACTGTTTTTAAGGTTAATTGTCTTGATTTTTTTCCTGTTAAGTAATTTAATACTGTTGGTTTGGTTAAACCTACAAATTGTGGAATTTCTGTTTCTTGCGTTGCAGAAGTTAAAATACGTTTTTTCAGATTTGGTAATTGATTGATAATTCCTCTCATTTCAGATTCAAAACCAACTTCTAATGATTTATCGAATTCATCTAAAATTAACGTTTTGATACTATTTTTAGAAAAACGTTCGTTTGCAAAATGGTCTAAAATTCTACCAGGCGTACCAATTAAAATACTTGGTATATGTTTTAATTCCGTTTTATCTTTTGCCATTGAGCGCCCGCCATAAACAGCGTTTACTTTAAAACCTGTTCCCATTTCACGAATTACCTGTTCTATTTGAATGGCTAATTCTCTTGATGGTACTAAAATTAATACTTGAATATCGTTGTTTTCTGTGTCGATTAATTTCAAGGCTGGTAATAAAAAACCTAAGGTTTTACCAGTCCCTGTTGGTGAAAGTATAACTGTATTTGCATTTGTATCTATTACTGAAATTGCTTTTTGTTGCATTTCGTTTAACTCATAGATATTTAGTTTTGCTAAAATATCTTCCTGTGTTTTTACTGTCATTGCCATAATATTTGAATATCTATGAAGTTTTTTTAATAACTTTTAAAGCCACAAAGATAGGCAGTGTATCTTTATTTATCTTAAATTTAGCCTAAAAACACTGTGATATTATTTGCATCAATTTAAAAATAGGCTGATTTTACTAGTAAAGTTATTAAAATAAATTATTTTAGCCTGAATTTTAAATACTTTTAATTTGTTAAATTACTATTCTTACGAACATATAACTTCTACACAATGGGTTACATTTGTACATGGAGCAGGCGGAAGCAGCGCTATTTGGTACAAGCAAGTTCGGGAATTTAAGAAACATTTTAATGTTTTAATTTTAGATTTACGTGGTCATGGCGATAGCAAATCAATACTAAAAACGCCGTTTCAGAAAAAATATACTTTTGATGCCATTACCGAAGATATTCTAGAGGTTATTTCACATTTAAAAATTACGAAATCACACTTTGTAGGTATTTCTTTAGGAACTATTTTAATTCGGAATTTAGCTGAGAAAAAACCCGATTTAGTAAAAAGTATGATTATGGGCGGAGCAATTATCAAATTGAATTTACGCTCTCGTTTTTTAATTTTTATGGGGAACTTATGTAAATCAATTATTCCTTATATGTTATTGTATAAACTTTTTGCGTTTATCATAATGCCCAAGAAAAATCATAAAAAATCACGTTCTCTTTTTGTGAATGAAGCTAAAAAATTATATCAAAAAGAATTTTTACGATGGTTTAAATTAACCGCTGAAATAAATCCATTATTACGTGTATTTAGAATGAAAGATCTTAAAATTCCTACTTTATATATTATGGGTGAAGAAGATCATTTGTTTTTGCCTTCTATTAAAAACGTGGTCGAAAAACATGTAAAAGCTTCTTTGGTTGTTATTCAGAAATGCGGACACGTTGTAAATGTTGAAAAAGCAACTATTTTCAATACAAAAACAATAAAATATATTCATTCTATTACTTAAAATTTCAGGTAGAATTATTTATTTTTTTTGAATACCAACTATAAAAAAACTCCTAAAAATTAATTTTCAGGAGTTTTTTATAGTTTTTTTTAATTCTTATTTTAATCAGAAATAAGAAAAAAAGTGCTATTAATTATTAAATATTTTATTTACTTCATCTAATGTTAATAATTTAGATTCTGTTAAAACATCTGGTTCTCTACTTACATATTGTTGAATTTTCATTTTAACAATTCCTTGATCTCTTACATATTTAAAGTAAATAGCATCTCCATTTGCTTTAATTTGATACCTACTTCCTGTTGATTCTTCAAAACCTCGAACAATAATTTGATGTAATTTAGCAGCATCATTATCGATATTTTTAAATGAAAAAGAAACGTATTCTTTCACTGGATTATTCACATTTTTATAAAATAAATTATATGCTTCATCCCCCACTTTTTCCAGATAAACATATTCGACTTGTCCAACAACATCTATTTTTGTTTTTTCAACAAATTCAATTTGAGCAAATGATATTGCTGAAAAAAACAATGTTACTACTACGACTAATTTCTTCATAAATTTTATAGTTTATAAGTTTGATATAAATAATCCACAAGATTAACATTTATTTTTTAATATTATTACATTAATAATAAAAATTATAATTTTCAGGCTAACTTTAAAATGCTGTTGTTTATTTTTGGCATCTCAAATATATAAAATATAATGAAAAATTTTTATTCTTTTTTAATAATACTAGCGCTAGTTATTACTTCTTGTTCTTCTGATGTCGAGAATCAAGTAATATTGCCTGTAATTTCAGAAACTCAAATAAATGAAATAACAGCAGAAACTGCTTTATTATCTTGGAGCGCATCAATCTCTGATAAATCTACTCTAAAATTTGATATTTTCTTAGAAAACAAAAAAATAGCGGATAATATAACTTCTAATTCTTGGATTTTTAATAATTTAAGTGAATCGACAAGTTATTCAGGAAAGCTATTGGTAACGAGTAATTCAGGAGAAATTGCTGAAAAAGAATTCTACTTTATAACTAATAGAAATCCAACACCTTCTGATGTTAATCTTTTAATAACAGATATTACGACCAACAAAGCTACACTAACATGGTCTGCTTCAAATATTGAAGATAATTCGAGTATATTATATGATGTATATGTTAATAACGAACTTAAACATGAAGATTTAGATGTTTTAACCGTTAATTTAAATAATTTAAATCCTAGTAAATATTATAAAGTAAAAATTATAGCCAAAAGTAATAAAAATAAAATTTCTACTGTAGAAAAAGGATTTAATGCATTAGGAGTACCTCCTTCTCGTTTTCCTTTAGTAATTAATAATGACGATGATGATACAGATAATTTAGATCCTCATTGGTTAATGATACAGTGGACACCACCAACTGTTCAAGACGGATTTACTTATAGTTACTCGATTATTTTAGATGATAAAACTATATTTCATTCTCTTACTGATACAGCTAGTTCTTGGGTATTTACAACTTTAAATGAAGGACAAACCTATACGTTTAAAGTGATTGCAAATTCAGATAATGGAGCTTCAACTGAAGAGACTATTACTTTTACAACAATTGTACATCCTAATCTTTCTGATTTTGATATTATGGTTGACTCTTTTACAAATACTACCGCTAATATTACTTGGACTCCATCAACTTATCCTAATCATACATCATCGATTAATTATGACATATACCTTAACGGAAAGCAACAAAACCCAAAATTATCAGCTATTTATGGGACTAATTATAACTTTACTGATTTAACACCTAACACAGAATATATCGTAAAAATTATAGCCAATAAAATAGTAGGTCATCCTGTTAAAACATTAAATCGAGAAATTAGATTTACTACAGAAAAATCATACCAAACACACCCTACTTTAACTGTTACTGAGGCTGTTTTATACACGCCTAGTAGTCAATATTTCAGTAATCAATTGAAAATAAAATTTTCGGATTCAATAAGCGCTATCGATTTTGATAAAGTTAGTATAGGAGGTATTATTATAAATAACTTTATGACCTACAGTACAGCTATTATGAGTAATACTTTTTCTTCAGAAAATTACAATAAAATATTATTTAATAATACTGGATATGTACTCATTACAGAGAATGGCGTAACTTATAAAGTTAAATTTGATATTGTTGAAAAAACAAATTAAGTTTATTTGATAATACCTGTTTTTTAAACAAAAAAGGAAGGATAGTTTATAAGCTATCCTTCCTTTTTTCGCTTGTGTTAAATAATTAATTTTAACTTTTTTTAAACCTCAACGAAAGAATTATTCTAAAAAACCTTGTGCTTTCATCCAAGTATCTGAATAAATTTTATTCATATAACGAGAACCGTGGTCAGGTAAAAGTACCACAACAACACTATCTTTGTCAAAATATCCTTTTTCATTATATTGTTTGGTCGCTTGTAAAACAGCGCCAGAAGTATATCCGCAGAATAACCCTTCTATTTTTACTAATTCTCTTGATGTAAGTGCGGCATCTTTATCTGATACTTTTTCGTAGATATCAATTACATCAAAATCAGTGGCTGTTGGAATTAAATTCTTTCCTAAACCTTCAATTTTATAGGGTGATATTTCATTTTCATCAAACTCACCTGTTTCATGATATTTTTTCAAAACAGAACCGATGGCATCGACTCCTAAAACTTTTATCTTCGGATTTTTCTCTTTCAAATACTTTCCTGTACCCGAAATCGTTCCGCCAGTTCCGCTTGCAATAACCACGTGTGTTACCTTTCCTTTCGTTTGTTTCCAAATTTCAGGACCTGTACTTTTATAATGTGCTTCTATATTTAGCTCATTGAAGTATTGATTGATATAAATAGAGCCTGGATTTTCTCGATGTAATCTTTTGGCAACTTCATAATAGGAACGAGTATCATCTGGTGCAACATTTGCAGGACAAACATGTACCTGAGCGCCCATTGATTTTAACATATCAATTTTATCTTGTGATGATTTATCACTCACTGCTAAAATACATTTATAGCCTTTGATAACACTAATCATTGCTAATGAAAAACCTGTATTTCCTGAAGTTGTTTCAACAATGGTATCTCCTTTTTTTAAGATTCCTTTTTTCTCGGCACTTTCAATAATATGCAATGCGATTCTATCTTTAGCCGAATGTCCAGGATTAAAAGCTTCTACTTTTGCGTAATAGGTTCCTAAAAAGTTTTTTGTTATTTTATCTAGCTTTATCATAGGGGTTTGCCCTATTAAATCTAAAATTGAATTGGTAATTCCTTTATGTCTATTCATTATTATTTTAAAATAAGAAAGCGTCATTGTAAAACAAACAAAAGTTTATCTTGTGCAGATTACTTCGTTATTTTTACAATGACGCTTGCACTAAATTAGCTACAAAAGTATCATTATTTTTTTAATATTTTTATAACTTATCCTCTAACATTAAAAAGAAGCTGTATTCTTCAGCGGTTTCTTTTAAGGCATCAAACCTTCCAGAAGCACCACCATGTCCAGCTTCCATGTTGGTATGTAGAAATAATAAATTATCGTTTGTTTTCATATCTCTAAGCTTTGCAATCCATTTTGCAGGTTCCCAATATTGCACTTGACTATCGTGTAATCCTGTGGTTATTAAGATATTCGGGTATGCTTTTGGTGCTACTTGATCGTATGGCGAATATGATTTCATATAGTCATAATATTCTTTTTCGTTTGGATTTCCCCATTCGTCATATTCACCTGTGGTTAATGGAATCGTATCATCTAACATCGTTGAAATTACATCTACAAAAGGCACAGCTGCGATAATTCCGTTATATAATTCAGGGTTCATATTAATAATTGCTCCCATTAATAAACCACCCGCAGAACCACCCATCGCATATAAATGCTTTGAAGACGTGTAATTGTTCTCAATTAAATACTTAGAACAATCTACAAAATCGTTAAATGTATTTTGCTTGGTTAGCATTTTACCGTCTTCATACCAATCGCGTCCTAAATACTCGCTTCCTCGAATGTGTGCCAACGCATATACAAAACCTCTATCAAGCAAACTTAAACGTGTTGTTGAAAATCCATCAGAAATTGTATGCCCGTAAGAACCGTACGCATATTGTAAAATAGGCGTGTCTTTGGTAAGCTTCGTATCTTTATGATGTACTATTGACAACGCCACTTTTTTACCATCACGAGCTGTTACCCAAATACGCTCGCTTACATAATTATTTTTATCAAACTTCCCTCCTAAAACCTCTTGTTCTTTTTTAATTTCTTTGGATTGATCTCTCATATTAAAATCAATCACAGAACTTGGTGTAGTCATTGAATTATATGAATAACGAATTACATCAGTATCAAAATCTGGATTTCCGTGTACTCCTGCCGAATAGGTTTCTTCCGAAAAAGGTAAATAATAATCTTCGGTATTATCCCAACGTTTAATACGAATTTTATTTAAACCGTTGGTTCTTTCTTCTAAGACTAAATACTCTTTAAAAATTGAAAAATCTTCAAATAGAGTGTCTTCTCTATGCGGAATTACATCCACCCAATTTTCTTTGGTTGTTTTATCTTCAGGAGTTTTCATCAACTTAAAATTCGTTGCTCCGTCTTTATTTGTTTTGATGTAAAAATGATTTTCGTAATGTGCGATATCATATTCTAAATCACGCTCACGAGCTTGAATCATTCTAAAAGTTCCGTTAGGATTATCAGCCTCTAAAACTTGATATTCATTAGAAACCGTACTATACGAACCCATTACTAGGTATTTTTTCGATTTTGTTTTGGTGATAAAAGTCCCGAATGTTTCATCTTTTTCTTCAAAAATTAATACATCATCAGCCGTATCAGTTCCTAAAATATGTTTGTAAATTTGTGAACTTCGTAACGTTTCAGGATCTTTTTTGGTATAAAAAATTGTTTTATTATCATTAGCCCAAACTGCGCCACCTGTAGTATTTTCTATTTTATCAGGATAAATTTCGCCTGTTTCTAAATTTTTTATTTGAATCGTATATTGACGACGACTTACCGTATCGGTTGCAAAGGTTGTTAATTTATTATCCGAAGAAATACTTAAACCACCTAATTGAAAATAATCGTAGCCTTTTGCTTCATTATTTACATTAAACATAATTTCTTCAACGGCTTCTAAAGAGGCTTTTTTACGGCTATAAATGGGATATTGCTGTCCTTTTTCGTAGCGTGTACTGTAAAAATAACCATCTTTTTTATATGGAACAGAGCTGTCATCTTCTTTAATACGCCCTTTCATTTCTTGAAATAATTCTTCTTGAAAATCCTTGGTATGTGTTGTTTCTTGCTCGTAAAATGAATTTTCAGCATTCAAATAATCGTACACTTTTTGAGTTTGTGCATCTTTGATTTCGGCATTTTTTTGTGCATCTGTTAAACGCATCCAAAAATAATCATCGACACGTTTATCTCCGTGAATTTCTAATGTTTTTGGTTGTTTATCAGCAATAGGTGCTGTTATATTCTTTTTATTCATGTCTTTTGTTTTGCAATCAACAAAAATAAGACTAATAGCGACGGCAATAAACATAGAAAACGATATTATTTTTTTCATTTTAATTTTGATTTGATTTTGATTATTTGTTTTGAGTAAATTACTTGTTAAAATAGTATTTTTGCTTAAAATAAAGTTTAATTTAAAATAATCAATAAAATGTTTGGAGATATTTCAGGAATGATGAGCAAAATAAAAGATGCTCAAAAAAATGTAGAAGCAACAAAAAAGAGATTAAACACCGTTTTAATTGATGAACAAACCGCTAACGGAAGTTTAAAAATTACGATTACTGCAAATAGTGACATTAAATCAATTGCTATTGATGAATCTTTATTGAGTGATAAAGAAGAGTTAGAAGATTATTTAATTTTAACGTTAAATAAAGCATTAAAAAAAGCGAAAGAAATCAATGAACATGAATTAGCCGTTGCCGCTCAAGACGGAATGCCAAATATTCCAGGAATGGATATGTTCAAATAAATTTTGAATCTAGAAGATTATATGTTTCCATGCCTAAACAAAAAATTCTTCGGTGTTGATTGTTTAGGTTGTGGTATTCAACGTGCTTTCATATTGGTTATTCAGGGTGATTTTATAACCGCTTTTAAGATGTATCCAGCTATTTATACGCTATTATTAGTAGGCGTATTAATTGTTATCAACTTCTTTTTTAACTTTAGATACGCTCAAAAAATAATTAGTATTTTAGCTATAATCAATGTGATTATTATTGTTTTGGGTTATGTTATAAAAATGAAGGAACTAATTTAAAAGACTATTTAAACTATTAAAAGATGGAAAAAGAGATAGAAAAAAGTATGGAAAAAGGTATTGAAAAAGAGATGAAAGAGAATTTACCAAATTCTACAACATCGTTAGTATTAGGAATTTTTTCGATTCTTACTTGTTTTTGTTATGGAATTATAGGATTGCCTTTGGGAATTTTAGCGATTATACTAGGTAATAAAGCCGTGCAAATAGACAATGATAATCCAGAAAAATATAACGGTGTTAAAAATGCAAGTACAGCTCGAATATTAGGACTTATTGGTATGATTTTGAATATTATTTTTATCGGATATGTAATTTGGTTTTTGAATCAAATTGGTTGGGATACTTTAGGAGATGCCGAATTAATGATGGAAAGAATTAATGAATTAAAGAACGAATAAAAAATAGAAAAAAATAGAATTGACTAAAATTTAGTTTTAAAAAAAGCAACCTATCATTATGGTTGCTTTTTTTTGATGAGAAATATTGATAAAAAATACTGTAATTTCGCAGGCTATTTTCAAAAGGCATGAAAGACGAAAAAAACTGGTTACAATATTATAAGAATAGTTTATCTGATAGCGAAAATTTAGCGATTGATATTTCTAAGATTAAAAATTTATTTCATCAAAAAACAGCTGATTTAAGTAATGGAATTATCAATTCAAAAAAAGCCAATGAACTATTAGATATCGAAGAAAGACGCATTAATCGCTTAAAAGGAATTACTAAAAAAGAACATCCTACGTGGTTTAAACTTCAACAAACGAGTGTTTTATTTTCGCTTTTTAATTTAGAATACCAAACAGATTATCAAACAGAAAAAAAACGTATAATTCATCCTTTTTGGATAATTGCAACGGTAAATCGTTCGGGAGAATTATCAGCACCCAAAGAATTATTTCCATTAATTGTCCGCAATTATTTAACACCGATTGCCGATATTAAAAATGATTTTATTTTTTCAGAAATTGACACTATTTTAAATGCTCAAGATATTGAAACGCCTGAACCAACATACGAAGATGAGCAAATTTCTTGGGATGACTATTGGACATATATCCATCAAATTTTCACACAAATTACGGGCAATACTTTAAATCATTATAAAACTCAAGACTACCACACCCATTATGAACTCACTTATTTTGCGGTAAGTTCCAAAATTTCTACGGCGAAAAGTATTCTTTTTTTGTATGAAAATTTATTAAAAAATGAAGAAACAAAAGAGACAGCATTGCCTGTTTTATCAAAAATAATTGACCCATTTTTTAGTACTGAAAACCGAAAAAATCCTGTTACCGATGCCGATTTCTTAAATTATAATCACTTGCATTTAGGACAAATGTCCAATAAATTTCCATTATCGATAAGCCAACGAAAAACGTTATTATCTTATTTGATTTCACCAGAAAATACGATTATGGCAGTAAATGGTCCTCCAGGAACTGGAAAAACAACGCTGTTACAAAGTTTAGTTGCTACCGAATTTGTAAAATCAGCCATAAAAGGAGAAGATGCACCCGTAATTTTAGCATGTTCAAACAATAATCAGGCGGTTACCAATATTATTGATAGTTTTATCAATTCAAAAAGTTCGTTAGATGCTTTAGCTATGCGTTGGATTCCTAATTTTAACGGATACGCTACGTATCTTCCATCAAATTCTAAGAATGAAAAAGGACTTAAAAACATCAACTTTTTAAAAGGAAATTTATTTGGTCATCAAGGAACTTTGTGCGATTTAGAAAACGATACTTATCTTGCTGATGCCGAGTATTATTTTCTAACAAATTATTGTCATTATTTTGATACAGAAACAAACTCTCTCGAAGATGTTTGCAATGATTTACAAGATGAAATTATCACGATTCAGAATACGTTAATCGACGGCGTTAATTTTTCAAAAGATTATATAAATAGTATTAATTTCATCAATACGATTCTAGTAAATAAAGCGGATTTTATTCAAAAAGATGCGTTTAAAATTTCAAAATTAAAAGAATGGCGTACGGTAATAACACGTCTAAAATCAACTATAAATAAAAATAATTTTGCTGCTAAAATAATTCAATATTTTAAAATTGAGAACAGTATTTCTATCGCTAATAATACAGCTACTACATCTGAAGTTATTTTTAAAATATCCGAAGAAACAAGTAACGATTATGATAAAACTGTTTTCTTTATCAAAGAATGTATTGGAAATTTAAACCTTGCTTTACAGGCTAATTTAAAATTAAAAAACTGGAAATCAGAAAATAAAATTAGCGGTTTCCCTGTTATTTCTGAAGCAAAAATGTGGGAAAATGAGTATGAAAAAATAAATTCAAACGATAATTCTGCACGTTTTTTTTATGATGAATTAGACATGGAATTGCGTCATAAAGCATTTTTATTTTCGGTTCATTATTGGGAAGCACGTTGGTTGGTTGCTACAAAAGACGCTCTTAAAAATGATACAGAAAAAGGCACGGGAGAAAATGCGATTAAAAACAAATGGAAACGCAGAGCGATGCTAACGCCTTGTTTTGTAGCGACATTTTACATGGCACCGAGTCATTTTTTATACAGTCAATTTATGGGAGAAGACGAGTATGGAAAGCCGATTTTCGAGTATCTTCCACTCTATAATTTTTTAGATTTTTTAATTATTGATGAAGCAGGTCAAGTAACGCCCGAAGTTAGTATTCCTGTCTTTTCGCTAACAAAAAAGGCGTTTGTTATTGGTGATTTAAAACAAATCGAACCAATTTGGGCTATTCCAAGAAAAATTGATATTGGTAATTTATCGAATTTACATCTTCTTCATGAAAAAGAAAATAATAAAAAAGAGGAAATTTATTTGAATGAAATCGGTTTTTTAGCCTCTAGCGGAAGTATTATGAAGATGGCTCAAAATGCGTGTGAATTTGAAACCTTTTTAGCAGAACAAGATCAAAAAGAGCGAGGATTGGTCTTGTTAGAACACCGAAGATGCAACGATGAAATTATTAATTTCTGTAATGAACTCGCCTACAACGGTATTTTAAAACCGATGAAAGGTGTCGCAAAAGAGCATCAAATTTTCCCTTCGATGATGGCATATCATATTGAGGGAGTTAGCGAGCAAAAATTCAACAGTCGTTATAATATCAGTGAAGTAAAAGCGATTATTACGTGGTTACAACAACATAAAGAGCAAATTCAAGAGGCGTATAATGTTGTTGATATTGAACATATTTTAGGGATTATTACGCCCTTTTCGAGTCAAAAAGGGGAATTATCAAAAGCCTTAACCCAAGCGGGTTTTAATGTCAATAAGATAAAATTAGGAACGGTTCATGCGTTGCAAGGTGCGGAACGTAGCATTATTTTATTCAGTTCGGTGTATACAAATTTAGATGAAGGAACGTTATTTTTCGAAAAAGATAACAAGCCGAATATGTTAAATGTAGCGGTTTCCAGAGCAAAAGAGAGTTTTATTTTATTTGGTGACACTCGAATTTTTGATGAAACAAAAAACACACCATCAGGTATTTTAAAGAAGCATTTACAAATTCATGAAATGAAAAAATAAATTATACTTTTTTTTTGAAGCTATTTCCCGCTTTCCGCACTCGCTCTTTTTTTTGAAGAAAAATCAAAAAAAAGGAGCTCAAACAATTGCTTCAATCGGGGCTAGGTCTATTTACTAAGTTTTGGTTATAACTATTTATTTCAATATTATTTTAACTACAATTCAGAAATAAGCGGTCAAATATTTAGGTCTGTTTTTATATCAAAAAATTGTATCGAGAACTTTTAGAGCCTGTTTAAATTTCATCAAAAAAAAGTTTTATAGCATGAAACAGAAAATCGAATCCGTCAAACTGAATTTATTTCAGTTTCGCATCCTGATTTTCCACGGTTATTCCCTTTTTTTTTATGATTCTTGTCAATTCGAGTGATTTTAATGACTAAAAGGAATTAAAATTGTATCGAGAATTTGAATTCTTTTATATTAATCAATTTTAGAGCCTGTTTAAATTTCTCTGAAAAAAATATAGTGGCAAAAAATGACGGCAAGGGGTTAAAACCCCTTGTTAAAAAGTTGTTAAAAAGAGCTAAAATCACAAAAAAAGCTAAAAACTACGGCAAATTAAGATGAGAAACTGAAATAAATTCAGTTTGACGCATTTTTATTTTAAAACAAGGGGTTTTAACCCCTTGCCATACTATTTTGATGTTACAAAAATTTTTGGAATAAAATTTAAACAGGCTCTTATACTAAAAAAGTTCTCGATACAATTTTTTTGAAGGAAAAAAATCACTCGAACTGACAGTTTATTTAATTTTTAAACAGGCTCTTAGAGCATCAGAATCAATAAAAATCAAAATAATATTTTATAAAAATTCACAAAAAAAGGAACGATTTATTAAAATCGTTCCTTTTTTATTTTCACTTTATATTAAAAAAATAAGAAGCTTATTTTTTAAACTCAGAAATAGTTTTCTTAATAATTGCGATACAATCCATTAATTGTGCTTCGGTCATAACTAAAGGCGGTGCAAAACGAATAATATTTCCGTGTGTTGGTTTAGCTAATAATCCGTTATCACGTAACTTCATACAAATATCCCAAGCCGTTGAACTATCTTCAGTATCGTTAATTAGAACAGCATTTAATAACCCTTTTCCTCTTACCGATAATACTAAATCAGTTGTTTTAGCAAATTCTGCTAATTCAGCTCTAAAAATCACACCAAGATTGTATGCGTTTTCAGCTAAATTTTCTTCTTGAACCACTTCTAAAGCAGCCATTGCTACAGCAGCAGCAATTGGATTCCCTCCAAAAGTAGACCCGTGATTTCCTGGTTTAATAACATCCATAATGTTATTATTTGCCAACACAGCAGATACTGGATATGCTCCTCCTGAAAGTGCTTTTCCTAAAATTAAAATATCCGCTTTAATTTCTGGTTCTCCAGAACAGTTTTTATCAGCACAAGAACAGTTTCCACAAGTTGCTAATAAACGACCTGTACGTGCAATTCCTGTTTGAACCTCATCAGCAATAAATAATACATTATGTTTTTCACATAAAGCTTTTGCTGCTGCTAAATATCCTTCAGAAGGAACATATACTCCTGCTTCTCCTTGAATTGGTTCTACTAAGAAACCAGCAATATTTTTATCGCTTTCTAAAACTTCTTGTAACGCTTTTAAGTTGTTATATTCTATTTTGATAAATCCGTTCGTAAACGGTCCAAAGTTTTTACGAGCTACAGGATCATTTGAAAAAGAAATAATCGTTGTAGTACGTCCGTGGAAATTGTTTTCACAAACAACTATTTTAGCATCATTTTCATTGATTCCTTTTACTTCATAAGCCCATTTTCTACATAATTTCAAAGCTGTTTCTACGGCTTCTGCACCTGTATTCATTGGTAATAATTTGTCAAAACCGAAAAGCTCTGTAGCAAATTTTTCATATTTCCCTAACATATCGTTATAAAAAGCACGAGAAGTTAACGTTAATGTTTTTGCTTGATTAACCATGGCATCAACAATTCTTGGATGACAATGCCCTTGATTTACTGCCGAATAAGCAGATAAAAAGTCATAATACTTTTTTCCTTCAACATCCCAAACATGTACACCTTCACCTTTACTCAATACTACTGGTAACGGGTGATAATTGTGCGCTCCGTATTTGTCTTCTAATTCAATCGCTTGTTGCGAAGTTATTTGTTGTAAATCAGCCATTTAAAAATAATTTTTAATTAATAAAAAAACTATTCCTATTCACCTTTATCCTTTCGAAGAAATTTCGAAAATTCAGCGTGGGAAAGAAATCATCCCTAAAAAGTGTTGCAATATTACTAAATATTAAGTTTTTTAGTCTTAAAAATGCCTATTAAAAAAAAAATTGACGCTTTTTTAGATTCTTTTTAAATAACTATTATTTAAAAAGGCTCTAATTGAACTTCAATTAATTTTATCAGTATTTTTTTTTAAAAGAGGAATCAAAATTAATAGTGACTATTTATTTAAACAAGTGTCATAACCATAACTAATAAAACTTAAAAAATATAAAAAATGAATCAGATTTTAGACACGTACAATCAAATTACAGGTAGCTTTGGAAATCCTATTAGCGCCTTATTAATTATTATTTTAGGATGGTTAGTTGCAAAATTAGTTAGATCTCTTATCAATAAAATAAGTGATAAAAGTGGTTTAAATAAAACATTAAGTAATAGTAAAATTAGTTTTGGTGATTTAATATCAAAATTAGTGTACTACTTAATTATGATTTTTGTTTTTATGATTGCCCTAGATAAATTAGGAATGACAAGCGTTTTAGAACCGATTAAAGGATTATTAAACGGCTTTACTCAATTTATTCCAAACATTGTAGGCGCAGGACTTGTCGGTTATATCGGTTATATGTTAGCAACAATTGTTTCTGAATTAATTGGGTTATCAGGAGGAACAATTCAAAAATTTGCACCAAAATTAAACCTTCCTGAAAATATTAATATTGTTACCATTCTTAAAAAAGTTGTGTTTATCTTTATATTTATTCCGCTTTTAATAGCCGCTTTAAATATTTTAAATGTTGATTCTATTTCTCAACCAGCAACCAATATGTTAGAGATTTTCTTCGCTGCAATTCCTAAAATATTAGTAGCAACGTTAATTTTAATAATATTTGTTATTGGAGGTAAATTTTTAAGTAATTTGATTAAAGATTTATTAGACAGTTTAAATCTTAATGAAATATTAAAAAGCGCTAATTTAGACTCTTTTACAGGTAAAACGAATGTTGAGAAATTAATTGCAAACATTGTATATGCGTTTATCGTATTATTTGGTGTGATGACTGCTATTGATAAATTAGAATTCAGCAAACTTTCTGAAATTATGAATACGGTTTTAAATCTTGCTGGAAATATTTTATTCGGATTACTTATTTTAGCGATCGGAAATTGGATTGCAACAATCACTTCTAAAAACTTTATGAAAAGTGATGATAATAAATTTGTAGGAAGTATTGTAAGAGTTGCTATTTTAGCGGTTTTCTTAGCAATCGGTTTAGGTAAAATGGGTATTGCTGATGATATTATCAATTTAGCTTTTGGAATAACGCTTGGTGCGGTTGCCTTAACCGTAGTACTTTCTTTTGGATTAGGTGGTCGTGAAGCTGGTGGTAAACAAATGGAAAAAATATTAAATAAATTTAGCAACAATACAAACCACAACACAACCGATGTTGCGAAAAAAGAATAATGTTAAAATAGTTAGAATAACGGCTATTAATTAATTATTAAAGCACCTCTATCGAGGTGCTTTTTTGTCAAAATAAAACTGGGGTTTTAATTGTTTTTTAAGTATCTTTAGGTGACTTTTAAGCAGTAAAAGTGTCTTAATTATAGTGAAGATAAATGCCTACTATTTTTCATCAAAAAATAAAAAAATAAAACGAATCGACTTAAACTATTATAAATCTAAATCAAATTATGAAAAACATGAAAAAGACCTTATTTTTTATGCTATTTTTAGCTACAATTTCAATGAGTATTGGCTGTAAAACGACCGCTTCAGCAGTAAATACCAAATTAGACAACAAAACTGAAAAAATGTTAAAAGGAAACTGGACTATTAGCGCAATTAATTACACAGGTGCTAACTTATTTAAAGTGACTTCTTTTAATATTACTGATTCTAACTGTTTTATCGGAAGTAATTGGAGCTTTATTTCAAACAATAATAAAGGACAAATGAGCCTTAATAATCCGAGTACTTCTTGTGTTGATTTTAATTCGCCAACTACTTGGTACATTAACAAAGAAGGAAATTTTGTATTAAAAATAATCAATAGCCATAAAGCGAAAAATGTAAATAACGGCTTTGTTTTAAACATCAATAATTTAACACAAACAAGTTTTGATTTAGTTGATAAAATTAATGTTGCTGGTAGTATCAAAAATATTACTTATTCATTTCAAAGAAACTAATATTACAATCATTTAACATCAATAAGTACGTAATTTAAAAAGATATATCATGAAAAAAACAATCATTTATAGTTTAGCTGTTGTCGTATTAATAGGTAGCACATTCACTTCGTGTAGTTCTGTGAAAAATGCTAACAATACTCAAAAAGGAGCGGTAATCGGTACTACCGCAGGAGCGCTTTTAGGAGCAGTTCTTGGAAATAATTTAGGAAAAGGTAAAAACTCAGAATTAGGAGCTGTTCTAGGAGGCGTTGTCGGTGGAGTTACGGGAGGTATTATCGGTAATAAAATGGACAAACAAGCACGTGAAATTAAAGAAGCACTACCTGGAGCCGATGTCGAAAGAGTTGGCGAAGGAATTATGCTTACTTTAGGTGAAAGTGCCGTTCGATTTAACACCAATAAATCAAGCTTAACACCAACAGCACAAGCAAATTTAGATAAATTAGTTCCTGTTTTTGAAGAATATAAAAACACAAATATCGTAATTTACGGATACACCGATAGTACTGGTAGAGCTGAATATAACTTAACACTTTCTGGAAAAAGAGCCGATGCTGTAAAAAATTACTTAACAAGTAAAGGACTTGTAGGAAGTCGATTTGAAACTAAAGGTTTGGGAATTAACGACCCAATTGCCTCTAACGAAACACTAGAAGGTAGAAGTAAAAATAGACGTGTTGAATTTGCTATTGTTGCAAACGAACAAATGGTTAAAGAAGCAAAACAAGAAGTGAAACAATAAGAATTTCGTTGTTTTATATAAAAGGCTACTCAAATGAGTAGTCTTTTTTATGCAATCAATCCATAACTTTTCATAATTTTGCAAACCTATAAATAACAGCCAATGCCACGTAGAGAACGAAATAAATTTGTAAGAAAGAATCAAGTTTTAGAATTAAGAATTGAAGATTACGCTTTTGGAGGAAAAGGAATCGCACGAATAAAATCCGAAGAAGGTAGTTTTGTTGTTTTTGTTCCCAATACTTTGCCAGGTCAATTGGTGAAGGCACAAATTAGCAAATCAAGTAAAAAATATGCCGAAGCGAAATTAATTGATGTTTTAGAAGCATCAAAAGATGAAGTAACATTGCCTTATCAAGACATTCCTGGAGCGCCTTACATTCAATTACCGATTGAATTACAACATCAATATAAAAAAGAAAGTACCTTATCTTTATTTCAAAGAATAGGAAAAGTTGAAAATATCGAAGATTTATTTGATGAATTTATCTCTTCTCCAAACGTATTTCACTACAGAAATAAAATGGAATATGGTTTTTCAGCCATTGGATACGATAGAGTTAACAAAACCGATGCCGATTTTTTCACCTTAGGATTTAAACGCCGTGGAACTTGGTGGATGGGTGATAATTTAGACAAAGATTCTGGTTTATTTGATGCGCAAGTTGAAGATAACTTAAAAGTAATTCGTGAATATTGTGAAAAAACAGGTTTAGCGCCTTGGCACGGACCAAAAAGAGAAGGTTTCTTTCGATATTTTGTAGTGCGTAAATCATATAAAAATAACGAATTATTATTCAATTTAGTAACCACTTCACCTGATTTACCAAAATTTGATATGCAAGCTTTTGCTAGTTTATTAAAAGATATTTTTGGCGATCGTTTAGCAGGATTATTACATACAATTAACGATGAAGTTGGTGATAGAACCATTGCAACCTCAGGAAGTATCGAACTTGTTACAGGGAAAGATAAAATTGTGGAAGAATTATTAGGTTTAAATTTTGAAATTAGCATGAAAAGCTTTTTTCAAACAAATCCTAAATCCGCAGAAAAATTATACACCAAAGTCGTTGATTACGCTTTAGAAAATAAAGAAGCTGTTGATAATACTGTCGTGATGGATTTATTCTGTGGAACAGGAACTATCGGACAAATTTTAGCGTCAAGAAGTGAAAATGCTAAAATAGTTGGAGTTGATATTGTCGCCTCTGCAATTGAAGATGCCAAAGAAAATGCCAAACGAAATAAAATTGAAGGTTTACAGTTTTATGCCGCCGATGTTGGTAAGTTTTTATATGAACATCCTCAATATCAAAATAAAATTAAAACCATTATTTTAGATCCTGCTCGTGCTGGTATTGCGCCAAAAACATTGCGTAAAATCATCCGATTAAATGCCGATAGAATGGTCTATGTTTCTTGTAATCCTGCAACACAAGCACGTGATACAGAAGAATTAATGAACGCTGGTTATAAACTAAAAAAGATTAGTTTAGTCGATCAGTTTCCACATACAGCACATATCGAAACCGTTGTTTTATTCGAAAAATAATTTATAAGAAACTTTTTTCAATGAAAAAATATATATTTACGTGTCTTGTTTTAGGGAGTTTTTTTATCGGACTATCCTCTTGTGAAAAAGATGATTTTTGTGTAGAAAATCCCGTAACGCCCAATTTAGTGCTTCGCTTTTATGATAAAGAAAATACTTCTGAAAAAAAGAAAGTTACTCGTTTTTCAATAATAGCACAAAATAAAGACAGTCTTTTTGTCAATCAAAATACCGATTCTATAAATATTCCGTTAAACAGTTTGGATAACCAAACTGTTTATACGTTAAAAATGAATGCGACCGATAATTTAAGTATCAATAATAAAACAGCAACACTAACTATAAACTATAAGCCCGAAGAAGTTTATGTTTCTCGTTCATGTGGCTATAAAGTTATCTTTAATGATGTGAAATTAACGCATACAGGTTGGATTGATAATATATCAACGTCTAAAATAACGACTATTGACAATCAAAAAAAAGCACATGTACAAATATATTTTTAAGTGTATTCTTAGTTCTTGCTTCTTGTTTTTTTCTCTAAATAGTTTTTCTCAAAAAACATCTCAAAAAAGATTAAAAGCGAATACAGAAATTATAAATAATCAAAAAAATAAAGACGAAAATAAAACCGATTCCATATCTTATAAAACAGGCTATGGCTTGCGTTTAGGAATCGATATCAGCAAACCTGCCCTAGCCATTTTTGATAAAAGTTATAGCGGACTCGAATTAGTCGGCGATTATCGAATTTATAAAAATTGGTATATCGCCACTGAAATAGGCTATGAAGAAGAAATAACTTTCGAAGATTTTACCAAATCAACCTCAAAAGGAAACTTCATACGACTTGGTGCAAATTACAATGCCTATAAAAATTGGCTGGATATGAACAACGAAATTTATGTTGGTTTTCGATATGGTTTTGCAAGTTTCGACCAAACCTTGAATAATTATAAAACAAATGTTGGTACTAATTATTTTGCATCAAATACAATAAAAACTCCTGTTACCGAAACTGGACTTACAGCTCATTGGACAGAAATTCAATTAGGAATTAAGGTAGAAACTTTTAAAAATCTATTTTTAAGCGCAGGGTTTTCTTATAAAATAATGATGAGTGTAGATGATCAGAAAAACTTTAAAACACTCTATGCTCCTGGTTTTAATCGTGTTTTTGAAAGCAATACAGGTTTTGGATTCAATTATACAATATCCTATTTAATTCCTTTTGTTAATAAGTAATTTCACGATGTACGCTTGATTTTACTAACTTTACAGCTTTTAATGATAAAACTTATTAACACTTTTAAGATATTTAATAATGAATAAAATTCCGAGCGTAAATTTAACCGACTTTTTATCCGAAGATAAAAACAAGAAGCAAAAATTTATCAATGAAATTGGTAATGCTTATGAAAATATAGGATTTGTAGCCTTAAAAGGTCATTTTTTAGATGATGAATTAGTTACGAATTTATATGCTGAAATTAAAAAGTTTTTCGATTTACCAACGAGTGTAAAAGAGAAATATGAAATTCCTGGTATTGGTGGTCAAAGAGGTTATGTTTCTTTTGGAAAAGAAAGTGCGAAAGGAAAAAAAGAAGGCGATTTAAAAGAATTTTGGCATTTTGGACAATATGTAGAAGCAAGTTCTAAATATGCCAACATATATCCTGAAAATGTAACGGTTCAAGAACTAGAAAATTTTAATAAAGTAGGAGAACAAACCTACAAAATGCTAGAAAAAACAGCCAAATATGTATTGCGTTCTTTAGCGTTACACCTGAATTTAGAAGAAACTTATTTTGATAAGTATATCAAAAATGGAAACAGTATTTTGCGTCCTATCCACTATCCTCCTATTCAAAGCGAACCTAAAGGCGCTGAAAGAGCGGCTGCTCATGGTGATATTAATTTAATTACCTTATTAATGGGGGCGCAAGGAAAAGGACTGCAAGTTCAGAATCATAAAGGCGATTGGATTGATGCCGTTGCACAACCTGATGAATTGATGATTAATGTGGGCGATATGTTATCGCGTCATAGTAATAATAAATTAAAATCGACGATACATAGAGTAACGAATCCACCAAAAGAATTATGGGGAACATCACGTTATTCAATTCCATTTTTTATGCACCCTGTTTCTGATATGAAATTAGATGTTTTAGAAAATTGTATTGATGCTGAAAATCCAAAGAAATTTGAAGATATTACCGCTGGTGAATTTTTAGACGAACGCCTACGTGAATTAGGCTTAAAAAAATAAGCCAAAAAAACAACAATATAAAACAGCATGGATTTTAAAGATCAATTAAAAAACTTATTTCCCGATCATCAAGAAAGTGAGGTAAAGGTTGAAAAAAAGTCAGCAATTTGGCTACAAGATGACCCGATACTTTGTAAGTATGAAAAACGCAAAGGAAAACCAACTACTATTTTAGATGGCTACACGGGCGCTACCGAAGATTTTAAAAAATTAGCCAAAGAAATTAAAACCAAACTTAGTGTTGGAGGTAGTTTTAAGGATGATAAAATAATTATTCAAGGTGATTATCGTGATAAAATCATGCAAATTTTAAAAGATAAAGGCTTTAACGTAAAACGTGTTGGAGGCTAATCTAAATCATAAAAAAAGTGTTAGAATTTATCAATTCTAACACTTTTTTTATTTTTGATATAATCGAATTTAATCAAATCTGTCATATTTAAACTAGTTGCTAGTAGGAGCCTTACGCTCGTACCGTATGTGAATTTATTTTAGATTAAGCTATTTTACTTATAACGGCACAAGCAAGATGCTTGCGCTAGCGGTCTTAAAACCCCTTGTTTTAAAAATAAAAATGCGTCAAACTGAATTTATTTCAGTTTCTCATCCTGATTTGCAACAGTTTTTAACTTTTTTTGTAATTTTAGCTCCTTTTAACAAGGGGTTTTAACCCCTTGCCGTCATTTTTTGCCACTATATTTTTTTCAGATGAAATTTAAACAGGCTCTAAGTATCTTTTAATTTAAGTTTTAAAATTTTAGTTGCTAGTGCGAGCGTCACGCTCGTACCGTATCTGAAAATATTTTAGATTAAGCTGTTTTGTTATAACGGTACAAGCAAGATTCTTGCGCTAGCGGTGAAAAATACTAACTCTTTTTATAAGACGTAAGTGTTTCTAAAAATAATTTGATACTCTTAATATCAGCTTCTTCTAACTTTTTATCTAACTGAACTTTTCCCATTATTCTGATAGCATTTTCTAATTTAGCAACACTTCCATCGTGAAAATAAGGCGCTGTTTTTGCCACATTTCGTAACGATGGTACTTTAAAAGCATATAAATCAATCGGTTTATTCGTTATTGAAAACACCCCTTTATCGATTATTTTACTTTTAGTATGTTCCCAGTAAGGTCTTATATCACTACCGAAATTTCGGATTTTACTACCACCAACTAACGGACCATCATGGCAAGAAATACAATTTCGAGACATAAAAATAAACAAGCCTTTTTTCTCTTGCTGATTTAACGCCTGTTGATTTCCTTTTAAATATTCGTCAAATTTTGAAGGCATTAATAGCGTTCGCTCAAAAGCGCCAATGGCTTTTGTTAAATTATCAAAATTTATTGGATTCGCTTGATTTGGATACGCTTTTTTAAATAATTGTTGATATTTTTCAATTTTACTGATTTTATCAACAACGGCTTGTTCGCTTTCCATTGCCATTTCTACAGGATTTAAAATTGGCATTCCTGCTTGTTCTTCTACGGTTTTTGCCCGTCCGTCCCAAAATTGAGCAATATGCAAACTCGAATTAAATACCGTAGGCGCATTTCGAGTTCCTGTTTTTCCAGCAACTCCTTTTGATACAGCTTCGGTATCAGCACCAAAATTATCTAAATCATGACAGGATGCACAACTAATCGTATTATCTTTTGATAATCTTTTTTCTTCAAATAATAGTTTTCCTAAAGATATTTTTTCATCAGTAAGCTCATTAAATGTAACATAACCATTTGCTGGCAATGGCGAAAAAATTTTGTTTGCTTCGGATAATAAATTCTTATAATCATCTTTTTTAGGGATTTTAACCAATTCTTCCTTTTTATTACAGGAATAAAAAATAGCCAAACTAATAAGTAATATGATCTTAAAATTAAAAAAACAGTTATTATTCATTATTATTTTATTTTCTTTATTTCCTTTTATTTTATGTTAAATTAAATACATTTGCAAATATAATATAATTAATCTAAATAAATATAAGATGAAATTAAAGTATCTTTTAGTACCGCTTTTAGTTAGCATACTGAATTTATCCTGTAACAAAAATGAGGAAGATGAAAATCAGAATGAAAAAGAAAAAACATTTTTAGACTCGCGAGTTCCCGAATTTACCACGATAACAAAAGAAGGAAATATCGTACATGTTAAAAATATGTTTACTTCTCCTAAAAATGAAAAAGGTGATTATGTATACACCAAATTTAATCTTGAAAAAGCAACATATGTAACCGATGATTCTTGGGATATTGCCTTTGCAAGTAGAATTATCATCATCAATGGCGGAGAATGGACACAAGGATATACCTCTGGTGGCGTCTTAGAACCTATGCGAACAAAAAATGCGTCAGCGGCTATTATTAAAGATGATTATGAAAATATAACTGTCGTTCCTAGCGATGCTATTTTTAAACAAGACGGTATTGGAAAAACGGCAATTGATGATTTTGGAAAAGGAATGTTCGACCCATACGAAATGCACGATGACCACACGCTTAGAGTAAAAAAGAACCAAACTTTACTGATTAAAACAAAAAATGGACATTATGTAAAATTAAAAATCGAAGACCTTTATAAAAACGGAGATACTTCTGGAACAATGAAAGAAGTTCTTGAGCATAAATACCCGTATTATACCTTCAAATATTTTTTAAATCCTGTTGCAGGAAACAAAAAACTTAATTAAAAATCTATATATAAATTTCAATCATAAAATAACAATCATGAAAAAAATTACAATGCTATTATCAAAAACTTTTTTAGCACTTTTTTTAACCACACTTACCCTTACAGGATGTTCCGATAAAGACGAAGAAAAATTACCTAAAACAAACACAAAGACACTTCAAGTTACTACAACTGCCCTTGGAGACCAAACAATCACAGATAAACAAACTGGTGATTTTCATAAATTTAGCTTTAAAGAAGGTGCTTTAGAACCAACTAGTGATGCTTGGGATTTTGCCATAAGAGGACGTGTTTTTCTAGTAAATGGACTTTCAAAATACGAAGGTGGCGAAAAAATAGGACTAGAAAATGAACCTAAAAGAAGTAAGGATGTAGCTGTTTCAGTGCAAGAAGATGAATTTGAAACTCGTACTTCTGCTCTTGGGTTACCTGACCATATATATCAACAAGACGCTTTAAATAGAGGTTACGAAAACTATATAGCCGCTATAAACTGGTTGCCTAGAAATTTTTCTGGAGATTCTCGTAAAACTTGGTATTATCGTTCTTCACAAAATCGTGATGTTTTACTCTTAAAACCAATCGTTTTTATATTCAAAACACATGACGGACATTTTGCAAAAATGGCAATCAAATCAATTAAAAGAACAAATACTGATTTTGATAAAAAAGAAACCATTGATTATGTAATTCAATATTATTATAATCCTGAAAAAGGAAACCCAAACTTAGATGAAAAAATATAATTCCTGAATTTTAAGAATATATTTTAAATCATCTAAAAAAATAATAAAAATAGAACTGTTAATCGCAGTTCTATTTTTTTTGAAAGTATATTTTTGAAAGTATATCAAACTCAATTAAAGAAGCACTTAAAATTAAGCATCAATCTAAATAACTATTATGCAATATTACCTGTTGATTTTTCTTATCTTGGTGGCGCTAAAACTAAAATAGTTAATGAACATACAAAACTCTGAACTTATTTTAAATGCTGATGGAAGTATTTATCATTTAAATTTAAAACCAACACATATTGCTACCGATATTATTTTTGTAGGAGACCAAAATCGTGTTGATAAAGTTACACAACATTTTGATACGATTGAGTTTACCACACAAAAAAGAGAATTTAAAACAACTACAGGAACTTATAAAGGTAAACGACTTACCGTAATCTCAACAGGAATTGGTCCTGATAATATTGATATTGTTTTAAACGAATTAGACGCTTTGGTAAATATCGATTTAAAAACACGCCACGTAAAAAAGACACATACACAGTTAAATATTACCCGTATCGGAACTTCTGGTTCTTTACAAGCTGATATTCCTGTAAATAGTTTTCTACTAAGCACACACGCTTTAGATTTAAATGGAATGTTACATTCGTATCAAATAACAGCAATTTCTCATCCAGAAATAGAAAACGCTTTCGTAAAACACACCAATTGGAATACCGAAAAAGCAAGTCCAATAATTATTGCTAATAGTACATTTTTAGAAGATAAATTATCATCAAAAATAACTTCAGAAATAAATTCAGGCATAACTTCAAACATACACTCTACTAGAGTTTATAAAGGAATCACAGCTACAGCAGGCGGTTTTTACGGACCTCAAGGACGTGTATTACGATTGCCATTACAAGATGCAACTCTAAATAATAAAATAGATAGTTTTGAATATCAAAATAATAGAATTACCAATTTAGAAATGGAAACTTCTGCTATTTATGGATTATCAAAATTACTAGGACATAACGCCGTTTCTATGAATGCCATTATCGCAAACAGAGCAACAGGTGATTTTAGTGAAAATCCCGAAAAAATTACAGCCGATTTAATAATATATACATTAAATAAATTAGTTCAATAAATCAATAAATGACAAATTTAAAAGTAGGTGGTGTTCCTGAACATTTTAATTATCCATGGTACACCACCTTAAAAAACAAAGAATATACCAAACAAGATATCAACTTACGTTGGCAGGATTTCCCTGGTGGTACAGGTGCAATGTGCAAAGCATTACGTGCTGGTGAAGTAGATATTGCCATTGTACTTACCGAAGGAATTATTAAAGATATTATCAATGGAAATCCATCTAAAATAACACAGACATTTGTAAAAAGTCCGTTAATTTGGGGGATTCATGTAGGAAAAAAATCATCTTTTAAAAAAATAGAAGACCTAAAAAATGCTACCGTAGCCATAAGCCGTTTTGGTTCTGGATCACACTTGATGGCAATTGTAAATGCTCATAATAATGGTTGGGATATCGATCAATTAAAATTTAAAGTAGTCGGTGATTTGCAAGGTGGAATCGATGCTTTAACAAACGGAACTGCCGATTATTTTATGTGGGAACATTTTACAACAAAACCTTTAGTTGATAATCAGACTTTTAGACGCTTAGGAGATTGCCCAACTCCTTGGCCTTGTTTTGTGGTAGCGGTTAGGAACGAAGTTTTGGAACATCATTTTGAAGCCGTACAAAAAGTATTAAAAACCATTAATACCTGTACTGCTGATTTTAAAGAAACACCAAACATCGATAAAACACTAGCAATCAGATATGAACAGCAATTGGAAGACATTCAAGAATGGTTATCAATAACGCAATGGAATGACGGCGAACCGATATCTGAAGACTTAATAACCAACATACAAAATAAAATGGTCGGTTTTAGCGTTATTGATTCAACAATAGATTCTAGTGAATTAATCAGAAATATGTATATTTGATTTTTAAACCAAACAAAATGAAAAAAACAATAGTTATTACCATTTGCACGCTTAGTCTTATCGGTTTTTCTTCTTGCGGAAGTACAAGCCCTTGTGGTTTAGCCAAAAATGAACCAACAACAAAACAATATCAAAAAAAATATCAACTAGAAAAAGCTGAAATTACATCAGCAATTATGGTTGCTGATGCAAGCATAATTACAGAATAATCAAAATGATAATATCGTTTGATATTCAAAAAATCAACTTAAAAATTAATAAATCTGCTAACTAAAAGTAGATTTGTTAATTTTTCTTTTGTAACATCGGTACAAATTTAAAATCCCCTAATTCGTGTTTTTCAAATTCTTTTGCCGATTTCCGAATAAATAACGTCATTATTTGCTCTTTATCACCTACGGGAATCAGTAATTTCCCTCCTACTTTTAATTGACTTAACAACGGTTTTGGCACAAAAGGCGCACCTGCGGTTACAATAATTTTATCAAAAGGAGCTTCTTCGGATAAACCAATATAACCATCACCAAAAATAAAACGTTTTGGTCGATATCCTATTTTGGGTAAAAATAACGATGTTTTTTTAAACAATTCGTGCTGACGCTCAATAGAATATACTTTAGCTTTTAATTCTAACAAAACCGCTGTTTGATATCCTGAACCTGTTCCGATTTCAAGTACTTTTTCTCCTGCTTTTACCTCTAAAACCTGCGATTGAAACGCTACCGTATACGGATGCGAAATTGTTTGATTTGCTGTAATAGGAAATGCTTTATCTTGATAAGCGTGCGCTTCAAAACTACTATCAATAAATAAGTGTCTTGGGATTTTACGAACCGCATTTAACACCTTTTCATCAACAATACCTTTTGATTGTAAAACAATTGCTAACTTATTTCGAAGTCCTTGATGCTTTGTAGTATCTCTCATTAATTGTAATCTACTGTGATAATTTTAATTTGACAATTTTAACTTAATAATTAAAAAAACAAAAATAGCACGTATACAAAACACTGAAAAACAAATAACTAATACTGTTTTTCAAGTGAAAAAATCGTATACTACTACTTCAAATTAATTGTCTGTAATAATTTAATTTCAAAAAATCAAAAGTAGTAATAAATATGTATAAAATTGTATCTTTGTTTGCATTGCTTTTTTGGTGATATCCGAAGCAATTATAAGGTTAAAAACACGGTTATTTAAAGATGTTTTCTCTTGAAATTTTAGTTGCTATTTATTTGAAATTTTAGTTAAAAACGTTAAAAATAACCATGAAATTACTGGTAAAATTAATAAATTTTAAATAAAAAATTAAACATATTATGTTAAAAGCTGGAGTTTTAGGTGCAGGTCATTTAGGGAAAATTCACTTACGTTTATTAGAACAATCTGAAAAATACGAATTGGTCGGGTTTTACGATCCTTTTACTGAAAATGCTCAAAAAATAGCCAATGAATTTGGTTATAAATTATTTGATTCTATTGATGATTTAATAAAAGCCGTTGATGTTATTGATATTGTAACGCCAACATTATCTCATTTTGAATGTGCCAAACAAGCTATCGAACAAGGAAAACATATTTTTATTGAAAAACCGATAACCAATACCGTTTTAGAAGCAGAAGCAATTCGAACATTAGCGAGTCAACATCATGTAAAAGGACAAGTTGGTCATGTAGAGCGTTTTAACCCTTCTTTTATGGCCGTTAAAAATATGATTGATACACCAATGTTTATCGAAACACATCGATTAGCAGAATTTAATCCTCGAGGAACAGATGTGCCTGTAGTCTTAGATTTAATGATTCATGATATTGATATTATTTTATCCGTAGTGAAATCAAAAGTAAAAAATGTACACGCAAGCGGTGTTGCTGTAATTTCTGATACGCCAGATATTGCCAATGCACGTATTGAATTTGAAAATGGCTGTGTTGCTAATTTAACATCGAGTAGAATTTCGATGAAAAACATGCGTAAAAGTCGTTTTTTTCAAAAAGATGCCTATATTTCTGTTGATTTTTTAGAGAAAAAATCCGAAGTAGTAAAAATGAAAAATGTTCCTGAAAGTCCTGACGAATTTGCCATGATTTTGCAAAATGCCGAAGGCGTGAAAAAACAAATTTATTTTGATAATCCTACCGTGGTTGAAAATAATGCTATTTTAGACGAATTAGAATCCTTTGCCAATGCAATTAATAACGATACAATTCCCGTTGTATCACTAGCTCAAGGAACAGAAGCATTGCGTGTTGCTCACATGATTATTGATTGTTTTCATAACTAAAAATACCATCAAAAAACACTCAAAAATTAACCTAATTATCAAAAAAAACATGAAAAACATTGCTGTAATAGGAGCTGGAACTATGGGAAATGGTATTGCACATACTTTTGCACAATTCGGTTATTCGGTCTCTTTAATTGATATTTCTCAAAACGCACTCGACAAAGCCATGGTAACTATTACCAAGAATTTAGACAGAATGCTTATCAAAGAAAAAATATCCGAAGAAGCTAAAAAAAATACCTTAGAGAATATTTCGACACATACTTCTATTGAAAAAGGCGTTCAAAATGCTGATTTAGTGGTAGAAGCTGCGAGCGAAAACCTATCCTTAAAATTAAAAATATTTAAAGAATTAGATGCTCTTTGTCCTGAAAAAACGATTTTAGCGACGAATACTTCTTCTATTTCGATCACACAAATTGCAGGAGCGACCAACAGACCTGAAAAAGTTATTGGCATGCATTTTATGAATCCTGTGCCAATTATGAAATTGGTAGAAATCATCAAAGGATATAATACGGCGGATGCTGTTATGAATTTCACGGTTGATTTAGCGAAAAAAATAGGTAAAACGCCTGTTGAAGTAAATGATTATCCAGGTTTTGTGGCAAATCGTATTTTAATGCCGATGCTTAACGAATCCATCGAAACATTATATAATGGCGTTGCTGGTGTTACTGAAATTGATACCGTTATGAAATTAGGAATGGCACACCCAATGGGTCCTTTACAACTTGCTGATTTTATTGGTTTGGATGTTTGTTTAGCTATTTTAAAGGTGCTTTATGATGGTTTTAAAAATCCTAAATATGCACCGTGTCCATTATTAGTAAATATGGTAAATGCAGGAAAATTAGGTGTGAAATCTGGAGAAGGTTTTTACGATTATTCAACAACTAAAAAAGCTGAAAAAGTATCGAAAATGTTTTTAAAATAAATACTATTTTAAATCGCTTCCTCGTGTTCGATTTGCTTGTTGAAGTACGGTATCAGAATGTAAAATTTTTACAGCATCAGCAGAACCTTTTACTTTAGAAGCACTTCTTGCTAACATTTGGGTTTCAAAATCGGTTAATACCGTTTCTCGAATGCCCAATGTTCGCCATTTCGAGAAATATCCACATTTTTTTGAAATCATACGTGCCAACAACAATGCGTCTAATAATGCTTGGTTTGCTCCTTGTCCTTTAAACGGACTCATTGGATGTGCGGCATCACCAAGAAGTGTTATTTCTTTGGCTTCTTTCATAAAATCTAAAGAAAGTAACGCTCTATCATACACAGGATATCCAGAGATTTGAGCCTCTAAAGTAGCGTTTAAAATTTCTGGAATCGGTGTGTGCCATGGAGTTCTACGACAAGCTTTTTCTTTTAATGCCTTTGCTCCTTTCTTACTTAATTCTTTAGCTTTTTCTTCTGAAATAGGAAAACTTAATTGCCACATTACCGAACTCGAATCGTATGGCATCATATACATACGCTCATTTCCATTCGCGGTTTGAAATACCGTTTGAGAATCTAATAATGAATTTTCCAAACCATTTAAAGCATCTAAAGGACAAATTCCTAATATCACGATACAGCCTAAATATCGTAAAGGTGGATTTTTTTGCTCCCTATTTTCAAATAATAAACGACGTACAGTACTTCGGATACCATCAGCACCCACCACAATATCAGCAGTTGCGTTGTGTATTTCATCTGTTTTTCCATCAACTTGAAAATCCAAGGTAATGGCTTTATTCTTTTTATCATCGTTATTTTGATGATTATTTTCTTTAAAACCAATCAATTGATGTCCCCATTTTATGGCTTTCGTATCACCTAATTGTTCAAGGAGTTCAAAACGTAAAGATTGTCGTGCAATGTGAATATTCGTTCGTTTTGATGTTTGTTTTGATGCTTTTGATATTGTTGGTGATACCCATTTTCGCATACCCCATTCGCCAATTATTTTTCCATCAGAAGTATGCACTATATGTTTTGTGGAAATAACACCTTTTTTCAATTTGAAAATCCCAAAACTTTCCATTGCCTTGCTGGCTTGTTGCAAAGTTAATCCGTAGCCTTGCGAACGTGCATCAAAATTATGATCGCGTTCATAAAGTGTAAAAGGAATCTTTCGATGTAAACAAGCAACCGCCAAAGCAACACCTCCGATACCGCCTCCAATAATTGCAATATGAGGATAATTCTCAGCTACTTTATTTTTATTTTCATCATTTTGAATACTAGAAGTATCCGTTTTTATAATTTTTATCAATCCTGAACCATCACAATTTTTGCATTTATAATAGGTTATTTTCGGTTTTTTTTCTAAAAAAGCTGTTTTATTATTTTTATTGATTCTTTTATTGACTCTTCTAGGCTTTTTACCTTCACCTTTACATTGATGACAAATACGCAAATTAAAATTATTCATACGGTTGTAGTTTATGCTATCTTAAAAAATAGTGTAAAGCGTGGTTACAATAACGCCTTTATTAAATTTATTATTTTGATGATTTACACCATTAATAGCAACAGCAACTAATTGTTTTGCTGTTTTTATATTGAAATTAAAAGGAGCTTTTAAAATATCTAATCCGCTTTGTTTTTTCAACCTGATTCCTTGTCCTGAAATAATATCTTTATTCGGAATAAATTCGCCATTTGGCAAATGTTCGGTTAGAATAACATATTTATAATTACTTAATTTATTCACTACATTTTGAACCTCATCGTTCGATAAATGCTGTAAAACTTGCCTTATAATTACGCAATCGGCAGTTGGTAAGGCATCTTTTGCAATATCCAAAGTTTGAAAGGTTACATTTATATTTTTGAATTTTTCTGTATTATATGTTATCAGTTCTGGCACAATATCTACCGCAATATATTGCTTTGTATATTTCACCAATTCTTTTCCGATATTGAAATCGCCACAGCCTAAATCGCAAACCGTTAAAGGCGTTTCAAAAGATGTTAAAAATGAACTTACCGCCGATAAATAAGGTGTTACAATTTCAGTTTCATGTGAACCCGCTCCCGAATAAAAATCTGTATTGTTACTTCCCCATAAATTTAATTCATAAACCTGACGCATCGCATCTTTCGTTGCCCAAGGAGTTTTTGAGGTTTTTGGTTTTTTACTATTATTAATCTTATTCGTTGAATTGTTCATTTAGGAATTGAATTGTTAAAGTAATGTAAAACGATTTTTTATTGAAGATAAATTAAGCTTCAAAGGTACTAACGTTTTATCAAAAGCATAACTTATATTGCTAACTATTTACATTGCTATAAACTTGATTAAAAAATTAATATTTATGATTAAAAAATGCTATAAAAGTTTATATAATTATTACCATAAAAATAAAAACAGTTTTTTTTTAGGATTAATTTTCGTGTTGATATCAGTCTTATTTTCAAAACAAATTTCAATGTTTTTAGGGGGAAATATAGGTATAGCTGATTTTGATGAAAACAAATCAACATTTAACAAGATATACCTAACATTTATAGTTGTTTTTATAATTACACTAATCAAGTATTTAATAAAAAATTATAAACTTTCTAAAGATTGGAATTTTTGGATTATATGCGTTAGTAGTATTTATTATATATCTTTAAGACCTTCTAAAAATTTGTCTTTTCATATTATAAACGACATTCCTTTTAATCAGTGGTTAAACAAATTTGAAATTTATTATTCTGACATCATTCTTTTACTGCTGATATTTACTAGTATTCTTTTTATTAGGAATAACTTTATAAAGACAGATAAATCACCATCAAGTTATTTAAAAGAAGATTTACCTTTAAATGGAGAAATTAGTATTAATAATGAAAAAGTTGTCGATAAATTAATAACTACTATTGATGGTTTTTATCCAGAAGTTGCCTTTATCATAGGAATAAATGCAAAATGGGGAAAAGGAAAAACTACTTTTATAAATCGATTTAAAAATAAAATTACAGAAAAAAATAAAAAGATAATCACTTTTGATTTTAACGCTTGGAAACATCATGATGAAAAATCGATTATAACCAATTTTTTTAGTCAATTAAATAAAGAATTATCTAAATATAATGGAAATGCAACTCCTACAATAAATCAATATGTAAATAGCCTTTTAAGTATCAACAATAATAGCTATATAAAAAGTGTCAAATTAATATCTGATACGCTATCTTCTAAACAATCAACAACAGATTTTTACACTGAAATTGGTAAAATAATAAAAAATACAACAAGACAAATAATCGTATTTGTAGATGATTTAGACAGACTTAATAAACAGGAAATAGATGAAACTCTTAGGATATTAAGAAATGTAGCAAATTTCAATAACATGATATTTATCTGTGGAGTAGACAGAGATTATTTAGAACAAAAAGGAGAACTAGACAGCGGTTTTTTAAATAAAATTTTTAACCTAGAAATAAATTTACCCGTTCAAAATGAAAAAAGCTTTCTTTCAGAACTTATAATTTATATAAAAGATATAAAGGAAAATATTTTATCTCTAGAAATAATAAATGAGATAGTTAAAACATTAGATTATAAAGAAGCTGATGATTATTCTTCAAATAATAATATTTATTATCAAAGTATTTTTTTCTCAGAACCAAGCTCTTCTTTCCCTGCATCATTCTGTGATAGTAAAAACCCAGAATTTTGTACAAGAAGAAAGACAATAACGCCTAGTTTCTTTTTTGATTCCCAAAGAGCTGTAAAAAAATTCTATAATAAACTTGTTTTTAATATTCAGATTTTAGAAAAATTAGAAAATATTAACACTTATGATTACATTTTATTTCATTTATTAGTTTCTAAATATCCTTGGATGTATGAACAATTTAATGATGAAAATTTAATTAATTTATTAACTATAATAGATGAAAATAATTTAAATTTTAGAGATAAAAATGATAGTAAATTAAAATTAGAAATTAACAACAACAAAAAATTAAACGATAGTGATTTAACAATTATACATTCGGTACTTTATGAATTATTTAATTGTCGAAGTAGTCAAAGTGATAATAGAATTAATCAAAAACGTAACCTGCCAATATATCTTAAAAATAATATTTTAAATGAAAGTTTAACTTACACTAAAATTAATAATGCTATTGATAAATTAGAAGTAAAAAAATTGATAAAAAAAATAGAAGAAGATAAAGATAATAAGAATAAATATGAAAATATCACTGCTATTAAAAACGAAATTCTTAAAAGAGAAAACCTCAAAGGCATTAAACATTATGAGCAAGTTTTTGAGTTATTAAACACTAATAATAACATAGAAATAAATAAAGAAGAATTTATTGATATTCTTGCTTGGGCAGGAGAGAATAATAATATTAACAATGATGAATTTGAAGAATTATTAGACTCTGAAGTTTTTACAGATATTAATAATGAAATAGGATCTATTCTAAGACTATCAAATTCATACTATACTAACCTATCAAGTAAATCATCTAATTTAGAAGAAGAAGAAGAAGAAGAAGACAACAATAAAGAATTAACATTTATTAACCCCGAATATGTAAAAAATAAATTAATAAAACTATTTAAAGAATTCTTAAAGAAAGAAAATGATTTAAGTAAGGTTACTCAAATTTTACAACAAAATTGGTGTAAAGAATATAATTTATTTCACCTCATTTTCTATATATATTATCCTGAAATTACAGAATTATTTACAAAGTATCTTGATGATAATTTTAATTATTTTTTAGAATTTAAACTTGAAAAAGATTATGTTTTTTTTGCTGAAATTTTCACGGATAAAGAAGCCCAAAAAGAAGTACTTGAACACGCAATTGATATTAATAATAGTACAGGTAATTTAAGTTCTAAATTCGATCCACATAAAACAAAGTATTTAAATAATGGAAGGACTCATTTCTTAGAATATTTATCAAACAAAAAAGAAACAGGTAATTTTACAGATATTGAGAAAATTAAAATAGATGACATTATGAAAATTATTAAAAATAATATAGCTTAAAATAATATCAAAACCTCTTAACTAATATTACTCCAAAGCCCGCTTGATTTTTGCAGTTGCGTATAAACTTTTAATAGATTTGCATTTTCAGGTTTCGAAAAACTAGCATCCTCTTCTAAAACAGCAATTGCCGTTTGACGGGCTTTTTGTAGAATTGCGGTATCTTTTACCACATCGGCAATTTTTAGGTTTAACACACCGCTTTGTTGCGTTCCCATAATATTTCCAGGACCTCGAAGTTTTAAATCTACCTCGGCAATTTTAAAGCCGTCAGTAGTATCAACCATGGTTTGTAAACGGGTTTTGCTATCGGATGATAATTTAAAACTCGACAATAAAATACAATAACTTTGTGACGCTCCACGCCCTACTCTACCTCGTAATTGATGCAATTGACTCAAGCCAAAACGCTCGGCACTTTCAATAACCATTACCGATGCATTTGGCACATTTACACCAACTTCAATTACCGTAGTGGCTACCATTATTTGAGTTTCGCCTTTTATAAATCGATTCATTTCAAATTCTTTATCGGCAGGTTTCATTTTTCCGTGAACGATGCTAATTTGATATTTTGGCGATGGAAAATCTCTTGAAATACTTTCGTATCCGTCCATTAAATCTTTATAATCCATAGCTTCGGACTCTTCAATTAACGGATACACCACATACGCCTGACGACCTTTATGTATTTCATCTTTTAAAAACTTAAAAACAGATAAACGATTGCTATCATAACGATGTACGGTTTTAATTTCCTTACGTCCTGGCGGTAATTCATCAATTACTGAAATATCTAAATCACCATAAACAGACATCGCTAAAGTTCGTGGAATTGGTGTTGCGGTCATCACTAAAACATGTGGCGGAATTGATTTTTTTACAGCAACGGTAGGCAAACTATGTAACGTTGCAATAATTCTTTTTGTTGTTTTATCTAGTATATTTTCAAGGCTATTTTCAGGCGAATTTAGAATTTGACTTTCATCTAATCGAACCACTTTATAACCGAATTCCGTTAAAATTTCGGTACGCAAACGCATTGCTTCTTGCTGTTTTTCGGTCGTGTGATATTTGCCAATAACTTCTATAATTAGTTTTTTTTCAAGGCAGATAAAATCAATTAAAAAATCTTCAATAAGATAATATCTTCGGAATTTAAAACCTGTTTTTTTATTATCTAAAACTTCCCACAAGGCTCTTTCAGCTTTTGATGTTGTATTTTTTCGTTTAAAAGCAATTTCTTTAATTAATTGATAAGATGCTGAATTTTCATCTTTATATTTTTGATGAAGATTTCTACCTTTTTCATTAAGAATTGCAGGCGGTTGATTTTTCTGCCATAATTTAGAACGCTGTGCGACTCCAAAGCGATGTTGCTCATCAATAATAGCAATCCCTAAGTTTTTAAAACAGACTTTATCTTCTAAAACAGCGTGTGTTCCTACTAAAATATGTATTGATTTATCTTCTAAACCTGTATGAATTTCACGTCTTTTTTTAATTCGTGTTGAACCCGTTAATAATTCAACTTTTATCGTTGTTCCTTCTAAAAGTTCGGTAATTCCGTTATAATGCTGAATTGCTAAAATTTCAGTTGGCGCCATAATAGTTGCCTGATAGCCGTTATCAATCGCAATTAACATGCTTAATAACGCCACAATTGTTTTTCCAGAACCCACATCGCCTTGCAATAAACGGTTCATGTGTTTGCCAGAACCAACATCTTTTCGAATTTCTTTTAACACTCTTTTTTGAGCATTTGTCAATTCAAAAGGTAATTTATTGGTGTAAAAATCAGTGAAATTTTCACCTACTTTTTCAAAAACAGCGCCTTTTATTTTTGATTTACGGATGCGTTTTTTCTGTAATAATTGAATTTGAATAAAAAATAATTCTTCAAATTTTAAGCGATATTGTGCTTTTGCTAATAATTCTTGACTCTTAGGAAAATGAATATTGAGTAAGGCTTCTTTTTTGGCTAATAAATTATTTTCTTCGGATAGATAATCTGGCAATGTTTCTGTTATCAAACTAAAATATTGCTCAAATAAATATTGAATAAATCCTCTTACTATTTTATTGGTAATTCCTTTATTCGCTAATTTTTCTGTCGATGGATATACGGGTTGCATGGCAGATTGAACATTACTTTTATGTTCTTTTACCGTTTCCATTTCTGGATGTGGCATATTTGCCCTGCCATTATACCAATTTAATTTTCCATAAATTACATACGGAACATCGGTTTTTAAGCTGTTTTTTATCCATTTAGCACCTTTAAACCACACCAAATCTAAAAAACCTGTGCCGTCAGAAAAAGTTGCCACTAGCCTACTTCCTCGTTTTTGTTCAATTTCTTTAACGGCTGTTATTTTACCAACTATTTGAACCTCAGCAGTATTTTGAGCCAATTGTTGAATCGTATAAAACTGGGTTTTATCAATATAACGAAACGGAAAAAGGTGTAATAAATCATTACACGTTTTAATCCCTAATTCGGAATTTAACAATTCGGCACGGGCTACACTAACGCCTTTTATATATGTTATCGGGTGATTTAAATTCATTAAATACGAAAATACAAAAAGACATTAAAATCCACTATCTTTGCGCCTATAAATTCACCAAATGAGATTACATAGAAATTTAGTTTACGCAGTTATTGATAGTTTACGTGACGTTTTTAATGATGACGTATATGCCGATAAAGCTGTTGAAAAGGCATTAAAAAGAGATAAAAGATGGGGCGCACGTGATAGAAAATTTGTTGCCGAAACTATTTATGACATCGTACGATGGAAGCGTTTATACGCCGAAATTGCAGATGTAAAAACGCCGTATTCACGACCAGATTTATGGCGTTTGTTAGTAGTTTGGTGTACTTTAAGAGGAATAAAATTACCAGATTGGAATCAAATTGAAGAAACACCTACAAGACGAATTAAAGGACGCTTCGATGAACTTTCTCAAATTAGAAAATACAGAGAATCTATTCCTGATTGGATTGATGAATTAGGTGTTAAAGAATTGGGAGAAACTGTTTGGACTAAAGAAATGGCGGCATTAAACAAACGTGCTGATGTTATTTTACGTACCAATACATTAAACGTAACCAAAGAACATTTACAGAAAGATTTACAACAAGAAGGTATTGAAACTGAATTTATAGAAGGCTGTGACGATGCTTTACGTTTAGTTGAACGTGCCAATGTTTTTAAAACAGAAGCTTTTCATAAAGGATTTTTTGAAGTTCAAGATGCTTCTTCGCAATTAGTAGCGGCTTATTTAGACGTTGCTCCAGGAATGAGAGTTATTGATACCTGTGCGGGTGCGGGTGGTAAAACATTGCATTTAGCGGCATTAATGAAAAATAAAGGGCAAATTATTGCCATGGATATTTACGAAAGTAAATTACGTAAATTAAAAGTTAGAGCACGTAGAAATGGTATTAGTAATATCGATTTAAAAGTTATTGATTCTACCAAAGTAATTAAAAAATTATACGGTAAAGCCGATAGAGTTTTAATTGATGCGCCTTGTTCTGGTTTGGGTGTTTTACGTAGAAATCCTGATAGTAAATGGAAATTACAACCTGAATTTATCGATAATATTAAAGAAATTCAGCAAGACGTTTTACAGCGCTATTCAAGAATGGTAAAGCCAGGCGGAAAATTAGTTTATGCAACCTGTTCTGTATTGCCTTCGGAAAATCAAGATCAGGTTAAAATATTTTTAGCTTCGGAAGATGGAAAAGATTTTTCACTTGTAAAAGATCATAAAGTATTGGCTCATGAATTTGGGTATGACGGTTTTTACATGGCGCAATTAGTCAAAAAATAATTTATTTTTGACTAATTATATTCAAGGATTATCTTCATTTTTAGATTGAAAATTTAGATTGAAAAACAAAAAGCTCGGAATTTTAAAATTCCGAGCTTTTTTTATCAACTATAAAAAACTAACTAAAAAAAATATTTATATAAAACTTTATAAATAGTAAGACGTTTTTTTTATTCCTTCGTTACAATAAATATGCAGTTTAACATTTAATTAGGATTTAGTTTTTTAAAATTATTCTTTAATTTTTAATTTTTGTCCAATAGCAATTGTATTATTTTTGATATCATTTAACTCTTTTATTTTTTTTACTGATATTTTATATTGAGTAGCGATTCTATACAAAGTTTCACCAGTTGCCACTACATGATACGTGCTAGTATTTTCTTTTACTTCCTTTACTTTTTGCTTACTCTGCTTAACCTGTTTGATTGGTTTTACATCTTTTACTTGCTTTAGCTGTTTCGCTTGTTTTGGTTTTTTATCTAGTTTAAACTCACTCAAATTAATTGTTTTCGTGATATTTTCAGTAACTTCTTCAGTTTTTTCTTTGGATTTTTCTTTGGATTTTTGAACTGATTGCGTAGTTGGTGTGTTTAAAAAAGCTTTTTTTTCTGATGAATTTTTAGCGTATCCGACAACTATTTCTTGTCCAATTTTTAGGGCATCAAAATTAGCAACACTATTAAGTTGATATAATTTAGCGAGTTTCAAATTATATTTTCGAGCAATAGTACTTAATGTTTCTCCTTTTTTCACTTTATGAAGAATTGTTGGATCAAATTCTTTTTTAGGTGTCGGTTTTACGGCTGATTCAGTAGGAAATGTTCTAGAAATTCTTCCTGTAATTAAATTCATATAGGCTGTTTTATTATCTAATAATACAGTATCCCATCCTTCAGGAAGTTTTTTATCTTGTATTTTTTCGGATGAATTTTTAGCTATTTTTTTTGTGAATTTCTCTTGTGAATATCCTCCATATATTCCTATCAATAATAAGAATACGAAACTAAGTTCATTTTTCATTTTATTTTTTTTTAAATTAATTCGGTTCTCCTAAGGCATCAATTTTAACTTTTGGTAATTCTAATTTATATTTTACAGCGATAGACCTGATAATAAAAATAACTGCCGCAGATACTATAAAATGTAGGTTTTCATTAATTTTAAAATTCGCTAATATCAAATACGTAACTCCGCCTGCTAAACAAGCGGAAGCATAAATTTCTTTCTTAAAAATTAAAGGAACTTTTCGGGTAAGCACATCTCTCAGTACGCCTCCAAAAACAGCAGAAACCATTCCCATGACTAACGCTAAAAACGGGTGTAAATCGTAGGCTAATCCTTTTTCTAATCCCAATAACGTGAATACACTGATACCAATGGTATCAAACAGAAACATGGTTTTACGAAGCGGTGCTATTTTACTTCTAAACAAAAATGTAACGGCGACTCCTATTAAAGTTATCCATATATAATTTATGTCGCCAATCCATGTGATCGGATGTGCGTTAATTAATACATCTCGTATCATACCACCACCTGTGGCTGTTACAAAGGCGATTATAACAACTCCAAATGCATCGAATTGTTTTTTCATGGCAACTAATGCACCACTTATGGCAAAGGCAAAAGTTCCTACAATATCAAGGGTATAGATAATATCCACGTAACTATTTATTAACTATTATTTCTAATTAAATACTTATTTCCGAAAACTGTATTTGTAATGTTCTTTCGACGTCTTTAATATTATTTCGTTCATTATTCAAAATCAATACTAAAGAAACGCCTTTTTTACCTGCTCTTGCCGTTCGTCCACTTCTATGTGTGTAATATTCTAATTGTTCTGGCAATTGATGATGTACGACAAATCCTAAATTTTGCACATCAATACCTCTTGCGGCAACATCGGTTGATACTAAAATTTGAAGACTTTCATTTTTAAAAGCACGCATTACTTTCTCACGATCTCTTTGTTGCATATCGCCTTCCAAAGCACCTACCGAAAAACCTTCCTCATCTAAAGCTTTTGTTAATTTTTGTACGCCTGCTTTAGTTCTTGCAAAAATGATACCTCTTTCAGTATTTCTTTTTTCTAAAAACTTAACAATTACGTCTACTTTTTCTGGAATCGTAGTTTGTACAAACTGATGCGTAATATTAGCATTTACCAACGTATTTTTATTGACCTCAACTTGTTTTGCTGATGAATCCATATATTTTTTGATGATATTTCTAATTTCATCAGGCATTGTTGCGGAGAACAACCATGTTTTTCGAGTTCCTGAAGTATATTTTAAAATACGATTTAGATCTAATTTAAACCCCATACTTAGCATTTCATCAGCTTCATCAAGGACTAAAGTTTGAATATCTTTTAAGTTTACTTCGCCTCTTTCTATTAAATCGATTAAACGACCTGGAGTGGCTACAATTACATGCGTTGTTCTTTTTAGATTATTTATTTGACGGTCTATTTTTTCACCACCGTAAACAGCTTCTATAAAAATTTTAGCATCTACATATTTTGTAAACTTAAAAAGTTGTTTTTTTATTTGCTGTACTAATTCTCTTGTTGGCGATAAAATTAATGCTTGAACAGTATCTTTCGATGCATCTATTTTATGTAAAACAGGCAATCCATAAGCCGCAGTTTTACCAGTACCTGTTTGGGCTAACCCGATAAAATCCGAATTATTTTGTAATAAATACGGTATGGTTTGTTCTTGTACTTCGGTTGGTTTTTTAATACCTAATTCCTCAAGTCCTTGAATATATTCTTTTTGTACTCCTAACGCTTTAAATGTTGTCATTCTCTATGTATATGATGTGCAAATATATTGCTTATTTTTTCTAAATTTTTCCTTGAAGTAAATTTGTTACTTCTTTGGTTATTCTTCTTGGTTTTTGTGATGTTGCATCTAACAGGCAAAAGGTAGTTTGAGATTTCACTACTAAATCAGTTCCTTTATACATTTCAAAATGACGGATAGATTTTATGCCTGAAGTATTTCCAACCCAGGTTTTCACGGTTATTTCATCGCCTAAAACGGCTTGACTTTTATAATCAATTTCATGACGGATTACAAACCAAACATAATCGGGTTTTGGCACTTTTTTTATCAATAATAACCAATGATTTATAGATACTTCTTGCATCCACTGCACATACACCACATTATTTACATGATGATATTCATCAATTTCATTTGCTGTAACGGTATATTTTTTTTCATAAAAATTCATACCGCAAAACTACGTGAATGATGTTAATTATTACTTAAATGACGTCTTGTTTTTTAAAACTACGTTAGTATTGCTGATATTTGACTACTTAAAAATACTATATGGATAAAATCACACGCAATTTTGGTACTGAAAAAATAAGTAAATTACTATTAAAACAAGCATTACCAGCTTCTGTGGGGATTTTAGTAATGTCCTTAAATATGATTGTTGATACTATTTTTGTAGGACGCTGGATTAACGTAATGGCAATTGCAGCAGTTACAGTCGTGTTACCGATTGCTTTTTTAATATCATCAATAGGAATGGGAATTGGTATTGGCGGTAGCTCTATAATCTCGAGAGCTTTTGGTAAAGGAGATACGTTAAAAGCACTTAAAGTATTTGGAAATCAGATTAGTTTAACCGTTGCATTATCTATTTTATTTGTAGTTATGGGAACTTTTTTTGGTTTTCCTATTTTACAATTATTCGGAGCGAAAGGAAGTATTGTAACTCCTGCGATCGAGTATTTTAATGTTATTATTTGGGGAGTTCCTTTTTTAGCCTTTGCCATGATGGGAAATCCTGTAATTAGAGCTGTTGGAAAACCTAATTACGCCATGTTTACCATGATATTTCCTGCATTTGCAAACATCATTTTAGATGTTATTTTTATTAAATTCATGAATTTAGGAATGTTTGGAGCAGGTTTAGCAACAGCTATTTCTTATATGGTTAGTGGCGGATTTATTTTATGGTTTTTTCTATCAAAAAACACAGAATTGAAAATTATTCCAACATATTTTACTATTGATTTTTCTATTTTAAAAGAAATTATTGAATTAGGAGGAATTACAGTTGTTAGGCAAGGAACGATTAGTCTTTTGATTATTATTTTAAACTACACCTTATTTAAATATGGCGGAGAAAATTCGATTGCCATGTACGGAATTATCAATAGAATAATGATGTTTTCATTATTTCCTGTATTAGGAGTTACACAAGGTTTTTTACCGATTGCAGGCTATAATTACGGAGCAAATAATTGGGCACGAGTACAGGAAGTTATAAAAACGGCTATTTTATACGGAACGAGCATCGCAACGTTTATTTTTATTTTGATAATGATATTTCCTGCAGAATTTGTTGGCTTATTTACTGATGATAAAAAATTAATTTCCCTTACTTCGGATGCTTTAATTATTACATTTTTAGCAACTCCTGTCATCACGCTTCAATTAATTGGTTCGGCTTATTTTCAGGCAGCGGGTAAAGCATTGCCTGCTTTACTATTAACCTTATTAAAACAAGGGATTTTCTTAATTCCGTTGGTTTATATTTTGCCTAAATTTTATGGGATAAACGGCGTTTGGATGTCTTTTCCTATTGCTGATATTCTAGCAACTTTAGTTACTTATTTATATTTAAAAAAAGAAATGAAACATCGTTTAAATAAAAAATAAACTGTCAGTTCGCTGTCAGTTCGAGTGATTTTCTTCCTTCAAAAAAATTGTATCGAGAACTTATTTAATAGTAAAGTCAATTAAAATTCATCAACACAAAATAATTCAAATTCTCGATACAATTTTAATTCCTTTTAGTCATTAAAATCACTCGAATTGACAAGAATCATCAAAAAAAAGTTAAAAACTACGGCAAATTAGGATGAGAAACTGAAATAAATTCAGTTTGACGCATTTTTATTTTTAAAACAAGGGGTTTTAACCCCTTGCCATACTATTTTGATGTTACAAAAAATTTTTAGAATAAAATTTAAACAGGCTTAAAAACCTGTTTAAAAAAACAAATCAAAATATATTTTAAAGTAATGATTCACCATTTAAATTAGTCGTTAATACATCGCTCATTAGATTCAAAAATGGACGTAACGCTTTATAAGAACTATCAATTTCTGATAAAAAATCTTTAGAAAACACTTCTTTATCCGTGAAATTACGAACAGCTATAAATCCTTTTTTTCGTAATAAATCAATATCAGGATGGTTCTTATCAAAACCTCTTGGTGCTGTTTTTAATTCATCTCCTTCAAATTTAGTTCCGAAATTTTTTACAAATGAGGGATTACTTAAAATAGCTCTAAATTCAGAAGCATCCATTTCAATTTCTTTTCGAATACGTAATAAATCTTCTTTATTCGGTTCCCAAAATCCACCAGCCAAAAAACTCTTTCCTGGTTGAAGTTGTAAATAATAACCACCTCTTAAATCATTTCCCTTTCGTGAAAAAGAACCTCCAAAATGTGTTTTATAAGGCGTTTTATCTTTTGAAAAACGAACATCTCTATAAATTCGGAATTGTTTCATTTTATCAATAGTATCATGTTCCTCTAAGTTTCCCTTTACTTTCAGATAAAAACCTTTTACATTCTCTTGAACCTCTATAAAAGTTGCTTTCTGATCCGCAAACCAATCACGATTGTTATTTTCTTCTAAATCTTTTAAAAATTGAAATATTGATTTTTCTAAGTGCATATTTTTTGATGCTTTTTTATACATGAAAGATACAAAAAAAACGCTGTAGAAAAATCTACAACGTTTTTTATATACTTCTGTTTTTTGTATTCCTTTTTTACGCTCTTATTTTGCGTTAGGGATTGAACGGCCTGTTTGAGCTCTTTTTTAAATTTTTTCTATTTAAAAAAAGCGAGTAGTGAAAGCCCGCCCGAACGCCCAAAAAAAAATCTTATATTTAAACGTTAAATCTGAAATTCATAATATCGCCATCTTGAACAATATATTCCTTTCCTTCAATACCTAATTTTCCAGCCTCTTTTACTTTTTGCTCGCCTCCTAAAGTAACATAATCATCGTACTTTGTTACCTCAGCTCTAATAAATCCTTTTTCGAAATCGGTATGGATAACACCCGCTGCTTGTGGAGCAGTATCACCAATATTTATCGTCCAAGCACGAACTTCCTTAACTCCTACCGTAAAATAAGTCTGTAAATTTAACAACTTATAAGCAGCTCTAATTAAAACCGAAGCTCCCGCTTCTTTTAATCCGATATCCGCTAAAAACATTTCACGTTCCTCGTAATCATCTAATTCCGTAATATCAGCCTCTGTACCAACCGCCAAAACAATTACTTCGGCATTTTCGTCTTTTACAGCTTCCTTGACTTTGGTAACATAATCGTTTCCTGTAACAGCTGCACTTTCATCAACATTACAAACATATAATACTGGTTTTGCCGTTATAAATTGTAAACTCGCTACAATTGCTTGATCTTTTTCTGAAAAATCAATCGCTCTTACTGAAACTCCTTGTAATAAAGTTTCTTCAACTTTTAATAAAATTTCTAATTCTATTTGTGCTTCTTTATTACCCGTTTTAGCCGTTCTCTTTACACGCTCTAAACGCTTTTGAACCGTTTCTAAATCTTTTAATTGTAACTCAATATCAATAGTTTCTTTATCTCTAACAGGATCTACAGAAGCATCAACATGAATAATATTATCGTTATCAAAACAACGTAATACGTGAATAATAGCGTCAGTTTCTCTAATATTCGCTAAAAACTGATTTCCTAAACCTTCTCCCTTACTTGCTCCTTTTACTAAACCTGCGATATCTACAATTTCTACGGTTGCAGGCATCACTCGCTCCGGATTTACCATGCCCTCTAAAACCTGAATCCTTGGATCTGGCACATTTACCACACCAATATTAGGCTCTATCGTACAAAATGGAAAATTCGCACTTTGTGCTTTTGCGTTTGACAAACAATTAAATAAGGTTGATTTTCCTACATTTGGTAATCCTACAATTCCAGCTTTCATACTATTATCTTTCTATTATTTTCTATTATTTCCTTGAAAATTTTGCGTTTGCAAATATACTTGTTTGCTTTGAATTTTACTCTTTTATTTGATGCTCAATTAACTATTTTATCTAAAAACAGAAAAAAAAGAAAAATATATTGATTTTTTTTTCAGTACATTTAGCTACTTTTAATACTAATCTTTGATACTAATTTTTGTTTTTTTATATGGATGAATTGTCTGATGAAATTTTATGGAAATCCTTAAAAAAAGGAGATTTAACCGCTTTTGAACTACTTTTTAAAAACTATTATACAAACCTATTTAACTACGGTTTAAAAATTTCTGGCAATAAAATAATAACCGAAGATTCTATTCAAGATTTTTTCATGTATGTATATGAACATCGAGAAAATTTAAGCGATTTAACCAAAATTGCCCCTTATTTATTCATTTCTTACAGACGATTTTTAATTAAAATCCTGCAAAAAAATCAAAAAAATAAACTCGTTAGAGATTTAAATCATCATCTTGTTGATATTCATTTTACACCCGAAGAATTACTTACACATCAAGAATCAACTATCTTTAGAAATAAAAACCTAAGCGATTCACTCAATAAATTAACAAAAAAACAACGAGAAGCACTTTACTTAAAATATCATTGCAACCTTAAAACACAAGAAATTGCCGATGTAATGAATATTAATTATCAGAGCGTTGCCAACACCCTTCATAAAGCAATTAAAAAATTAAGAGAAGATATTCAAATATTACAATTATTTAATTAAACAAGAATTAATATGTAACTTTGGCTTCTTTTTTTTGATACTCTTGATACTTTTAATTCTGCTTTTAATTCTGCTTTTAATTCTATGAAAACCGCTAAAATAACAATACTAAATAAACTGGATAAAAAATACAATCCTATCGAAATTCGATTTAAAGAAAAACCCGTTTCAAAAGAAAAAATAAACCTTGCTTGGGAACGTTTAAAAAATCAAGTAAAATCAGCTGAAAAAACACACTCCTAACAACTAAATTATTATATTTGTAACTCTAAAAATGAAGCCGATACATGTTTAATAATTTAAGTGAAAAGTTAGATAAAGCGTTACATACGCTAAAAGGACACGGAAAAATTACAGAAGTTAACGTTGCTGAAACACTAAAAGAAGTTCGTAGAGCCTTATTAGATGCCGATGTTAACTTTAAAATTGCAAAAGATTTTACCAAAAGAGTTCAACAAAAAGCCATAGGTCAAGACGTATTAACAACCTTGAATCCTAGCCAATTAATGGTAAAATTAGTTAAAGACGAATTAACTGACCTAATGGGTGGTGATACCGTTGGAATTAACTTAGGTGGTTCGATGAGCGTTATTCTAATGTCTGGTTTACAAGGGTCTGGTAAAACTACTTTTTCAGGTAAATTAGCGAACTTCTTAAAAACCAAAAAATCAAAAGAAGTATTATTAGTCGGGTGTGATGTGTATCGTCCTGCCGCTATTAATCAGTTACAAGTTGTTGGAGAACAAATTGGCGTAGAAGTATATGCCGAAATAGACAATAAAAATCCTATTGAAATTTCTCAAAATGCTATCAAGCATGCAAAAGCAACAGGTAAAAATGTTGTAATTATTGATACCGCTGGTCGTTTGGCTGTCGATACAGAAATGATGAATGAAATTTCAAACATTCATAAAGCTGTTAATCCGCAGGAAACCCTATTTGTAGTGGATGCAATGACAGGACAAGATGCTGTAAATACAGCAAAAGCTTTTAACGATATCTTAAATTTTGATGGTGTTGTACTGACAAAATTAGACGGTGATACTCGTGGTGGAGCAGCATTATCAATTAAATCAGTAGTAAATAAACCAATTAAATTTATTGGTACTGGTGAAAAAATGGATGCTATTGATATTTTTCATCCTGATCGTATGGCAGATCGTATTTTAGGGATGGGAGATGTTATCTCATTAGTAGAACGCGCCCAAGAACAATACGACGAAGATGAAGCTCGAAAACTTCAGAAGAAAATTGCAAAAGATCAATTTGGTTTTGATGACTTTTTAAGTCAAATTCAACAAATCAAAAAGATGGGTAGCATGAAAGATTTAGTCGGAATGATTCCTGGTGCTGGTAAAGCCTTAAAAGATGTCGATATTGATGAAAATGCTTTTACAGGAATTGAAGCTATTATCCAATCAATGACTCCTTTAGAAAGAAGCACGCCTTCCACACTAAATGCTAGTCGTAAAAAACGAATTGCCAAAGGCTCTGGAACATCAATTCAAGAAATAAATCAGTTGATGAAGCAATTCAATCAAATGAGTAAAATGATGAAAATGATGCAAGGCGGTGGTGGAAAAAAAATGATGCAGATGATGCAAAACATGAAATAATCAAAATTATTAACAACAACACAACACAAAATGATTTTATTAGACGGTAAAAAAACATCTGCAGATATAAAAGAAGAAATTGCTCTTGAAGTAGTAGATTTAAAAAATCAGGATAAAAAAACACCACATCTAGCCGCTATAATAGTAGGAAATGATGGAGCAAGTTTAACCTACGTGAATGCAAAGGTTAAAGCCTGTGATCGTGTCGGTTTTGAATCTTCTTTAATTCGATTACCAAAAGAAACTACCGAAGAAGAATTGTTAAACGAAATTGCTATTTTAAATATCGATAATGATATTGATGGTTTTATCGTGCAACTTCCACTACCCGATCATATTGATGAACAAAAAGTATTAATGTCTATAAATCCTGATAAAGATGTAGATGGTTTTCACCCTACAAATGTTGGTAAAATGGCATTAAATTTACCTACTTTTATTTCTGCAACTCCTTTCGGAATTTTAGAATTATTAGAACGTTATAAAGTAGAAACATCAGGAAAACACGTAGTTGTTATTGGGCGTAGTCATATTGTTGGTAGTCCGATGAGTATTTTATTAGCTCAAAAAAGAAAAGTAGGAAACGCTACTGTTACCTTAACACATAGTAGAACAAAAAACTTAAATGAACTTACCTTACAAGCTGATATTATTATCGCTGCTTTAGGGATTCCTGAATTTTTAAAAGCCGATATGATAAAAGATGATGTAACGGTTATTGATGTAGGAATTACTCGTGTTGCCGATTCTTCTAAGAAAAATGGTTTCCGTTTAGTTGGTGATGTTGCTTTTGATGAAGTTTCTAAAAAATCAGCATTTATAACACCTGTTCCAGGTGGTGTTGGTCCAATGACTATCGCAATGTTATTAAAAAATACCTTACTTGCCTGTAGTAGACGAGATTCTTAAAATATAAATTTATATAGTTTTATATAACAAGGGGTTTTAACCCCTTGTTATATTTACTTGTTTTTTTACTTTTTTCAAAATATTTTAAATCACTCGTTCATCGGCTTTGTAAGCTCCACGTCTATGCAAAATCCATTGGGCTTCATCTAACGGATTTACACCTTTATAATCTCTTGATATTCCTTCATTTTTAGGACAAACATCATATCCATAAAATTTCAAACGCAAACGAATTTTACCGCTACTAATCGTATTTAATTTGATGCTAAAATCCAAAGAAGTAGCCACGGGTATTTTCCCTCTTAATATAAAATTTTCAGTTTCTGATATAAATTCAGGCGTATCAAAAGTGGCTCTTCGAGTACTTAATTCGGCAGTTATTTTCCCTAATAAAGATTCATTTGCTTTTATCTCAAAGCTCAAAATAGGTTCTAATAAATGCGTTCCTCCCTTTTTTAATCCTTGCATAATTCCCATAGGAGTTGCTAAATTAAAATCACCAGGTCTGGAATGTACGTTATGATCTTCGCCTTTTATGAGTGTAATTTTCACATCTGTTACTTCCCAACCTAAAATTCCTTGTGCCAATGCTTTTGGAATTGTTCGTGCAATTTCATGTTGATATTTAATATGCACATCATTTTGAGAAACCACAGAATGATACTCAACGCCCGAATTTAACGGCGCAGGTTCAATTAAAAAAGTCATGATTGCCCAACAAGGTTTTGGCATCCAATATCGAATATATCCTTCGGCTTTTTTGCTGATAGTTTCTTTATACACAACTTGCGGATCGGTAAATGTTGCCGAAATATCGAAACGTTCTTTTAAAAGATGTGCTAATATTTCAATTTGCATTTGTCCCATCAATAATAATTGCAGTTCTTTTTCTGCCTTAAACCACTTGAATTGTAATGATGGATCTTCACTATCTAACTGTGTTAAGGCTTTTGCTAAGGCATTATAATCGGCATTATTTTCAGGAATTACTTGAACCGTAAGCACTGGAATATGCAATTCTGGAAGTGCTGGAATGTTCGTTGGATCGCCTAAAATATCTCCTGCTTTTGTACCTAAAACACCTGTAATTACGCCAATATCTCCTGATGTTAAAATACAATTATCAATATATTTTGTTTGCTGTAATTGTTTGGTTTGATGTATTTTAGTTTCTAATTGTTGTGTATAATTATACACCGTTGTTTTAGAAGATAATCTTCCTGAAAAAACTTTTACATGCGCCATCGTTCCGAAAACAGCATGTTGTTCTAACTTAAAAACATAGGCTGAAAGTGATTTTTCTAGTATTTTTTCTGATGTATTTTCTGAGATATTTGAATTTAAAGAAGTTGGAAAAAATTGAATTATTCCGTCTAATAATTCGGTTACTCCGATATTATTTTTAGCAATTCCTGTATAAACGGGTGTAATTTTAGTGTCAATCGTTAATTTTTGAATCGTTTTTAAATACGTTTCATCAGTAATTATTTCATCATTAAAAAAGCGTTCTAATAATACTTCATCAGTATCAAGAATTGTTGTAATTGTTTTTTCTCTAATTTCAGAAATTGCGACTGCTGTTTTATCATCCGAAGAAATAGTAAAAATAGGCGAAATTGTTGCGTTTGGTAAACCGTCATTTTCAGAAGCAATTATTACCACAGGTTTTGCATTTAAATCGGTTTCTAATTGCGTTATTACAGTTTCGGTATCTGCTCCTTGCCTATCAATTTTATTGATGAAAATTAATGTTGGTATTTTTAATTCTTGTAATGAATCCCAAATATTTAAGGTGTGTGCTTGCACGCCTTCCACCGCAGAAACGACCAAAATAACGGCATCAACAACGCATAAAGCACGTTCTACTTCACTAGAAAAATCAACGTGTCCAGGAGTATCAATTAAATTAATTTTGATGTTTTTCCAATCAAATGAAGTTGTTGAGGCTTTTATCGAAATTCCTCGTTCTTTTTCAAGGGATAAACTATCGGTATTTGTAGAACCTTTATCGACACTTCCAAGAATTCGAATAGCACCTGAATTGTATAAAAAATGTTCTGTAAGTGTTGTTTTTCCTGCATCTACATGCGCTAAAATACCGATATTTATAGTTGGTTTCGTCATTCTTATTTCATCCTATTTTTAATTATTTAAAGTGATTCTTCACTAAATAACACGACAAAATTACGGTATTACTATCAAAATAAATTAGGTTTTATCCTACTTATTTTACTACTTTTAAACTCCTTAAAAACACTGATTTTCAAACCTATGACAAAAAAAAGAACTTATTAAAAAAAGTTGAAAAATAAAAAAACTAAAAAACAATGATAGAAATTATTATTTACATAAGTATTGGACTTATTCTAGGCGGTATTATTGGCTGGTTTATCGGTCGCTTGAAAAGTAACATCACCTTACAAGAACAGAAAAAAGAAAGTTTAGAGAATTTCATCCTTTTAGATAAAAAATATGCAATACTCAAAGCAACTTCAGAAGATTTATTGAAAAAACACGAAGAAAAGAAGCAAGAATTAGACAATCAAATTAATAATTTAAAAAATACGAATCATACATTTTTTGAAAATCTTACAACGGCTAATGCTAAAAACAATGCTTTAGAAGAAAAATTAATCACCCAAAAAGAAGAAATAAAAGAAATGAGTGAAAAATTTAATTTGGAATTTAAAAATATTGCTTCCGAAATATTAAAAGATAACACCAAATCTTTTACAGAACTTAATGAAACAAAAATAAAAGCATTGTTAAATCCTTTAGGCGAAAACATAAAAGAATTTAAACAAAAAGTTCAAGATGTCTACGATAAAGAAGCAAAAGAACGGTTTTCTTTGGGCGAAAAAGTGAAAGAATTAGCCGATAAAAGTGACCAAATTAGTCAAGATGCCATCAACCTTACTAACGCCTTAAAAGGCGAAGCAAAAACACAAGGAAATTGGGGCGAAATGATTTTAGAAAATATTTTAGAAAAATCTGGATTGCGTAAAAATGAAGAATATTTTAAAGAACATCAACTCGAAGATGAAGATGGAAATCCTTTAAAATCCGATGTGGAAGGAAAAAAAATGCGCCCAGATTTTGTTATCAAATATCCTGATAATAGAAATGTTATTATTGATTCAAAAGTTTCTTTAAACGCTTTTACAAGATATATAGCTTCCGATGAAATTGAAACTCAAAAGAAAGAAATTCAATCGCATGTAACAGCAATTAAAAATCATATTATCGCCCTAAGCTCCAAAGGATATGATGATTATGATAAATCTTTAGACTTTGTAATGATGTTTATTCCTAGCGAACCTGCTTATATTGCCGCCATGCAAGCCGATGCTAATCTCTGGAATTACGCATACGATAAACGAATTTTATTAATGAATCCGACCAACCTTATTACTTCTCTAAAGTTAATTGTTGATTTATGGAAACGTGAATATCAAAATAAAAATGCCATTGCAATTGCAGATAGAGGTGCCAAATTATACGATAAATTTGTTGGTTTTGTTGATAATTTAGATAAAATTGGAAAACACTTAAATAATGCTCAAAATTCGTATCATGATGCCTATAAACAGTTAAGTACAGGGAATGATAACCTAGTTACACAAGCCACAAAACTAAAAGAATTAGGTGTTAAAAATAAAAAAGAACTTCCGTTGAATTTAGTGAAATAAAAAAAATCTACTAAATTTTCATTTAGTAGATTTTTTTTAAATTTTAAATAACTGTATTATTATGCTAATACTTTAGCGACCATTTCACCAATTTTAGCTGGAGATTCCACAACGTGAACACCATTTTCTGCTAAGATTTTCATTTTAGCTTGTGCTGTATCATCGTCGCCACCTACAATTGCTCCTGCATGTCCCATTGTTCTACCTGCTGGTGCTGTTTGTCCTGCGATAAAACCAATAACTGGTTTACGATTTCCGTCCGCTTTAATCCAACGTGCAGCTTCTGCTTCTAAATTACCTCCGATTTCACCAATCATTACGATTGCTTCTGTTTCGTCGTCATTCATTAATAATTCAACGGCTTCTTTAGTGGTAGTTCCAATAATTGGGTCTCCACCAATACCGATAGCTGTTGTAATTCCGTATCCTTGTTTTACAACTTGGTCAGCTGCTTCATAGGTTAAAGTTCCTGATTTAGAAACGATACCAACTTTTCCTTTTTTGAAGATAAAACCTGGCATAATACCAACTTTTGCTTCATCTGGAGTAATTACCCCTGGACAGTTAGGCCCTACTAAAGTACAGTCTAATTGGTCGATATACGATTTTACTTTTACCATGTCAGCTGTAGGAATTCCTTCAGTAATACAAATGATTACTTTAATTCCTGCTTCTGCAGCTTCCATAATAGCGTCCGCAGCAAATGCTGGTGGCACAAAAATAATAGAAGTATCTGCTCCTACTTTTTGTACAGCTTGATCAACCGTATTAAAAACTGGTTTTCCTAAGTGCTCTTGACCACCTTTACCTGGAGTAACTCCTCCAACTACGTTTGTTCCGTAATCAATCATTTGACCAGCGTGGAAAGTTCCTTCGCTACCAGTAAAACCTTGTACAATAATTTTTGAATCTTTATTTACTAAAACACTCATGGATTTTTATTTTTATTTGTGCTTCACAAAAGTAATCGTTTGATATTGATTTGTGAAAAATTTTTAGTTGTTTTTTTGTTCTTTTAAGAAACGTTTTATTCCAGCCATTTCTTTTAACTTTTCTCTAGATTCTGAAATTGGAGTTCCAAAATAGGTTTTTCCTCCTGCCACAGATTTTGTAACGCCTGTTTGCCCAAGGATTATCGCTTTTTTACCGATAGTAATACCACTATTAGTACCGACTTGTCCCCAAATAGTAACCTCATCCTCAATAATAACACAACCTGCAATACCTGTTTGCGAAGCAATTAAACATTTTTTACCAATAATCGTATCATGTCCAACATGTACTTGATTGTCAATTTTTGTTCCTGCACCAATCGTGGTATCACCTGTTACGCCTTTATCAATCGTACAAGAAGCACCTAGAGTTACATTATCTTCTAAAATAACACGTCCACCAGAGATTAATTGATCAAATCCTTCAGGTCTATTTTTATAATAAAAAGCATCCGCTCCTAAAACCGTATTAGCGTGAATGATAACATTATCACCAATAATCGAATTACTATAAATCGTTACATTCGGATGAATAATACAATTTTCCCCAATAATTACATCATCTCCAATAAAAACATTTGGCTGAATAATAGTTCCTTTTCCTATTATTGCAGTTTCAGAAATACTTTCTTTAGATGCTATAAACGGATTAAAATGAATCGTTAATTTATTAAAATCAGCAAAAGGATCCTCAGAAATTAATAATGTTTTTCCAACGGGACAATCCACTTTTTTATTGATTAAAATAGTCGTTGCCTTCGAATTTAATGCTTTTTCATAATATTTTGGATGATCGACAAAAACAATATCTCCTTCCGCTACAACATGAATTTCATTAATTCCCTTTATAAGAAAGTTTTTATCGCCTACAAATTCCACCTTTAATAAAGAGGCTATTTGAGCTAATGTTTGTGGTTTTTTAAATTTCATTATTCTAAAAAGAGATTCCCGTAAAAACGAGAATATATTTATTCTTTAACACGTTCTTGATACGTTCCTTTAGTCGTTTCGACTTTAATTTTATCACCTTCGTTGATAAAAAGTGGTACATTTACAATAGCTCCAGATTCAACCGTTGCTGGTTTTGTAGCATTTGTCGCCGTATTTCCTTTTACACCAGGTTCGGTATGAGTAACCTCTAGAATTACACTTGCAGGCATATCCACAGATAATGGCATTTCATCTTCAGAATTGATAATAATCGTAACGACTTCACCTTCTTTCATTAATTCAGGTGCATCTAAAGCACTTTTTTCTAAGGTAATTTGAGAATAATCTTCTTGATTCATAAAGTGAAACGTTTCACCTTCTTTATATAAATATTGAAATTTATGTGTTTCAACTCTTACATCATCAATTTTTCTTCCTGAAGGAAAGGTGTTATCAACGACTTTCCCATTGGTTACACTTTTTAATTTTGTTCTTACAAAAGCAGGTCCTTTTCCTGGTTTTACATGTAAAAATTCAACAACTTTATAAATATCGTTGTTGTATCTCATACATAATCCGTTTTTAATATCTGATGTTGTAGCCATTGTATTTATTATATTTGATATAAAGTTTACAGCCTTTTAACAGGCGTATAAACTTTTTTAATTAGTTTTGATTATTTTTAAGCGTACTATGATTGATTTTAATTTGATTTAAAATATCCTTTCATAATTCCACGATGCGAATCTTTTATAAATTGAATAATTTCATCACGTTCAGAGGTTGCTTCCATTTCAGCTTCAATAATATCAATTGCTTGTGAATTATTATAGTTTTGTTGAAATAATATTCTAAAGATATCTTGAATTTCTCTAATTTTTTCGATGGAATATCCTCTTCTACGCAGTCCTACGGAATTTATTCCTACATATGATAAAGGTTCACGTGCTGCTTTTACATAAGGTGGCACATCTTTACGAACTAAAGAACCTCCTGTTACAAAAGCGTGGCTTCCTATCGATGCGAATTGATGTACTGCTACCATTCCTGCTAATACGACATTATCTCCGACAGTTACATGTCCTGCTAAGGTGGTATTATTAGAAAAAATACAATTATCTCCCACCAAGCAATCGTGAGCAATATGACAATATGCCATTATTAAACAATTATCTCCAATAACTGTTTTCATTCTATCGGAAGTCCCTCGATTGATGGTAACACATTCTCTAATAGTTACATTATCACCAATAACAACGGTTGTTTCTTCGTCATCAAATTTTAAATCTTGTGGTATTGCCGATATTACAGCACCTGGAAAAATTCTACAATTTTTACCTATACGCGCTCCTTCCATGATAGTAACATTAGAACCTATCCAAGTTCCTGAACCGATTTCAACATTAGAATGTATGGTTGTAAAAGGTTCGATGACTACATTTCTAGCAATTTTTGCTTGTGGATGTACGTATGCCAGTGGTTGATTCATAAAGTTTTATTTTTTTGCTATTTGTGCCATTAATTCGGCCTCTACAACCACTTTGTTATTTGCATATCCGTATGCTTTCATATGACAGATTCCTCTTCTAATAGGTGTTATCAAATCACATTTAAAAGTTAATGTATCGCCAGGAAGCACTTTTTGTTTAAATTTAACGTTATCCATTTTCATAAAATACGTTAAATAATTTTCAGGATCTGGTACGGTATTTAAGACTAAAACGCCTCCACATTGTGCCATGGCTTCTACTTGTAAAACGCCAGGCATTACAGGTGCTCCAGGGAAATGACCCGTAAAAAAAGGTTCATTCATGGTTACATTTTTCATTCCTACAACATGCGTATCAGATAATTCTAAGATACGATCTATCAATAAAAATGGTGGTCTGTGTGGTAAGATTTCCATTATTTTATGAATATCCATCAATGGTGGTTTATTCAAATCATATTGAGGAACATTGTTTCGTCTTTCTAATTTGATAATTTTCGCTAATTTTTTAGCAAACATGGTATTTATCAGATGTCCAGGTTTATTGGCGATAATTTTTCCTTTTATACGGATACCAACTAAGGCTAAATCTCCTATAACGTCTAATAATTTATGACGTGCAGCTTCATTTTGCCAGTGTAATTCTAAGTTATTTAAAATTCCGTTAGATTGTATTTTTATTTCTTCTTTATTAAAGGCTTTTTTTAATTTTTCAGTAGTATTTGCTGATAATTCTTTATCAACATATACGATTGCGTTATTTAAATCGCCCCCTTTAATTAAATTATTATCGAGTAACATCTCAATTTCATGTAAGAAACTAAAGGTTCTTGCTTCAGATATTTCTTCTTTAAAATCGGAGATTGTATTTAAGGTTGCATTTTGCGTTCCTAAAACTTGCGTACCAAAATCTACCATAGTAGTTACTTGATACTCATCGGCAGGCATTAAAATAATTTCACTTCCTGTTTCTTCGTCTTTATAGCTAATAATTTCTTTAACCTCGTATTCTACGATTTCGGCATCTTGGGTAACAATTCCTGCTTCTTCGAGTGCTTTTACAAAATATTTTGAAGAGCCGTCCATAATTGGAGGTTCTGAAGCGTTCAATTCGATAATTAGGTTATCTACTTCCAAACCGACAGCCGCAGCTAAAACGTGTTCTGAAGTTTGAATTTGTACGTCTTTATACTCAAAATTTGTACCTCTTTGGGTATTGGTTACGTATTCTGCTTTCGCTTGAATTTTTGGCGAACCTTCTAAATCTACCCTAACAAAGGCGTATCCATGATTTACGGGTGCAGGTTTTAAAACCATTGTTACTTCATTTCCTGTATGCAATCCTACACCAGTTAATGTAATTTCGTTCTGTATTGTTTTTTGTTGCTTACTCATTTTTTATTTTTTGAGCATTTAACTCTTTTTCTATTTTATCTATTTTTGATGCTAATTTTGGTAAATTTTTAAAGTAAACGTATGATTTATTGTAATCATTATATGCAAAAGCGGGTGTTCCTTGTACGACATCGTTATTTTTGATGCTTTTTCCGATACCCGATTGTGCTTGTATGCGTACATTATTACCAATGGTAATATGCCCTACAATTCCTACTTGTCCACCAATCATACAATTTTCGCCAATTTTAGTAGAACCAGCAACACCTGTTTGCGAAGCGATTACGGTATTTTTACCGATTTCCACATTATGTGCAATTTGTATTTGATTATCGAGCTTTACGCCTTTTCTGATAATTGTTGCTCCTAGCGTTGCTCTATCAATCGTTGAATTAGAGCCGATATCTACATAATCTTCAATAATTACATTTCCTATTTGCGGTATTGTTTTGTATTCTCCTGTTTCTGTGGGTGCAAAACCGAATCCATCAGAACCGATAACACAACCTGAGTGAATCGTACAATTTTGACCGATTATCGTTTCAGAATATATTTTTACACCTGCAAAAATGGTGGTATTATCACCAATTTCAGTATTATCACCAATATAGCAATTTGGATAAATTTTAACATTTTCACCAATATTGACATTTTCACCGATATACGCGTATGCACCGATATATTCTTGATCGCCAATAATAGCAGATTCATGAATAAAGTGCGGATTTTCACGTCCTTGTTTATTATTTTTTACTTCATTATAGAATGCTAATAATTTGGTAAAAGATTGATAGGCATCGGTAACTTTTATTAAGGTTGCTTGAATTTCTTTTAAAGGTTCAAAGCTTTTATTAACAATAACTACGGATGCTTTTGTGTCATATATATAGGAATTATATTTCGAATTCGATAAAAAACTTAAAGACCCTTGTGAGCCTTCTTCAATTTTAGAGAGTTTGGAAACTGTTATTTCAGGATTCCCTACGACTTCCCCTTCTAAAATGCCTGCGATTTGTTCTGCTGTAAATTTCATTGAATGCAAAAGTAATATTTTTTGTTTAATTACTTCTTATTAGCGTTGTTTATCAATTAAACTAAATTATTTTTTTAGGATAACACAGGTAATATTTAAGTACGGGTTTCGATAATGCTTTCAAATTTAGTTGATTTGACGCTTTTTCGATATCCTTTAATTTTCTTTTTTTGGTGTATATTTTTATGGGGATTTCGGTATTATACGCCAGATGTGTTATTTTTTTTGAGAAAACAAAATAGGTTGTTATTGCTTTTTTATTTTCTTCTATGTTTTGTGCTATATTTTGTTTTATGTTTTCTTGTGTATTTTCTTGTGTATTTTTTAGTTTTAAAAATTTCGATTCAACTTTTGATACTACTTTTTCTTGAATTTTTTGTATATATTTTTCTTTAAAAGGCGTGTCTTGAATTTCAATTTTCAATAATTTTCGATGGATAATCATTTTTGCCAAAGACGAAAGTACAAAATCGGAATGATGTACCCATTCTTTTATGGCAGTCATTACGTCATAATCGTCTAATTCCGCAAAAATAGGCAAGGTTTCTTTTGAAAAATTTTCTTCGGATATTTTATGGTATAAAAAATAATGTAACGCCCTACTCGCAGGAATTTCTATACCTTTTCCGGCTAATTCTTTGGCTCTTTTCAGGACATTTACCAGCGTATTTTCGGCAACCAAACAGGTTTTATGCAAATACACTTGCCAATACATAAAGCGTCTTGCAATAATGAATTGTTCCACCGAATAAATACCTTTTTGTTCGATAACTAATTCATCATTTACGACATTCATCATGGTAATTAAGCGGTCGGAAGAAATATTTCCTTCGGTAACTCCTGTATAAAAACTATCTCTTTTCAGATAATCTAACCGATCAATATCTACTTGACTTGAAATTAATTGATATAAAAATTTCCGAGGATGTTTACCTTCAAAAATTTCGATGGCAAGACTTAATTTCCCATCAAATTCTTCATTTAAAGCGTTCATAAATTTCAAGGATATTTCCTCATGAGAAATCCCGCTAACAATACTATGTTCTAAGGCGTGTGAAAAAGCACCGTGTCCAATATCGTGCAATAAAATGGCGATATACAACGCATTTGCTTCTTTATCAGAAATAGCAATATCTTTATTTCTTAAAACCCGCACCGCTTTTTGCATCAAATACATGCAACCAATTGCGTGATGAAAACGCGTATGATTCGCTCCTGGATACACCATATTCGACAATCCCATTTGTGAGACTCTTCGCAATCGTTGAAAATAACGATGCTCAATAATATCAAAAATTAAAGAATTCGGAATGCTTATAAATCCGTAAATAGGATCATTTATAATCTTTAACTTATTTGATTTTTGCTTGTTCAAAATAATAGAAATGCTTGAGTTTCTACAAAATAATCATAATTAATCTACAAAACCAAATTAACAAAAGCTTTATTAACGTATTTTTAGCTTTTTCAGATACAACAATTCCATTTTTAAGCGTTATTTTTAAGATAAAAACAAGAATCAGCAATTATAAAAATAAAAAAAGATATTTATGAGCAACATACAAATACTTTGGGTTGATGACGAAATTGATTTATTAAAACCTCATATTTTATTTTTAGAGAAAAAAAATTATAGCGTAACCACAGCAACCAACGGTGCAGATGCTATTGATTTAGTGAATGAACAAAATTTTGATATTGTTTTTTTAGATGAAAATATGCCAGGAATAACGGGTTTAGAAACACTTTCATTGATTAAACAAAAAAATGCCAATCTTCCTGTGGTGATGATTACCAAAAGTGAAGAAGAATATATTATGGAAGAAGCAATCGGTTCTAAAATTGCCGATTATTTAATAAAACCTGTCAATCCGAATCAAATATTATTGAGCTTGAAAAAAAGCTTAGAACACACACATTTAATTTCCAAAAAAACAACGTCTAATTATCAGCAAGAATTTCGCAAAATTTCTATGGATTTAGCCATGGTTAATTCCTACGAAGAATGGAGTGATTTCTATAAAAAATTAGTGCATTGGGAATTAGAACTCGAAAATATTAACGATACAGGAATGTTGGCAATTCTAGAATCTCAAAAAGCAGAAGCCAACGCACAGTTTTTTAAATTTATCAAAAAAAATTACCAAGAATCGCTTACAGGATATAACAATCCTACGTTTTCTCACACATTATTTAAAGATTTCGTAGTACCGCAACTTCCTAAAAAAGAGAATAAAAAGCAGGATGAAAAAAGTAATAAAGATAATAAAAAAGGTGTTTTATTAGTCGTTATTGATAATCTTCGCTACGATCAATATCGAGTTTTAGAACCTTTTATCAACAGATATTACAAAAAAGAACACGAAAATACGTATTACAGTATTTTGCCCACCGCTACGCAATATGCTCGAAATGCTATTTTTTCAGGATTGATGCCTTTAGAAATGGAACAAAAACATCCCGATTTATGGAAAAATGACACCGATGAAGGCGGAAAAAATTTATACGAACCCGATTTTTTAAACGCTCAAATTAAAAGATTAGGCTTAAAGATTAAGCATCAATATTATAAAATTGTATCGCTTAAAAGCGGAAAAGAACTCGCCGATAATTACAACGGTACCAAACAAAATGATTTAACCGTTGTTGTCTATAATTTTGTTGATATGATATCGCATGCCAAAACAGAAATGGAAGTGATTAAAGAACTCGCTGGTGATGATAAAGCATATCGCTCTTTAACAGTTAGTTGGTTTAAAAATTCTCCCTTATTTGAAATTATTCAAAAAGCGCAAAAATTAGGACAGAAACTAATTATAACCACCGATCACGGTACGATTAACGTTAAAAATCCGACCAAAGTTATTGGTGATAAAAACATCAGTGCTAATTTACGGTATAAAACAGGACGAAGTTTAAGTTATCAAGAAAAAGATGTCTTTGCAGTTAAAAATCCTAAGGATATTTTTTTACCAAGTATTGCTATTAATAGTCCGTTTATTTTCGCTAAAGAAGATTTGTTTTTTGCCTATCCGAACAATTATAATCATTTTGTGAAATATTTTAAAAATACCTATCAACACGGCGGAATTTCACTTGAAGAAATGATTATTCCTTGCGTTACCTATACCCCTAAATAAATTAATTGTTTAGAGCCTGTTTAAATTTCATCTGAAAAAAATATAGTGGCAAAAAATGACGGCAAGGGGTTAAAACCCCTTGTTAAAAGGAGCTGAAAATCACAAAAAAAGCTAAAAAATGTGGCAAATCAGGATGAGAAACTGAAATAAATTCCCTTTGACGCATTTTTATTTTTAAAACAAGGGGTTTTAACCCCTTGCCATGCTGTTTTGACGTTACAACAATTTTTGGAATAAAATTTAAACAGGCTCTAAATATAGATACTATTTAAGTGTTTACTATTTTTGCCTTTATACTATCTATATTAATTATATATTTTTTATCAATATTTTTTATGAACATCAATTATTCTTTAACCGATTTACCAGAAATAGCCAAAAACATCCTTGAAAAAGCACCACACAAAGTACTGCTTTTTCAAGGAGATATGGGCGTAGGAAAAACAACCTTAATCAAAGAAATTTGTAAAACTTTAGGCGTTATTGATATCGCACATTCGCCTACTTTTTCGTTGGTAAATCAGTACGAAGCTCAAAATAATACGCCTGTTTATCATTTTGATTTTTATCGAATTGAATCCGAAGAAGAAGCATACGATATGGGAATTGAAGAATATTTATACAGCAATAATTGGTGCTTAATTGAATGGCCAGAAAATGTTAAAAATTTACTACCTTTAGAGGCAGTTACTATCAAAATTGTTCTTTTAGAAAATGGACAACGAAATATTCAATTTAACACTGAAAATTAACTACAAACTCTTTAATTCAACAAAAAAACTAATAAAACTAACTAAAAAATACTTAAAATGAGTCTTATATCACCTTTTACCAAGGACGAGTTAATGCCACAACCTGAAATGCTTGAAATAAAAAAGCAAAAAGGCGAATTGTTTATCGGCTTGCCTAAAGAAACTCATTTTGAAGAAAAACGAATTTGTTTAACCCCTGACGCTGTAACAGCTTTAGTGGCTCAAGGACATCGTGTTGTGATTGAAACAGGTGCTGGAGATGGTGCTAATTATAGCGATCATTTATATTCTGAAGCGGGTGCAAAAATCGCCTATGACATTAAAGAAGCTTTTGCCTGTGCCATTGTTTTAAAAGTAGCACCTCCTTCTTTAGAGGAAATTAAAATGTTGCATCCGCAAGCGGTTTTAATCTCTACGTTGCAATTAAAAACACGTACTAAAAAATATTTTGAAGCACTTGCTCAAAAACGAATCACTGCCATTGCTTTTGATTATATGAAAGACGAACAAGGATTGCATCCTATTTTGAAATCATTAAGTGAAATTGCAGGAATTGCATCGATACATATTGCTTCGGAATTAATGACCACTTCCAACAATGGTAACGGACTCTTATTAGGAAATATTAGTGGTGTTCCACCTACAAATGTTGTTATTTTAGGAGCAGGTACTGTTGGTGAATTTGCAGCTCGTTCCGCAATTGGATTAGGTGCAAGAGTTAAAGTTTTTGATAATTCTATCAGCAAACTCAGGGATTTACAACACAGTGTGCAATCGCCTATTTATACCTCAACGATTCAACCAAAAAGTTTAAAAAAAGCCTTAATGCGATGCGATGTCGTAATTAGTGCTATCCGAGGAAAAGACCGCTCGCCTATCGTTGCCACAGAAAGTATGGTCGAACAAATGAAAGACGGTGCTGTTATTGTCGATGTCAGTATTGACCGTGGCGGATGTTTTGAAACCTCAAAAATAACCACACACAGTAAACCAACTTTTACAAAACATGGCGTAATCCATTATTGTGTACCTAATATTCCTTCGAGATATGCCCGTACCGCATCGGTTTCTATTAGTAATATTTTTATGCCATATTTATTAAATATTGCTGAAGAAGGTGGCTTTGAAAATACCGCTCGCTACCATAAAAGTTTGCGAAATAGTATGTATATCTATCATGGAATTTTAACAAACAGAACCGTAGCAGATTGGTTCGATTTACCCTATAGAGATATTAATTTATTCATTTTATAAGCGCTTTTTTGCTTACTTTTGCCGTTACAAAATTTCACTATGCAATTATTAAAACGTTTTGGTTATTATTCTATTGGATTAATTTTTGGTTCTTTAGTCGTATTATTTATTTGGAAAGGAAAAGATGTTTCTTTTGATTACGGAATGGATGCTCGTACCTTAAAAACAATCCGAATTAGAAAGCGTTTATTTTCTGATACAGCAAAACAAGTGTTAAAAACTTCGCATATCGATTCAATAACAATTGCAACTATTTTAAAAAATGGGAATGTTAATTTTGGAAAAAGTAAACCTCGTTTAGAACATTGTCCTGAATATTTTATCACAGGAAAAGACAGTCTAAAAAATATTGATTTATATATAATTCGATGTGATTCGACAAGTACTATTGATAAAATAATGATACGCTAATTTAGATTTCAATCAATATCAAAATTATAAAAAAACGCAAGACTTTAAAAATCTTGCGTTTTTTTTATGCTCTTAAATCATCAGATTAAAATAAATTTTTAATTTGCGATTTCGCTAGTGAATTTAATACGCATTAAACGTAATTCATCTTCATCATAATCGCCATCAAATTCATCTAAAGCATCTTGAATTTTATCAGTATCAGATTCCATAAAATAATCATGAATCTCCTCTTGCTGATCTTCATCTAATAGATCTTCAACAGCGTAATCAATATTTAATTTTGTTCCTGAAAATACAATGGCTTCCATTTCTTTAATCAGCTCGTGCATTGCCAATCCTTTCGATTTTGAAATATCTTCTAGTGGTAATTTTCTATCGGTATTTTGAATGATAAATAATTTTAAACCCGAATTTACGCCCGTACTTTTCACAATTAAATCATCAGGACGCATAATATCATTTTCAGCGACATAACTTGTGATAAGCTTTACAAAATCTTTTCCAAATTTTCTAGATTTCCCTTCTCCAACGCCATGAACTTTCGATAATTCTTCTAAATTCATTGGATATTTCAATGCCATATCATCTAAAGAAGGATCTTGAAAGACAGCAAAAGGAGGCACACCTAAGCGTTTCCCTACACTTTTACGTAAATCTTTAAGCATGCTAACCAGCTTTGTATCAATACTATTTCCGATAGATTTGCTAGTTGCAATAATAATTCCCGCATCATCTGTGGCATATACATGATTTTCGGTCATCATAAATGACTTCGGATTTTCAATAAACTGTTTTCCTTTTTCTGTTAATTTTAAAACACCGTATTGTTCAATTTCTTTTTTGATTAAATCGACCACCAATACTTGACGAATTAACGCCATCCAATAATGATTGTCTTTCCCTTTTCCGATTCCAAAAAAAGGTTGTGCCGTCGTTTTATGTGATTTTAACAAAGCATTTTCAGCACCAATAATCGTATTCACGATTTCTTTAGGCTTATACATTTCATTGGTATCTCTAATAATCGATAACAATGTTTTCACTTCCTCTTTGGCTTCGTGTTGTTTCTTTGGAGTTCTCATATTATCATCTAACATGGCTCCTTCTCCGTTTATTTCATCAAATTCTTCTCCAAAATAATGAAGAATATATTTACGTCTATTCATCGAAGTTTCGGCATATCCGACAACTTCTTGTAAAAGCGCATGTCCGACTTCCTGTTCGGCAACAGGTTTGTTCGCCATAAATTTCTCCAACTTCTCAATATCTTTATAAGAATAAAAAGTTAAACAATAGCCTTCACCGCCATCACGTCCAGCTCTTCCTGTTTCTTGATAATAACTTTCTAAACTTTTTGGAATATCATGATGAATTACATACCGAACATCAGGTTTATCAATTCCCATTCCAAAAGCGATTGTTGCTACGATTACATCACAATCTTCCATCAAAAACATATCTTGATGTCTGGCTCTTTTTTTGGCGTCTAACCCTGCGTGATACGGAAGTGCATTAATCCCATTTACTTGTAAAACTTGTGCGATTTCTTCTACTTTTTTACGACTTAAACAGTATATAATTCCTGTTTTCCCAAGTCGTTTTTTAATAAAACGGATAATATCTTTTTCAATATCTTTCGTTTTTGGACGTACTTCATAAAATAAATTAGGTCTGTTAAAAGATGCTTTAAAAACATTTGCATCGCTCATTCCTAAGGTTTTCAAAATATCTTCTTGTACTTTTTCAGTAGCTGTAGCGGTTAAACCAATAATTGGCACATTATCGATTTGTTTAATAATGTTGCGTAAATTTCTGTATTCTGGTCTAAAATCGTGTCCCCATTCGGAGATACAATGTGCTTCATCAATAGCTACGAAGGAAATATTTTGTCCTCTTAAAAAAGTAGCATATTCTTCTTTTACTAACGATTCGGGTGCTACATATAATAGTTTTGTAATTCCTGATTCAATATCTGCTTTTACCTGAGCTATCTCCGATTTATTTAAAGAAGAATTTAACACGTGTGCAATTCCGTGTTGTTCCGAAATTCCTCGAATAGCATCTACTTGATTTTTCATCAAGGCTATTAAGGGTGATACTACAATTGCCGTACCTTCTTTCATCAATGCTGGCAACTGATAGCAAAGTGATTTCCCACCTCCAGTGGGCATTATTACAAATGTATTTTCGTTATTTAATATACTTTTTACAACTGATTCTTGCAGACCTTTAAATTGGTTAAAACCAAAAATCTTCTTTAATGATCCGTATAACTCCGATTCCTCTATATTCATCCTCTAATATCAAAAAATTAAAAACATAAACCAATTTACAAAAAAACTTTATACAAACTAATGTAAATTTTATTTTTATTAAAAAGTTTTCTTCTTAAATATTCCTATTTTTACATTTTAAAAATTACTTAAAACTTTTTTAACTTGAAAGACGCAAATGCAATTCTCTCAACAGCAAAAGAAACCATACTTTTAGAAAGTAATGCTATCGCTAATTTAGCAAATTTATTAGATAGTTCGTTTATTGATGCTGTAAATTTTATATTCAATTCAAAAGGTCGTGTTGTGGTTACTGGAATCGGTAAAAGTGCCAACATTGCTAGTAAAATGGTCGCTACTTTTAATTCGACAGGGACACCTTCTCTTTTTATGCACGCTGCCGATGCCATTCATGGCGATTTAGGAAGTGTACAAAAAGACGATGTTGTTATTTGTTTATCAAAAAGTGGAAATACGCCAGAAATTAAAGTATTAGTTCCTTTGATTCAAAAATCGAACAATAAATTAATTGCGATTACAGGAAATCCTGAATCTTTTTTAGCAAAAAATGCTGATTTTTCACTAAATTCTTTTGTAACAAAAGAAGCTTGTCCTAACAATTTAGCACCAACTTCAAGTACGACAGCACAATTAGTTTTAGGTGATGCTTTAGCAGTTTGTTTGTTAAAACTTCGAGGATTTACCAGTAGCGATTTCGCTAAATATCATCCAGGAGGCGCTTTAGGAAAACGACTCTATTTACGAGTTTCCGATTTGATAAAAAACAATCAAGTACCTAAAGTATTTGCTTCGGATAAAATTACCAAAGTAATTATTGAAATATCAGAAAAAAGACTTGGCGTAACTGCTGTTGTTGATGATAATGACCAATTAATTGGAATTATTACCGATGGCGATATCCGTAGAATGCTTAGTAAAACAACTAAAATTGATGAACTAACCGCCAATGATATTATGAGTAAAAACCCTAAAACAATCAACGTAAATGCCATGGCTGTTGAAGCTTTGGAAGCTTTGGAAAACAATAGCATTACGCAAATTTTAGTAACTGCCGATAATTCAGCTAAAAACACAATAAATAGTAATAATAATAACGATAATTATGTTGGTGTCGTACACTTACATGATTTGATTAAAGAAGGTATCTTTTAATATGGCTGAAAAAGAAATGTCGTTTTTAGACCATCTTGAGGAATTAAGATGGCATTTAGTAAGAGCTTTTGCTTCAATTTTTATTGTTGCAATTCTTATTTTCGCAAATATAAATTTCGTTTTTAATGAAATTTTATTAGCCCATTTAAAACCCGATTTTACAACATATCAATTTTTCTGTAAGGTATTTACAAGCATCGGTATTGATAGCAATTTTTGTACTATCAGTTTTAAACAAACATTACAGGCATTAAATCCTACGCAACAATTAATGACAGGGATTTGGTCGTCTTTAATTTTAGGTTTTGTGGTCTCATTTCCGTATATATTATGGGAGTTTTGGCGTTTTGTAGCCCCTGGTTTACACAGTTCAGAAATAAAAAAATCAAAAGGATTTATTTTTATCGCTTCTTTATTATTTTTCTTAGGAATCTTATTTAGTTATTACGTTATTTTACCGATGTCGGTATATTTCTTTTACAATTTTGAAATATCGAGTGCTATTGAAAATAATTTTAAACTAGAAGCTTATATCAGCTTAATAACCAATACATTAATAGGAGTTGCTGTATTTTTTGAATTGCCTGTTATTATTTATTTCCTAACAAAAGTAGGATTGATAACTCCTGAATTTTTACGAAAATATCGTAAACATGCGCTCGTTGTAGTTTTGGTATTATCAGCAATAATAACACCGCCAGATATTGCGAGTCAAATAATTGTTTCCGTACCGATTATGATACTTTATGAAGTAAGTATCTATGTATCAAAATTTATCTTAAAAAAAGAACAGAAAAATGTCTCAAAAAGTCCAAGAGTTTAACGACTATCGAGCTAAAATGAATGATAAAATTTTAGCAAGTGATAATAAAATAATCAAACGAATTTTTAATTTAGATACCAATGCTTTTAAAGAAGGACATCTTCCTGAAAAAACAAAAGAATTACTTGGTTTAGTAGCCTCAGCGGTTTTACGTTGCGATGATTGTATCGCATATCACTTAGAAACAGCCTATAAAAATGGCGTGACCAAAGAAGAAATGATGGAAACAATGAGTATTGCAACGCTTGTTGGTGGTACTATTTTAATCCCGCATTTGCGTAAAGCCGTAGAATTTTGGGAAGCTTTAGAAGAAAATAAAGAACTATAATTCCAATTTTTAGCATTATTTATAGCGTTTTATGCTCTATAAATAATGCCGAAAATTATCAATTGATTACCCATAAAATGAAATTAAGAGCAGATAACATACAAAAACTATACGGTAAACGAAAAGTTGTAAAAGGAATTTCCTTAGAAGTAGAACAAGGTGAAATTATCGGACTTCTTGGTCCTAACGGTGCTGGAAAAACAACTTCTTTTTATATGATTGTCGGCATGATAAAACCCAACGATGGTCGTATTTTTTTAGATGATGAGGAAATTACAGAAGATGCCATGTATAAACGTGCTCAAAAAGGAATTGGCTATTTAGCACAAGAAGCCTCTGTTTTTAGAAAATTATCGGTAGAAGATAATATCATGGCGGTTTTGGAATTTACTGACCGAAATAAATCGGAAAGAAAACAACGTTTAGAAGAATTAATTGATGAATTTAGTTTAGGACACGTTCGTAAAAATCGGGGTGATTTACTCTCTGGAGGAGAACGCCGTAGAACAGAAATTGCGCGTTGCCTTGCCTCCGATCCTAAATTTATTTTATTAGATGAACCTTTTGCTGGAGTCGATCCAATTGCTGTGGAAGATATTCAAGGAATTGTTGCGAAGTTAAAAACCAAAAATATTGGAATTTTAATTACCGATCACGATGTACAAGCAACACTCGCGATTACCGATAGAACCTATTTAATGTACAACGGAGGAATTTTAAAAGAAGGAACTCCCGAGGAATTAGCCGAAGATGAAACCGTACGTCGTGTGTATTTAGGAAAAGATTTCGAACTTAAAAAGAAGAAATTTTAAACGAATTTAATCAAAAATCACAAAAAAAACCAATTTGTCTATTTTTTATAATTAATTTTTTCAAGAAAATTCCTTTGCTACATTTGCCTTGTATAAACATCCATAAAATAATACAAGTACAATGAATAGAGAAGCATTATTAGATTTAGCAAACAAGTACGGTTCGCCACTTTATGTATATGATACTGAAAAAATAATTGATCAGTATAAAAATATGACCACTGCTTTTTCTAAAGTTAAGAACTTAAAAATAAATTATGCCGTAAAAGCATTGTCTAACATCAATATTTTAAAAGTTTTCAAAACACTAAATAGTGGCTTAGATACCGTTTCTATTCAAGAAGTGAAACTTGGTTTACTTGCTGGATTTAATCCAAAAGATATTATTTATACACCAAACGGTGTATCATTACACGAAATTGAAGAAGTGGCAAAACTAGGTATTCAAATTAATATTGATAATTTATCAATACTAGAATTATTTGGACAGAAACACCCTAAAACACCTGTTTGTATTCGTATCAATCCGCATATTATGGCGGGCGGAAATAGCAATATTTCTGTGGGACATATTGACTCTAAATTTGGAATTTCAATTCATCAAGTACCCCATATAAAAAGAGTTGTTGAAAATACAGGAATGCGAATTAATGGAATTCACATGCACACAGGTTCTGATATTTTAGATATTGATACTTTTATACGTGCTTCAGATATTTTATTTGATGTTGCAAAACAGTTCAAAAATATTGATTTTATTGATTTTGGAAGCGGATTTAAAGTTCCTTATAAATCTGATGATATTTCTACAGATATTGTTGAATTAGGTGCTAAATTATCCGATAGATTTAATAAATTCTGTAAAGAATATGGGAAAAATATTACATTAATGTTTGAACCTGGAAAATTTTTAGTCAGTGAATCTGGTTATTTTTTAGCCAAAGTAAATGTTATCAAACAAACAACATCTACTGTTTTTGCTGGTATTGATAGCGGAATGAATCATTTAATTCGTCCGATGCTTTATAATTCATATCATCATATTGAAAATTTATCAAACCCAAAAGGAAGAGCTCGTTTTTATAGCATTGTCGGCTATATTTGTGAAACCGATACATTTGGCTCTAACAGAAGAATTAATGAAATATCCGAAGAAGATATTTTATGTTTTAGCAATGCAGGTGCGTATTGTTATTCTATGGCATCGAATTATAATTCAAGATATAAGCCTGCCGAAGTAATGATTTACAAAGGAAAAGATTACTTAATTAGAAAAAGAGAAACTATCGACGATATTCTTAGAAATCAAGAAAATATTAAAATTGATTAGAATATAGACTGCACACATTAGAGCAGACAATATATAGGGGTAGACACACAGGTCTGCCCCTACATGTTTCCATTTTTTGATATAATAAACAAAAAAAATCCTACTCAAATAAATGAGTAGGATTTTTATATAGTTTAATTTAAAATTCTTACTTTTCAGCAACAACCTCAAATACGATATCAGCAACAACAGCTCTGTGTAAACGTACAGCAGCGTTATATTTACCTAATCTTTTTACACTACCTCCTGTAACCTTGATAAATTTCTTATCAATAACAGTACCAGCTTTAGCTAATGCTTCAGCAACATTAATGTTGTTTACTGAACCAAATAATTTATCACCAGAACCTACTTTAGAAGTAATTTTTAGTTCGTATCCTTTAACAGCTTCAGCAACCGCAGTAGCTTCTTCTACTAATTTAGCTTCTTTAAAAGCACGTTGCTTTAAGTTTTCAGCTAATACTTTTTTAGCTGATGAAGTAGCTAATATTGCATATCCTTTAGGAATTAGGCTATTACGACCATAACCATTCTTAACAGTTACAACATCGTCTTTAAAACCTAAATTTTCTACGTCTTGTTTTAGTATCAATTCCATGTTTCTACTTCTTTATTATTTTAACAAATCACCAACGTATGGCATTAATGCTAAGTGACGAGATCTCTTGATAGCTTGAGCCACTTTACGTTGATACTTTAATGATGTTCCTGTTAAACGTCTTGGTAAAATTTTACCTTGCTCGTTTACTAAATACATTAAGAAGCTAGCATCTTTATAATCGATGTATTTAAAACCGTTCTTTTTAAAACGACAGTATTTTGCTTCTTTTTTTGTTTCAATATCAAGCGGCGTTAAGTAACGTACTTCACCTTGCTTGTTTCCTTTTGCTTGTTGATCTATAGTTGTTGACGCCATTTCTTACTTTTTTGCAGATTTAACACGTTCTCTTCTCTTTTCAGCCCACGCTTCAGCATGCTTGTCTAACCTTACAGTTAAATAACGCATAACGCTATCGTCTCTTCTGAATTCTAATTCAAAAGCAGAGATTGCATCTCCAGCTACTTTGTAGTCTAATAAGTGGTAAAATCCACTTTTTTTCTTTTCAATTGGATACGCTAATTTTTTTAAGCCCCAATCTTCTTTAGAAATCATTTCTGCACCTTTAGAAAGTAAATAGTCCTCAAACTTCTTTACTGTCTCCTTTATCTGAGTTTCAGATAAAACGGGATTCAAAATGAAAACAGTTTCGTAATGATTCATAATTAAATTGTTTAAATTTTATGTATAAGTTTGCAAAGATAGTGTTTTTTATACGTCAAAACAATTTTTTTCAAAAATGACTTTTAATTAAAATTACGATACCCTTATAATTTTAATATTTTTTTACTCTTTTTGAGTTCTTTTTTAAATATTTCTGATGTTAACTCTGTATTATAAAAAGGGACTATTTCCCTTAACTTTCTTTTTCCTTCGGATGTTTCTAATAATTCTGGAAAAGCTTTTTCAAGCACCTGCAACATAATTGCTGTTGCATTAGAAGCTCCTGGAGATGCGCCTAATAAACACGTAATACTTCCATCTTTACTACTAATTACTTCTGTTCCGAATTGCAATTTTCCGCCTTCAAACTCATCTTTTTTAATAATTTGAACTCGCTGTCCTGCAACCATCAATTCCCAATCATCATTATTGGCATTTTTAACGAATTTACGTAAAGCGTCCATTCGAGCATCTTTCCCCATCATTACTTGTTCAATTAAATATTTGGTTAAGGGTAAATTATGCCAAAAAGCCCCCAACATTGGTGAAATATTATCAAATTGAACCGATTTAAATAAATCTAAATTAAAACCTTCTTTTAAAAATTTTGGGCTAAATCCTGCAAAAGGACCAAACATTAATTGCTTTTTTCCATCAATATAACGGGTGTCTAAATGCGGTGTTGACATTGGCGGATCTCCAATTCCTGCCTTACTATACACTTTCGCATTATGCTGTTTAATAATTTCTGGATTGTTACAAACCAACCATTCACCGCTTACAGGAAAACCTCCATATCCTTCTTTTTCATCAATCTCTACTTTTTGTAATAATAACAAACTTCCGCCTCCAGCACCAATAAATACGTGTTTCGCATCAACTTGATGTACTTCCTTCGTTTCAGTATTTTTTACTTCAACGGTCCAATCTAAATCAGTATCTGGATCGACATCTAAAACTTCCATGGTACAGTGTACAGGCGTATCAAATTCTTTTTCTAAAATTGAAAAAAGAGCCTTTGTTAAAACACCATAATTCACTTCCGTTCCTCTACTTACTTTAGATGCTGCCATAATTTCGTCAGCATTTCTATCGTTCATCAGTAAAGGAAACCATTGTTTCATTTGATTTTTATCTTGCGTAAACTCAATGGTATCAAACATAAAATGACCTTTAAAAGCTTGATATCTTCGTTTTAAATAATCGCTATTTTCAGCTCCCGTTACCCAACTGTAATGTTTTACTGATGTTACAAAATCTGTCGGATTCTCTAAATATTTTTCAGTAACTAAATACGACCATAATTGCTTTGAAATTTCATATTTCTTACAAATTTCAATTGCTTTTTTTATTGAAATACTTTTGTCATCATTTTCAGGACAATAATTTAATTCACACAACGCCGAATGCCCCGTTCCTGCATTGTTCCACGCGGCAGAACTTTCCTGAGCAACATCATTTAAACGCTCTAAAATTAAAATTTTAAGTTTAGGATTTAATAATTTAGCCAATAATGCTAAATTTGCACTCATTATTCCACCTCCGACACAGATTAAATCATATTCTTTTTCTATTTTCATTGAATTTTCATTTAGGTTCTAGGTAAAAATAGCTTTTTTTATTTCAAATTCTAGTATTTATCATTTCTTGATAAAACTTGTTTACTAAAACTTGCTCAATAAAATTCTTTAGCCTATTTTTATTATGAAACATAGCAAATAAAAAATAAGCAAATATTTAAGCGTATGAGTTATAATGCAACGATAGAAGAAGAAAATAAAGAAATAGCCCACAGATATAAAAATTTACTAAAAGGAACGTATCAAACATTATCGGAAGAGGATAAAAAACTGATACGTAAAGCTTTTGAAATAGCCGTTGAAGCACATTCTGATCAACGTAGAAAAACAGGCGAACCTTATATTTTTCATCCCATAGCAGTTGCTAAAATTGTAGCTGATGAAATTGGTTTAGGAGCCACCTCTATTGCCGCCGCTTTACTACACGATGTGGTAGAAGATACGCCATATACTGTAGAGGATATGGAACGTTTATTCGGTGAAAATATCGCCAGAATTGTTAGCGGACTCACCAAAATATCAAACCTAAAAAAAGAACAAGACCATTCTATTCAGGCAGAAAATTTTAGAAAAATGCTTCTTACATTAAACGATGATGTACGAGTTATTCTGATAAAAATCGCAGATCGCCTACACAATATGCAAACCATGGACGCAATGCCTGGCTACAAACAGGTAAAAATCGCTTCCGAAACCTTGTATATTTATGCTCCTCTAGCCCATCGTTTAGGATTGTTTAACATCAAAACAGCACTAGAAGACTTAGGCTTAAAATATACCGAACCAGAAGTTTATAATGATATCTTAATCAAGATAAAAGATAGCAAAGAAGAACAACAAAAATATATCGATAACTTTACTGGAGTCTTAAAAGAAGCTTTAGATAAAGAAGGTTTTACCTATCAAATTAAAGGACGTTTTAAATCAATTTTCTCTATCAGAAGAAAAATGCAAAAACAAAATGTAACCTTTGATGAAGTATACGATAAATTTGCCATTCGAATAATTTATGAACCAACTTCTGATGATGAAAAATTTGATGCTTGGAAAATATATTCTATCGTTACTGACTTTTTCAAACCAAATCCCGCCCGTTTACGTGATTGGATTTCACAACCCAAAACAACAGGCTACGAAGCCTTACATATTACCGTTATGGGACCAGAAGCCAAATGGGTCGAAGTACAAGTTCGCTCTGAAAGAATGGACGAAATTGCCGAAAAAGGATACGCCGCTCACTTTAAATATAAACAAGGAGAAATTCAAGAAAATGGACTTGACGGATGGCTAAATCGTTTGAAAGAAACACTAGAGAATCAAACCATAAATGCCGTGGATTTTGTAGAAGATTTCAAACTTAATTTATACGCCAAAGAAATATATGTTTTTACCCCAAAGGGAGATTTAAAATCATTACCAAAAAGAGCAACCGCCTTAGATTTTGCCTTTTCTGTACATACCGATGTCGGTTTAAAATGCCGTGGCGCTAAAGTAAACGGAAAATTAGTTCCCCTGAGCCACACATTACGTAGCGGTGATCAAGTCGAAGTACAAACAGCCGCCAACAATAAACCAAATGTCCGTTGGCTCGATTTTGTGATAACCGCAAGAGCACGTACCAAAATAAAATCAGCCTTAAAAGCCGAAGAAAAAATTATCGCCGAAGAAGGAAAAGCCATCTTATTTCGAAAATTACGCCATTTAAAATTAGGTTCTGGTGAAAAAATAATTAATGAACTCGCCAACTATTTTGGGTTAAAAACAAGCTTCGATTTGTTTTTTAGAATCGGTAACGGTGCTATCGACAACAAACAATTAAAAGAATTTGTTGCCCAAAGAAGTGGACTTATTATGGGATTTATCAAAAATACTTTCCGTAGAAATTCTTCTAATAATGACATCTCAGAAAAAGAAGAAGTTACTCATAAATATGATGCACTCGTTTTTGGAAAAGAAGAACAAACACTCGATTATAGCTTTGCCAAATGCTGTACGCCTATTCCTGGTGATAAAGTTTTTGCTTTCACTACAATTAATGAAGGTATTAAAATACATAAAAATAATTGTCCGAACGCTATTTCATTACAATCTAATTACGCATATAGAATTATGCCCGCCAAATGGATTGATTCTACAAAACAAGATTTTACCGCAATTTTAAACCTATCTGGAATTGATAATAATGGAATTATTAATAATATAACACGTATAATCTCAAATAGTACGGACGTGTTTATACATAGTATTAATTTCTCTGGAGCTCACGGAATATTTGATGGTACACTCTCGTTAAGTGTTAAAAATAAAGTCCAATTAAACAAAATAATTTTTGAATTAAAAAAAATAGACGGAATACAAAAAATAGAACGTGTAAACACATTGTAAGCTATTTGTAAATATCATTTTAAGATACTTCTTTTTTTATCAATAAATAACTGTAAATTTGCCCGTCCGTAAAATTATAAACTATAATGAGTAATTCAATCGAAAATCAAGAAATTGTAAAAAAAGTTTTCACGACTTTTTTAGAAGAAAATAAACATCGTAAAACTCCTGAGCGTTACGCTATTTTACAAGAAATATATGTTGCGGAAGAACATTTTGATATAGAATCATTATATATTAAGATGAAAAATAAAAACTATCGAGTAAGTAGAGCCACGCTTTACAATACGATAGACCTGCTCTTAGACTGCGGATTAGTTCGTAAACATCAGTTTGATGGACAGTCAATGGCACGCTATGAAAAAAGTTATTTCGATAAAAATCATGACCATTTAATTATGACTGATTCTGGAGAAGTAAAAGAATTTTGTGATCCTAGAATACAGGTTATCAAAAAAACAATAGAAGACGTTTTTGATATTGATATTCATAATCATTCGCTTTATTTTTACGGAACAAAGCGAAAATCAAAAGAAACTAAAGAAAAAACATCAAAAGAACTAAAAGATGTTAAAAACGCTAAAGCATCAGAATAAAAAATAACAAACACAACAAATACACTTAATAACATACTAAATGGCAGTAGATTTATTACTCGGATTACAATGGGGAGACGAGGGAAAAGGTAAAATCGTAGATGTTTTAACAAGAGATTACGATATTATTGCAAGATTTCAAGGAGGACCAAATGCTGGTCATACCTTAATTTTTGACGGTAACAAACACGTTTTACACACAATTCCTTCAGGAATTTTTCATAAAACCGCTTTAAATGTAGTCGGTAATGGAGTCGTAATTGACCCTGTTATCTTTAAAAAAGAACTAGAAAATTTAGACGTACACAATATCGATTATACTTCTAAATTATTAATTTCTAGAAAAGCACACCTAATATTACCAACCCACAGATTATTAGACGCAGCGTCTGAAACATCAAAAGGAAAAGCAAAAATTGGTTCTACATTAAAAGGAATTGGCCCAACATATATGGACAAAACCGGTAGAAACGGAATGCGTGTTGGAGACTTAGAATTGGATAACTGGAAAGATAAGTACAGAGCTTTAACTGAAAAGCATTTAAGTATGCTTAGCTTTTTTGATGTTCAAGTAGAATACGATTTAGACGAATTAGAAGCTGAATTTGACTTGGGTATTGAAAAATTAAGAACATTACAATTTATAGATTCTGAAGAATATTTGAACAGCGCAATTAAAGCTGGGAAAACAATTTTAGCAGAAGGAGCGCAAGGTTCTTTATTAGATATTGACTTTGGAACATATCCGTTTGTAACTTCATCAAACACCACAGCAGCTGGTGCTTGTACTGGTTTAGGAATTGCTCCTAACAGAATTGGCGATGTATTCGGAATATTCAAAGCCTATACAACCCGTGTTGGTTCAGGTCCTTTTCCTACCGAATTATTTGACGAAGATGGTGCTGAAATGGCTAAAGTTGGTCATGAATTTGGAGCAACCACAGGTCGTGCAAGAAGATGTGGATGGTTAGATTTAGTTGCTTTAAAATATGCAGTTGATGTAAACGGAGTTACTAAGTTAATGATGATGAAAGGAGATGTTCTTTCTGGATTTGACACCTTAAAAATTTGTACTTCTTACAACTACAAAGGCGAAGAAATTACACATTTTCCTTATAATATTGAACCTGAAAACATCAGTGTAAATTACACAGAATTTAAAGGTTGGGAAGATGATTTAACGAAAATGACATCTGCTGAACAATTACCTAAAAATTTACTAGACTACGTTGCTTTTATCGAAAAAGAAACAGGAGTTCCTGTAACAGTTGTATCTGTAGGACCAGATAGAAAACAAACAATTAATAGATAATTAACTGTTTTTTACTATAATAAAAAGCCTTCATTATTTAAAATAATGAAGGCTTTTTTCTGTTTATTTCTTTTTTAATTAAAATTTTACTTTGATAAAATCTCTTGTCCAAATTGATGACATAATGCTAATGTTTCTTCTACATGGTCAATTGTTGTTTTTGGGTTTATTAGACACATTCTTAAAACAACTTGTTTATTTAAAATAGTGGTTACCAAAAATGCTTCTTTAGAATCCATTATTTTTTTAGATATTTCATTATTTAACGCATCGATTTCTTTTTCTGATAAATTTGCGCCAATCGGATTGTATCTAAAATTAATAATCGCTAAAGTAGCTGGTGAAACAATTTCCCAATCTCTACTTTTTCGTAAAACTTTTTCAACAGTATCAGCTAAATCGATATTATAGGTTACGGCTTGCTTAAAAGTATCTAAACCGTATGTTTTTATCGACATATAAAACTTCAAGGCTCTAAAACGACGCGTTAATTGAATTCCATAATCGTAAAAATTAATTTCAGATTCATTTCCTTCAATATCACGTAAATACTCAGGTTTTTCGCTAAAAGTTCCACTTAACCAAGACGAATCTTTTACTAATAAACAGCCTATTTCATAAGGTTGATAAAACCATTTATGCGGGTCAACTGTTAACGAATCTGCTCTTTCTATTCCTCGCAATGCTTTTGCTCCTTTTTCAGATAAAATAGCAGCGCCACCATAGGCTCCATCAATATGAAACCATAAATTTTCAGCTTCACAAATATCGGCAATTTCATTTAATGGATCAACAGTTCCTGTATTTGTTGTTCCTGCGGATGCTATAAAACAAAAGGGTTGTAAGCCTTCTAACTTATCTTTTGCAATGGCATTTTTTAATTTATTGATACTAATTTTAAATTCAATATCGGTAGGTAAAATACGGATTTGTTCTTTTTTAAAACCTAAAACCCGAATTGCTTTAATATTTGAGGAATGTGCTTGATCTGATAAATAAATAATTGCTTTTGAAAAATCATCGCCACATTTAATGCGTCTTGCCGTTACCAAGGCTGTTAAATTTGCCATCGAACCACCACTTGTAAAAATCCCTCCTCCTTTTTCAACAGGGAAATCGTACATTTTTAGTAGCCAATTCATCGTTACAATTTCTAACTCCGCCGCTGCTGGAGAAACCATCCATCCTCCTGAAAAAATATTGAACCCTGTCGCTAAACTATCTGCCATCGTGCTGATAAAATTACTCGGTCCAGGCACAAAAGAATAGGCTTTTGGATGGGAAATAACCGTACTATTTGGTATTACGTTATCGATTACAAAATCCAAGACTTCTGTTGGATTCATGCCTTTATCAGGAACTTCTTCCAAAAATAATGCATCCATTTGTTCACGAGTTGCCGAAGTTACTGGTTTTTTATCTTTTAGCGTATCCCAATGTTCGGCAATTAAATCTACTATTTTATAACCATAGGATTTCATTTCTTCTACAGATAAATCAAAATGGGCGCTCATAATTATATATTTTTTTATTTTTAAACTTGTACAAAATTAGCTTTAAAAAAGAACGAAGCCTTCTTTTTTAAAGATTTTTTGAAGATATTTTTATCAAAAACTTTTATCAGAATAATTTTATTGATTTATTAAGAAATAGCCCGTAATGTTTTCATTATTTTTGCAATCTAAAAATTCTTACTTTGAATAAAATATTTCTTTTAGCTTTTCTATTATTTTCCATTGGATTTTCAGTGGGTATTTTTTCTCAAGCAAAAAAAATCAAAATACTTTCTACACAAATAAGTACTGCTGATCAAGAAAAATACCCAGGAGCGACCTTGCTTATCGGAAAGGTAAAAATGCAGCACGCAGGCGCAACCTTAGATTGTCAAAGAGCCTTACTTTATAAAGATAAAAACATTTTTAAAGCCATCGGTGAAGTTGTTATTGAACAAGGTGATAGCATTATTCAATACAGTGATTTTGCGATTTATAATGGAAATTCAAAAAAAGCAACCTCTTGGGGAAACGTTGAGATTAATGATAAAGAAATGAAATTAAGCACCGATACGCTTCATTTCGACCGTAAAAATCAGATACTATATTACCCTAACGGAGGCACAATTCGTGATAAAAAAAATGTACTAAAAAGTATCCGAGGAACGTATTTTTTAAAGGATAAAAAATTTACTGCCAAATCAAAAGTAACGGTTGTAAATCCTCAAAACACTTTAGAATCTAATCATTTGGATTATTATACCAATTCAAATTTAGCCTATTTATATGGTGCAAGTACGATTACAAATTTAAAAGATAGCACTCAAATTTATTGTGAAAAAGGTTTTTATAACACCAATACTTCTGTTGCTTATTTTGTGAAAAATGCCAAATTATTTTTAAAAGAACGCACCGTTTTAGCTGATAGTTTATATTATGATAAACGAAACGGTTTTGCCTCGGCAACCAATAATATTAAGGTAATTGACACTGTTCAAAAAATGGTAACCAAAGGTAATTATGCCGAATTATATGAAAAGAAAGATTCGCTATTTATTATTGATAAAGCCGTTGCTATTACTGCTATTGATAAGGATTCGATGTATGTTGCAGGTGATAAAATTTTATTAACAGGTAAAACAAATAACAGAATAATTCGAGTTTTTAATAATGTAAAAATTTTTAAATCAGACTTGCAAGGGAAATGTGATTCTATTCATACAAGCCAAGTTTCAGGACTTACCAGAATGTTTAAAAATCCGATTATTTGGTCTGGAGAAAATCAAATTACAGGGGATAGTATTCAGTTAAAAACTAATAAAATTACCAATAAATTAGATTCTTTAAAAATCTTACAAAACGCTTTTATGATTCAAAAAGATTCTTTATCCAAAGATGATTTTAATCAAATAAAAGGACGAAATATGTACGGTAAATTTGAAGAAAACAAGTTAAAAACAATGCTTGTAAAAGGAAATGCCGAATCGTTATATTATAATCGAAACGAAAAAAGCCAACAATTAGAAACCGTTACCAAAGAAATTGCCAGCGATATTGAATTTACCTTCGCCGAAAATGAAATTATAGAAACTAAATATTTTAAATTATCTGAAGGAAAAACATTTCCGCCTTCTAAATTTCCATCCGAAGAAAAAAAGTTTAAAGGGTTTATTTGGCGTAGCGATGAACAACCTTTAACTGTTGAAGATATTTTCAAAAAAGATAAAATCAGCAATAAAAATATAAAAAAAGACATACAAAAAGACAGTAATACTCCAATTTCGAGTATCAAAAAAAATGATTCTGCCGTGAAAAAAGCGAAAAAACAATATTTAAAAGAAATTAAATAATTCTATCAAAACGCATTAATATCAAAATGAAAAACGATTTCTTAAAATATCAAGGACAAACAACACCACATCCTTTAGCTATTGAAATTTCTCACGCAAAAGGCAGTTATATTTACGATAAAAAGGGCAAAAAAATGTTGGATTTCGTGGCAGGAGTTTCGGCAAATAGCTTAGGTCATAATCATCCAAAAGTTACCAATGCCATAAAAAAACAACTTGATTCCTATACGCACGTAATGGTTTACGGGGAGTTTATTCAGCAACCACAATTGGATTTATGCAAGGCTTTGGCAAATACGTTACCTGAAAATTTAGCATCGGTTTATTTGGTAAATTCAGGAACAGAAGCCACCGAAGGCGCGTTAAAATTAGCAAAACGCTTCACAGGAAGGTCGGAAATTATCGCAGGCAAAAACGGGTATCACGGAAATACGCAAGGTGCAATGAGCGTTTGCGGAGCGGAAGCACAAAACCGTGCATTTCGTCCTTTAATTCCTGGAGTAAAATTTATCGAATTTAATAATGAAATCGATTTAGAAAAAATTACGACAAAAACAGCAGGTGTTATTTTAGAAACTATTCAAGGTGGTGCAGGTTTTATCGAACCTCAAAATAATTATTTATCAAAAGTAAAAAAGCGTTGTGAAGAAGTTGGTGCATTGCTTATTTTAGATGAAATTCAAACGGGTGTTGGACGTACAGGGAAATTTTGGGGATTTGAAAATTATAATGTTATTCCTGATATCATTATCACAGGAAAAGGTTTAGGCGGAGGAATGCCAATTGGTGCTTTTATTGCGTCTTTCGAAGTGATGAATTGCTTAAAAGAAAATCCTAAATTAGGGCATATTACTACTTTTGGCGGACATCCTGTAATTGCGAGTGCGGGTTTAGCAACTGTTGAAGAAATTATATCGTCAAATCTTATTCAAGAAACGCTTAGAAAAGAAACGATTATTAGAAATTTCTTTCAAAATCATAAAGCTATTAAAGAAATACGTGGAAGAGGTTTAATGCTTGCTCTGATTGTTGAATCGCCTGAAATTGCCTCAAAAATAATTTTGAATTGTTTGGATAAAGGCTTGATTTTATTTTGGTTACTTTTTGAAGGAAGTGCTATCAGAATTACCCCGCCTTTAACAATTTCTGATGATGAAATTAAGGAAGGGTGTCATCTTATTTTGGAAGAATTAAATAAAATTTAATTAATTATTTTGATATTCTTTTATAATATTAATTAAATCATTTTTATAAAGTAAACCCGATTGTCGCCATAACATTTTATTATTTTTAAAGAGCATAAAAGTTGGTACGCCTTTAATTTGATATTTTTCAGCTATCGATGTATTTTTATCGACATTTATTTTTAAAATGATAATATTTTCTCCTAAATCATCTTTTAGTTCTTTTAAAATAGGCGTCATCATTTTACACGGCTGACACCAATCGGCATAAAAATCTATTAATACAGGCGTTTTTCCTTTTAAAATTGTTGTTAAATTATTCATTAATTATTGATGCTTTAATTTGTATAAGTGATGCTCCAAATTCCTCGTACTTGATTGATATCATAATTTACGGCTTTATCCTTTGGATATAAATCAGCTAATTTTGTTAGTGTTTCTGGAGCTATTTGCGTTTTTGGTTTTCCATGACATTGCAGACACATCGCATTTGTTACAATCGGATAATAAAATGTTGTTTGCTGATTTTCTGTTGTTAATAGTGGCGTAATTTTTTGTTTATTGGCAACTATTTTTTTGTAATTTTCTAGAATTTCCAATTCTTTTGCGTTTGCGATATTTTTAGGATTTCTAGGTTTATCAGAAACTCGTTTAATTTTGGCGTTATATTTCAGTGCCATGCTATCCGTTAGTTTGTAGGCTTTTTCATTACAAAATTTAAGTGCCGATAGGGTTCCTTTTTTCTGAATCGTTCCCATTAAATTTTTCCCTAGCACTTTTTTAGTTCCTAAAGCGTAGCTTAAACCGATTTCAGCTTTTGATTTTTCGTGTGTTTTATGTTCGATAAAACTTGTTTTCCCTTCATTAAAATAGGAAGTTCCTTTTCGTTCTTTCCAATGTTTTTGAAACCAAGAAGGTTCTGCTATTTTATAATCGAATAAATAATTTGCTATTTTTTCAATATCTTTTTTATCAAAAACTTGTTTTGGCATTACGCCAAATTTTTTAACAGCTCCACGCATTTTGGTTTTTTCTTCAGTTGGATTTGTTACAAAACTGGTAAATTCCGCTATAAAATCTTCTTTTTTGGTATTTTCTTGAATATAATGCGCTTTAACGGCAATCATTGGCGGTGCGATTCTTCCCTCATGTGATGCTGAAATATTATGACATACAAAACATTTTGTTTCTAATAATTTTTTACCTTCGTGTTCTTTTATCGTTTTACTATTTTCTTTTTCTGATATTTTTGCGACTTCTTCTTGTTTTATTTCTTGTTTCGCTTTTTGTTTTAGCTTTTTTTCGGATTGTTTCCCCCCGTTACAATTGACAAAAATAATGAGCGTCAATAAGGTAAAATATTTTAAGTATTTTATCATGTTATTTCGTTTTTGTTATCTTTTTTATTGTTTTTGTTTTATTTTTATAAAGATACTTCAAAGCTCAAAAAATTACTGTAACAGATGTTACAATAATTATCAAAAATGAAAAAAAAATGAAAAAACCGTAATTTCTTGTAAACTTTTACTTAGGTTTTGAATCTAAAAAAAGCCAAAGAAATTACGGTTTTATATTTTGATAAAAAATATATTTTATACTAAAAACTCAAATAAATTAGGTTTATCGTTTAAATATTCGCCATAAAAATTAAGCGCTTTCATTCTTTGGATTAAAGGTGCTAAATCTTCTTTTTTCACCAATTCAATTCCAACGACAGCTGGTGCATTTTCTTTACTTGATTTCTTGGAATATTCGAAAAAAGTAATATCATCATTTTCGCCTAAAACGTCCATTAAAAAATCTTTTAACGCGCCTGCTCTTTGCGGAAATCGAATAATAAAATAATGTTTCAATTCGCTATATAATAAGGCACGTTCTTTAATTTCGGCAGTTCTAGCAATATCATTATTGCTTCCACTGATGACACAAACAACGTTTTTTCCTTTAATTTCTTCAGCAAAAAAATCTAAAGCAGTTATGGTTAAAGCACCTGCAGGTTCTACTACAATCGCTTCTTTATTATATAAATCTAGAATTGTTTGACACACTTTTCCTTCAGGAACGGTTATCATATCGTATAAATTTTCTTTACAGATATCAAAAGTTAACTTCCCTACTTGCTGGACTGCTGCCCCGTCAATAAATTTATCAATTTTAGCTAATTTAACATTTTCATTTGCCTCGATAGATGTTTTCATAGACGCTGCTCCTGCTGGTTCTACGCCTATTACTTTGGTTGTTGGTGACAATAATTTAAAAATACTAGACACCCCAGAAGCCAAGCCACCACCGCCCACGGGAACAAATACGTAATCGATAATTTCTTTAGATTGCTTTATAATTTCTAAACCTACGGTTGCCTGTCCTTCAATTATTTTTTGATCATCAAACGGATGTACAAATGTTTTACCTAAAGTATCGCATACGTTTTTTGCATATTTATAAGCATCATCAAAAGTATCGCCCGATAATTGAATATCAACATAATCGCCTCCAAACATTTTAACTTGTTCTACTTTCTGTTTTGGCGTGGGTGCGGGCATTACAATTGTACCGTGAATTTGAAGCTTTTTACACGCAAAAGCAACACCTTGTGCATGATTTCCCGCACTTGCACAAACAATTCCGTTTGCTCGTTGCGCTTGAGTTATCGAGCTTATTTTATTGTAAGCACCTCTAATTTTATACGAACGAACTTGTTGTAAATCTTCTCTTTTTAAGAAGATATTCGCTTTATATTTTTCTGAATAAATATAATTATTTAATAATGGAGTTTCTATAGCCACACCTTTTAGTGTGGCTACAGCCTCTTCTACTGCTTTTATTGTTGGAGTATAGATTGTTTTTACTAGCATATTAATGAAAAACTACGGCTTCTTTTTCTTCTTCTTGAGTTATTGTTTTCATGGCAGTCATTGACGCTCTTAATGTTTTACCAATCGCCTCAATTGGGTGATTTTGAATTGCCGTATTTACAGCGATTAACGCTAAATTATCTACTTCGTTTGAATTTGTCGCTGAATTTTTAAACGCTTTACCGATAACATTGGTATCAACAGTTTTCATAAAATCAACTAACAAAGGTTTTGCTGCGTGATCAAATAAATAACAACCATATTCTGCGGTATCAGAAATAATACGGTTCATTTCGTATAATTTTTTTCGAGCGACTGTGTTTGCAATTAATGGTAATTCGTGTAACGATTCATAATATGCCGATTCTGCTTTAATTCCTGAAGCGACCATATTATCAAAAGCTAATTCAACACCAGCTCTTACAAAAGCGACCATTAACGTACCGTAATCAAAAAATTCTTGTTCACTAATTTCTGCAGATGTTGCAGGTGTTTTTTCGAAAGATGTTTCACCAGTTTCAGCTCTCCAAGACAATAAATTAACATCATCATTTGCCCAATCTTCCATCATAGTTTTAGAAAAATGACCTGACATGATATCGTCCATATGCTTTATAAACAATGGCTCCATGATTGTTTTTAATTCTTCTGAAATTTCAAAAGCTTTAATTTTTGCAGGGTTCGATAAACGATCCATCATGTTAGTAATTCCTCCATGCTTTAAAGCTTCTGTAATCACTTCCCAACCATATTGAATTAATTTAGATGCGTACGTAGGTTCAATTCCTTCTTCAATCATTCTTTCAAATGATAAAATAGAAGCTGTTTGTAACACTCCACATAAAATGGTTTGTTCTCCCATTAAATCTGATTTTACCTCAGCTACGAAAGACGATTCTAAAACACCTGCTTTATGTCCGCCTGTTGCTACTGCGTATGCTTTTGCTTGTGCCCATCCTTTATTTTCAGGGTCATTTTCTGGGTGAACTGCAATTAAAGTTGGCACACCAAACCCTCTTTTATATTCTTCTCTTACTTCCGTTCCAGGACATTTTGGAGCGACCATGATTACTGTTAAATCTTCACGAATTTGCATTCCTTCTTCTACGATATTAAAACCGTGAGAATATGATAACGTAGCTCCTTTTTTCATTAAAGGCATTACCGTATTTACAACGCTAGTATGTTGTTTATCTGGCGTTAAATTTAAGACTAAATCAGCCGTAGGAATTAAGGCTTCAAAAGTATCAACATTAAAATTATTTTCAGAGGCATTTTTAAACGACGCTCTTTTTTCTTGAATTGCTGCAGCACGTAATGCGTAAGAAACATCTAAACCTGAATCTCTCATGTTTAAACCTTGATTTAACCCTTGCGCTCCACAACCGATAATGACTACTTTTTTTCCTTCTAATGCTTTTACGCCGTCAGAAAATTCTGAAGCGTTCATAAATCTACATTTTGCTAATTGTGCTAATTTTCCTGCTAATGATAATGTATTGAAATAATTTGTTGCCATTTTTATAGTTGTTTGGTGTTGTTGTTTTTTACTTATTTCTGATTAATTATTTACTGATAATAAGCTTGATATTTTCATTTCATCTTTGGTAATTGCAATACGTCCTGAGCGAACAAATTGCATAATTCCGTGCTTATCTAAGGTATGATATAAATCTTCAATTTCTTCTTTTGTTCCTGATTTTTCAAGGACAAAAAAATCTTTATTAATATTGATAACTCTCGATTTACTACTATTTATAATTGTTTGAATTTCATCATTTTCGAGTAATGATTTAGAGCTTAATTTAAACAAGCAAGATTCTTGATAAATCGTATGTTCATCCGTATGATAATACGCTTTAATTACCTCTACTTGTTTTTCTATTTGCCCGATAATTTTTTTAATTTGTTCTTCGGATACTTTTACTAATAGGGTAAATCTTGAAACACTTTTTATTTCTGATTTAGAAATATTCATGCTTTCAATATTGATATTTCTTCTTAAAAAGATTCCTGAAATTCTATTCAACAATCCTACATTATTTTCTGTATAAACAGAAACGGTATATGTTTGTTTATTTTCCATGTTTTCCATAATTACGATATTTTACGATAATCTTATATCTGAAACTGATGCTCCTGTTTCTATCATCGGAAACACATTATTTTCTTTTTCTACACAAACTTCCAAGAAGTAAGCGTCTTTAGATGCCATCATTTCTTTAACCGTGCTTGCTAAATCTTCTCTTTTAGTAACTCTTTTTGCATCGATGCTATATCCTTTTGCGATTGCTACAAAATCAGGATTTGTCATTTCTGTTGATGCGTATCTTTTATCAAAAAATAATTGTTGCCATTGACGAACCATTCCTAAAAATTCGTTGTTAAGTACGACAATTTTCACCGCTGTTTTATTCTGTAAAATAGTTCCTAATTCTTGAATGGTCATTTGAAAACCACCATCACCAGCAATCATTACAACTTCTCTTTCGGGTGCTCCCATTTTCGCTCCAATTGCAGCAGGTAACGCAAAGCCCATCGTTCCTAATCCGCCAGAGGTAATATTACTTTTTGTTTTATTAAATTTCGCATAACGACAGGTAAACATTTGGTGTTGTCCAACATCAGAAACAATAATAGCATCGCCACCAGAAGCGATATTTATTTCCTTTAGAACCTCCGCCATAGTTAAGCCATCTTTTGATGGAAATAAATCTTCTTTCTTTACTTTATCATATTCGATGACTTCTAATTTGGTGAATTCTGCTAACCATTCAGTATGTTTATTTTGGTTGATTAACGGTAAAATTTCGGCTAAACTTTCTTTAACATCACCTAAAACAGGTACGTCTGCTTTTACATTTTTATCAATTTCGGCAGGATCTATTTCAAAATGAATAACCTTTGCTTGTTTGGCGTACTTACTTAAATCACCAGTAACGCGGTCATCAAAACGCATTCCGACAGCAATTAACACATCGCATTCATTGGTTAAAACATTGGGTGCATAATTTCCGTGCATACCAACCATACCAATATTTAGTTGATGATCGGTTGGCAATGCTGATAACCCTAAAATTGTCCAAGCTGAAGGAATATCTGCTTTTTCAATAAAAGCCTTAAACTCTTGTTCTGCTTCTCCTAAAATAACACCTTGTCCAAAAACAACTAAAGGTTTTTTAGCCTTGTTGATTAATGCTGCAGCCGCTTTAACTTGTGTTAAATCAACGTCTGGTTTTGCTTTATAACTACGTATTGATGTACATTTTTTGTATTCAAAATCGAAAGTTTCAAACTGTGCATCTTTAGTAATATCAATTAAAACAGGTCCTGGACGACCAGATTTTGCGATATAAAATGCTTTTGCAAAAATTTCAGGAATTTCCGAAGCTTTTGTAATTTGATAATTCCATTTGGTTACAGGTGTTGAAATACCAACAATATCGGTTTCTTGAAAAGCATCCGATCCTAATAAATGTGATGCTACTTGCCCGGTTACGCAAACCATTGGCGTAGAATCTATTTGTGCATCGGCAATACCTGTAATTAAATTGGTAGCTCCAGGTCCTGAAGTTGCCAATGCAACCCCTACTTTACCTGTTGCTCTGGCAAATCCTTGTGCAGCATGTGTTGCTCCTTGCTCATGACGTGTTAATACGTGGTTTATTTTGCCTTCGTATTTGTACAATTCATCATAAACTGGCATAATTGCGCCACCAGGATATCCATAAATTAAATCTGCTCCTTCTTCAAGTAAACATTTTACAACAGCTTCTGCGCCAGAAATGTGTACTTTTTCCTTAGTAGCTATTGTTGATGTTAGTTCGGTTTTCGTGTTCATAATTTCAGCGATTAAAATGCATCGGTAACACATCCTTTCGATGCTGATGCTACTGTTTTTGCGTATTTATATAAAATTCCTTTTTTGTGTTTTAATGCAGGAGCAACCCAACGTTTTCTTCTTTCTGCTAATTCTTCTTCTGAAATTAAAACATTTATCGTATTATCTTCGGCACTAATTTTAATTTTATCACCTGTTTTCAGTAAAGCAATATTTCCTCCAGATTGTGCTTCAGGCGTAATATGTCCTACTACGAATCCGTGTGTTCCTCCAGAGAAACGACCATCGGTAATTAAAGCGACCGATTTCCCTAAACCTGCTCCCATAATAAGTGAAGTTGGTTTTAACATTTCTGGCATTCCTGGTCCTCCTTTTGGTCCAACATATCGAATAACTACGACATCTCCTTTTTCAACTTCTCCATTTGATATTCCTGTATTTGCGGCTTGTTCACCATCATATACGACTGCTTTTCCTTCAAAAAGTAAGCCTTCGTTTCCTGAAATTTTAGCGACAGCTCCTTCGCTAGCTAAATTCCCATAAATTATTTGAATATTTCCTGATGTTTTTAAGGCTTTATCTGTTGGATGAATTACATCTTGTGCTTCAAATTCCATTGGCGTAACATCGGCTAAATTCTCGGCTAAAGTTTTTCCTGTTACCGTTAAACAATCGCCATGTAAATAGCCATTATCTAACAAATATTTCATAATTGCAGGCGTTCCTCCTACTGAATGAACATCTTCCATTAAATATTTTCCTGAAGGTTTTAAATCAGCAATTAAAGGAGTTCTATCACTTACTTTTTGAAAATCATCTAACGTAAAATCAATATCTGCAGCATGTGCAATTGCTAAAAAGTGCAATACCGCATTGGTTGATCCGCCTAAAGCATTTACAAGTGCAATAGCATTTTCTATTGATTTTTTAGAGATAATATCCAAAGGTTTTAAATCTAAAATCAATAAATTTTTAATTGCCAAAGCGGTTCTTTCTGCTTCGGATAATTTATTAGGATTTTCGGCAGGAATTGAAGAATTATAAGGCAATGAAAACCCCATACATTCAATTGCGGAAGCCATGGTATTAGCGGTGTACATTCCGCCACAAGCTCCTGCACCTGGAATCGCTCTTTTGATAATTTCTTTATATTCGTCTTCGTCAATTTCGCCTGCGACTTTTTGCCCTAAAGCTTCAAAAGCCGATACGATATTTAATTTTTTTCCTTTATAATTTCCAGAAGCGATTGTTCCACCGTACATCATAATTGACGGACGATTTAAACGTAACATCGCAATAACAGCACCAGGCATATTTTTATCGCAACCAACTACGGAAACTAGTGCATCGTAACTTTGTGCGTTCATTACAATTTCAATAGAATCGGCAATAACATCTCTTGATGCTAATGAATAATTCATTCCTGAAGTTCCCATAGAAATTCCATCAGAAACACCAATTGTATTAAAACCTAAACCGACTAAACCTGCAATTTTTGTTTCAATTTTAACTTCTGATGCCAGATTATTCAAGTGCATATTACACGGATTTCCATCATATCCTGTACTTGCAATACCAACTTGAGCTTTACTCATATCTTCTTCTGTTAAGCCCACGGCATATAACATTGCTTGAGAAGCTGGTTGCGATTCGTCTTGTGTTAATCTACGACTGTGTTTATTTAATTCCATTTTACTTTCTTTTCTTTTTTAACCTAAATACAACGAGTTCTATTTTTTATCGTTTTATTGTTTTCATTATAATTTTCTAACTTATTTGAACCTGTTGTAACTTTGTTACTCAAAATTATCTAATTCATAGCACATCTATTGTATAATTTCTATAATTTAATGATATCTACAAACGCCTTTTACGACTCAAACACCTAATTAACAAATATTTAAACTATTTATTTTCTAATATTCAATAGCCTATTTTTTTTAGAAATTTTAAATAATAGCCATAAAAAAAGCTCCCTAAAAAATAGGAAGCTTTCAATTTATAATTATAAAAATATATACTTCCTATCCTTGCAAAATAATTACAATGACAATAATAGAAATAATATTTAAAATTTGTTTTTTCATTTGATTCTGCAAATATGCATGTTTTTTATTAAAGTATCCTAGGTAATTTCAATTTATTTTGATAAAAAATATAATTATTATATAATCGTACTTTGTCCAGTATGGATATTTTTAAAATTGATGTTGCTATCTTCCTGATTATAAATATAATCTTCGATAAAATCGCCGACTTTGCTAGTTCCGAAATTTTTATCAGAATGAATATCTTCGGTCGTAATTCCTAATTCTAATGATTTTTCGACAGCTTTTTCTATCAATTCTGCTTCTTCGTGTAATTCTAAATGTTTTAGCAACATCGCTGCGGATAAAATAGATGCCAATGGATTAGCGATATTTTTTCCTTTTGCCTGTGGAAATGAACCGTGAATTGGTTCAAAAAGTGCATTTTCTTTTCCGATAGAAGAAGATGCTAATAAACCGATAGAACCACCAATTACACTTGCTTCATCTGATAAAATATCGCCAAATAAATTTTCGGTTAAAATAACATCAAACTGCGTTGGATTTAAAATTAATTGCATTGCTGCGTTATCAACAAAAATAAAATCAAGTGCAACATCAGGATATTGTTTCACCAAAGCGGTAACTGTTTTACGCCATAGTCTTGAGGTTTCTAACACATTTGCCTTATCAACTAACGTTAATTTTTTTCTTCTATTTTGAGCAGCTTTAAAAGCTAAATGTGCAATACGTTCAATTTCAAATACCGAATAAGAACAACCATCAAAAGCGGTTTGCTTATCTTCACTTAATTCTTTTGTTCCGAAGTAAATACCGCCTGTTAATTCTCTATAAATGGTAATATCAGTTCCTTCAATAATTGCTCTTTTTAAAGGAGAATTATCAATTAATTGACTGTATGCTTTTACAGGACGTTCGTTACAAAAAAGCCCTAATTCCTTTCTTAATTTTAACAAACCTTGTTCTGGGCGCACCTTTGCGGTAGGGTCGTTATCATATTTAGGATCGCCAATTGCACCAAACAAAATAGCATCACTTTTTCTACATAAATCAATGGTTTGTTCTGGCAACGGATTTCCTGTAACATCAATAGCACAAGCTCCCATTAAGCCTTCGTTAAATATAAAGGTATGGTCATACACATTTGCTACTGCTTTTAAAACTTTTTGAGCTTGAGCAGTTACTTCGGGTCCTATACCATCCCCTGGAATTACAGCGATATTAAATTTCATTTTTTATATTTTTTGATTATAATGATGCTTCAAAAGCTTCTATTTTATCTTTTTTACTAACTAAAAAATCGATATCATCATACCCATTAATCATACATACTTTTTTATATGGATTGATATCAAATTCGCTGGTACCAACGGGTGTTTTTAGTTGTTGATTTTCCAAATCTACAATTATTTCGGTGTTTGGTTTTTCAAGTACTACTTTTAATAATTCTTTTAAATATTCTTCGGATACTTGTACAGGTAAAATTCCGTTATTCAAAGCATTTCCTTTAAATATATCAGCAAAAAAACTACTGATAACTACTTTAAAACCATAGCCAGACAACGCCCAAGCCGCGTGTTCTCTACTCGAACCGCATCCAAAATTATCGCCAGCAACTAAAATACTTCCTTTATAATTTTTATTATTTAAGATAAAATCTTCGTTTATGCTTCCATCTTTATGAAAACGCCAATCTCTAAAAACATTATCGCCGAAGCCTTTTTTATCAGTCGCTTTTAAAAAACGAGCGGGAATAATTTGATCGGTATCCACATTTTCTGTTGTTAGCGGAACTGCGGTATCTGTTAATTTTATAAACTTTTCCATTTTATTTAACGTATTAATTTAATGGTTTTGTAATATCAATGATTTTCCCTGCTACGGCTGCTGCTGCTGCCATTAATGGGCTTGCTAAAATGGTTCTAGAACCCTGTCCTTGTCTTCCTTCAAAATTTCTATTTGATGTTGAAACACAATATTCTCCTTCCGGAATTTTATCATCATTCATCGCTAAACAAGCCGAACATCCTGGTTGACGCAATTCAAAACCAGCCGTTTCAAAAATAGTTTTTAAGCCTTCGGATTCAATTTGTTTTGCCACTTTTTGCGACCCAGGAACTAGCCAAGCGTTTACATTTTGCGCTTTTTGCTTTCCTTTTACGTAATTTGCAACTTCTCTAAAATCTTCAATTCTAGAATTAGTACAACTTCCAATAAACACGTAATTTATTTTTTTATCAATTAAACTTTCTCCTTTTTGAAAATTCATATAGGATAATGATTTTTCAAAAGACGCATCATTTTCCTGCGGAATATTTTCAGAAATTTTAATTCCCATTCCTGGATTTGTTCCGAAAGTAAGCATCGGCTCAATATCTTCAGCATTTAACGTATATTCCTTATCAAAAGTAGCATCAGCATCCGTTTTTAAGGTTTTCCAATAGGCTACTTTTTTATCAAAATTTTCGCCTTTCGGAGCAAATTCTTTTCCTTTTACATAGTCAAAAGTAGTTTGGTCAGGAGCAATCATTCCACCTCTTGCACCCATTTCGATACTCATATTACAAACCGTCATTCTGCCTTCCATCGACATTTCTTCAAAGACATTTCCTGCGTATTCGCAAAAATACCCTGTCCCTGAATTGGTTCCTAATTGAGCGATAATATATAAAATAACATCTTTAGGTAAAACGCCTTTTTTCAATTTTCCGTTTACGGTAACTCGCAAACTTTTCGGTTTTTGAAGCAACAAACATTGACTTGCAAAAACTTGTGCTACTTGACTTGTTCCAATTCCGAAGGCAATGGTTCCAAAAGCTCCATGCGTAGAAGTATGAGAATCTCCACAAACCATGGTCATTCCAGGCTGTGTAATTCCTAATTCTGGCGCAATAACGTGTACAATTCCGTTATTTTTGTGCCCTAATTCATATAAAGTAATATTATTTTCCTTGCAATTTTTAGTTAATTCCGCTAGTTGATTTCTAGATAAATCGTCTTCAATAGGTAAATGTTGATTTACCGTTGGCGTATTATGGTCAGCAGTTGCAACAATTTTATCAGGACGCGCTACGGAAATTCCACGTTCTTTTAGTTCGTTAAAAGCCTGCGGACTGGTAACTTCATGAATTAAATGTTTGTCGATATATAAAACTTGTGGACCGTTTTCAATAGAATCGACCACATGAGCATCCCAAACTTTGTCAAATAATGTTTTTCCCATTATCATTTATATTTATGATATTATTATTTTTGATATTTTATTGACTTCCTTCATTAATCTATGAAGATCTTCATCAATCACTTCTTTTTGTGTATCAGCAACTTTTAAAAATAACTGATACGCCGAATCTAACTGTATTTTTGTCAATTCGTAGCCAATATTTTTAGAACGATATGCCAAGGCGGCTCTTCCGCTTCGAGCCGTTAAAACGATAGCACTTTCAGTAACTCCAACATCCAACGGATTCATAATTTCATAGGTTTCTCTATTTTTGATAACCCCATCTTGATGAATTCCTGAACTATGCGCAAAGGCATTTGCTCCAACAATTGCCTTATTTGGCTGTACTAGCATCCCCATACTTTCACGCACCATCATACTGGTATCGTATAATAATTTGGTATTAATATCGGTTTGCAAATTCAAATACGGATGTTGTTTTAAAATCATTACGACTTCTTCTAGTGCGGTATTTCCTGCACGTTCTCCGATTCCGTTAATCGTACATTCTATTTGCCTTGCACCATTGATAACTCCAGCAATTGAATTTGCGGTTGCCAAACCTAAATCATTATGACAATGACAAGATAAGATTACATTTTCAATTCCTTTTACATTTTCTTTTAAATACTTGATTTTCGCACCATATTCTTCAGGCAAACAATATCCTGTGGTATCAGGAATGTTTAAAACTGTTGCGCCTGATTGTATCATTTCTTCACAGACTTTGGCTAAAAAAGCATTGTCTGTTCTTCCTGCATCTTCGGCATAAAATTCGACATCATCTACAAAATTCTTGGCATAAGAAACCGCTTCTTTTCCTCTTCGGATAACTTCACTTTGCGACGAATTAAATTTATATTTTATATGAGAATCACTTGTTCCGATTCCTGTATGTATTCTTGGTTTTACAGCATATTTTAACGCCTCTGCTGCTACTTCAATATCTTTTTTTACGGCTCTTGTTAAACCACAAACCGTGGCATTTTTAACAATTTTTGATATTTCATGTACAGAAGCAAAATCTCCTGGACTCGACACAGGAAAACCAGCTTCAATAACATCCACGCCTAAAAAATCAAGTCGTTCGGCAATAATTAATTTTTGTGTGGTGTCTAACTTACAACCAGGCACTTGCTCGCCATCACGAAGTGTTGTATCAAAAATTTGGACTTTATCGTTTTGCATCTCTATTAATTTATTTACCTTTAATTAATCAAATATATATATTAGTGCGATTAATTTATTTTTTTAAAAGCAACTACTTACGATATTAAAGCTAAAAAAACATATTTTAAAATACTGATAAACAAAAACTTATGATTAAATCTACTACACTATCCAATCAACAAAACGATATGTTATTTGTTTTGATAAAATCATTATCAAAATCCGAAAAACGTCAGTTTAATCTTTACGTTGGTCGTTTAGAAGGAAATAATCACGCAAAGTTTTTTGCACTATTCAAATTCTTAGAAAAACAAAAAAAATATGATGAAAAAATAATCATCAAAAGTGGGATTGTGAGCAAGCAACAATTATCAAACTTAAAAGCCCATCTATACAAACAATTATTGATTAGTTTACGTATGAATCCAGCACATAAAAATATCCGAATTCAAATTCGAGAATTATTGGATTTTGCGACTATTTTATATCAAAAAGGATTGTACAAACAAAGTTTAAAACTACTCGATAAAGCCAAAAATATGGCAATTGATAGCGAAGAGAAAAACATTGCGTACGAAATTGTAGAATTTGAAAAACTAATTGAAAGTCAACACATTACACGAAGTATTAATACTCGAGCCGATGAATTAACGATTCAAGCAAAAGAACTAAGTCAGCAAAATGTAATTACGAGTAAATTATCGAATTTATCCTTGCAATTATACGGCGCGTTGCTAAAAACAGGCTATGCCAGAAATGATATCGAACTTCAAAAAGTACATACATATTTCAATTCTAAATTGCCAAATTATGATTACAAAAAATTAGGGTTCAGAGAAAAATTATGGCTTTACAAAGCAAATTTATGGCGTAGTTTTTTAACGCAAGATTTTCTTCAGAGTTATAAATATGCACATAAATGGGTCTATTTATTTAAAAATGATACCCGAAATATTACGATTAATCCAGTTTTTTATCTGAAAGGAAAAAATTATTTACTGGAAAGTTTATTTTTTATCAAACATTTTGAAAAATTTAAAGAAGAGCTTACTTCTTTTGAGCAAGAAATTGACAATAATTTAATTCCGATAAATAGCAATACCGAAATTTTAATTTTTCAATATTATTATGCCAATAAATTACACTTGCATTTTTTAGAAGGAACTTTTTCGGAAGGAGAATATTTAGTGGCAACTATCAATAGTAAAATTGCACTTTATAAAAATAAATTAGATAATCATCATATTGTGCTGATGTATTACAAAATAGCGAGTTTGTATTTTGGAATGGGAAAAAATAAAGAATGTATTTTCTATTTGAATAAAATTATTTCTTCTAAAAAAATTCATGTTGCCGAAGACCTGCAATGTTTTGCCCGAATTTTAAGCTTAATTGCTCATTACGAATGTGGTTTAGATTATGATTTTGAACGTCAATTTAAAGACACCTACCGCTTTTTATTAAAAATGGAAAATCTTCAAGAAGTTCAAAAAGAATTTATATCTTCAATAAAAGCGTTAGGTGATGTTTTTCCGCATCAAATAAAAAAGGAATTTAAAAAAATATACGACCGTTTAAAAGTATATGAACATCATCCGTATGAAAAAAGAGCTTTTTTATATTTAGATATTCTTTCTTGGCTAGAATCTAAAATTGCCAATAAAACTGTCGCCGAAATTATCAAAAATAAATATCTTCAAAATAAAAAACAGTAAAAAAAATAGTACTAAAAATTTAAAATAACGCGTTGGCAATGGCTTTAATATTATCACTTTTTCCCATCGAATAATAATGTAAAACAGGCACACCCGCTTTTAATAACTCTTGTGATTGTGCAATTGCCCATGCAATGCCAACCTCTCGAACCTGCTCATTATTTTTACACAATTCTATTTCGATGATTAAATCTTGTGGCAAATCAATTTTAAAAACTTGTGGCAATAATTGCAGATGACGCTTTACCGCAATGGGTTTTATTCCAGGGATAATCGGTACGGTAATGCCTATTTCTCTTGCGTGCTTTACAAACTCAAAATACTTTTTATTGTCAAAAAACATTTGCGTAACCACATAATCTGCTCCTGCATCAACTTTTTCTTTCAATCTCTTTAAATCAGTTTGTAAAGAAGGAGCTTCTAAATGTTTTTCAGGATACCCAGCAACACCGATACAAAAATCAGCTTTATGATTTGCTTCAATAACATCGTGTAAATACTTCCCTTTATTCAAATTTTGAATTTGATTCACCAAAGAAGTTGCATATTGATGCCCACCTTTACTTCTTTCAAAATATTTTTGATGACTCATGGCATCGCCCCGCAACGCCATGACATTTTCAATTCCTAAATAATGGCAATCGACCAATAAATATTCGGTTTCTTCTTTGCTAAAACCGCCACAAAGCACGTGTGGCACGGTATCGACATCGTATTTATGTTTTATCGCCGCGCAAATTCCGACTGTTCCAGGGCGCATTCTAGTAATTTTCCGATCTAATAAACCGTTTCCTTTATCAATATATAAATGCTCTTCTCTTGACGTTGTTACATCAATAAAAGGCGGTTTAAATTCCATTAACGGCTCAATATTTTGATATAAATCTTGAATATTATTTCCTTTTTTCGGCGGAATTATTTCAAACGAAAATAATGTTTTTCCATTTGCTTTTTCAATATGTTTGGTTACTTTCATGGCGTTTTAAATAGTTTTTTTGTAGTTTTTTCATGTGATTAAAAAAAGTGATTTATACCTCAGCAATAGCAGGATGCAACCATTTTCTAGCTTTTTCTAGTGTGATATTTTTTCTAGTAGCAAAATCACGAACTTGGTCATCGGTAATTTTCCCTAATCCAAAGTATTTTGCTTCTTTATTTGCAAAATAATATCCTGAAACTGCTGCTGCTGGCCACATCGCTAAACTATCAGTAAGGGTTACGCCTATTTTTTCTTCGACATTTAAAAGACTCCAAATTGTTTGTTTTTCCAAATGGTCAGGACAAGCAGGATAACCAGGTGCAGGGCGGATTCCTTTATAAGTTTCCTTTATTAATTCTTCGTTGGATAAATTTTCATCAACTGCATATCCCCAATGTTTTGTTCGTATTCTGTGATGCAAATATTCCGCAAAAGCTTCGGCAAAACGATCGGCAATTGCTTGTACCATAATCGCATTATAATCATCTTCTTGGTCTTTATATTTTTTAGCTAACTGGTCAGCTCCAAAAATTGCGGTACAAAATGCGCCCATATAGTCTTGTTTTCCTGATTCTTTTGGAGCGATAAAATCGGCTAAAGCAATACTTGGTTTTCCATCTCGCTTTTTTAATTGCTGACGTAGGGTTCTAAAAACAGCAATTTCTTTTGAATTTTTCTGAATGGAAATATCATCATCGTTTATAGAATTTGCTTCAAATAAACCAAAAATCCCTTTAGGTTTTAATAATTGTTTCGTAATGATTTTATCTAAAATAATTCTTGAATCTTCAAATAATTGTGTTGCCTGTTCACCGACAATTTCATCTGTTAAAATAGCGGGATATTTTCCATGTAAATCCCAACTTCTAAAAAACGGACTCCAATCAATAAAAGGTAACAAATCTTTTAAACTAACTTGCTCTATGGTTTGAACACCTAATTCTTTTGGTTTTACTATTGATGACGTTTCCCAGTCAATTTTAAATTTACGTTTACGCGCTTCTTCAATAGAAATATACGCTTTTGATTTACCTCGTTTTAAGAACTTTTCCCGAAATTCATCGTAGTCTTTTTTTAGTTTTGCAACATAAGCGTTACTCGTTTCTTTATTTAATAAATCGCTGACAACCGTTACCGCTCTTGAAGCATCATTTACATGAACCACCGCATTTTTATATTGAGTATCTATTTTTACCGCCGTATGTGCTTTTGAAGTTGTTGCGCCGCCAATTAACAACGGAACTGTAAAATTTTGACGCTCCATTTCTTTTGCCAAATACACCATTTCATCTAAAGAAGGCGTTATTAATCCTGATAAACCAATAATATCAACCTGTTCTTTTTTAGCCATTTCGATAATTTTTTCAGGTGCAACCATTACACCTAAATCAACAATTTCGTAACTATTACAACCTAAAACAACACTTACAATATTTTTACCAATATCATGAACATCACCTTTTACAGTTGCCATTAAAATTTTCCCTAAAGCTTGTTGTTTTTCGCCTTTTTCGGCTTCAATAAATGGGTTTAAATATGCCACTGCTTTTTTCATCACCCGAGCCGATTTTACCACTTGAGGCAGAAACATTTTTCCTGCACCAAATAAATCGCCAACCACATTCATACCGATCATTAAATTGCCTTCAATAACTTGAATTGGTTTTTGCGCTTCTTGCCGTGCTTGTTCAATATCTTCTAAAATAAAAGCATCAATTCCTTTTACCAAACAATGTGTAATTCGGTCTTGCAATGGCAAACTTCGCCAAGCTAAAACAGTTGCTTCATCTTGTTTTTTAACACCTTTTACGGTTTCTGCAAAATCTAACAAACGCTCCGTTGCGTCTTCTCTTTTATCTAAAATAACATCTTCAATATGCGCTAATAAATCCTTTGGAATATCATCATAAATTTCTAACATCGCAGGATTTACAATTCCGATATTCATCCCTGCTTGAATCGCATAATATAGAAAAACCGAGTGCATTGCTTCTCGCACGGTATTATTTCCACGGAAAGAAAAAGACACATTACTAACGCCACCACTTACGCTTACGTTTGGCAAATTTTGACGCACCCAACGAGTTGCTTCAATAAAATCGATGGCATTTTTTCGATGTTCTTCCATTCCTGTAGCGACAGGAAAAATATTCAAATCAAAAATAATATCTTCGGATGCAAAGCCTACTTTATCAACCAAAACACGATACGAACGTTCAGCAATTTCGATACGTCTTTGATAAGTATCAGCTTGCCCAACCTCATCAAAAGCCATAACAATTACCGCCGCTCCGTATCTTTTAACCTGCGTTGCTTGCCAAATAAAATTTTCTTCGCCTTCTTTTAAAGAAATAGAATTTACAATACTTTTTCCTTGTACAACTTGTAAACCTGCTTCAATAATTTCCCACTTTGAGCTATCAATCATCAGCGGAACACGGCAAATATCAGGCTCGGCGGCAATCAAATTTAAAAAACGAACCATGGCTTGTTTTCCATCAATCAAACCATCATCCATATTAATATCGATAATTTGCGCTCCGCCTTCTACCTGATGCCTTGCAACGGCTAATGCTTCTTCAAATTTTTCTTCTTTTATCAATCGTAAAAACTTACGAGAACCTGCAACATTGGTACGTTCTCCAACGTTAATAAAATTGCTATTTTCATTTAAAACCAATGGTTCTAAACCCGATAAATGCAAATATTTTTCTTGTTTAATTTCTTGTTTTATAGGCATTTTCTTGGAGGATATTTAGTTGCTAATTGGGCAATTACAGCAATATGTTCTGGCGTTGTTCCGCAGCATCCGCCGATAATATTTATCAGATTTTTCTTGAAATATTCTTCAATTTGATCTGCCATTTCTTGAGCAGTTTCATCGTATTCGCCAAAAGCATTTGGAAGTCCAGCATTTGGATGCGCCGAAATTGCAAAGTTAGTTTTCGATGCGATTGCTTCTAAGTGAGGTTGTAATAAATTAGCGCCTAAAGCACAATTAAATCCTACGGATAACAGCGGAATATGAGAAATAGAAATTAAAAAAGCTTCGGCAGTTTGCCCCGACAACGTTCTTCCGCTGGCATCGGTAATTGTACCGCTTAACATGATTGGAACGTCTATTTTTCGGGCTTCTTTTACTTCTTCAATGGCAAATAATGCCGCTTTTGCGTTTAGGGTATCAAAAACAGTTTCTACTAATAAAATATCGCAACCGCCATCTAAAAGTGCTTCCACTTGTTGCTTATAAGCGATGCGTAATTCATCAAAAGTAACGGCTCTATAGCCAGGATCATTTACATCTGGCGACATACTTGCGGTACGATTTGTTGGACCTATTGAACCTGCTACAAATCGTGGTTTATGCGGTTCTTTTTGGGTAAATTCATCGGCAACTTCTTTGGCTATTTTTGCTGATTGATAATTTAATTCATAGACTAAATTTTCCATTTGATAATCAGCCATCGCAATTGTTGTCCCTGAAAAAGTATTGGTTTCTATAATATCGGCACCTGCTGCAAAATATTTTGCATGGATTTCTTTTATAGCTTCGGGCTGTGTAAGGGAAAGTAAATCGTTGTTTCCTTGCAACGATGTTGGATAATTTTTAAAGCGTTTTCCTCGGAAATCTTCTTCGGTAAATTTATACGCCTGAAGCATCGTTCCCATTGCTCCATCGAGCACTAGAATACGTTTTTGTATTTCTTGATAAATGTTTGACATTCCTGATATTATTGGTAGAAGCTATCAGGAAAAGAGGAGGAAAAGTTCTTTGCCGTTATCTCTCTTAAAAAGCTGTAATTTTGTAATAAAACAGTTTTTAAGTAGAATTTAGCACCTTCTTTATTTGATTAATTTGAAAATTTTAGAATTTTTAAATTAATCAAATAAAGGGTTGCTAAGGTTTCTTTGGGTCTAATCCCTCCACCTTTCTTGATAACATTCTTATTAAATTAATGAACTAATAAAGTGCAAATTAACGAACTTTTTTTATTTTTTATAAGTATTTTGATAATTATTTTTAAGAGCCTGTTTAAAAATTAAATAAAAACCAAATTCTCGTCATTCTGAATTTATTTCAGAATCGCATAAAGAGAAGAACTACGGCAAATCAGGATGCGAAACTGAAATAAATTCAGTTTGACGGATGCGATTTTTCAAATAAAATGTTTTTAAATGAAATTTAAACAGGCTCTAATAAATCTTGTATTTTAATAATTATACAAATTTGATGATAAATATCGATCACCGATATCACAAATAATAGCGACAATAATTCCTTCTTCAATCTGCTCTGCAACTTGCAAAGCAACATGCACAGCACCACCGCTACTCATACCGCCAAAAACACCTTCCTGACTCGCTAATTTTCGGGTCATATTTCTAGCTTGATTTTCACTTACTTCTAGTACTTGATCTACTTTTGAACGATCAAATATTTTTGGTAAATATTCTTTTGACCATTTTCTAATTCCAGGAATACTTGAACCATCGGTTGGTTGTGCTCCAATAATTTGAATGTTTGGGTTTTGTTCTTTTAAATAGGTAGAAACACCCATAATAGTTCCTGTAGTTCCCATTGCCGATACAAAATGTGTTACTTCACCTTCGGTATCTTTCCAAATTTCAGGGCCTGTAGTTTTATAATGTGCTTTCCAATTATCGTTATTTTCAAATTGATTTAGCATAAAATACCCTTTTTTATAGCGTAATTTTTGGGCAAAATCTCTTGATCCTTCAATTCCTTCTTCTTTTGATGTTAATATAACTTCTGCACCATAAGCTCTCATGGTTTTTATACGTTCTTCTGTAGAGTTTTCAGGCATTACTAGGGTCATTTTCAAGCCTAATACATTTGCTATAAATGCCAATGCAATCCCTGTATTTCCGCTAGTTGCTTCGACTAAATGATCTCCTTTTTTAATATTTCTTCGGTTTAATGCCTCTAAAATCATATTGTAAGCAGCCCTATCTTTTACGCTTCCTCCAGGGTTATTTCCTTCTAATTTCAAAAAAAGACGTACGCCTTTTTTATCCAAAATATTACTAACCTCTACTAAAGGCGTATTTCCAACAAAGTCGGTTATTTTTTTTGCTTTCATAATTTAAACTTTATGTAATGAAACAATTTTATTTTCTGTTTGATAAATAACTAACGATTTTGGCGGTACTGATTCGGTAACACACACATTAGCTCCTATTACACTGCCTTCACCAATTATAACATCGCCACCTAAAATAGTCGCATTGGCATAAATAGTAACGTTATTATCGATGGTCGGATGTCTTTTTGTTTCCGCTAAACTCTTTTTCACCTGAATACCTCCTAAAGTAACTCCTTGGTAAATTTTTACATTATTTTTTATCAATGTGGTTTCACCAATAACAATTCCCGTGGCATGATCTATAAAAAACGAAGCGCCAATTGTAGCTCCTGGATGAATATCGGTACCTGTTAATCCGTGCACATATTCGCTCATCATTCTTGGTAAAGTAGGCACTTTTAAACGGTACAATTCATGGCTTAAACGATACACTGCAATAGCATGAAACCCTGGATACGCCAAATAAATTTCCTCTAAGCTTTTTGCTGCTGGATCTGTTTTTTCAAAAGCAATAGCATCTAAATCTAATTCTCTTCTTATTTCTGGTAATTTATCTTGAAATGATTTCCAAATTTCAGGCGCATTTTTTATTTTTAAACGTCTTGTTATTTCAAAGAAATTTTCAGTAATACGTTCTTTATTCTTTGCCTTAAATTCTTGATCGAACAAGGCATAAAATATTTTTTTGGTAAAAACTTCAACAGTGTCTTTTAAACAGATATTATAGTTTTCTAGTGGTTTTTCTATTGTACTCATTACTTCTCAAATTCTCAATTACCAATATAATTAATTGTTTTATTTGCTACTTTCACTTATTTTAAAAGTAGCAAATATAACATTCTATATAACTCGTAAAATTATGCTTTTATTTTGAGATTTAATGGAATTAATTTATCGCTTTTACAACTGCTTTTGGCGCTTCTTTTCGAGTTCCATCAAAACCATCAATACCGCCTACTGTGGTGTATTTCATTACGTATTTTTTATCTGGATAAATGATTTTAAACGCACTCTGACACATTAAAGTTGCTTCGTGAAAACCGCATAAAATTAATTTTAATTTCCCAGGATACGTATTTACATCGCCAATGGCATATATTCCTGGAATATTTGTTTGATAATCTAAAGAATTATTAACTTTAATTGCATTTTTTTCAATTTCTAAGCCCCAATTTCCGATAGGTCCTAATTTTGGTGATAAACCAAATAAAGGTATAAAATGGTCGCAGTTTAATGTATATTCTTCTTTATCTTTTTCAGCAATCACAACGCCTTCAACATGATTCTGTCCAACAATTCCTTTTATTTCCGCAGGTGTTATTAAGTTGATTTTTCCTACATCTTTTAATTCTTGTACTTTATCAACAGAATCTAAAGCACCACGAAATTCATTTCTTCGGTGTACTAAAGTGACCGATTTTGCAATGTCTGTTAAAAAAATTGACCAATCTAAAGCAGAATCTCCACCACCAGCAATTACCACGTTTTTATTGCGATATAATTCTGGTTCTTTAATCATGTATTCCACGCCCTTATCTTCAAAATCAGCGATGTTTGGAATGGGTGGTTTTCTTGGTTCAAAACTTCCTAAACCTCCTGCAATTGCTACTACGGGTGCTTGGTGTTGTGTTCCTTTATTGGTGGTTACCAGAAAACTTCCGTCTTCTTGTTTCTCGATAGTTTCGGCACGTTCGCCTAAGGTAAATCCTGGTTCAAATTGCTTGATTTGTTCCATTAATTTATCCGTTAAATCACCTGCTAAAATCTCTGGATACGCAGGAATATCATAAATCGGTTTCTTTGGATAAATTTCTGAACACTGACCTCCTTGTTGTGGCAATGCATCAATTAAATGACAGCGTAATTTTAACAATCCTGCTTCAAATACAGTAAATAATCCTGTTGGACCTGCCCCTATAATTAGAATATCTGTTGTAATCATTTTTTAAGTATTTAAACCTCCTCTTTTTTTAAATAGAGGAGGTTTTCTTTGTAGTTTACGAGTTGCGTTAGTGATAGAGCGGTTTGTTTAAGCTCTTTTTTAAATTTTTTCTATTTAAAAAAAAGCGAGTAGCGAAAGCACGCCCGAACGCCCAAAAATAATATGTTTGTAGTGATTAAAAAATGATAAAAATCAGTTTTTAGGCTACATTAATTACCTCTTCAATAACGGGTGCATACTTTTTTATAGTTGCTTCAACGCCATTTTTTAACGTCATTTGATTTACAGAACAACCACTACAAGCACCCTCTAACTGAACTTTTACAATATTGTTTTCAATAGATAAAAGCTTGATATTTCCACCATCACTTACTAAAAAAGGACGGATTTCTTCTAAGGCTTTTTCTACATTATGCTGTATCTCTGTTGCTGTCATACTCTTGCTCTTGAATTATTACTCTTGATTATTTGGTACTACAACCACTCATCGTAGTTATACGAACTACTTCAGTAGCTGGTAAATTTTCATTTCTTTTTAACAATTCAGCAACCATTGCTTTTGTTACGTCTTTAAAGGCATTTTCTAGCGGCGTATTTTCTTGTAAAGCCACTGGATGTCCTACATCGCCCGACTCACGAATACTTTGTACTAATGGAATTTCACCTAAGAAACTTGTTTTAATATCTTCTGCTAAGTTTTTAGCACCGCCTTGACCAAAAATGTAATATTTATTGTCTGGTAATTCGGCTGGTGTAAAATATGCCATGTTTTCAACAATTCCTAAAACAGGTACGTTAATGCTTTCTTGTTGAAACATTGCAACTCCTTTTTTAGCATCTGCCAAGGCGATATTTTGTGGCGTACTTACTATTACCGCTCCGTTAATTGGAACTGCTTGTACGATTGATAAATGCACGTCTCCTGTTCCTGGAGGTAAATCGATCAATAAGAAATCTAATTCGCCCCAATCTGCATCAAAAATTAATTGATTTAAGGCTTTTGATGCCATTGGTCCACGCCAAATTACTGCCTGATCTGGATCAGTAAAAAAACCTAATGATAATAATTTTACGCCGTAATTTTCAACAGGTTTCATTTTTGAACGCCCATCTACTTTTACAGATAATGGTTTTTCTTTTTCAACATCAAACATTAAATGTTGTGATGGTCCGTACACATCGGCATCTAAAACACCTACTTTAAAGCCCATTTTAGCTAAAGAAACCGCCATATTAGCCGTAATGGTAGATTTCCCTACACCTCCTTTTCCAGAAGCTATCGCTATAATATTTTTGATATTAGGAATTACTTTTCCTTTAATTTCGTTCGGATTTTCTTTTTGAACAACCTCCACTTTTACATTCACTTTTACGTCAAGGCTGTCATCAACATTTGTGTGAATTGCTTTGATTATTTCTACCTCAGCTTTCTTTTTTGCTTGTAAAGAGGGGTTTGAAATGGTTACATCAACAATTACTTCTTTACCAAAAGTAACGACGTTTTTTATGTTTTCACTTTCCACTAAACTTTTACCTTCTCCTGGAGCCGTTATAGTTTCTAATGCTTTGTATATATCTTGTTTTTTAAAACTCATTTGAGTATTTAATTTAGTTAATGCTAAGTTACAAAGATACATTTTAGCCCGCAGAAAATAAAGGGTTTAGATTGTGAAAATTTATGACGTAATAATTCTATTTTATAGTTTATCTTTAGTACAAGAAATATAAAATTATTTAGAGTTTGTTTAAGAGCCTGTTTAAAAATTAAAGAAACTGTCAGTTCGAGTGATTTTTTTCCTTCAAAAAAATTGTATCGAGAACTTTTTTAGTATAAAATTCATTAATATAAAAGAATTCAAATTCTCGATACAATTTTAATTCCTTTTAGTCATTAAAATCACTCGAATTGACAAGAATCATCAAAAAAAGGAAAGAACTACGGCAAATCAGGATGCGAAACTGAAATAAATTCAGTTTGACGGATTCGATTTTCTGTTTTCTTGCTATAAAACTTTTTTTTGATGAAATTTAAACAGGCTCTAAATTTCATCTGAAAAAAATATAGTGGCAAAAAATGGCGGCAAGGGGTTAAAACCCCTTGTTAAAAGGAGCTAAAAAATGTGGCAAATGAACATGAGAAACTGAAATAAAAATCCCTTTGACGCATTTTTATTTTTAAAACAAGGGGTTTTAACCCCTTGTCATGCTGTTTTGACGTTACAGCAATTTTTGGAATAAAAATTTAAACAGGCTCTTAGAGTTTGTTTAGATATAGAATTAGGTTTTATTACAGATAAAATTATATTAAGTGCATAATTTTCTTAATAAAAACAAAAACAGGATTAAATCAATACTGATTTAATCCTGTTTTATATCATTTATATTTTCTTGAACTTTAACTAAAAAGAGCATTACAATTCATCTATTGGATTCCAAAAAAGAGTTTCGAAATCTTGTATTTGATTTTCAAGCACAATAATTCCTTCATTTTCTAATAATTGCTGCATCAGGTTTGTTCCCTCAAAATGATGTTTCCCTGTAAGTAAACCGATTCGATTTACCACTCTGTGTGCAGGAACATTTTTATCATGTGAATTATTCATTGCCCAACCTACCATTCGTGCAGATTTGGCTGCTCCTAAATACCTTGCAATTGCGCCATAACTGGTTACTCTTCCGTAAGGAATTAACCTTGATACTTCGTACACTTTTTCGAAAAAATTATCATTTTTACTCACTTGAAGTAACGTTAATATTTTAACTTAAAACGGATATACGTAATTGGTTTCCCTTTTTCTAAATATTGTTTTTCGTAAAAAGTTTGCGTAGAAGTTACTTCTTCTGGTGCACCTTCATTTACATACACATTATGGTTTGCATGTAAAATTTCATGTCCTTCCCCGTGTATTAAACCTAAAGTATATCCGTGCATAAATTCGCTATCGGTTTTTAGGTTCATAATACCACCTTCTTTTAAAATATGATCGTATCTTTTTAAGAATGCGGTGTTGGTCATTCGATGTTTTGTACGCTGATATTTTATTTGCGGATCTGGAAAAGTTATCCAAATTTCATCGACTTCATTTTCTGCAAAAATGTGGTCAACTAATTCTATTTGTGTTCTAATAAAGGCAACATTTTGCAAATTATTTTCGATAGCAGTTTTAGCGCCACGCCAAAAACGTGCCCCTTTAATATCGATACCAATAAAGTTTTTAGCTGGATTTTTTTCAGCTAAGGCAATAGTGTATTCTCCTTTACCACAACCGAGTTCTAAAACAATAGGATTATCATTTTTAAAAAATGTGTTCCATTTTCCTTTTAGAGGAAAATCTCCTATTACTTCTTCTCTCGTAGGTTGAAGTACGTTTGGAAACGTTTCATTTTCTTTGAAACGTTTCAATTTATTTTTGCTTCCCAATATGTCTATAAATATGTCTGTAAATTAAGCTTTATCTTCTGTTCCATTTTTTCGGAAACTCAATGATTGTGACATCCAGTATCCTAATAATAGAATTAAAATAAAAACAAACACCCAGTTAACGGCATTTGAAGTCCACCATCCGGCATCTTGTTTTGCTACTTCTAATCGCAACCATTTGAAAGGCTGTAATATAAAAGTAAATAAATCGCCAATTAATCTAAAAATATTTAATCCTACCATAACTTGATTATCTTTATGTTTGCAAAAGTATAAAAAGAAACTATGTTAGCCAATTTTTTCGGTAAATCAAAACCTGTTAATTTCATCGTGCTTTTCGCACTATTTTTAAGTTATTTTTCTGTTCATCTATTTTCGACTAACATATCGTTAAAAAGTGCAGAAGAATTGCTCGGTTTTCTGATTGTTTTCGGAATTTTCAACTTTATAATTGCCAAGAATAACGTAACGTTTGATAACTCTTATGCTTTTTTATTTTTCGTATTACTTATTGGTTTTTTTCCTGATGTGATAAAGATTAATCCGCTATTTTTAGCTAGTTTGAGTATTTTATTTTTTTCACGAAAAATTTACAGCCTACAAGTGGCATCAAACAAGTTTTATAAATTATTTGACGCAGGTTTATGGCTTGGAATTTCCTTTTTACTAGCACCTTATACTGCTTTTTTTGCACTATTATTATACACGGCAATTTATGTACATCAACAAGTAACGTATCAAACTATTTTACTTCCTTTATTGGGTTTTGGAGCGGTTCTTTTCTTGTTTTTCACGTATTGTTTTTGGGTAGATGAAACGTTTGTTTTCCTATCTCTTTTTGATTGGAATTTATCATATAACATCGATTTTTATCAACAGGCAACTTATTTATTTCCTTTATTATTTATAGGAATTGTTGTTTTTTACGCACTTTTATTGAAGAGTCCGAAAGCGTTATCGGTGTTAAATACGTTTAAAAAAAATTGGATCTTACTTTTTATTCATTTATTAATTTCATCATTTATTATTATTTTAACAACGCCAAAAACAGGAACTGAACTACTTTTGATGTTCTTTCCTGTTTCGATAATTTTGGCAAATGGCTTGGAGTTATTTCAAAAAAAGTGGATTTCAGATGCTGTTATCCTATTATTTTTGCTAGGAACAATACTTATGAACATCTTATAAATAAGTTGTTAACTATTTATAAACGGCTTATCAACAACTTATAAACATCTTAAAAATAGCGTATCAGCTAAGAGCCTGTTTAAAATTAAATAAACTGTCAGTTCGAGTGATTTTTTCCTTCAAAAAAACTAAAAACCAAGGCTAATCAGGATGAGAAACTGAAATTTAAACAGACTCTTTATTATTAATTAATAATAATTAGATTTTTGTTCCGAAAGCTAAATCACCAGCATCGCCTAAACCAGGTACGATATATCCTTTTTCGTTTAATTTTTCATCAATATCGGCAATCCACAATTCGGTATTTTCAGGAAAATAGCTAGAAATATGTTTAATTCCTTCTTCGGCACCTAAAACGGCTACAATTTTAATTTCTTTAGGCGTTCCAAATTTCTTAATTGCTTGATAAACGGCAACTAACGAACTTCCTGAAGCAATCATTGGATCGATAAGCAGTACGGTTTTACCTTCTATGCTTGGCGAGGCGAAATATTCTACTTTAATTTCAGATTTTTCATCATTATTTGGGTGATGTCTGTAAGCGGAAATAAATGCATTTTCAGCGTTATCAAAGTAGTTTAACAAGCCGTTATGTAAGGGGATTCCAGCTCTAAGGATGGAACATAAAACGATTTCATTTGTTGTTTTATTAACTATTTTTTTTGCTAAAGGGGTTTGAATTTCTTGAGTTTCGAAGGATAATTTTTTACTTAATTCGTATCCTAAAATTTCTCCGATTCGTTCAATATTTCTACGAAAACGCATCGAATCATTTTGCACGGTTACGTTTCTTATTTCTGATAAAAACTGGCTTAAAATTGAGTTTTCTTTAGCTAGATGATAAATTTTCATGGTTCAATAATTTAGGCAAACTTACAAAATCAACCTGATTGATTCTTAGTTAAAAAAATATTAATCAGTCTTAATAAATTCTTTTATTTTCTGAAGAAGTTCTTCTTTTTGTTCGATATGTGGCATGTGTCCGCAGGTTATTTTCACCAAAGGAGTTTGTGTTCTGTGGGCTTCTTCGACAATATTTTCATACGATAAGATTGTATCATTTTTTCCTGCTATTATCAATTTTTTTTTGATATTTTTCAGTACAATTTCTTTATTATTTCGCAATTGCATTCCTTTTGTAGCGTTTATATACCCTTGAAAAGGTGTTTTTAGAGCTTCTTTTTTGAGTGCTTCAATTTCGATAGAAAACTGTTTTTTAGCGACTTTATTAAATAAACTTGAAATTGCTATTTTCACCAAATTTTGATAATTGTTTGTTGCTATTTTACAGGCTTTTGAACGTAATTTTTTTCGTTCGGGGCTATCTTGTTGTGCGGTTGAATTTAGCAAACAGATTCCTTTTATCTGCTTTGGATATTCCTCTGCAAAAGCTAAAGAAACATAGCCTCCCATGGAGTGTCCAATAATATAAGATTGCTTGATATTTAAGTATTTTAAAACAGCTTTTACCGCCAGAGCCATATCTTTCATGGTATGAATATCTCCGATACATTGTGTATTTCCGTGTCCTAATAAATCGATAGTAATTACTCGATTTGTTGTTTCTAAATGTAGTGAAATATGCTTCCACATCTTGGAATTTTCGAGAAAACCGTGTAATAAAACAACGGGGATTCCTGTGCCAGAATCTGAATACGCAATAGCAGTATTTTTATAGCGAATATAGTTTTGCATGTCTCAAAAATAGGATTCTTTTTTTGAAGTATTATCGTAATTTTTTCAATATTTTTGTGTCTTTTTTTTGATGATTTATCATCAAAAAAAACGAAGCAAATTAATAAAATTAAAATCAAGATAAAAATCATCAACATAAATTATAAATACATTAATCAAAATGAATAAAACAACTAAAACCAAAGATATATACGTTACAGGTTTTGCCTTATTTTCGATGTTTTTTGGGGCAGGAAACTTAATTTTACCTCCTTATTTAGGAAAAAACGCCAGTGATTTATGGGGTTGGGTAACTATTGGTTTTTTTATTACTGCAGTTTTCATTCCTATTTTAGGAATTTTAGCGCATGCAAAATTACAAGGTACTATGTATGATTTTGGTAAAAAAGTATCTCCTACTTTCAGTAGTATTTACTGTTTACTTGTTTATACAATTGCGGTAGCATTGCCTTCTCCTAGAACAGCTTCTGTAACACATGAAATGGCAATCGCTCCTTATTTTGAAGTTAGCTCTTTGATTACAAGCTTACTATATTTTAGTTTGGTTTTTATTTTTGTCATGAACAGAAATAAAGTACTCGATTTATTAGGAAAATTCCTAACACCTTTAATTATAGGAATATTACTAATTATTATTTTTGTAGGAATCTTTGTAGCGCCTACAACAATGAATCCATCGATATTTGATGCACCTTTTGTGAGTGGTTTATTAGAAGGATATCAAACTTTTGATGCTATTGGAGCTGTGGTTGTTGGAGGTGTGTTGGTTGTTTCGATGAACTTCAATAAAAATACTTCTTTTGAAGCAAAGAAAGATTTAATTACCAAAGCAGGTTTTATTGCTGGTTTTGGGCTTTTAATTATTTATGCGGGACTTATTTATAACGGTGCATTATTTAATACTGTTTTTAGTGATGATGCGACACGTTCGGAAGTTTTAAGTGCATTAAGTTCACAAACTTTAGGTAATATTGGAACTACATTTTTAGGTGTTTTAGTTGGTTTGGCATGTTTTACCACGGCGGTTGGGCTTATCACAGGTACTGCAGATTATATAAAAGGAATTTGTAAAAATTCTCCAAAAGCTTATATGGCAACGGCTATTTTTGCCTGTGTTGTGGGTATTTTAGTGGGTCAGTTTGATGTGAAATATATCATCAACATTGCCTTGCCTGTGTTGATGCTTATTTATCCGACCACTATTGTTTTAATCATTTTGAACCTACTTACTGAAAAATATACATCAGGAATTGTTTTTAAAGTTGTTGTTTTTATTACCTTATTTTTCAGTATTCCTGATTTCTTAGATTTTATTATTGATAAAGAACATTTAGCACCGATTAAAGCATTTATTCCGCTTTCAAAAGAGCATTTAGGTTGGGTTTTACCAGCGATTATCAGTTTTATTTTAGTCAATGTTTTTCAATCAAAAAATAGCATAAAATAATATACTCATAATTAATTATCTGTAAATAAAAAACCCGTTATACATCTTTTAAAAAATGTAAAACGGGTTTTTTATTTAATTTTCTATTGTTTTTTTTCATCAAAAAAAGATGAACTTGCTAAAATCGATATCCTAAATTAAGCCCAACTCTCGGCACAATTTCTGGCGATTCAGAGGTAAACATATTTCTACCCAAACCCGCATATATATCGACCACAAAACCACCTGAAGATACATATTTCGTACCAAATGCCAATCCTAAAGCACCATCGGTATATTTTTCGTATTCTTTTTTATCAGAACCAACTAAATCTTTTTCATTTTCACCACCATTAATTCCCATAAAAACTTCTCCAAAATAATTCCAATTGCTATTATCGGTAAAATAATGACGAAAAAAAGGCGTAATCATCCACTCTTCATTGTATCTAAAATCTTTGGATTTTTTCTCAAAATTAAGCAATGTTGAAACTCCTATGGAAGAACGTTCTGTAGTATAGTATTCGTAAGAAACAGATACTGTTTTAAGGGCTACAGCATTTAGAAAATCGGCTTTAACTTCTTGTTGTGCTTGTGCAAATGAGCCGATAAAAAGTACGGTTATTAAAAGTATTTTTTTCATGATTTTATACTATTTTACAGCAAAAATACAGTTTATTTTTTATTAGGAACACCCGCAATTTGTATTGCAATTATTTTTTTGATATTTTTTTTGATGATTTTTATTTTTCATCTTTTTGATAAAAAATTTATTCAGTAAAAAAAGCACTGCTAAAACTAGGGTTATATAGGTTAAAATTTCTTGCATTAACGTAATAGTTGATAGGCTACAAAAGCCGATAAATATGCCAAAGTTCCCATTCCGATAAGCTGTAACATTGGCCATTTCCAGCTTTTCGTTTCTCTTTTAACGATTGCGAGCGTTCCCATACATTGCATTGCGAAGGCATAAAATAGCAATAAAGAGATTCCCGTGGCAAAATTGAAGCGTTTTTCACCTGTTTCATGATTTATTTCAGAAGCCATTTTTTGTTTGATCGTCGAAATATTATCATCATTATTCTCGACACTATAAATGGTTGCCAATGTTCCGATAAACACTTCTCGCGCGGCAAAAGAAGCGATTAATCCGATCCCTATTTTCCAATCATATCCTAAAGGTTTTACCATTGGTTCGATTGCTTTTCCTGCCATTCCGATATAGGATTTCTCCAGTTTTACAGAGGCGATTTTTTGTGATAATTCGGTTTTTGATAATTGCTGATTTGCACTATTTTCTGTAACATTTTTTTCAGCATTTTTAAAGTCCGAAGCACCATTGGAAGCCAAAAACCATAATATAATTGAAATGGCGACTATTATTTTTCCTGCTCCGAATACAAAAGCTTTTATTTTTTCTAGCACATCAAAAAACACATTTTTTATCGATGGAAATTTATAATTAGGCATTTCTATGACAAATAATGCCGTATTTTTTATATCTAATGTTTTATGTAAAATATACGCTCCAAGAATTGCCGAACCAAAACCAAGTGCATATAACCCTAATAATGTCAAGCCTTGTAGGCTTAAAAAGCCAAATAATTTGGTGTCAGGAATTATCAAAGCGATTAAAATAGCATACACAGGCAAACGTGCCGAACAAGTGGTAAATGGCGTAACTAAAATCGTAATTAAACGCTCTTTCCAACTGGTAATGGTTCGGGTTGCCATAATTGCAGGAATCGCACAAGCTGTTCCCGATAGCAACGGAATTACACTTTTACCGCTCATTCCAAAACGACGCATAATTTTATCCATCAGAAAAACAACCCGACTCATATAGCCTGATTCTTCCAAAATAGCGATGAATAAAAATAAAATAGCTATTTGTGGAATAAAAATAAGTACTCCACCAACCGCAGGAATAATTCCATCAGTAAGCAAATCGGTGAACATTCCTGAAGGTAAATTAGCTTTGATAAAAGCAGTTATATCGGCAAATAAACCATCAATAAAATCCATCGGAGCCGATGCCCAATCAAAAACCGATTGAAAAATCAACAGTAATAATCCGAAGAAAATAAAATAACCCAGTATTTTATGTGTGAAAATGGTATCTAATTTTGAACGAATATCCGTTGCTTTTGAAATATCAACTTGATAGGTTTTTTGTAAAATAGCATTGATTTTCTGATACCGATAAATCGTTTCTTTATGTTGATATTTTTTCTGCTTAGAAATATCGTGCCGACACGATTCTAAAGCTTTTTGTTCGGTGGATGAAAGTAATGAACTATACTGTTTTGTAAGCATCATCCATACTTCATAAGGTAAAAAATTAGGGATTTTAAAAGCCAATTCATCAAAATAATTCGCATCAATTTTGGTAGAAATTTCTTTGAAATTTGAATAAATTTCTAAACTTTTATAGTTTTCAATAACGGCTTTTAAATCAGAAATTCCTTGATTTTTTCTAGCAGATATTAACACAATTTTCGTGTGTAATTCTTTTTCTAAGGTTTCAATATCGATAGAAATTCCTTTTTTTTGCATTTGATCTGCCATATTTAAGGCTAAAATCATCGGAATTTCTAAATCTTGAATTTGAGAGAAAAGCAATAAATTTCGCTTTAAATTCTCGATATCAGCAACGACAACAAGTACATCTGGTTTTTCACTTTTTTCAGAAGTTAGCAAGCTTTTTAGCACAATACTTTCATCCATCGAGGTTGGATTAATACTGTATGTTCCTGGTAAATCGGTAATAATTGCCGAACTTTTTTCAGATAATTTACAAATTCCTGCTTTTTTATCAACCGTAACTCCTGCGTAATTTCCTACTTTTTGATGCAATCCAGTTAATTGATTGAATAAAGACGTTTTTCCCGTATTTGGGTTTCCTATTAACGCTACTTTTATGCGCTGATTATACTTATTCATTCGTTTATCGTTTAATAAAATAACTATATTTTGGTAATTACAATTTGACGTGCCAACTCTTTTCGAATCGCTAAATGGCTTCCGTTTACACAAATATATATCGGGTCTTTTAAAGGAGCTATTTGTAATAATTCGACTTCTGTTCCTGGCAAACAGCCCATTTCTAATAATTTTAAAGGGATAGTATCTAACGATTCTTCGGATATAATTCCTCGCTCTCCGATTTGTAAAGTGGCTATTGAATTCAAAATAAAACGTATAATATTGACTCACAAAGATACTAAAATAGAACCATTCTAAACAGTAAATCAATAATAACCTGTTGTTTCTTTTTATTGATTGTTCTGTCTATTGTGCTATCTATTTGAAATCCTATCTTTGTTGTATGACTTTCGATCAAATTATAGGACAAGCACATATCAAAAAACATTTACAACAATCGGTAGTAAACCATCGAATTCCGCACGCCCAACTTTTTGTAGGCAAAGAAGGTTCGGGAACATTGCCTATGGCGATTGCCTATGCACAATATTTATTGTGTTATTCGGCTACGAATCAAGATTCTTGTAATTTAAAATGCAACAAATTACAACATCCCGATTTACATTTTGCCTTTCCTGTAACCACCAATGATTCCGTTAAAAAACATCCTGTTAGTAATTTATTTTTAGCCGATTGGCGAACTTTTATCGAAAAACAACCGTACGGAAGTCTTTTTAATTGGTTACAACAAATTGGTGTAGAAAATAAACAAGGACAAATCGGCGTTGATGAAGCGGTAGATATTGTTAAAAAACTAAATTTAAAAGCATACGAAGGTGGTTTTAAAGTGATGATTATTTGGATGGCGGAAAAAATGAATATCGCAGCGTCCAATAAATTATTAAAGTTGCTAGAAGAACCACCTGAAAAAACTGTTTTTTTGCTGATATCGGAAGATGAAGAACAACTTTTAAAAACGATAACTTCTCGTTGTCAGGCGTTAAATTTCCCTTCTTTAAGTGAAACAGATATCGCCAATACTTTGGTTAAAAATCATCAAGTTTTAGAGAATAAAGCCATTCAAATAGCCCATCAATCGGAAGGAAATTACAACAAAGCGGTACATCTTTTAAATAATAATGCCAATGATGTGATTTTTGAAAAATGGTTTATCATTTGGATTCGAGCCGCTTTTAAAGCAAAAGGAAATGCCGCTGTAATTCAAGATTTAATCGATTGGTCGGAAACGATTGCAAAATCAGGAAGAGAAACTCAAAAACAGTTTTTACAATATTGCCTACAATTTTTCAGACAAGCATTATTACTGAATTATGGAGCAACTGATTTAGTTTTTTTAGAAACAAAAACAGCGAATTTTAAACTCGAAAAATTTGCACCTTTTGTACATAGTGCTAATATTCTAAGCATTGAAAAAGAACTCAATGACGCCCAATATCACATAGAAAGAAATGGAAATGCTAAAATTATTTTGCTAGATGTATCCATTAAATTAACCCGACTTTTACACACTAAAGAAGAAAAAATAATCTAAAAAATAATTAAATAAAAAAAACATATAAATTGCTAAATATCAACAACACATCTTTACGAATTAGAATATTTCTATCAATGATATTATTGGTATTGTTAGCCTCTGTTTTAATTGTTACGGTAACCATAATTCAATATGAAGAACAAACGCTACATTATAATATTCAGCGATTTAACCGAAAAGAAAATGCCACAAAACACGATATCGAAATTGAATTAAAACGCAAAACAACCTATCCGATTACCACCGATAATTTGGCGAAAATATTTCAAGATCGAATTTATGATATTGCCTATGTTCATAAACTTACCGTGTCGATGTACGACATGAATGGACAACTTTTAAAATCGTCTATTCCGTATAATTTTGACAAAAAAAAAGGCACTAATTTAACCAATTCAATTCTGGGAGAACTTGCTAATAATTCGAATCATAGAATTTTAAAAAGCAGTAACGATAACGGAATTACCTATCAATCTTCATACGCCTATATTAATGATGCTCGTTTTAAACGAATCGGTATTTTAGAGCTTCAAATAGCACAGGATAATGAAGCTCAAAAACAAGAGTTACGAGAATTTATATCACGTTTATTGCTCGTTTATTTACTGATGTTTATTATTGCGATTGCCTTGGCATATTTTTTATCGAGTTACATCACCCGCTCTATTCAAACAATTTCTGAAAAAATTAAAGAAACTCGTTTACATAAGCAAAATGAAAAAATCACGTTATATGCGGCAAGTTCAGAGATAAATTCATTGGTAGAATCTTACAATAATATGATTGATCAATTGGAGGAAAGCGCTGTAAAACTTGCCCGAAGCGAACGAGAACAAGCATGGCGAGAAATGGCAAAACAGGTGGCACATGAAATCAAAAATCCGTTAACGCCAATGCGTTTATCGGTACAAAGTTTTGAAAGAAGGTTTAATCCTGATGATCCAAAAATCAAAGAAAAACTAGCCGAATATAGTGAAACTCTTATTCAGCAAATTGACGTAATGAGTACTATTGCTTCTGCCTTTTCAGATTTTGCAAAAATGCCCACACAACGTCGTGAAAAACTCGATGTTGTCGATGTTGTAAAACATTCTTTAGATATTTTTACGGAAGATTATATTCATTTTATCCCAAAAGAATCGGAATTATTTGCCTATTTAGACAAAACGCAATTGATTCGAGTTTTAACAAATTTAGTTAAAAATGCAACACAAGCAATCGATGAAAAAGAGCCAAATCCAAGAATTGAAGTAATCGTTATTTCTGATGGAAATAATGTAAAAATTACGGTTTCTGATAATGGAAAAGGAATAGCACAAGAAAATAAAGAGTTCATTTTTGAACCAAAATTCACGACCAAAACAAGTGGTATGGGCTTAGGTTTAGGAATGATAAAAAATATAATTGAAGCCTATGATGGTACGATTCACTTTAGTTCAACAGAAGGAATTGGAACTATTTTCACGGTAATTTTACCTAAAACTTAACCAAATAAATTTAATGAATTTCATGAATTTCGAAAACATTTTAGTAGCAAGCACCAACGGATTAGCAACAATTATTATTAATCGTCCTCAAAAATTAAATGCCTTAAATAGGCGTACTATTCATGAATTAAGTACCGCTTTTGAAAGTTTAGAAGATGATACGACTATCAACGTAATTTTAATTACAGGAAGTGGTGAAAAAGCCTTTGTCGCTGGTGCAGATATTTCAGAATTTGCCAATTTTAATGGTCAAGAAGCAGAAGAACTGGCAAGACTAGGACAAGAATCATTATTTAATCGTATTGAAAATTTAAGCACACCTGTAATTGCTTTAATAAACGGTTTTGCCTTAGGTGGCGGATTAGAATTGGCAATGGCGTGTCATTTTAGAATTGCTTCAGATACCGCAAAAATGGGCTTACCAGAAGTTTCTTTAGGTGTAATTCCGGGTTATGGCGGTACACAACGTTTACCACAATTAGTCGGAAAGGGCAAAGCTATGGAATTAATTATGACTGCAAATATGATTTCTGCCGAAGAAGCAAAACAATGGGGCTTGGTAAATTATGTAGTTTCTTCGGATGAATTAATGCCTTTAGCAGAGAAATTAGCAAGTAAAATAATGCGTAATTCATCGGTAGCAATTAGTGCTGCAATTAGAGCTGTTAACGATAATTTTAAAGATGGAGTTGATGGGTTTAAAACCGAAATTCATGAATTTGGAAACTGTTTTGAATCTGATGATTTTAAAGAAGGAACAACGGCTTTTTTAGAGAAAAGAAAACCTAATTTCCCTGGAAAATAGTACCTATTTATTTTTTAAGAAGCAGCTAGTTTTCTAGCTGCTTCTTTATATTTTTATAATTTGAAAAAATTAAATTATAACACACCTTTAATTTCAGCATCAAACTGAGTTAAAAAACCAAGCATATATTCATGCCGAGCAAGGGCAATTTTCGTACCTGTTTTAGTATTCATGCTATCTTTTAAAAGCAATAATTTTTCATAAAAATGATTAATTGTTGGGGCGGTTGAATTTTTATATTCAGCTTTTGTCATCTTTAAATTTGGTGGTATTTCAGGATCATATAAACCTCTATTTTTAAAACCTCCGTAATTAAAAGAACGCGCAATTCCAATAGCGCCAATAGCGTCTAATCTATCAGCATCTTGAATTACCGCCAATTCTGGAGAGCTAAATTGTTCACCTACCGATAACTTATCTAAACCACTTTTAAAAGAAATATGTTTAATAATATTTTCTATATGAAGAATTATCGAATCATTTACCTGCTGATTTTCTAAAAATTTTCGTGCCATTTTAGGAGCAATTGTTTCATCGCCATTATAAAATTTAGCATCGGCAATATCGTGTAATAAAGCACCTAACGATACTATAAAAATATCCACCTTTTCATCCTTAGCAATTAACAACGCATTTTTATAAACACGTTCTATATGAAACCAATCATGCCCGGCTTCTGCTCCTTGTAAAGTTTTTTTTACAAAGACAATCGTATTTTCTAATATCTGATTTTCATTCATTTTTCAAAAATAAAAAAATCCTGTGCTACAAACACAGGATTTTAGCTCTATATAAAACAGGCTATAAAATTAAGCAACCTATTAAATTATCTCTTAAAATTAAAGCAACTTATTCGCCACTAAATATTCGGCAATTTGAATGGTATTTGTTGCGGCTCCTTTTCGTAAATTATCAGCAACAATCCACATATTTAAGGTGTTTTCTTGCGATTCATCTCTTCGGATTCGTCCCACAAAAACCTCATCTTTATTATGTGCCAAAATTGGCATCGGATATACATTATTTTGTACATCATCTTGTACAATTATACCATCGGTTTTACTTAGAATTTCACGTACGGTTGCTAAGTCAAAATCATTTTCAAACTGCACATTTACAGCTTCTGAATGTCCGCCTGCCGTAGGAATTCGAACTGCGGTTGCTGTTACTGAAAAAGAATCATCACCTAAAATTTTCTTAGGTTCTTTTACCAATTTCATTTCTTCTTTGGTATAACCGTTTTCTAAAAACACATCGCAATGTGGCAACGCATTTCTTCCTATTGGATGCGGATACACCATTTCGCCTTCAATTCCTGCCTCTTCATTATCTAATTGCTGAACCGCTTTTACACCCGTTCCTGAAACAGATTGATAGGTAGAAATTACCACACGTTTCATCTTATATTTTTTATGCAAAGGACCTAACGCCATCACTAATTGAATGGTTGAACAGTTAGGGTTTGCAATAATTTTATCTTCGCTCGTTAAAACATCTCCATTAATTTCAGGAACGACTAATTTCTTAGTGTCATCCATTCTCCATGCCGATGAATTATCAATAACGGTCGTTCCTGCTTCGGCAAATTTAGGCGCCCAAATTAAAGAGGTTTCTCCTCCTGCTGAAAATAAAGCAACATCAGGTTTCATATCCACGGCGGTTTGCAAACCAACAATCGCATATTTTTTTCCTTTAAATTCAATTTGATTTCCTACAGAACGCTCCGATGCAACAGGAATTAATTCTGTTACAGGAAAATTACGTTCTGCTAATATTTGTAACATAACATTACCGACCATTCCTGTGGCTCCTACAACTGCTACTTTCATTTTTTTATATTATAATAAGTTACTATTTCTATACAAAGATTTAAAAAAAATAAATCACTTTTGATGCTTTACTGTGATATTTTCAAAAAAATCTTAAAAAATATCAAATTACTTCAAAAAGTGTATTTTCAAACAGTAAAGTACAAAAAAACAGTACATTTGTATTGATTATTTTAAATAAATCATCACTTTTATTAAAAGTGAATAGCATCATAAATAGAAAAATAAATCAACCTTAAAAACAAGTATAGCATGCAACTGTACAATAAATTAAGCGCCAATGAGCGTGCCGCTTTAATAGACGAAGCAGGAAAAGACCGTATTACTATTTCATTCTATCAATATTATAAGATAGAAAACCCTCAACTTTTTAGAGATAAATTATTCTTAGAATGGAACGAATTAGACGTTTTAGGAAGAACCTACGTTTCTTACGAAGGTATTAATGCTCAAATGTCTGTTTCTTCAGAAAATTTTTTAGCCTTAAAAGAGCAACTAGATTCCATTTCATTTTTAAAAGATATTCGATTAAACGTAGCTGTTGAACACGATAATAAATCATTTTTAAAATTAAAAGTAAAGGTTCGTAACAAAATTGTTGCCGATGGTTTAAATGATGAAACTTTTGATGTAACCAATAAAGGTGTCCATTTAAATGCCAAAGAATTTAATGAAATGCTAGCAAATCCAAACACCGTTTGTGTTGATATGCGAAATCATTACGAAAGTGAAATTGGTCACTTTGATGGTGCAATTACACCCGATGTTGATACTTTTAGAGATTCTTTAGATATTATTGAACAAGATTTAAAAGACAATAAAGACGATAAAAACCTATTAATGTATTGTACTGGCGGAATCCGTTGTGAAAAAGCATCGGCATATTACAAACACAAAGGTTTTAAAAATGTTTTTCAACTTGAAGGCGGAATTATTGAATATACCCGTCAGGTAAAATCAGAAAATATTGAAAATAAATTTATCGGTAAAAATTTCGTTTTTGACCACAGAAGAGCCGAACGAATTACTGATGATGTGATATCTAACTGTCATCAATGTGGAAAAGCTTGTGATGAACACACAAACTGCGCCAATGAAGGCTGTCATTTATTGTTTATTCAATGTGATGAATGTGCTGAAAAAATGGAAAATACCTGTTCAACCGATTGTCAGGAAATTATTCAATTATCTTGGGAAGAACAAAAAGCATTGCGAAAAGGTACACATGCTAGTAATAAAATCTTCAAAAAAGGACGCTCTGAAGTTCTAAAATTTAAGAAATAATGCAAAAAATAGAATTAATGGCACCCGCTGGTAACTTTGAATCGTTACAAGCCGCCTTAGACAATGGTTGTGATTCTATCTATTTTGGGGTAGAACAATTGAATATGCGCGCTAGAGCCACCGTGAATTTTACACTGGATGATTTAGACGAAATTTCAAAACGTTGTTCAGAAAAAGGAGTTAGAACTTACTTAACCTTAAATACCATTGTGTACGATCATGATTTATCCGTGGTTAAAAATTTAATAAAAAAAGCGAAACAAGCAAATATTACAGCCGTAATTGCCATGGATCAAGCCGTTATTTCAATGGCGAGAGCACAAGAAATGGAAGTTCATATTTCTACTCAAATCAATATCACCAACATTGAAACAGTGAAGTTTTATGCAATGTTTGCTGATACCGTCGTATTGAGTAGAGAATTAAGCTTACGTCAGGTAAAAAAAATTACAGAAGAAATTAAAAATGAAAGTATTAAAGGACCTGCAGGACGTTTACTCGAAGTTGAAATATTCGGACACGGTGCTTTATGTATGGCGGTTTCTGGTAAATGCTACATGAGTTTACATTCGCATAATTCATCAGCAAATAGAGGCGCCTGCAAACAAAATTGTCGTAAAAAATATACCGTAATTGACCAAGAATCTGGTTTTGAAATGGAATTAGACAATGAGTACATTATGTCGCCTAAAGATTTATGTACCATTGATTTTCTTGACCAAATTGCCGATGCAGGAATTAAAGTCCTAAAAATTGAAGGAAGAGGAAGAGCACCTGAATATGTAGCCAAAGTAATTAAGTGTTATCGTGATGCAATTGATAGCTTAAACAACAATACGTACGATAAAGAAAAAGTTATTTCATGGATGCAAGAACTCGAAAAAGTATATAATCGTGGGTTTTGGAATGGCTATTATTTAGGGCAAAAATTAGGAGAATGGAGTAAAGAACCTGGTTCACATGCTACTCAGAAAAAAGTATATCTTGGTAAAGGAATGCACTATTTCTCTAAAGCTGAAATTGGACAATTTAAAATTGAAGCCTACGACCTAACAATTGGCGATACCATTTTAATTACAGGACCAACAACAGGCGCTCAAGAAATGGAATTAAAAAGTATGTTTGTAAACGATAAAGAAGCACAAACAGCCACTAAAGGAAGCGAAGTTACCATGAAATTAGATTTTAAAATTCGTCCTTCGGATAAATTATATAAAGTTGTAAAAACTGAATTTTCTAAAAATTAAAATTATTTTTAGAATTAAAAAAATAACAATAAATGGTTATAATTACATTGCAAAGAAATAAGTGTATTGGTTGTAACTATTGTGTAGAAGTTGCACCTGCACAATTTCAGATGTCTAAAAAAGATGGAAAATCAGTATTGTTATATGCTACCGAAAAAAAAGGTTTTTTCACCCTAAAGACACCCGATGATACTATTTTTGAAGCATCACTAGAAGCTAAAAAAGCCTGTCCTGTTAAAATTATAGAAGTAAAACAACGTTAATTAATTATACATCAGAATTTAAAACATAAAAAAGCTCAAACAATATCTTGTTTGAGCTTTTTTTTTTGAATAGTCAAAAATTTCTTAGGCCTCGAAAGGAACTATAGAAACATATGATCTATCATTTCTTTTCTTTCTGAAAGTAACAACACCATCAACTTTAGCATGTAAAGTATGATCTTTCCCCATGTAAACATTATTACCTGGATTGTGAGTTGTACCTCTTTGACGAACAATAATATTACCTGCAATTGCAGCTTGTCCTCCAAAAATCTTTACTCCTAATCGTTTCGATTCTGATTCTCTACCATTCTTCGAACTACCGACACCTTTTTTATGAGCCATCTTATTTTGATTTTTTTAGATTAAACTTGTACGGGATTATTTTTCAATTCCTCCGTCTAACTTGTCTTGTAACACTTTTAATACGTCCCATTCACCATCAGCAGCTAATTGTGCTTGCTTTGGCCAAGTAGTAGTAACTAAGTGTGATAAACGAGAACTAGCTTCTACTAAAATTTTACTTAATGTAGCTGGGTCTTGTTTTGCAACTTTCGCAAAAGTATCGATTCCTGCATTTACTAAAGCTTCAGCAGCTTTAGGTCCAGCACCTTCAATCTTTGTTAAGTCATCAGCTTTAGTACTTTTCTTCGCAGCTTTCTTTGGTGCAGCTTTCGCAGCAGCCTTAGAAGTACCCGAAGCAACGATAGATTCAATTTGAATCTCCGTTAAATACTGTCTGTGTCCGTTTTTCTTTTTGTAACCTTTTCTTCTTTTCTTCTTGAAAACGATTACTTTATCACCTTTTAAGTGACGTAATACCTTTGCAGTTACTCCTGCACCTGTTATAGCTGGGGCGCCAATAGTTACGTTCCCTTTGTCTGCAATTAGCATAACGTTCTCAAATGTTACATTTGATCCCTCTGCGTCTTGTAAACGGTGTACGAATACTTTTTGGTCTTGTGCTACTTTAAATTGCTGCCCTGCTATCTCTACGATTGCGTACATACTTTTTGTTTTGCGTTATACTTAAATTTCACATTTTCTTAGTGAAAATGAGGATGCAAATATACACCCTTTAAAAATAAGAAACAATCTATCAATCAGAAAATTACTACTTTTTTATCTCCCTAAAAAAACACCCTATTTTTTAGTAACAAATAGCGTAACTTCACGTCAAATATCTTTAAATCAATTAAAAAAACGTTTAAATAGTTTCAATATAACCCAAAAAAATATCAAAATAAATGAAAAAAATACGAATAACTCTTGCTTTAACATTCTTAATTACAACCTACGCAAAGGCACAAAAAGTAAGCTTTGAAGAGTATGATTTAAACAACGGAATGCACGTAATTTTACATCAAGATACCTCAGCTCCCGTAGTAACTACTGCTGTAATGTATCATGTTGGCGCAAAAGATGAACAACCGAACAGAACAGGAATGGCACATTTTTTTGAACACTTATTGTTCGAAGGAACTAAAAACATCAAAAAAGGAGATTGGTTTAAAATAGTAGCCGCTAACGGTGGAAAAAATAACGCAAATACCACCGATGACAGAACCTATTATTATGAAATATTTCCATCAAATAATCTAGCCTTAGGTTTATGGATGGAATCAGAAAGATTACTGCATCCTGTAATTAATCAAAGTGGTGTAGATACTCAAAATGAAGTCGTTAAAGAAGAAAAAAGATTGCGTGTCGATAATCAATCCTATGGAAAATTTTTGGAAAATGTAAAAAAACATATCTTCAAAAAACATCCCTACAAAGGAACAACTATCGGAAAAATGGAACACTTAGACAACGCAACTTTAGAAGAATTTTTAGCATTCAATAAAAAATTCTATGTTCCAAATAATGCCACTTTAGTAGTTGCTGGTGATATTGATATCAAAAATACCAAAAAATTAATCCAAGATTATTTTGCAACAATTCCTAGAGGTGCCGAAATAATAAGAAATTTTAGCAAAGAAACGCCTATCACACAGCAAATAAACGCCAAAGCGTATGATGCCAATATTCAAATTCCTGCCATTGTAAACGCTTACAGAACTCCCGCTATGAAAACCAGAGATGCCCGAGTTTTAGACATGATTTCAACCTATCTAAGCGACGGAAAAAGCTCCGTTTTATATAAAAAATTAGTCGACACCAAAAAAATGGCACTTCAAGTTGGCGCTTTTAGCTTTAGTCAAGAAGATTACGGAACTTATATCGTGTATGGTCTTCCTTTAGGAAAAACCTCCCTGACTGATATAACCAAAGAAATTGATGAAGAAATTGTGAAAATTCAAACCAATTTAATATCCGAAAAAGCCTACCAGAAATTACAAAACAAATTTGAAAATAACTTCGTAAATGCCAATGCAAGCGTCGAGGGAATCGCTAATTCTTTAGCAAGATACCACGTTTTATATGGCGATACCAATTTAATTAATACCGAAATCGATATTTATAGAAGCATCACTCGTAAAGAAATTAAAGAAGTAGCAAAGAAATATTTAAACCCAAATCAACGGTTGGTTTTAGAATATTTACCAACAAAAAAATAAATCAAAAGACATTAATATTTTATTATGAAAACAAAAATAATAACACTTATCACAATTTTAGCAATGTCTTTTGTTAGTACTGCACAAATTGATAGAAGCATACAACCAACGCCAACATCAGCACCAAAAGTCAAATTAGGAAAAGTTGAAAAATTTACCCTACCCAACGGATTACAAGTAATTATGGTCGAAAATCATAAATTACCAAGAGCATCCGCTAGTTTAACCATTGATAACAAACCCGTTTTTGAAGCCAACAAAGCAGGCGTTGCGAGTATGATGGGAAGCCTATTAGGACGTGGAACACCAAGTATTTCTAAAGACGATTTTAACGAAAAAGTAGATTACTTAGGAGCGTATGTTAATTTTTATAGTTCAGGCGCATCAGCAAGTTCTTTAAAAAAATACTTTCCTGAAATAATAGCTTTAATGGCGGACGGAATTAAAAATTCAACATTCACACAAGAAGAATTTAACAAAGAAGTAAAAGTAACTTTAGATGGTTTAAAATCCGAAGAAAAAAGTGTAACCGCCATCGCTAGAAGAGTCGAAAATGCGTTGATATACGGAAAAAAGCATCCTTATGGAGAATTTATCAGCAAAGAAACTATTAAAAATATTTCACTTGCCGATGTACAAAAAAATTTCAATACGTATTACAAACCAAACAACGCATATCTAGTGATTGTTGGTGATATTAATCCATCAAAAACAAAGAAAATGGTTACCAAATTATTTGGCGACTGGAAAAAAGGAACTATTCCTGATAATTCTTTTGAGAAACCAAAAAATGTAAAAAATACCCAAATCAATTTTATTGATATGCCAAACGCTGTACAATCTGAAATTGTGGTGGCAAATAATATCAATTTAAAATTAGGCGATAAAGATTATTACGCAGCAATATTAGCAAACACCATTCTTGGTGGTGGCGGAACAGCTCGTTTATTCTTGAATCTACGAGAAGATAAAGGCTATACTTATGGTTCATATTCGAGCGTTAGACAAAGTCGTATTGCCGCCACATTTAGAGCAACCGCAAGTGTTCGAAATATAGTTACCGATAGTTCTGTGGTAGAAATCATGAAAGAAATTCATGAAATTCGAACTCAAAAAGTAAGCCCAGAAGAACTCAAAAATGCCAAAGCAAAATATGTCGGAGATTTTGTGATGGAAGTTCAAAAACCAGTAACAGCAGCAAGGTATGCCCTGAATATCGCCTTATATAATTTGCCAGAAATTTTTTACGAAAACTATTTGAAAAATATCAATGCCGTAACTTTAGAAGATGTTCAAAATGCCGCTATCAACTATTTTAAAGCCGATAAAGCTAGAATTATTATCACAGGAAAAGCAACCGATGTCCTGGAAAATTTAACGAAAAATAACACCTATCCTATTCAATATTTCGATACTCAAGCGAACAAAACCTCTAAACCAACAATGAAACCTGTAGAGAAATCAGCAGTGAAATCAAGAATAAAATAAAACCAAGAATAAATAATATTTAATACTCAAAGAATAATAACTTTGCAAATAATCCATAAAATTAATATGATGAAAATAATCAAAATAGTATTCGTACTTGCCTTTGTTAGTTTTTTAACAATCAGCTGTAAAAATGACACCAAAAAAACTGAAACAACTCAAGAACAAAGTATTAAAACAGCTCCTAGCGATGTAAAAGAACTTTCTTTAAACATCTCTGGAATGACCTGCGAAATAGGTTGTGCTAAAAAAATAGCCTCAGATTTATCTAAAAAAGAAGGCGTTTTAGAAGCAAATGTTGTTTTTAAAGATAGCGTTGCCAACATCAAATACAATGAAAAAACGACTAATAAAGCCGATTTAATTGCGTTTGTAGAAGCTATTGGAAACGGAAAATTATACAAAGCATCAGAAACAAGTAAAAAAACGTGCAAAACTGGCGATAAAAAAGCATGTGCATCAAAATGTAAAAAAGAATGCGAAATGGCTTGTTGTGACAAAAATGGCACAGCTAAAAAAGAATGTACATCAAAATGTAAAGAAGAGTGCAAAAAAGAATGCAGTGCTAAAACAGGTGAAGCCAAAAAAGAATGTGCTGCTGCTTGTGAAAAAAATGTTGTACCAAAACAACAAATGAAATAAAAGCATAATTTTTATTAAAAATTAGATCGTAAGCTCCTCAAATGAGGAGCTTTTTTTGTGCGTTTGTAGTATCTTTGTAAAAAAAATTTCTTCTGATGAAAAAACATTTTCCTCTCATCGTAAAAATAGCATTAGTATCAGTATATATTATCTTTTTAGCAGGTTCAATAGTCCGAATGACAGGCGCAGGAATGGGATGTCCCGATTGGCCTAAATGTTTTGGATATTATATCCCGCCAACATCCGAAGCACAAATTACTTGGCAACCCAATACCGAATATCAAAAAGGAATGATTATTATCAAAAATGAAACCCTTTTTGTTGCCGAAAATCATTTAAAAACAAGCACTGATTTTAATCTTGATAATTGGGAAAAATATACCAAACACGAATACGCAAAATTTAATAAATTACACACCTGGACAGAATATATCAATCGCTTATCTTCTGCCCTAGCGGGAATTCCATTCTTATTTCTAATTGTAATTTCGCTTTCTTTTTGGAAAGAAAATAAAAAAATCACGCTCTTATCTTTCGGAGCTTTCTTTTTGATGCTTTTTGAAGCTTGGCTTGGTAAAACAGTTGTAGATACCAATTTAAAACCAGCCATTATTACCATTCACATGATTGGAGGATTGGTTATTATCGGCTTGTTATTATGGTTATTATTCATCGTTTCTACGCATAAAAAAACAACGTATAAATACAATTCATTATTTAATAAATTGCTGATTTTTTCAGTAATATTTTCTTTAATTCAAATTGCCTTAGGAACGCAAGTTCGTCAGTTTATTGATGAACAAGTAAAACTATTTGGTTTTGAAAACAAACAGTATAGTTTATTAAATCCGAATCTTAAATTTTACATACATCGCTCCTTTACCATCGCCATTGTGTTGGTAAATTTAGGATTGTTTTATTTAAATCAACTTAAAAATTTAGGCTATAAACTTATCAATTGGATTGTTTTTTTACTATTTCTAGAAACAATTACAGGAATTTTAATGTACTATGCCGAATTTCCATTAGGAACACAAGCGATACATTTGCTTTCTGGAGCGGTTTTATTTGGGTTGCAATTCTATTTATTATTACAGAGTAGAAAAAATACACATCTATAAAGCGTATTATTTTTCCCATTTTAACGTTTCTAACAGATGAATCATATCTTTTTTGATGTATGCAACGGCTGGTAAAATAGAATCGTAATTGGGTTTGGTATAGAAAAATAACGACCCTTTTAAAAAATGATGCGTACTATCGGTTACATGAAATTGAATTTGAGAAGCGGCATTTCCTGAAATTTCGCACATTTTACCATATACTTTTTTATCGGTATGTGCATAATCTCTCCATGAAATATGATCGGCTTTTACAGTGTGTTCTAATACCAATTTTTCGGCTTCCATTAATAATTCTCGTAAATTATTCGTTATAGGACGATACGTAATATCAATGGAAGCCTTTAATGTTGGATACTCAATTTTCAACCAATTTTTGGGCATTTTTTTGATGCGTGCATTCTTTGATACCTCAAAATTATAGGGCATATTTTTATTTAATTCATTCGATTGATTCGATTGATTTAATGCACGATATCCTAATTCGGGATATTCTAAACGCAAATACGCCTTGGGTTTAGGCAACGATTCTTCGCCACAGCTGCTACATATTAATAAAAATAAGAATCCTAAAAATTTAAACATTTCGAGTTGTTTTTATTTGTTTAATACGTTTTTGATCTGATGACTCAATCGTAAAAGTATACGTACTAAAATTTATTTTTTCATCTTTTTTAGGAACACGCCCAAAAACTTCTAATAGAAATCCTGCTAAGGTTTCACTTTCTCCTTTTAAGACTTCAAATTTTTCTTGGTCATCATCCTCTAAAACACGACAAAAATCCTTAATGGTTATTTTGCCTTCAAAAATATAATTATTTTCATCAAGTTTTGAATATCTTAAATCATCATCATCAAATTCATCATTAATATCGCCTACAATTTCCTCGATAACATCTTCTAAAGTAACAATTCCACTAGTACCTCCGTACTCATCAACCACAATTGCCAAGTGCATTTTTAAGGCTTTAAACTCATTTAATAAGTCATCTAGTTTTTTATTTTCAGGAACGAAAAATGGTGCTCTAATTAATTTTTGCCAATTCAGTGTTTTTTTATTCAGATGTGCCAATAAATCTTTGGCATATAAAACACCGATAATCGTATCTATATTTTCATGATACACAGGATTTCGTGAATATCCATGCTTTAAAATCATCTTTAAAACCTCTTCATAAGAAGTATCATCAGCAATCGCACAGACATCGGTTCTTGGCTTCATTATTTGCACGGTTTCGGTATTTCCAAAATTTACGATGCCTTCTAAAATTTTCTGTTCTTCTTTGGTCGTTGCTCCACTTGAGGTCAATTCTAAGGCTTCCGATAAACGTTCTACCGAAAAATTACTGTTTTTATTTCCTAATTTGTTTTCGACAATGCTCGTTAATTTGATTAGCGGAGTGCTAAAAGGCGTTAAAAGGACATTTAAAAACTGAATTGGTTTTGCCATAAAGTTGGCAAATTGTAATGATTTTCTGGTTGCGTATACTTTTGGTAATACTTCGCCAAATAGCAAAATTAAGAAGGTTACAAAAACGACTTCTAGTAAAAATTTTACGCCCTCTGAGAGTCCGCTAAAAAATACTTCACCAAGAGTTGCGAATAATAATACGATAAGAATATTGATAAAATTATTAGTTATTAAAATGGTTCCTAATAATTTCTTCGGATTATCTAGCAGTTTTACAACGGTATTTTTCTCTTTTGATGCAGTTCTTAATTCGTCTATTTCTGTTGGTGAAATAGAGAAAAAAGCAACTTCAGTTCCTGAAACTAATGCGGAACCTATCAATAATAAAAGTAATAATAAACAGTGTAGCGTCGTTAATACATCGGTATTTAATAACACTAAAAACAAGGAGCTGGGTTCTGTATCCAATTTTTAAGATTTAAGTAAACTAGAAGGGTCGATTATCATCTTTTTGCGTTGTAATTGCTGGTTTTGCAAGGTCTTTTTGGGTTGATAAAAAGGTCATTTCTTGTACCTGAATTTCGGTAACGTATCGTTTTTGTCCATCGGCTTCATATTGACGTGTTTTAATACGTCCTTCACAGTATATTTTATCGCCTTTGGTTAAATATTTTTCACAGATTTCCGCCAATTTATTACGCACCACAAGATTGTGCCACTCAACATTGGTTATTTTTTCACCTGTTTGACGATTTGTATATCGGTCACTGGTCGCCAATGAAAAACGCCCTACGGCTTTTCCTGCTTCAAAATAATGCATTTTTACTTCCGTTCCTAAGCGTCCTACTAAAATAACTTTATTTACTGTTCCTGACATAAATTATGAAATATGAATCGGTATAAAATCAAATATACAAAATTTACGGAGCCTTATTAAAAAAATCATTTAAAAAGTTGGCTATCAAAACAGGTACGGCAAACTCATTTATCGCCTTCCATGAAGTTATTTCGAAATCGTTTTTATTGATTTGATTCATTTCATTGATTTGGTTCATTTTTACAATCCAAAATTTTGTGTATAAATGCTGATGCGATAATTTATGTACAATATCCTTTTGATTATATAATGATACAGAGGTTTGCTTTGTAAAAAGTGTTTCAACTATTTGATGCTCGATCAATGGAACTTCAGTAATAGGTTCGGAAGTTTCAATAAGCGGAAATTGATATAATCCTTGCCAAATTCCTTTATCGACTCTTTGTTGAATAAGTGTTTTATTAGCATCAGTAACGACTACCAGATAATTAAAATAACGTTTTTTTACTTTAATTTTCTTCTCTTTTACAGGAAGTTCTTTTATAAGTTTTTTTTCTAAAGCGATACAACTTGCTGATAAAGGACAAGAATCGCACAACGGATTTTGAGGTTTACATTGCATCGCTCCGAAATCCATAATTGCCTGATTATAGGTTCCAGGTTGTGAGGTATCCAATAATGTTTGTGCCAATTCTTTAAATTCCTTTATTCCTTTGGAGGAATTAATCGGCGTTTTGATGCCAAAATAACGTGCTAATACTCGATATACATTTCCATCAACAACCGCCACAGGTTCCTCAAAACAAATCGAAGCAATCGCCGATGCCGTATAATCACCAACGCCTTTTAAGGTTAATAACTCTTTATAGGTCGTTGGAAAAACTCCCTGAAGTTCATCAGCAATATATTTTGCCGTAAAATGTAAATTCCTCGCACGAGAATAATATCCTAAACCTTGCCATAATTTAAGCACCACATCTTGCTCGGCTTTTGCCAAATCAAACACGGTTTTAAAGTTGGTTGTAAAACGTAGAAAATAAGGCAAACCTTGAGCAACACGCGTTTGTTGTAACATAATTTCACTCAGCCAAACCAAGTATGGATCTTTGGTTTTTCGCCAAGGTAAATCTCTTTTATTTTTTAAATACCAATAAATAAGTTGGTTAGCAAGCATTGTTTATGTAAATTGAGCCCGTAAAATTACTGTTTTTTATTTAGATATTTTTATTCTTATTATTTTCCGAATAGATTAATTATCATATATTTGCACCCTCTATTTCAAAAAATAAATTCAAAATATATATAGAATGACAAAAGCAGATATCGTATCTAAAATTTCAGACAAGAGTGGAATTGAAAAAGCGGATGTATTAGCAACTGTGGAAGCGTTTATGAACGAGGTAAAGGATGCATTAGAGAGCGGAGATAATGTATATTTAAGAGGTTTTGGAAGTTTCATTATCAAAACTAGAGCAGAAAAAACAGGTAGAAATATTTCTAAAAATACGACCATCAAAATTCCTGCACACAACATACCTGCTTTTAAACCATCAAAAGTGTTTACAGAAGGGGTAAAAACAAAAGTATCTGTAAAGTAATAATATTATTAACCAAAAATCTTTATTTTAATAAGGTTTTATAACACATTTTAATTATGCCAAGCGGTAAGAAAAGAAAGAGAGCAAAGATCTCGACACACAAAAGAAAGAAAAGAGCAAGAGCAAATCGCCATAAGAAAAAGTAAGCTAACGCTTACTTTTTCATTGCTTTTAAAAGTAATTGAAAAAAAAATCAGTTCATTGACATTAAGGTTTAAACACCTTAAAACGGTATAAAAATTATACCTGTTTACAAATTTTAATCCGTCTTCGTAAATTTATGTGATTTTTTACATAATTGCGTTGGCACAAAACTATATTCAGAATGAAAACAGAATTAATAATTCGCTCAAATTCTTCTGATATTGATTTCGCCTTACTAAGAGATGGTAGATTAATTGAACTAAACAAAGAAACAAGCGATAATAAATTTGCTGTTGGTGACATTTTCCTTGCTAAAATAGGAAAAGTTTTAACAGGATTAAACGCCGCTTTTGTAAATGTTGGATATCCTAAAGATGGTTTTTTACACTATCATGACCTAGGACCTCAAGTACAATCTTTAAATAGTTTTATTAAAAAGGTAAGCATCGGTAATTATAAAGATTTCACTTTAAAAAACTTTCGCGCTGAAAAAGATATCAATAAAGACGGAAGTATTCATGATGTACTAAAATCAGGTCAAAATTTATTAGTACAAATTGTAAAAGAACCAATTTCTACCAAAGGACCGCGCATTAGCTCGGAACTATCAATAGCTGGTAGGTATTTAGTTTTAGTTCCTTTTTCTAACAGAGTATCTGTATCGCAAAAAATAGCAGACCCAAAAGAAAAAGAACGTTTAAAAAAATTAGCAAAAAGTATCAAACCCAAAGGATTTGGACTTATTTTACGTACTGTTGCCCAACATAAAAAGGTAGCAGAACTAGATAAAGATTTACAAAATTCACTTGAACGTTGGGAAAAAATGTGTAACAGCATTGCCAATCAAAATACCCCAACAAAAATTTTAAGTGAGTTAAACAGAGCATCCTCTATCTTAAGAGATGTAATGAACGATTCTTTTACAAGTATTGTAACAAATGATGAAACACTAATGGTGGAAATTAAAGAATATTTACAAGAAATTTATCCTGAAAAGGAAAATATTGTAAAACTTCACCAAAATGACATGCCCATTTTTGAAAAATATGGTATCGAACGTCAGATAAAAACATCATTTGGAAAAACAGTTTCTATGAGCAAAGGTGCGTATTTAGTTATTGAACACACCGAAGCATTACATGTTATTGATGTAAATAGTGGTAACCGCTCCAATAAAGCATTAAACCAAGAAGAAACTGCCTTAGAAGTTAACTTAATTTCTGCCACCGAAGTTGCACGTCAATTGCAATTACGCGATATGGGAGGAATTATTGTCGTTGACTTTATTGATATGAAAAGCACTGAAAATAGGCAAAAATTATATCAACACTTAAAAGATGCGATGTCTTTAGACCGTACGAAACATAAAATTTTACCTCCGAGTAAATTTGGTTTAATACAAATTACAAGACAACGTGTACGACCTGAATTAGCAATAAAAACACGTGAACCAAATCCTAATAAAAACGCAGAAGTTGAGGCTCCTATTGTTTTAATAGATAAAATAGCCGTTGAATTAGAACGCTTGATTAATAGCGATAAAAATTATAAAAATATTACATTAAATGTACATCCTTTTATAGCCGCTTATTTAACAAAAGGTCCTATTTCTATTCGTTTAAAATGGTTTTTAGAACACAAAAAGTGGATTAAAATATTACCAAGAGATGCATACCAATACTTACAATATAAATTCTTTTTTAAAAAGAACGCGTAAGTAAGGCAATCTTATTATGAAATTAAAAACCCGTTTCTAAAGAAACGGGTTTTTTTATGGCTTAAAACCAAAATCCTAAATTGAATAACCAATGTCTTTGTTTATGGTCTGGAGACCAAGTGTACTTTAATTCAATAGGTCCTAAGAACGTTTCGACACTATATCCCAAAGCATAGCCTGATTTAGTATTGTCAAAAAAATAGCCTCCCGAAAGAATATCCTCTTCTACCCGCGCATAATTAGCGATAAAACTTACATAATGCTTGTTTAAAATTTCATATCGAACATTAAATTCCGACTTTAAAAAAGATTGATTACTTAAAGCTCCCGAAGCATATCCGTATAAAGGCGTAAAATTATTAATGAAATTCTGATTATATCCTCCCAAACGGTAATCAAACATTTCTGAGTTTTTTTTACCCAAAGTATAGCCTATATCAGAAGTATATTGAACAGTCATTTTATCTAAAAAAGTAGTCGCAAAACCGATAGTCGCATTTGCTTGTGAAAATTGATGAAATGGATTACTATTCGCCTCCAACCTATTTAACCTATTATTTCTATCAGACCAAGTAAACCATTTAAAGCCAAAATCAGCATAAAAACCTTCGGTGGGAAACATCACTTTATTGTAGGTATCTAATTTTAAAAAAGCATATAAATTTACATAGTTACTTTTATCAAAAAAAGATTGCTTTCCATTGGTTAAAATATTTTCTGAGGATGCTTGTAACCATTTATGTTCAATTCCTGTTCCGAACGCGAATTTTTTATCAATTGTTGTTTTTAAATACAAGGCATTTGTAAAATCATTATATTTTATATTGATTAAACTATTATCAAATAAAAATTCACTTTTAAAAGAATTATGACTCGATGAAAAACCATAACTTGGTGTTATTCCGTTATCAATAAAATATTCAAAATTATAACGAACTCGATCACCAATAGCGATATCTAGTGATAATTCATCATTTTGTTTTAGAAATTTTTTATGATTATAATTTAACAATACTGCTGATTTATATAAAACATCATAATGTAATCCAAATCGTAAATACGACTGAATAGGTTCTTCTTTAACGGTTATCATCAATTTTTTACCTGAAAATGATTTTGTTAAATGATAATCTATTCTTCTAAAATTATTCGTTGCTGTTAGGGTGTTTATTTTTCTAGAAATTCCTTGATACGAAACACTATCACCTTTTTCTAGCTGAAGTTTTCCTAGAATATAATCATTGGTATAGTTTTTATTTCCTTTGATAATAATTCTATCGACTAAAAACTTTCTTTTTTTTAAGTTTCTGACAAGTGCTTTTCTTTTAATAACTTGAAACTTTGCAATGCTATCAAAAACAGCTTTAAAAGGTTTAACAGTTTTAGTTCCTTCTTTTAAGATTTCAGCTGTTTTATCAAAAGAGATGACATTATATTCAAGTAAACTAGGTTGTAAATAGACGTCTAATAAGGCTACTTGTTCATCTGATTTTTTATACATCTGAAAGTTAATAATTTGCATTAATAGCGAGGCTGCGGATGCTAATTCTTGTTTTTCCAATAATTTACCTTGCACGCTAACGCCAATAACAAAATCAACTTTTTCTTTCATAATATCGACAGGAAAATTATTGACTACGCCTCCATCAATGAGTAGTTTTCCATCAATTTCCACAGGATTTAACAAAGAAGGAAACGCACCACTCGCTCTTAACGCTAAGGGTAACGAACCACTTTCGAGCACTTCTTGTGCGCCTGTTTCAATATTTGTGGCGATACAAAAAAAAGGAATTGGCAGGTTTGAAAAGCTTTTAATATCATCGACAGGCGCTAATAATTCTGTTAAAAAATTTAAAACATTTTGTCCTTTTGACACGCCTAAAGGAAGTCCTATTTTTTTATTTTTGATCGGTAAACTAATGGCATATTTTTCATCATGTTCTTTATTAAAAAAGGGCATTTCTCGTCTAGGGATTTTATCTACGACCATTTGCATAAAATCAGTAGTTAGCACAATTTCTTTGATTTGGTCAGCGGTATATCCTGAGGCATATAAGCCACCAACAATAGCACCCATGCTAGTTCCTCCGATATAATCTAATTGAACACCTGATTTTTCTAATTCTTTTAAAACGGCAATATGAGCAAGTCCTTTAGCGCCTCCACCACTTAAAACAAGTCCAACTTTAGGTTGTTTTTGTGCAAAAATTACTACTGGAATCAACAAGAATAGTAACAGCTTTTTCATTTTTATTGTGTTATTTTAAATATTATTTTAGATGTTTTTTGTTTATTTTTTCTGATAGAACTCTTGTATCTTAAGTGCTTTTGCCTTTCCAATAGTATTTTTTAAAGCTTCAAAAGATGCTTCTTTGATTCTTTTTGTAGATTTAAATGTACGTAATAAGGTGGCAATTGTTTGCTTTCCAATCGTCGGAATTTGTTCTAATTCTGATTTTATAGCCGTTTTACTTCTTTTATTTCGATGAAGCGTAATTCCAAAGCGATGGGCTTCATTTCGTAAAAATTGAATTATTTTTAAACTTTCTGATTTTTTATCTAAATACAACGGAACAGAATCTCCAGGATAATAAATTTCTTCCAATCGTTTTGCAATACCAATAATGGCTATTTTTCCTCGCAAGCCTAAAATATCTAAACTTTTTAAGGCTGATGATAATTGTCCTTTTCCTCCATCAATAACAATAAGCTGTGGCAATGGCTCATTTTCAGCTAACAAACGTTTGTATCTACGAAAAACAACTTCTTCCATCGATGCAAAATCATCAGGACCTTCCACGGTTTTTATATTATAATGACGATAGTCTTTTTTACTTGGTTTCCCGTCTTTAAAAACCACACAAGCAGCAACAGGATGCGTTCCTTGAATATTTGAATTATCGAAACATTCAATATGACGAGGTTCATCTTGCAAACGTAAATCTCGTTGCATTTGCCTCATTATTCGATTTATATGACGCTCAGGATTGACCATTTTTAATTGCTTAAATTGCTCCATTCGATAATATTTCGCATTGCGTTGCGACAAATCAACCAATCGTTTTTTATCGCCTACTTTAGGAACAAATACATTTATTTTTTCGCCTAAATCAATATCAAAAGGCAGATAAATTTGGCTAGATATCGAATTAAATCGACGGCGTGTTTCAATAATAAATAATGTTAATAATTGTGTATCTGTTTCGGCTAATTTCTTTTTTATTTCCGTGGTGTACGATTGCACAATAGCTCCATTCATCACTTTAAAGAAATTGACATAGCCATGAGTTTCATCAGAAATAATAGAAAATACATCGACATTATTAATAGACGGATTTACAATAGTCGATTTTGATTGATAGTTTTGTAAAGAAGCTAATTTATCTTTGATTTTCTGAGCTTCTTCAAATTTCATTTCCGAAGCAAAATCGAGCATTTTTTGTTCAAATTTAGCCAGAATTTCTTTAAAATTTCCTTTTAAAATACTGCGTATCGCTTTAATTTCTTCTAAATAATTTTCTTCATCCTGATAACCTTCGCAAGCACCTTTACAATTTCCTAAATGATATTCTAAACAGACTTTATATTTATGAGTTGCTATTTTTTGTTCGCTCAAATCGTAAGAGCAAGTTCGCAACGGATAGAGTTCTTTTATCAAACTTAACAGCGACTGCACCATTTTCATATTGGTATATGGACCAAAATATTCCGAGCCATCTTTGTTGTAATTTCGGGTAGAAAATACTCTAGGAAAACGCTCTTTTTTAATACAAAGCCACGGATACGATTTATCATCTTTCAATAAAACATTGTAGCGAGGTTGGTATTTTTTTATCAGATTATTTTCTAATAATAACGCATCTGTTTCCGTATCGACCACAATATGTTCGATACGCACAATTTTTTTTACTAAAATACGCGTTTTGCCATTTTCATGCGTTTTTGTAAAATAAGAAGCAACTCGCTTCTTTAAATTTTTTGCTTTTCCGACATAAATAATCACTTCCTCTTTATCAAAATATTGATAAACTCCTGGCGAAGTAGGCAGTGTTTTTAGTTGAAGTGCTAATGAAGTTGATATTGGTAAAATCGACATACAACAAATGTATAATTTTATAAAGATACTCAAACTATATTCAAAGATATATAAGATATCTAAATTGCTATATGTACATTTACCTCCATATTTATTTACACAATTATTTATACAGTTATTTTTAGATTATTTTTAAATTATTTTCAACAAAATGTCAACACCAATCCAATTTTATAAAAAAACAATAAACTCTCTAACAAACGAATTACAACAGCTAAAAAAACAATTACGAATCACGAATATTTTACGACTTTTAGCCTTTTTACTGATTTGTTTTTCAAGTTATACGGGCTTTACCAAAAATAATTTATTTTTTATCGGTAGTTTTTTGGGTATTGTTATTTTTATATCTTTAGTCTCTAAAAATCAACGATTAAGAACACAAAAAAATCTTATTGATGCTAAATTAAAAATCAATAAAATAGAAATTGACGTTTTAAATGATGAGTTTTCCAACTTAGAAAATGGCGAAGAATTTATAAATCCAGCACATCATTTTAGCCATGATATTGACTTATTTGGTAAGGGTTCTTTTTTTCAATATATCAACAGAACAAGCACCGATACAGGAAAAAAACGACTCGCCAACAGTTTAAGTAGTAACGATATTAATACCATTCAAGAAAAACAAAAAATAGTACAAGAACTCGCTTTAAAAATAACTTGGCGACAACATTTCAACGCCCTAGCAAGTTTAATAACAATCAAAACTCCGATACCGAAAATTGTAAATTGGTTGGATTTATATCAACAAAAATTACCGTCATTTTTACGCTTATTTTCATATATATTTTCAGGGATTTCACTTGTTTTAATAGGCTTGTTATATTTTGAAATTATCCCATTTTCAATCCTGTTGATTTGGTTTTTAATTGGTATATCCATCACTGCTTTTTACATTAAAAATATTCAAGAACTTGCTGGTCAAACAAGCAATGCTAAAGAAACATTTAATCAATATTATCAGTTATTAGCACACATCGAAAATGAAGATTTCAGCAATGAAACCCTACAAAAAAAACAACAACAAATTCAGCAAGAAAACCAAAAAGCTTCCAAAATATTTAAAGATTTTTCCAAAATATTAGACGCTTTCGACCAACGTAATAATGTTATTATCGGCATTCTTGGAAACGGACTTTTTCTGATGGATATTCGCAATACCATCAAAATAGAACAATGGATTATCCGCTACAAAAATACAGTCGAACAATGGTTTAACACCGTTTCTTTTTTTGATGCACAAAATTCTTTAGCCAATCTTGTTTTTAACAAACCTGCATATATTTTTCCAAATATTATGTCAGAAAATACCGAAAAACAAGTTTTAAACGCCGTAAATTTAGGGCATCCTTTATTAGATCCAACCAAAAGAATTGACAATGATTTTGTAATCGATACTCAAGATTTTTTTATTGTTACAGGAGCCAATATGGCAGGAAAAAGTACCTTTTTAAGAAGTATTTCTTTGGCGATTGTAATGTCGAACGTTGGTTTGCCGATTTGTGCCGAAAAAGCAAGATATACTCCGATAAAATTAATTACCAGCATGCGAACTTCCGATTCGTTAAATGATGATGAATCGTATTTTTATGCGGAATTAAAACGATTGAAATTTATCGTAAATGAAATTAAAACCGAAAAATATTTTATCATTTTAGATGAAATTTTAAAAGGAACCAATAGCCAAGATAAAGCTAGCGGTTCTAAAAAATTCGTTGAAAAATTAAACAATTCAACAGCTACTGGAATTATCGCCACACACGATGTGAGTTTGTGTGATTTATCAGAACAATACAACAGTATTCACAACTATTATTTTGATGCCGAAATTATCGACGATGAATTACATTTCGATTATAAAATGAAAAATGGTATCTGTAAAAATATGAACGCTTCTTTTTTATTGAAGAAAATGGAAATTATTTAAAATTGAATGATAAACATCAGTAATGTATAAGCCTCTTTTTACCTAAAAATACACTGTACTGATTCTATGAACTAGATATTCTTACACATAAAGTTATAATATAAATTGATTATTTTATTTACATTTGAGTAAAATTAAAACAATGAGTGGTTTAGAAGAGCAATCAAAATTTATGTTTTACACTTCTGAAAATGAAGTAACTAATATTAAAGTTATCCTTGGCGAAGACACTGTTTGGGTTAATCAATTAGGAATGGCTGAAATATTTGATACAACTAAGCAAGTCATCAGTTACCATTTAAATAATATATATAAAGAAGCTGAATTAAATAAATTCGCAACTGTCAAAGAAATTTTGACAGTTCAAAAAGAAGGAAACAGAAACGTTCAGAGAAATATTGAATTTTATAATTTAGATGCAATAATATCTGTAGGATATAGAGTTAATTCAAATAAAGCTACACGATTTAGAGTTTGGGCTACTAGTGTTTTGAAAGAATATTTAGTAAAAGGATTTGTATTAGACGATGACAGATTAAAACAAGGAAAAAACTTATTTGATAAAGATTATTTTGATGAATTAATTGAACGTATAAGAGAGATACGAGCTTCTGAAAGACGTTTTTACCAAAAAATAACAGATATATATGCTACTGCAATTGATTACGATACAGCATCACCTATAACAAAAACATTTTTTGCTACAGTTCAAAATAAATTAGAATTTGCTATAACAAAACATACAGCTCCTGAATTAATTAAATTACGAGCAAGTTCTGAAAAACCCAATATGGGATTAACAAGTTGGAAAAATGAAAAAAAGGGAGGTAAAATCTTAAAAACAGATGTTAGAGTTGCTAAAAATTATTTAGAAAAAGAAGAGATAACGGAACTAAATAGAATTGTAACAATGTATCTTGATTATGCTGAAAATCAAGCAGAAAAAGGCAGAAAAATGTCTATGAAAGATTGGGTTGATAAATTAGATGCTTTTTTAGTATTTAATGAGTATAATATTCTGAAAGATGCAGGAAAAGTTAAAACAATAGTAGCTAAAAAATTTGCAGAAGAAGAATATAAAAAATTTAGAATACTACAAGATAATGAATATGAATCAGATTTTGATAAATTAGTATCAAAAACGAAAAAAGGAAAAATATCAGAATAATATTTTATTTAAGTTAAACTGTTTACAACAATCGTAACCGTTACTCAACTCATTAAAAACACTTTTGTTAATTTTTAAACAGGCTCTAAAACCTTTCTTTCAATAAAAAAACATCAATATAAAACTATCATAAATAGCATAAAACAATTGAATCCGTAAAGCGTATCTTTGTACTATGGATACACTTATCGATACTTTTGGCAGACAAATTAACTATCTTCGATTGGCAGTTACCGATCGCTGTAACCTTCGCTGTCAGTACTGTATGCCCGCACACGGAATTGATATTGTTGCTCGAAAAGAGCTTTTAAGCTACAAAGAAATGTACCGAATTATTCGAGTACTTACCGAACTTGGCGTTCGTAAAGTTCGATTAACAGGAGGCGAACCTTTTGCACGTAAAGACTTTATGTCTTTTTTAGAAATGCTGTCTTATAATGATTTATTGGACGAAATAAACATTACTACAAACGGTGTATTGATTGGTAAACATATCGAAACCTTAGAAAAATTAGATAAAGTAAAAACCATTAATTTAAGTATTGATAGTTTAGATACCGATAAATTTGCAAAAATTACACGTCGTGATGTGTTTACAGAAGTGTATAAAACTTTTGAAGTATTAGCAAAAAGTAGTCTTCATTTAAAATTAAATGTGGTGATACAATCGGGGGTTAACACCAATGAAATTAACGATTTTGTAGGATTAACAAAAGATAAAAATATCGCAGTTCGATTTATTGAAGAAATGCCTTTTAACGGAAAAGGACAACGAAATATTCAAGAAAACTGGAATTATAACAAAATTTTAGCAGAAATAAAATCAGGATACAGGCTTGAGAATATGATTTCAGAAAAATCATCGACTTCCCGTAATTTTACCATTGAAAATCATCAAGGAAAAAAACATGTAGGAACAGTTGGTATTATTCCTGCTTTTACACGCACTATTTGCAACGATTGTAATCGCATCAGAATTACCTCAACAGGAACTTTTAAAAATTGTTTATTTGATGATGGTGTTTTTAACTTGCGTGATTTTATCAGAAATGGTGCTTCTAATAACGATTTAAAAGAACTTTTTTTATCATTAATAAAAGAAAAACCTGAAAATGGTTTTATCGCAGAGGCAAACAGAAAAAAAGGTGCTGTTTCCGAAAGTATGAGTACTATTGGTGGATAAACTTTAGAAGAATTAAAAGCAAGAAGTTTTAACTCCTTGCTTTTTTGCTATTTTACTATTTTGATGTTAGCATATAAATTTCATGATGTATTCTTATCATGTATTTTTATTTATTTTTGTCATGTATTTTTGTCGGAATATTATCATTCCAAACAGTTAGAATATCAGTAGCGACACTTGCTCCACTACCAGCTGCAATAGCAAACTGACTTCGCCAACCCGCTAGGGTTCCGCAAACATATAATCCTTTTTTTATCAAATGATTAAAATTACGCAATTGGATTCTATCTTTCATAACATTGGCTCGGCTGTGAGGCTCTATATATTGTGCTAAACCAGCTATTTCAAAAGGTTTTGAATAATTTAAAGCGATAACCACTTTTTTACTATAATAATCGCCTTTATTGGTGCTAATCTTATAAATATTCTCTTGATTATCAGCATCTAAAACTGCCAATACTTTTTCATTTTCAATTTGAAACACCTCAGGATATTGACTTTTTAACTGTGCTTTTCCTTGAATTAAAATATCACTTCCTAAAGTTTCAGCAGGCAATCCTAAGACATTGTTAAACAATGCATCTTGTAAATGAGATGTTTTTTGATGCATGATTATTCCTATTTTTTTATCTATTGCATAGGATTTTTTATGCGCTGAACCCAATACCAACGCACATTGCATACCCGAAACGCCTCCTCCGATTATTAATACATCAAAAATCATATTAAAAATTATATTAAAAAATTAAGCTAATAATACTTTTATATTTTCAGCGAATAATCGAACCGCAATGGCTAATAAAATTACACCAAAAATCTTTCTAATAATTTTAATTCCGTTGTTTCCGATAAGTTTTTCAATTTTTACGGATGTTTTTAATACAATGTAAATAAGTATAACATTTAGTAAAACGGCTACAATAATATTTTCGATATTAAATTCTGCTCGCAAAGACAGTAAAGTTGTTAAACTTCCTGGTCCTGCAATTAAAGGAAAAGCAAGCGGAAAAACAGTCGCTGTTAAAGTTTCATCTTCATCTTCTTTATATAAAGTAATTCCTAAAATCATTTCTAAGGCGATAAAAAACAGAATAAATGCCCCTGCAACAGCAAAAGAATGTACATCTACGCCAATAACACTTAACAACTGTTTTCCTACAAATAAAAATAAAATCATAATGGCCCCTGCTATAATGGAGGCTTTTTCTGATTGAATATGTCCTACTTTTTTTCGTAGGTCGATAATAATAGGAATATTTCCAATAATATCAATTACTGCAAACAGTACCATAAAGGCGGTAAAAATTTCTTTGATGTTAAAATTCATAATATTTTGTTTTTCAGGCGCAATATTAGATAAAGTAATGTTACAATCTAGTATTTTTGCATTTAAATTTTATGTGAAGTTATTGTTAACTTCCAACTTAAACTATTTTTATGTTCCAATTAGGAAAAACACTTGTTTCTGAAAGTATTATAGATACTGACTTTGTTTGTAATATTTCCGCCTGTAAAGGTGCTTGTTGTATTGATGGAGATGCTGGCGCACCCTTAGAAAAAGAGGAAACAACGATTTTAGAGGATATTTATCCTCAAATCAAGCCTTTTTTACGAAAAGAAGGGATTAAGGCTATTGAAGAACAAGGTACTTGGGTTACTGGTGATTTTGGAGAGTTAGAAACGCCTTTAATTAATGGTGCTGATTGTGCCTATGTTATTTTTGATGAGAAAAACACCGCTCTGTGTGCTATTGAAGAGGCATATAATCAAGGAATTGTGACTTGGAAAAAGCCTGTTTCCTGTCATTTATATCCTGTTCGTATTAAAGAATATAGTGAGTTTTCGGCTGTAAATTATGATAAATGGGATATTTGTGATGATGCTTGTTCTTTAGGCAAGGAATTACAAGTACCTGTGTATAAGTTTGTAAAACAAGCCTTGATTCGAAAATTTGGTCAAAACTGGTATGATGAATTGGAAGAAGTAGCACAGAATAGACAGAAATAGTAAAAAAATAAAGTCTATTTTTATAAACTTTCATGAATTTTCATAAAAAATGATGCTTTTAAATTTTTAAGGATTGTTTTTTATGAAAATATTTTATAAAACCATCAAATTACAGCCACGAATATCGGAATTATCAAAGCGACCAATAATTTCAAAGCTAGTATCAGGATATACCTTTCCCAAATCTTGCGTAGCAATAAAAGAACACGAATTATAATTAGCTAAATCAATAATATTAATTCCTCCTGCTTTTGCTTTGGGTAGTATTGTTAAAGCATCTTCGGTATCGCGCGTAAGTACACGCATCCAATTGGGGCAGTTAAAAACACCATTTCCTTTTGAATATGCTTGACTTAATAATTCAGTCATTCCATATTCAGAATGAATTTCTGATACACCAAAACCTGTTTTTAAAAGATCATGCAATTCATTTCTAATCAGTTCTTTTCGTTTACCTTTCATGCCACCTGTTTCCATAATGATGGTGTTTTTAAGCTGAAATTGTTGTTTTTCAACTAAATCTAATAAGGCAAATGAAACGCCAATAAGCAATACTTTTTGTCCTTTTTTATCTAATTCGATTAGTTTTTTAGCTAATTCGTCTAAATTATTCAAATAAAAACCACTTTCGGGTTGCTCCGATTTTTTAATTAAATCATCGACCATATACACTAATGAAGAACCTGTTCGTTCTAAATAATTTGGCAATAATGCCAATACTACATATTGTTGAATATCACCATAAAAAAAGTCAAAAGCTTTTGAATAACTGTTTTCATACCAAGATAAATCAGTAATAAAATGTTTACTTGTACTGCTTCCCGTAGTTCCTGAACTAGTAAATGTTTCTTGAATTGTATCTAAAGAAGAAATTATTTCTTTGGATTTAAAAAATTGAATGGGTAAAAAAGGAATTTGTTCAATATTTTTAACATCAGTATAATATATGTTTAATAAATCACAGAATGACCTGTAGGTTTTATTATGTTTAAATTGATGTTTAAAAATATGAAGGGTTACTTGAATAAATTCCTGCTCTGATTGTATGTTAAAAACCTGTTGTTTCATAAAGTTTTACAAAAATAAGGGTTATAACAGTAGTATGATATCGTTGTACTGTTTTTTTTTGTAAAATTTAAGATTTATAAAAAAGCAAAGCACTGTTACAAAACAGTAATAGTACAATAATAATTAAGATGCTTTTTTAGAAAACATGGTAAACATATTATCAAACTTAGGTTCAAAAAGGAAATCAAAAACAATTTCTGAAATCTTTTTATCCTTCTCTGGATCTTGTTCATCAATACTATCGGTATTCAATACAAGCTCAACAGATGGTACAGATTCAACAGCTTGTGTCTTTTCAACAACGGCTATTTTTGGTGCTATTTCTTCTTGAATCAATCCAATACCTAGTATCGTTTGATATTCTTGCTGTCCTATTTTTAAAATAGACGCAACTTTTGCGTCTATTTTAAAAGTAGATAAATCTAATGGCTTATATGGCATCGTTTAACTGAGTTTTATACTTGTTAAGTAATGTTTTTGTAATAGCAATATTTGCTCTAGCTGAATCAATTGCTAAATAGATAAAATATCCTCCTGTAGGAGCAATATTGATAATATGGATTTGATCTGTTAAGGTAATCGTAATGTCTTTAACTTCTTCTTTTAAGCCTAAAGCATTAATTGCTTTTAACTTAGCATTTACAACTTCTAAGTTATAAGCAGAAGCTAATGCTACATCGAAATCAGCTTTTGCTGAATCAGATACTAAAGCTTCTCCTGATTCCATTTCTGTTACACTTAAAGCGATATAACCTGGAATATTTTTACTTACGTTTGCTACTAAATCATTTAAAATTTCTGTCATTGCGGTATTTTTTAGTTGTTATTAATTTATTTTTGCTCTTTTGCTGTCTTTTGTAAAGACAGACTAATCAAACTCCTATTCATCACACCATCAGATAGGACACATAAAATATGGTCATCGTCACATTTTCTGATGTAAAAATTCTGTTCTGCTGTTTTTATAATAATTTCAGTAAGGGGTTCGATTGATAAAACATCAGTAAAAAAATTATCAATAATATTAATAACAACTTTTGTAACCGCTGAAAAGTCTTCAGGATTTTCATAAGAAATTTTACTGTAAGCTTCTACAATTTTCCCTTCTTTATTAATTAGGAGTATTGCTTTAGATTTCGTACTCTCGTACAACTCTTTTAAATTCATAAAAAATTTTATATTAGATCTAAAAAAAAATACTGTGAAGGGTTGTGTAAGAAGTGTACATCTTACGCTACAAAAGTATCAAATAAATTAAAAACAACAACTTTTTAAGGCTTTTTTTTTAACAAAAAAATAACATTAGCATATTTTAATTAAAAGATAAGCGAAGATGTTATTTTTATTGATTAACAGTGTTTTATTTGATAAAATCAACCTATATTATACTTTTTTTTTAAATATATTTCACGCTCTTTTAAACACGATTTTAATATTTTTAAACATAATTTATATTTCTGTTTAAAAAATTAGATTTATTTTTTTTTTATCAACCAAATTAGCAGTTTTAAACGTACTTAAAATTAACTTATTTACGAATGTCAAAAATACTAAAGTTCAAGATTTTAGACCGCTGTTTCAACTCTTAAAAATTAGTTAATTTTTAAACTAATTTCATAAGAAAAACACAATAAATCATTAGAAAACAACTCCTTTTTAAAGTTTTTAATTACTTAAGTTAAAGAATTGTTAATTATATGCTTAACTACGTTTTTTATCATGATAAAAAAATCTTCAAAAAGATATTTTAGCAAACACTCTTATACTCTTTAACATTCTATTATTTAATTATTACCTATCTCGAAAACGATTCTTTAAAAAAAAATTTTCATCAAAAAATAAAAGAATAACGAGACAAGAAAAACAAATGTTTAATATTTAACAAAAATACTACTTTTTGTTAAATTTACAATGTCTAAAATTAGTTGTATTTTCGTGATTCAATTTAAACAACTTAAATTTAAAAGCAAAATGGCAGATTTCGGAATCAAAGAAGCGTTAGCACAATTAGGCGTAAAAGATATTAATAATGGAACTTCTACAGGTGCTGTAAATTTCTCTACTGGAGAACTTATTGAAAGTTATTCACCTGTTGATGGTAAATTAATCGGAAAAGTAAAAGCGACGACCAAAGAAGATTACGAAAAAGTAATGGAAGCGGCTACAAAGGCATATAAGTCTTTCAGACATATGCCAGCGCCACAAAGAGGTGAAATTGTACGTCAGTTTGGTAATAAATTAAGAGAATTAAAAGAACCATTAGGAAAGTTAGTTTCTTACGAAATGGGGAAATCGTTACAAGAAGGATACGGAGAAGTTCAAGAAATGATTGATATCTGTGATTTTGCTGTTGGATTATCACGTCAATTAAACGGACAAACAATTCCTTCGGAACGTCCAGGACACGTAATGAGAGAACAATGGCACCCAATTGGTGTTGTTGGTATTATTTCTGCATTTAACTTTCCTGTGGCTGTTTGGGCTTGGAATACTGCTTTAGCGTGGATTTGTGGTGATGTTTGTGTTTGGAAAGGTTCTGAAAAAGCACCTTTATGTTCAATCGCATGTCAAAATATTATTGCTGATGTTTTAAAAGAAAATAACTTACCAGAAGGAATTTCTTCTATTATCAATGGAGATTATAAAGTTGGTGAAATGATGACTACTGATACTCGTATTCCTTTAGTTTCTGCTACAGGATCTACCAGAATGGGACGTATTGTTGGAGCAACTGTTGCACAACGTTTCGGAAAATCATTATTAGAATTAGGCGGAAACAATGCGATTATCATCACGCCAACTGCCGATTTAAAAGTAGTCGTTCCTGGTGCTGTATTCGGAGCTGTTGGAACTTGTGGACAACGTTGTACTTCTACTCGTAGATTAATTATTCATGAATCAGTATATGACAAAGTAAGAGATGCCATTGTTGGTGCTTACGGGCAATTAACCATTGGAAATCCTTTAGATGAAACAAATCATATTGGGCCGTTAATTGACAAAGATTCGGTAAATACGTATTTAGCTGCTATTGAAAAAGCAAAAGCGGAAGGTGGAAACGTATTAGTTGAAGGAGGTGTTTTAGAAGGTGAAGGGTACGAAAGCGGATGTTACGTAAAACCAGCCATTATTGAAGCTGAAAATCATTTTGAAATAGTGCAACATGAAACTTTTGCTCCTATTTTATATTTAATGAAATATTCAGGAGAAGTTGAAAATGCTATTGAAAAACAAAATGGTGTTGCTCAAGGATTATCATCAGCAATTATGACGAATGAATTAAAAGAAGCTGAAAAGTTTTTATCATACGCTGGTTCTGATTGTGGTATTGCAAATGTAAACATCGGAACTTCTGGTGCTGAAATTGGAGGTGCTTTTGGTGGTGAAAAAGAAACTGGTGGCGGACGTGAGTCTGGTTCTGATGCTTGGAAAGTATATATGAGACGTCAAACAAATACGATAAATTATTCTGATGAATTGCCGTTAGCACAAGGAATTAAATTTGATTTATAAGCCTTATAACAGTATAAAAATTTAATCCAAGGTTAACAAAATAGCAATTAAAAGTTAACAAATAGTTTCCTAAAGGTTAACAAATAGCTTCTTTAAGGTTAATTTAGCGTTAAATAAATGTTAAAAACATGAAAGTTACATCGAAAGATGTGACTTTTTTTGTTATTTTGCATCAAATAGATAGCACATAGTAGTACGTTTTATTTTTCGAAAATCCATAAATAAATAAAAATCAAGTGATTATAACGGAAATACAACGAACACTTTAAATACCCATTTTACCAAACAAAAATAAAGCTCCAATTCTTCTCCAGTAGCTTTAGGTAAATTTGAAAACTAAAGCTGATTCAGTAAAAAAATTAGTAGCTTACTTTAAAAATCTCTAAGAGTATTTAAGAGCTCCAAGAAAAATTATTGCTATCAGAAAAAAATACTACATCATTATTTTTTGAAATGCTTTCTTATCAGAAAAAAAGCATCAAAAAATAACAATACGAACCCTTAAAAAAATAATACTATGATTTTATCAATAACAACAATAACATTTTGGCTTATTCCAGTACTCATAATAATGAGCATTTATAGCATTTTTAAATATCAATTAAGCTTGTTATCTGAGCATCAAAATAAAAATAACGATGCCTCAGATGAAAACTTAAACGAAAACCTAGTAACCGCTCAAAATATACTTGCCAAAAGAGTTAAAGAAAATGATTTGAAAATTGTCGCAGGAATTAATCCGAAAATTGAAGGATTATTTCATGCTTTTGGAATTGAAACTTGGGAAGATTTAGGAGAAACTTCTGTAGAAAAATGTCAGAAAATTTTGAAAAGTGTCGGAAACCGTTATAAAATTCTAAAACCTAAAACATGGCCTAAACAAGCAAAATTAGCACATCAAGGTAAATGGGAAGAATTACAACAATGGCAAGGTGAATTAACCGCTCAAAAATAAAAAACAACTAAAAACCCCGTTATAAACAACGGGGTTTTAATGTATAAAAAATACTTTTTAATCAGTAATTTTAGTTCTTTTTAAGACAAAAAAATATTGAAAATTAGTAATTTTACAAAACATAAAAAATACCCCCATGAAAAATAGTTATATTTTAATAATAGCAATGACACTCTCTTTAATCGGATGTAAAGAAGTTTCTAAAAAAAACAATGAAGACACGCTTACAAAACAACCTAAAACAGATGTTGAAAAACCGCTAAATAATGATGAAATTTCAAAAAAAATAATAGCATCAAACGGAACATATACCGGATTACTTCCTTGTGCTAGTTGCCCTGGAATCGTAAGTACTGTATTTCTTAAAAAAGATGGTACTTTTGAAAAAAATGATTTTTATCTAGATAGTAAAGATGGATATTTTACCGAAAAAGGAACCTTCTCTTTTACTAAAAAGAACAATGTCATTTTAAAAACAGCTACCGAAAGTATGTCGTATGCACTGGAAGAAAATACACTTACTTTATTAGGAATGGATGGAGAAAAAAGTAGCAGTGCCGTATCAGAAATGTATAAATTAACCAAAATGAGTACTAATAAAGTTAATTTTTCAGCAGAACCCGTAAAAGGATTGCTTATTTTTGGACACGAAGTAGCCTCTTTTCAACCTTGTGGTTCGGTAAAAACATATTGGATTAACGATGTAACAAATGGTGATTTAACCAAAATTTATAACCAAAAAACAAGTCAAAAACAAACAGCCTATACTCCAGTAATAGCGGAATTAATCTTAAAAAATACTCAAAAAACAGCCGAAGGTTTTGCAGAAGCATACGACGGAATTCTAGAAGTATTAGAAATAAAATCCGTAGAAAATATTAGCCCAGAAAATTATTGTAACTAAGTAATAGTTGGCTCATTTTTACTACGAAAGTAAAGCATCATAGGCTTTTGAAGAAATCTAAAAAATTCTTTAAAAGCCTATTTTTTTGAAACTATTTGATACTGTTTGATGCTCTTTTCAACTGTTTTTGGTGATGTTTTACCTTGCGTAACACCCGCATTACTTCTTTATACTTAATATATGTGGTTTTATCTTTTAAAGATTTAAAGTATTTTTTTGCTTTTTTTAATTGATTAGGTGCTTCTAAAAAGCCATGTAAAGAACAAATTAAATAAGAAGTTGGTAATTTATAAATGGCTTCTTTTTCGCTTGTAGTAAGTAGTTTGTTTTGCAGAATTTTTAAAAGTAATTGGTTATTTTTATCGTAAATATGTTTAAGAATCGTGCTGTTATAAAGAGGTGGTTTAAATAAAAAATTAGTGGTAATAATATATTTTCCATTGTCTTTAAAATGAATACTTGTTTGCTCTAATGGATACTGTTTTTCCGTTTTATCAATCCCCAAAGCAATGTATTCGGTAATGATAAATGACTGCTCATTATAACGAATTTGAACCGCATCTAAGGATGAAAAAAATAATCGAACCTGTTCATTTATCAATTCAATATCCACACGTGTGTAAAATAATTGATGATGAATCATCTTCTTTTTTCCTGCCCAACAAAGCACAAATTGCTCCTTAAAAACCTTATATTGTGGGTGATATTTAGGCTCATGATTATTTATAAAATCAAAAACACCAGCAAGCGTTAATTCAATATTATTACTCGCATTTTTTTGAATCGCTTTCACAATATCCGCATTATTTGTCGCTCTTATTCTTGCATTTTTTGTTTTGAAAATAGGAATATCAACAGAGACATCAAAAGGAACAGAATTACTACCTTGTCGATAAAAACCTGTATTTTTAAGATATTTCCAACTATTTTTAAGTAAAAAACTCTTTCTATTATTAGGAAAAATAGTTACTAATCCAAGAACCTTATGACGTTGCAACCGAGGAAAAGCAACATTTTCATACGTTATTTTAGGCGGGTTTTTTAAATAAGCATTTACTAAATTTTGAATTTTACTATCATCATAAAAATCAACCCCGATAATTTTATTTTCCTCATCTTCAACCCCAATAACAATGTATGAATTATTCGTAGGATTCGAATTTGATAACGCACATACCAATTTTATAAACTTCGCTTTTCCTTCTTTTGAAGCCAAGGATATTTCTTGCTTTTTATCATAAAACGTATTTTCATCATTATGAGCAAGTAAATTTTTAATCAAAAGACGTTTGTTTATCAAAAGATAATTTTTGCCTAAAGATACTTAAAACAACATGCGATTTTTAAGAAAAAAGCAAGCTTAACATTAAAATTATTTACAAATAATTTAGAAGCTTTAAAAAAACATTCAAATTTTAGGAGCTACTAATTTCGCTCAAAATTGATTAGTTTTGCAATAATATTGCGAAAATTTTCCTGAAAAAGAGATTTCTTTTAAGTGCATAAAAAAATAATGTTAGATAAATTATACAATCATCGTTTTGAGTTTTTCTTTTTTAGTCAATTATCTATTTTATTTGGTTCGTTAATTGTTCCACAAACTTTTTTTGACGAACGCTTATCACCTATTTTATTTTTAATTAATTTATCGGCAGGTATTTTATTGATTTCTAAAAAGAAAATATTGCTACGTTTTTTCATCTTTTTATTGATTATTGCCTCCCTTGTTTTTGGTTCAGATTTAATAAATCCTTCTCAAAAAGTAGTATTTCCGTACATTCGAGTTATTAGTTATTTTCTGTTTTACGTAGTGGTCACCTATGAAATGATTAAACAAGTATGGCGCGCCGTTGAAATTAATAAGAATGTAATTTTAGGACTTATCAGTGGTTATATTTCCTTAGGATTAATCGGTTTTTTTATTTGTTTAAGTATTGAAATAACAACTCCTGGGGCCTTTCATTTTACGCAAACAAGTTTTGTGAATCAATCGGAACTTATTTTTGAAAATTTAATGTATTTTAGTTACATAACCTTACTGACTATCGGCTATGGCGATGTGTATCCTGTAGGTAGATTGGCACATAAAACAGCTATTTTAATCGGTTTGATGGGACAGATTTATTTGGTTATCATCACCGCAATTGTGGTGGGAAAATACATCAACCAAGTATCGACTAAAAATAAGTAATACTTTTTTTCATATTATTTACTCCAATTTTTCGTGAGCTTCTAAATCTTTGGTTAAGTCTAATTTTCGCAAAGTAGGATTTAAAATTCCTGTGGTAATAACTGTGATTAATGTCATGGTTCCACCAAAAACAACAGCAGTTACCGTTCCCATTAATTTAGCAGTTACGCCACTTTCAAAAGCGCCTAATTCGTTAGAAGACCCTACAAACATCGAGTTTACCGAAGCCACGCGTCCACGCATATTATCGGGCGTTTTTAGTTGCAAAATAGTTTGACGAATCACCATCGAAACGCCATCGGTAACGCCACTGAAAAATAAAGCAACAATTGATATCCAAAAAATACTAGACAATCCGAAGACGATAATACAAATTCCGAAGCCAAAAATTGCCGCTAATAATTTCATTCCTGCATTTTTACTAATCGGAATATATGCCGTTATTAACATCGTTAAAAAAGCGCCGATTGCAGGCGCAGCACGTAAAGCGCCAAATCCTTCTGGTCCTACTTTTAAAATATCCTGTGCATAAATAGGCAATAAAGCGATAGCACCTCCAAATAATACCGAAATCATATCTAAAGTAATCGCGCCTAAAATGGCTTTTGTTTTAAACACGAAATTAATTCCTTCCTGTAAACTTTTTAAGATTGGTTCGCCAATTTTAGGGTTTAAAATAGGTTTTCTATCGATAAAAAACACCATCAAAAATGAAAATAAAACCAAGCCAAAAACAATGCAAAGCGACCAATGAACTCCCATCCAAGAAATAGTAAAACCTGCAAAAGCGGGTCCTAAAACCGAAGCCATTTGCCAAGTAGAACTACTCCAAGTAGCCGCATTTGGATATAATTTTTTAGGAACTATTAAAGCAATTAATGAAAATATCGTTGGTCCAAAGAACGAGCGTAAAAGTCCGCCAAAGAATACTAAGCCGTAAATGGCATATAAAACCGTATTTTGTTGCCAACCTTCCACAAAACTAGGAAGCGTTAAAAAAAACAAGCCCAAACTTATCAACGAAAAAATACCGATACAAAGTGCGAGTAAATTTCTTTTTTCTTTCTGATCGACAATATGCCCTGCAAATAACGCCATCGAAACAGCAGGAATTACTTCCATTAAACCAATTATCCCTAATGATAAAGGATTTTTAGTAATGCTATATACTTGCCATTCTATAATGATAAATTGCATCGACCAGCCAAAAACCAACGCAAAACGCACTAAAAGAAAGATATTAAATTCTTTAATTCTTAACGAAGCATACGGATCTTTTTGCTGATTTTTCAGCTGATTTTCAGACAGTTTTTTGGACATTTTTAGCTATTTTATATACACTATTAATTCAATTTCAAATCCATTAAAATAGCAAACGTTTCGTTTACATCTTCTTCTTTTACAACAATCGTCATTTCATGCGTGGTAGAAATTATTTCTTGTACCGCAATATTTGCCCAGGCAAATTGCTTCAAAATAAAATAATAAATACCCGATTGTTCTAAATTGTTTTTAGGAAGTTTAATGGTTATCGAGGCTAAATCGTTTACATTATGAATTAACGTTTCTCGTTTAAAAATTTCCTCAACATAGGTACGCAAATTTTTACTCGTTACAATGTTTGTTTCAAAAATTCCTTGAGAAACGGTTAAAAAATAATCATTACTATCGGCTGATTTGCTTAATATTTTGGCAATTTCTTTTAATAATGAAGACGTATTTTTAAAAGTAAAATCACACAAATCGGAACGTACAATAACATCACCTAAATCGAGGGCTAATTTTTTAATATTTTTACGTACTCGCAATTCATTGGCTGGCGATAATCTATTTATTGCCATCATTACAGCACCAACTTTTATTTCTTTTTTAAGTAATTTTGATACTTCTGGCAAAATTTCTCTAGCTAAAGAAGACACGTTTATTAATTTTTCATGCAAGGCTTCTTCAATAAAAGGTGTCTTTCTGATGGTAATTTCTACAGCTTCCTGAATTGTTTTCATTTTTAATATATTTACTGTTTAATTTTAAACAAAAGTAACTGAAATTAAACTAGTAATTCTCTTATATTTTTTTAAACTTTAAAAAAAATGAGCCATATTTAGAGTACTGTGAATTAATTTAACTTATCTGTTAATTTTAAAAATTCATCTTTTGCTTCTTTTTTATCATATAGAACATTGTAAACAGCTTCAATAATTGGTGTTTTTGCTCCATTTTTCTGATTGATTTCAAAGGCACTTTTAGTCGCATAATACCCTTCGGCAACCATACTCATTTCTAGCATTGCAGATTTTACCGTGTACCCTTTTCCAATCATATTTCCAAACATTCTGTTTCTGCTAAAAGTAGAATATCCTGTAACTAATAAATCGCCTAAATACGCAGAGTCATTAATATTTCGTTTCATTTTGTGCACTTTTTTGATAAAGCGTTTCATTTCACGAATACCGTTACTCATTAATACTGCCTGAAAATTATCACCATATCCTAAACCATGAGCAATACCTGCGGCGATGGCATAAATATTTTTTAACATGGCAGCATATTCTGTACCTACAATATCGTCTGAAATTTTAGTTTTTATATAACGACTGGCAATACATTTGCTTAAAAATTGTGCTTTTTCTTGATCTTGACACGCAATTGTTAAGTATGATAAACGCTCCATCGCTACTTCTTCAGCATGACAAGGACCTGTAAGAACTCCAATATTTTCATACGGAATATCAAATGTTTGATGAAAATGTTCGCCAACAATTAAGCCTGTTTCGGGTACAATGCCTTTAATAGCGGAAAAAATTATTTTATCTTTTAAAGATGCTGTTAATTTTTCTAATTCTGAATTTAAAAATGCAGAAGGAATTGCAAAAATTAAAAGGTCATAATTTTCAACGATGTAATTCATATCGTCAGACAAATCTAACTGTTCGGTATTAAATTCTGCGGAACTTAAATAATTAGGATTGTGTTTATTACGTTTTATGTGTTCAACAGCATACGCACTTCGCATATACCAACCAATGGTTGCTAAGTTTTCTGATAGCATTTTTACAATTGCCGTTGCCCAGCTTCCACCGCCTAAAACGGCTATTTTAGTTTGCTTATTCATATCGTAGTTTGATTAAGGGGCTAAATTAATGAATCTATGTGCTTCTAGTAAAAGTTATGAGTATTATATTTGATTTTTGAAGAATTAAGAATTTTAATAAAAAACATGAACATACAAATCATCAACAAGTCGAAACATCAAACACCAGCTTATGAAAGCCAAGGTGCTGCAGGGATGGATTTACGTGCCAATTTAAATGAACCTGTGGTTTTAAAACCGTTGGAAAGAGCCATTATAAAAACAGGTTTATTCATCGCATTACCTGTAGGTTTTGAAGCACAAGTACGCCCAAGAAGCGGGTTGGCAGCTAAAAAAGGAGTGACTGTATTAAATGCTCCAGGTACTATTGATGCTGATTATCGTGGTGAAATTGGCGTTATTTTAGTGAATTTATCTAACCAAGATTTTACTGTAAATGATGGTGAACGTATTGCACAATTAATCATTGCAAAACACGAACGTGCAACCTGGCAAGAAGTAACAGTTTTAGACGAAACCGAACGTGGCGAAAATGGTTTTGGTAGTACTGGTGTTTAATAAAGTCTGATAAAAAAATAAAAACCTGCTTTAGATGATTTCTAAAACAGGTTTTTTTAGCTATTTAAAATATCAAAATTATGCTTGATTATTCTTGATTTTCAATCGCCGCCTTTATTTTAGTTTCTAATTCTTCTGCCAATTCAGGATTGTCTTTAATTAAACCTTTTACAGCATCTCTACCCTGTCCTAGCTTTGTTTCGCCGTAGCTAAACCATGAACCACTTTTTTTGATGATACCATATTCAACACCAATATCTAAAATTTCACCAACTTTTGAAATTCCTTTACCATACATAATATCAAATTCTGCAATTTGAAATGGTGGCGCTACTTTATTTTTTACAATTTTAACTTTCGTACTATTTCCGATAACTTTATCGCCATCTTTAATTTGCGTTCTACGACGAATATCTAAACGTACAGAAGCATAAAATTTTAAAGCATTTCCCCCTGTAGTTGTTTCAGGATTTCCGAACATTACCCCAATTTTTTCACGTAATTGGTTGATAAAAATAACCGTACATTTTGTTTTACTAATTGTACCAGTTAATTTACGCAATGCTTGCGACATTAAACGGGCATGTAATCCCATTTTAGAATCTCCCATTTCACCTTCAATCTCCGATTTTGGTGTTAATGCTGCAACAGAATCAACCACTACAATATCAACAGCTCCTGAACGGATTAAATTTTCAGTAATTTCTAAGGCTTGCTCCCCATGATCTGGTTGAGAAATAATTAAATTATCAGTATCAACACCTAAATTTTCAGCATAAAAGCGGTCAAAAGCATGTTCTGCATCAATAAAAGCGGCAATACCACCAGCTTTTTGAGCTTCTGCAATAGCGTGCAATGTTAAGGTTGTTTTTCCTGATGATTCTGGTCCATAAATTTCAATAACTCTTCCACGAGGATATCCTCCAACACCTAAAGCTAAATCCAACCCTAAAGATCCTGATGAAATCACTTCCATATCTTCAACCTTAGTATCCCCTAATTTCATCACTGCACCTTTTCCGTAAGTTTTATCTAACTTGTCTAAGGTAAGTTGAAGGGCTTTTAATTTCGCTTCTTTTTCTTTATCTGCTGCCATAAATCTTGTTGTTTTTAATGCTATTTTTAGTTCTTTTCTTATTAAAATATGTACAATAAGTGTGGCTAAGTTATGAAAAACTACTTTTATCTTAGCAGCTTTTTTGGCATCTTTTTCATGCTACATTTTGTAATATTGTTTTTTTAATTTTCAATAAAAATGAGCGCGAGTATTCTTTTAAAAAACAGCCATAGTTTAGCAACTATATATAAAGGTGAGCTAATTAGTTTTATCATTAATAATGAAGAACTAATACATTCTAAAAATTCGCCTGGTTGGAATGCTTCGGATATTGAAATGTTTCCGATTATTGGTCCTACAAAATTAAATGATTTTTCTATTGATACACCTAACGGAATTGCCAAACAAGACCAACATGGTTTATTAAGAGAGCTTAATTACAAGCTTATTTCTAGTGATAAAACTTCCGCAGTTTTCGAAAAAAAGTATGTAAAAAATACACTGATAAAAAACAGTAAATTTCCTGAAAAATCGACACAAGAATATTTATTTTGGACGTATGATTTTATCTTTAGAAAAATTATTTCACTTGAAAAATCAGCTATAAAAATAGCTTTTGAAATTATTAGTGATAAAAAAATGCCTTATATGTTTGGCTATCATCCGAGTTTTAAACTGTCTGGTTTTGCTGATGAAATTATAAAATCAAAAGAAAAAGAAATTACTTTAGATAGTGTTTTAAATGTAGGTTCGGCAGCTTATAAAGTTTTAAATACCAACGAAATTATTTTAGTAAAAAAAGATGGGCTTAGTATAAAAATTACAACCAAAAATTTTGATAATTTTATGCTATGGACTCCCGTTAAAAATATGGTTTGTATTGAACCTATAACGCAATATCCATTAGAAAAAAATACTGAAAACTCCATAAAAAACAGTAGAATAAGTACAGGCAAAGATTTCTTTTCAGTAACAATTAGCACCTTATCAATTTAATATGAAACACCGTCATTTTATTATTCATAAACCTTATGGGTTTCTTTCGCAATTTATTACGAATCAAACTAAAAGAAAGAAAAAAATGCTAGGCGAATTGTTTGATTTCCCTGAAAAAACAATGGCAATTGGTCGTTTAGATGCTGCATCCGAAGGACTTTTATTCTTAACTACCGATGGAAAAGTAAGCGCCGAGGTTCGCAGTAAAAAAGTAGAAAAAGAATATTACGTACAGGTAGATGGAATCATAACACCAGCAGCACTCGAAAAACTACAAAAAGGCGTAGAAATTGGGGTTGATGGTCAAAAATATACCACACTTCCAGGGAAAGCTTCTACCTTAAAAACACCTAATTTTCCTAATAGATCTCAAAAAATAAGAGATGATCGTCATGGTCCTACAAGCTGGGTTAGTATTGTAATTTGTGAAGGGAAATTTAGGCAAGTTCGTAAAATGACCGCCGCAGTTGGCTTTCCAACATTGCGTTTAATTAGGGTTCGTATTGGAAATATTCTTTTAAATGATATGGAATCGGGAGCAGTAATTGAAACCCAAACCTTATTATAAGCAATCTAAATTGATGTAACTATTTGTGTTTTTTTAACGTAGTATTTTATGTAAATTTACAGTGTTATTACTAATATTTCACATTAAATTTTACACTATGAGAGATAATTCAAACACTTTTATTTATATAATAGCCAGTATTATTATACTACATTTTTTGGTTGGTTTTGGTTATTTAATTTATAAAATGACTAAAAAACCAGCTTCCCAAAAAGAGGATGAAAAAGAATTGAAAAATGCTGAAAATGATAAAAAAAACTAAAAAATAAAAAACAGCATGATATTAATTGCAGATGGTGGCTCTACAAAGGTAGATTGGGTTGCTTTAAATGGTAGCAAAAAAGAAGTTTTTAGAGTGCAAACACTGGGTTTAAACCCCAATATTTTATCTAAAAAAAAGTTATTAACAATTCTTGAAAACTGTGCCGATTTAAAAAAATATCAAAAAGCTATTAAAAAAATTTATTTTTATGGCGCTGGTTGTGGTACACAAATCCCTAAAGATATTTTAACCGAAATTTTACTTGATTTTTTTTCTGCAACAACAAATGTTCTTGTTCAAGAAGATATTTTAGGAGCGGTATATGCTACTGCAAAAAATAAAGAAGCGATTGTTTGTATTTTAGGAACAGGTGCAAATAGTTGTTATTTTGACGGTAAAAATATCACTTATATTTCAGCATCTTTGGGCTATTTAGTTATGGATGAAGCAAGTGGAAATTATTTTGGTAAAAAATTACTTAGAGATTTTTTCTATAAAAAAATGCCTGCTGAAATAGCACATAATTTTGAAAAAGAATTTAATTTAGATCCTGATTTTATAAAACAACAGCTTTATAAAAATGAGCATCCAAATAGATATTTAGCCTCTTTTGCTAAATTTATGTTTGAGTATAAAAATACAAGATATATTCAAAAATTAGTAAAAAAAGGATTTCAGCAATTTTTTAAATATCATGTTTTAGCGTATCGTAAAAACAAAGATACTCCGGTGTATTTTGTAGGTTCTATCGCATTTTATTTTAAAGATATTTTAGAAGAAGTTGCTCTTAAAAACAATATTAAAATTACAAATATTATAGAAAAACCAATTCATAATTTAATGAAATATCATCAAAAATTTTTGTAACGTCAAAATAGTATGGCAAGGGGTTAAAACCCCCTTGTTTTAAAAATAAAAATGCGTCAAAAAGATTTTATTTCAGTTTCTCATCCTGATTTGCCACATTTTTTAGCTCCTTTTAACAAGGGGTTTTAACCCCTTGCCGCCATTTTTTGCCACTATATTTTTTTCAGATGAAATTTAAACAGGAAATAAATATATTTTTTATACTATTTTCATTTTAACATGTGGTATTCCATCTTCTAAATATTCTTTTCCTATTTTTTTAAATCCGTGGGATTCATAGAATTTTATTAAATATTTTTGAGCTGAAATTGTAATTTTATTTTCATTATAATAATCAAAAATAGCGTATACAGAAGCTTTTATTAAATGATGACCGTATCCAAATTTACGCTGATTTTCTTTTACTAAAACTCTACCAATACTTGGCGTTTCAAAATATTCGCCACTATTAAATAAACGGGTGTAGGCTATAATTTTACCTTGCTTTATTCCTAATATATGCAATGCTTTTTGATCTTTTCCATCAATATCTTGATAAACACAATTTTGCTCCACAACAAAAACTTCAGAACGTAATTGAAGAATTTCATATAGTTCTGAAGTTGTTAATTCTGTAAATTTTTTGATTAAAAAATTCATTTAAAATATTCTAATTTAGAATTATTATAAATTTTGATTAGCAATCACAAGCTATTTTATTAACTCTATCGGCATGTCTTCCTCCTTCAAATTCTGTCGCTAAAAAAATAGTTACAAAACCTAAAGCTTGTTGTAATGAAACAAAACGTGCAGGTATGGTTAAAATATTAGCATTGTTATGTTGTCTTGTTAATGCGACTAATTCATTATTCCAACATAAAGCTGCACGTACACCTTGATGTTTATTTGCCGTCATTTGTGCGCCATTACCACTTCCGCATAAAATAATTCCCATGTCAGCTTGCTCCGTTTCTACCGCTTCCGCTGTTGGATGAATAGCGTCTGGATAATCCATACTATTAGCATCATTTGTTCCGAAATTAAGTACCTTATGTCCTAGTTGTTCTAAAAGTTTTATAATTTCAAATTTATACTCAGTACCTGCATGGTCATTTCCGATGGCAATTGTCATAATTTGTTGATTTTAATTTAGTTGTCTATCACAAAAATACAGTTATTCAAGGTTATCAACAGAGATTAACAAGGCTTTTTTCAGATTTTTTAATAAAAGACTAATAATTAGGGATTTATAAAAAATGACTAAATGTTAGTAACTAATGGTATCTTCTGAAAACTTTTTTTGGTTATTTCATTTATTTTTACAAAGCAGAATAGGTATAACATACACAACTTTTTTTATCATTTTATAATAAACATTTATCAACATAAAATTAACCCTTTGTTAACAATACAAGCTCAAATAGATATTAAGAATTTAGGGTTAATAACTGTTAATAAGTATTGTTAATAAGTATGATTATCCATTTATAATCAAGCTATTAAGTAGCTAATAAAATGTTAATAATTTTTAATAAGTCATATAGGCAAGTATTATGCCTTTTATTTATTGTAACTATTAACATACTATAATAACAACCATTTTTATTTTTAAATTTTAAAGAAAGTTTTATATGATATAATAAATGTTAATAACATTTGTTGATAACGTTTTAGCAATGTTATTTTAACCCTGAAAATTGATAACAGTTATTTATCATGAATACCATAAATTTATTTGTACTTTGGTCTTTATTACAAATAAGACGAAAGATTCATGACCCGAAAGAAAAAAATATACAAGAAAAAAGGAAACGTAATTAAAGACTTAACCTTAAAGATTTTTAAAATATTAAAAGAAGATACTTCAAAAACATATAATTATAAACAAATTGCTAGTAAAATAGGAATTACAGATTCTGATGGAAAAAGTCAAGTGCTTAAAAAATTAGTGGAATTGCATGAAACTAAAAAAATAAAAGAACTTGATCGCGGAAAATATCAAATAAATGAAGATCGCAAATATCATGTGGGAACATTAGATGTAACATCAAACGGAAATGCGTATTTTATATGCGATGATTTTGAAAATGATATTTTTATTCCATCTATAAATTTAGGAAAAGGACTGCATCAAGATACCGTAAAAGTATATGTTTATAAAAAACGACGCGCTAGCAAATTAGAAGGCGAAGTTGTCGAAATAATGGAACGTAAAAAAACAACATTTGTTGGGGTTTTACAAATGAATAAAAATTTTGGTTTTGTAATTCCTGATAGTCAAAAAATGCAAGCCGATTTATTCATCGCTCAAAATAAATTAAACGGTGCCGAAGATGGCGATAAAGTAGTCGTAGAGATGACCGATTGGCCTGAAAATTCTAAAAACCCTTTTGGTAAAATTACCCAAGTTTTAGGAAAACCAGGAGAACATGAAACTGAAATTCATTCTATTTTATTAGAATATGGCTTGCCGTATGAATTTCCTGAAGAAGTTGAAAAAGAAGCTGAAAATTTATCATTAGAAATTACCGAAACTGAAATTGCTAAAAGAAGAGATATGCGTAAAGATTTAACCTTTACCATTGATCCAAAAGATGCCAAAGATTTTGATGATGCATTATCATTTACAAAATTAGAAAATGGTAATTATGAAATCGGAATTCATATTGCCGATGTATCACATTATGTACAGCCAAAAACAATTTTAGACGACGAAGCTTTTGATAGAGCAACCTCTGTTTATTTAGTGGATAGAGTAGTGCCGATGTTGCCAGAAATATTAAGTAACGGTGCTTGTTCTTTACGACCAAATGAAGAAAAATTAACATTTTCAGCGGTTTTTGAAATGAATGAAAAAACCCAAATCGTAAACCAGTGGTTTGGTAGAACGGTAACCTATTCCGACCAACGTTTTGCCTACGAAGAAGCACAAGCAATTATAGAAAACTGTACTTTATCAGAAAATATGGAAGCCTACGAAATGCCCGTAGATATTTCAATTACAGACCAAAGTTATCTAGTTACTCCAGCAATCGTTGAAGCGACCTTAAAACTAGATGAATTAGCCAAAAAACTACGTAAAAAACGTATGAAAGCAGGTGCTATTTCTTTTGATAGAGTGGAAGTAAAGTTCGATTTAGATGAAAAAGCAAATCCTATTGGCGTTTTCTTTAAAGAATCGAAAGATGCGAATAAATTAATTGAAGAATTTATGTTATTAGCCAATAGAAAAGTAGCCGAATTTATTGGTTTTTCTAAAGGAAAAGAAACAAAAAATACGTTTATATATCGTACACACGATGAACCAAATATTGATAAATTAGCTTCTTTACAGAATATTATCAACAAATTTGGCTATAAAATTAATACCGAAACTAAAGAGAAAACATCGCAATCATTAAATAAATTATTAAACGATGTACAAGGAAAAGGAGAAGCGAATATGGTGGAAACCTTAACAATTCGTTCGATGAGTAAAGCAGCTTATACGACCCAAAATATAGGGCATTATGGTTTGGCTTTTGATTATTATTCGCATTTTACATCGCCAATTCGTAGGTATCCTGATGTAATGACACACCGTTTATTACAACATTATTTAGATGGCGGAACTTCTCCTAAATCAGATGATTATGAAGTAAAATGTAAGCATACTTCACAGATGGAAGAATTAGCGGCAAAAGCAGAGCGTTCTAGCATCAAGTATATGCAGATAAAATACATGAAAGATCATCAAGATGAAGAATTTGAAGGTGTTGTTTCGGGAGTTACTGAATGGGGAATTTATGTGGAAATTATCGCCAATAAATGTGAAGGAATGGTGCGTATTAGAGATATCAAAGATGATTATTATATTTTTGACGAAAAACAATATGCCATTATAGGACAGTCATCAAACAATATTATTCAATTAGGAGATACCGTTGTTGTAAAAGTAAAAAATACCGACTTAGAACGTAAACATTTAGATTTTAATTTAATTTCTCATTAAAATATTAATGAGAATATTAATGAGAATAACACGAAGTAAAACAATAAAAAATAAATCGATGCAATAAAAAGGAAATTTTGTCTTTATAGTATTGGTACAATTATTGAACATCATATAATTGAATATAAATGTATCAAGTATTAAAACAATAGACAAAACAATAGACAAAACAACAGATAAAGGAACAGCTAAAACAACAGGTATGATTAAAAAAATAATCTTTTTAAGTTTGTTATTGATGCCTATTTTAGCATCGGCACAAACAACAATTACAACAACATTAGGGGATTTCTCTAAAGTAAAAGTATTTAATGGAATTGATGTTTATTTAGTTAAATCAGCCGAAAATAAAGTGGTTATTACAGGTGATAAATCAGAAAAAGTAATCATCAAAAATAAAAATAAGACCTTAAAAATATCGTTGCAATTTCCTGAAACTACTGCTGATGGCACTGTTAAAATAACACTGTATTACGCAGCAGCATTAAAAATAATTGATGCCAATGAAGGCGCAATTATCACAACAAAATTGATAGAACAGCCACAAATTGAAATAAAAGCACAAGAAGGTGCTTTTATTAATATGGTTGTAAATGTGAAACATTTAAAGGTTAAAACATCTTCAGGAGCTGTTATTAAGCTTTCTGGAACGGCTAAAAATCAAACTGTAGATGCTAATTTAGGAGGAATGTATCACGGATACAAGGTAACTGTTACTGATTTAAATTATGTTCGTGCAGGTTCAGGTGCTAAAGTAGAAGTAAATTCTGGTGAAACCTTAGACGCGAAAGTTTCTTTCGGAGGTTCTATTTTTTATAAAGGAACTCCAGAGATTGTCAAAGAAAAAAAAGTAATTGGCGGAGTAATTGAACACAGAATTTAATTTAGTACCTTTGTCTGATCATATCGATAAGTAACGGTACGTAGCCAAAATAATGATATTGATTATATTATAAAAATTAATAAAAATGATTTCACTTAGTATATTTTTAGGAATGATAGGCCCATTGCAAATAGCCTTAATAGTTGGATTAGCATTGTTAATGTTTGGAGGTAAAAAAATTCCAGAATTAATGAAAGGTTTGGGTACAGGTATCAAAGAATTTAAAGATGCTACCAAAGCTGAAGAAGAGCAAGAGGATGAGAAAGGTGAAAAAAAAGAAGAAATTAAAGCAACTTCTGAAGATAAAAAATAAGTATTTTTAATACATATAAAAAAACCGAAACGAGTATCGTTTCGGTTTTTTTGTTTAATTTTTACCATTAAAATTTAATGGCCGTTCCTGAAGATGTTACCATAATCATTCCACCTTTAGGACCTATGGTTTCATAATCTAAATCGACACCAACAATAGCATCTGCACCTAATGCTTCAGCACGTTCTTGCATCTCTTTTAAAGAAGTATCTTTAGCCTCTCGCAATACTTTTTCATAAGAACCAGAGCGTCCACCAACAATATCTCTAATTCCTGCAAAAAAATCTTTGATGAAATTAGCGCCAATAATTGTTTCACCAGTTACAATTCCTAAATAGGCGGTTGCGGGTTTATTTTCGATAGTAGGGGTTGTGCTTATAATCATACTATATTTTTACTTAATTTATTTTGATTTATTTTTTTCTTCTAGTTGTTTTTTGTTTTCCTTCATGCTTTCGCCTATTTGATTGGTTGCTGCAAAACTAGCGACCATATCATTTAACATAGAACTTGCTGCATTCGGATTGTTTGGAAGTAAAATTAGGTTACTATTGGTATCAGCACCAATAGATTGTAAGGTATCATAATGTTGTGTAATTACAATTAATGCAGATGCTTCTTGTGAGTTAATTCCTGCTCTATTTAAAACCTCTACTGATTCTTCTAAACCACGTGCAATTTCTCTACGCTGATCGGCAATACCTTTTCCTTGTAAACGTTTACTTTCTGCTTCTGCTTTGGCTCTTTCAACAATTAAAATACGTTGTGCATCACCTTCATATTGAGCAGCTGTTTTTTCTCTATCAGCAGCATTAATACGGTTCATAGCTTCTTTTACTTGCGCATCAGGATCAATATCGGTAACTAATGTTTTAATAATATCGTATCCATAAGTCATCATCGCTTCATTTAATTCTGATTTTACAGCAATGGCAATATCATCTTTTTTCAAGAAAACATCATCTAAAATCATTTTAGGAACTTCGGCACGAACGACATCAAATACATACGAAGTAATTTGATCGTGAGGATAATCTAACTTATAAAAAGAATCATAGACTTTTTCTTTTATAACCTTATATTGAACCGATACTTTTAGTTTTACAAAAACATTATCTAAGGTTTTTGTTTCAATAATTACATCTAATTGCTGAATTTTTAAACTCAGTTTTCCTGAAATTTTATCGACTAACGGAATTTTTAAATGCAAACCAGATTGACGAATGCTATGAAATTTACCAAAACGTTCTACAATAGCGGCAGTTTGTTGTTTGACGGTAAAAAAAGATTTTAATAAAATAATGACTCCAAAAAATAAAATTGGATACAAAAAAATAGGCATAGTGTTAAGTTTTTTAGTTAGTAACTTTTTTATAAAGATACTGAAACAAGTAGTTAACTACAACACACTTTTTTTTAAAAGGGATATTTTTTCTTTTATAATTCATTATTTTTAAAAGTAACTAACGGTATCTTTGCTAAAATCAATTATATGGAAATTATTCAAGAATACGGTACGGTCATTTTAATTTTACTTTTTCTAATTGTCACTTTTTTACAATCGGGTATCGATAAAGTTTCCGATTGGAGTGGTAATGTTTCTTTTATCAAATCACATTTTAAAGATTCGCCATTAAAAAATTCAGTACCACTTTTATTAATGATAATTTTAGTGATGGAATTAATTGCGGGAGCTTTTATGTTTATCGGAATTTTTAATTTGATAACTATGGGAAATGGTAATTTAGCATTATTAGGAGTTCAAATTTCGGCACTTTGTTTAATTTTTCTTTTAATAGGACAACGATTAGCAAAAGATTATGCTGGAGCGATGTCGTTAGGCGTTTATTTTATCATCACAATTTTGGGAATGCATTTGCTAAGTAATTAAGCTTGCTTATTTAAAATATCATTGTTTTTTTTGATGATAAAATAAATAGCAATAATTTTTATTGATAAAAAACACCTCTTAAAATAGTTATTTAAGAGGTGTTTTGTTTTTTTTATATGAAGTATACGTTTTATTTATTTGAGTATTTAAAAACTAATTTAAAATGATTTTAATTGTTTTTTATCAAATAAATTAAAGAAGAATACTCTCCATTTTTTTTTGCTTTGATATTTGATGTTAATCCTGTGAAAAAAGCACTAATTGGTTTTGATGTATTATTTTTATATTTTTCTGATAATAAAGAAACATAAAAAGCATCAAATTTCATTGGAAGTATTTTTACAACTTTCATATTAGTGGTTGCAAATATTTTTTTTATCGCTGTTTGCGAGAAATGCCATAAATGTCTTGGCACATCATAAGCAGCCCAAAATTCTTTATATTTTTTAGCATCGTAACTTTTATAATTTGGCACGGCAATAATTAAAACACCATTTGGTTTTAATAATTTTTTTAATTGATTTGTATATTCAATTAAATTAGGAATATGCTCTAAAACATGCCACAGCGAAATAACATCAAATTGTTTTCCTTTATAGTTAGAAATATCTTCTTGAAGCTCAATATTTTTTTTTGAAGCAAAACTTCTAGCTTTTTCCGAAGGTTCAACCCCTGATACTTTCCAATTATTTTCTTTGCAAACTTTTAAAAAATCACCAGTACCAGCACCAATATCTAAAATTGTTTTTTCTTCGGATTTAAAAGAATTTATCAATTTTAATTTTTGTTTTAAAGTATGATTTTTTACTAATTGATATACTTTATCAAACAGCGTTTTTTTACTATCAGTATGCGAAATATACGCTTCACTTACATAGTAATTTTCTAAATTTACAGGAACAGGCGAAGTAACAAGCATATCATATTTCTTGTTATACATTACTTCGTAACTTTCATCAGAAACCGTATAATCGATACAATTTAATAATGGTGTAAGATTTTTGTAAAGCTCTTTTGTTGTTTCCAATTTTTTATTTTTTATGATGTTCTAAGCAATGTATTGTTGTCTTTTACTGCAATAATACGTAAAAAAAAACGCTCCATACGGAACGTTTTTTGTATTAAAATAAATTTTATTATCGTCCCATATAAACTAATAAAACAGAAATATCACTTGGTGATACACCACTTATTCTACTAGCTTGTGATATTGAAGTTGGCTGAATTTTATTTAATTTCTCTCTAGCTTCATGCGATAATGAATGAACTTTATTAAAATCGAATTTAGCAGGAATTTTAACGTTTTCTAATCGGTTTAATTTGTCGGCATTATTTTTTTCCTTTTCAATATAACCAGAATATTTCAAGTGAATTTCTACTTGCTCAATAATTTCTTGATCCATATCATTTTCTTGTAAATAATTTTCTAGTTTTTCAATAACTCTAAAATCATTAAATGATAATTGTGGCCTTGTAGCAATTTTAAATAATTTTACCGATTGATTAATTAAACTAAGTCCTTTACTTTCTAAAATAGGATTTATCTCTTCTTGTTTAACGCTTAAATTTTCTACAAATTTAACAAGAGCGGCTGTTTTAATTCTCTTATTTGTTACTCTGTCTAATCTTTCTTTAGATGCTAAACCAAGGTTATAAGCTATTTCTGTTAAACGTAAATCAGCATTATCTTGTCGTAATAACGTTCTATATTCGGCACGAGAAGTAAACATTCTGTAAGGTTCTTCTGTTCCTTTGGTAATTAAATCATCAATTAAAACACCAATATAAGCTTCACTTCTTTTTAAGATAAAAGGTTCTTTATTCTGAGTTTTTAAAGCTGCATTTACACCAGCCATTAAACCTTGTGCAGCTGCTTCTTCGTAACCAGTAGTTCCGTTAATCTGCCCTGCGAAAAATAAATTTTCGATTAACTTAGTTTCTAAATTATGTTTTAATTGTGTTGGCTGAAAGAAATCATATTCAATAGCATATCCAAAACGTAAGAATTTTACATTTTCAAAACCTGCAATATGTCGAATTGCTTTGTCTTGAATATCTTCAGGTAATGATGTAGAAAATCCGTTTACATAAATTTCTACGGTGTTCCATCCTTCAGGTTCAACAAAAACCTGATGACGTTCTTTATCAGCAAAACGATCAATTTTATCTTCTACCGATGGGCAATATCTTGGTCCTGTCGATTTAATTCGACCATTAAACATTGGCGAACGATCAAAACCTTCACGTAAAATATCGTGTACTTTTTGATTTGTATATGTTAAATAACAAGAACGCTGTGTGGTTAATTTTTCAGTAATTGGTAAGTAAGAAAATTTCTCAGGATTTTCATCACCAGGTTGTTCTGTCATTTTAGAAAAATCTAAAGAACGACTATCAACTCTTGGTGGAGTTCCTGTTTTCATCCTTCCAGATTCAAAACCTTTTTCAACTAAATCTTCAGTAATTCCTGTTGAAGCACCTTCACCAGCTCTACCACCGCCAAATGTTTTTTCACCAATATGGATTAATCCATTTAAAAAAGTACCCGCAGTAATAATTACTGTTTTTGCTTTTATTTCTAAACCTAAGGCTGTTTTTACGCCAACAATTTTATTTTCATCAAAAATTAATCCGTTAACGGCATCTTGATAAAAATCTAAATTATCGGTTTTTTCAAGCATATTTCTCCAACATTCTGCAAATTGCATTCTGTCAGATTGCGCTCTAGGACTCCACATTGCAGGTCCTTTCGATTTATTAAGCATCTTAAATTGAATAGCCGTTTTATCGGTTACAATTCCACTGTAACCACCTAAGGCATCAATTTCTCTTACTATTTGTCCTTTCGCAATACCACCCATTGCAGGGTTACAGCTCATTTGAGCAATATTTTGAAGGTTCATTGTTATTAGTAATGTGTGCGCTCCCATGTTTGCACTTGCTGCGGCAGCTTCACTACCAGCATGTCCACCACCTACTACAATTACATCGTATGTTGTATTAAATAAACTCATTTTTTAATGCTGTTCCATGCGGAACGGTTTTAGTTTAAATTTAAAAGTTTTAAAGAATCGTTTTCTTTAGTACGCATTATTTGTTTTTCTTCATCCGTTTTATCTTTGTATTTCATGTAGTGTAATACGCCATGAATAATAACTCGGTGCAATTCGTTTTCAAATAATACATCAAACTCTTTTGCATTTTCTTTTACTCTTTCAATCGAAATAAAAATATCTCCACCAACTAATTTTCCTAAGGTATAATCGAAACTAATAATATCTGTTAAGGTATCATGTTGTAAAAACTCCACATTCATTTTATGTAAATAGGTATCATCACAAAAAACATAGTTTATTTCTCCTAATTCGAAACCTTCTTTTTCGATACAATTTAAAATCCATTGTGCCGTTTTTTCTTCGTTTTTTAGTTGAAAATCGGTTTCGTAATTAAATGCAATCATGCTATTTTAGTTGTTTAAAAATAATATTTTTAAGTATTATTTGTTGCTTTTAGGAAGGCTAAAATACTCTTGAACCTTCTTTTTATAATCAGGTTGCAAAGGTAATGATTGTCTATTTAATATTTCTGTTTGGTTATAAAACAACTTCTTAAACTTTAATTCTTTAGCAGATTTACTATTAAACTCTTTTAAATTAGCATCAGATTTTCGTTGTTTATCTTTATTTTGTTCAAAAGTGGCTTTATCTAATTTCAACAATTGATAGTTTAATTGTTGCATTCTGTTAATATTTTGTTGGGTAAAACCTTTTTCTAAAATGTCGTTTTCTAATTGTTCCATTTTTTTTATGGCTTTTTTAGCATTTCCATTTCCGTTATTACCTTGTTTTAAAGCTTCTTCTAATTGTTGCCTTAATTGCGATTGTTCTTTATAAATTTGATACAATTCTCCATTTAATTTTTCGCCTTGTCCTTCGCCTTCACCTTCTTTGCTTCCTTTTTTCTCACCAGGTTTATTTCCTTTCTTTTTACCTCCTTTGCCATCTTTAGGTTTTCCACCTTTTTTCTTTTTCATTCCATCTTGCATCTTTTTCATTAATTCACCTTGCTTTTTAATGATGTCAGGAAGGCTAAAAGATTTCCCTTTTCCCTTTCCTTTTCCGCTACCAGGTTTTGGGTTTTTCATGGCATCAAGCGTGCTACTTAACATATCGGCTAAGGCATTTGCGGCAGTCATTATATATCGCTGATTTGTAATTCCATTTTGAAATTTATTATCGGCAAAATTTTCTAATGATTCATCTAAATTATAATGAGCTAAAGAAAGTTGATCTTGAATTTTTGAAGATATTTTAGGGTTTTTCATCGATAAAACAAATAAACTATCATCAATATGTTCAAAATAACTTTTAAGTTGAAATTGCTTTTGCAAATTTTTTCCGAAGTTCGGATGCGAAGAATTACTTGTTGAAAAAACATTCATTAAATCTTCTTGATCAAAAGAAAAAGTAATTAAATTTTCTAAAACCTGACGCAAACCTTCCATGTTTTCTTCATCAGATTCTGCACTCATTTGCTCCATCGATTTTTTCATTTTCTGCCCCATTTCATCCATTTTTTCGGAAGCTTTTTTCTGATTTTTTTTCAATTCAGGTTTGTTTTTCTTTTCTAAATTTTCTTCAGCTTTGTTTAATTCTTCTTGCGTTTTTTTTGCTAAATCTTCCATAGCAGGAATTTTCATCGGAGCTTTTAAACTTTTATTATCTTTTTTAAGATCGTTTAATTCTTTTTTAACTTTCTGAAAATCCTTATTTATTTTTTGTTGTTCTTCTTTTATTTTTTCTTCGGAAGCTTTTTTATCAGCTTCTTTAGGCGATTCTTTTTCACTTAAATCTTTTTGTTTTTTAGATAAATCCTTTAAATTATCAGCAAGCTTTTGCATTTTTTGTTCCATATAAAAACGCTTGGTCATTTCTAAAATACGCTCTAAACTTTTTTCTTGCTGTTTGTTTTGTTCGGCTAATTCTTTGGTTTTTTTGAGTAAATCTTCTCTATTTAACTTTTCGGCTAACTTTTTAAGTTCGTCTAATAATTTTTGTTGTTTGTCTAATTTTTTAAGCTCTTCAATACGTTTTTTTAAGTCGATTTTCTTTTGTTGCAAGGCTTCATTTTTCTCTTTTTTCTCCGAGAAATTTTGCTTTAAATTATCCGTTTGCCGTTGCATCATTTTTTTATATTGATTTTGACGCTTAATTAAATTTTTAATTTTTTTCTGATCATTCCAACTTACATTTTTCTTGTTTTGAAGCTCAAACTGAATTTTTTCTAATGATTTTTTCTGTTGTTCTTGCTTGTTCAATGAATTTTCTAAATGTTGAATATGATTACGTTGTTCTTGTAAAAGTTCGGTATCAATTTGATTTTTTGTTTTTTGTCGATAAGAAAATTTCTGACTTTTAGTTTTTTTACTACCGTTGATAACATCATTATCAAACACTTGAAAATAGAGTTCGTAATCGATACCTTTTTGTAAATTCAAGCTATCAGGAAATTCAAAAAAGAAATTTTGTAAGGTGTTTTTAGTCAGTTTAATTTTTTTGAATTGCTTATTTTGTTGACTATTATTTTTATCATAATAAACCAATTCTAATTTTTTGAAACCATAATCATCAGAAATTTGACCTACAAACTGTGCATTTCCACGTGATATACTATCAATATTAGATTTTACATTAATTGTCGGATGTTCATCTTTAGTAACTCCAATCGAAAATTGTAATTTTTCGTAATCTTTTAAGTTTTTATTGGTCGTTGTAATTTTATAATTGATTGCTTTTTTTATCTGTTTTTTTAATTGAAATTTATTTTTATTATCCTTTAAAAAAGCAAATCGATTGTTATTTGAAAGTAAATGAACGCTATCCGTTTCAGAAGTTTTAACATCCCATTTTACAATTGTTCCTTGTGGAACAATTATATTTCCTGTATTTTTAATGATTTCATTTTTCTTTTTGATATAGTTCGGATAGGTTAAATGCAATGAAATATTTTGAATCGAAGGCGTATTTATTACCGCTATTTTAAAGATATCCGAAGTAATACCATTTGCACTTGCATAAAAATCAACAGGCTTTTGTACTTGTACAAAAGTGTAAGAAAATAAACCATTTCCTTCATTTTTGAAGAAATATTGTTGTTCATTAAAATGAATTTTTGCTTGTTCAGGAACAGCTTTTCCTGTTGTTTGTATATAGACAGTAATATCTTTTCCTTTAATAACAGTCAAATTTTTTGCCGTAATATTAAAGTAAAAATCGGCAGGCGCTTTATAAGCAACCGAATGATTTACCACTCGATTAAAACTTTCAGATAATTGTTTAGAAGTACCTGTTAAAAAAAATAATCCCCAAATAATTAACGGAATTAACGCATATTTTAGATAGCGAATATTACTTTTAAAATCGATTGCTTTGTTAAAAGAAACAGGTTGTATTTCTTCTGATTTTTGATTGATACTAGCTATTAATAAATCAGATTTAGTATTATTTTGATTTAATTGAAGCAGGTTTAAAAGTTTATCTTGTACTTCAGGAAAATGATTTCCTATTATTTTTGATGCTTCTTCAAAAGAAATTCCTTGTTGTAAACCGATAATTTTAAAAATAGGAAAACAGATAAATCGGACAAATAAAAATAATTCAACCAAAATAAACAGCCAAAATAATAGGGTTCTAGCACTGGGTTTAAGCCATAAAAAATACTCTATAAATAAGGTAAAAAATAAATATATTAATCCTAAGGAAATAAATAAAATGCTTCCTTTTATTAATTCGCTAGTATAGTATTTTCTACTAAATTGCTGTAGTTTTTGTTCTATTTTGCTAAAATTCTCCATATCAGTTTATAAAAGTACTATTTTTTAAACGTGTTTACAGATAATAATAACACGTGATTTTTAATTAAAGATATAATATTTTACAGTAAAATTAGATTATCAACTATATTTGTGCCTTCAAATCAACAAAAAATGACTGATAACGTAAGAGTACGCTTTGCTCCTAGCCCAACAGGACCTTTACATATTGGTGGTGTAAGAACTGCTTTATTCAACTATTTATTCGCTAAAAAATACAACGGAACTTTTGTGTTACGTATCGAAGATACCGACCAAACTCGTTATGTTAAAAATGCCGAACAATATATAGTTGATGCCTTAAAATGGTGTAATATTCCTTTTGATGAAGGACCAGGAAATAATGAAAAATTCGGACCTTATCGTCAGTCAGAACGTAAAGAATTATATCAAAAATATGCTACTATTTTATTAGAAAAAGGATGGGCATATTATGCTTTTGATACTGCTGAAGAGTTAGATGCTCATCGTAAAAACCATGAAGAAAACGGAAAAACGTTTACTTATAATTGGCATAATCGTCAAAAATTAAACAGTTCATTAGCACTTTCATCAGAAGAAGTTGAAGCTAAATTAAAGGCTGGAGATAAATATGTAATTCGTTTTAAAACGCCACAAGATGAAACCTTGATTTTAGAAGATGAAATCCGTGGAAAAATTAAAATTGATACCAATGTTTTAGATGATAAAGTTTTGTTTAAATCGGACGGAATGCCAACCTATCATTTAGCAAATATTGTTGATGACCATTTAATGGAAATTTCACATGTTATTCGTGGTGAAGAATGGTTACCATCAATGGCATTACATATTTTATTATATCGTGCTTTTGATTGGAAAGCTCCAAAATTTGCACATTTACCATTGATTTTAAAACCCGTAGGAAAAGGTAAATTAAGTAAGCGTGATGGTGATAAATTAGGTTTTCCTGTATTTCCACTAGAATACACCAACGAGCAAACTGGTGATGTTTCTAGAGGGTATAAAGAAGATGGTTATTTTAACGATGCTTTTATAAATATGTTAGCTTTATTAGGATGGAATCCTGGAACGGAGCAAGAAATTTTTTCTTTAGAAGAATTAATTGAAGCTTTTGATTTAAGCAGAGTTAGTAAATCGGGAGCTAAATTTAGCCCAGACAAAACAAACTGGTTTAATCAGCAATATTTACAGACAAAATCAAACGAAGAATTAACCGCTTTATATTTGCCTATTCTTGAAGAAAAAGGAATTACTGCGGATGAAAATTTCACTCAAAAAATTGTTTCATTAATAAAAGAACGTGCTACGTTTGTTGCTGATTTTTGGGAATTATCAAACTTTTTCTTTGAAAATCCATCAGCATACGATGAAAAAGCAGCTAAAAAACAATGGAAAGAAACTACTAGCGAATTAATGCAAGAATTAATTACGGTAATTTCTACTATTGAAGATTTTACAATAGAAAACGCTCAAACCCAAATTAAAGGATGGATAACATCCAAAGAAATTGGTTTTGGTAAAGTAATGCAACCACTTCGTTTAAGCTTAGTAGGAAAATTAGCAGGACCAGATTTATTTGATATTATGACTTTAATTGGTAAAGAAAATACGATTGCAAGAATTAAAAATGCGATTGAAAAATTGTCTTAAAAAAACATCAAAATAAATAGATAGAAAACGCCACTTTGTAATAAAGTGGCGTTTTTATGTTTTATAAAGATGTTTTAATAAATTATTTAAATTGATTGTAATTACAAGAAGGTCTTGATTTTGAGGCACGACGGCTTCTATTATTACTATCATACATCCAACTCAATCTAAAAACAACACCGAGCGTTCCTTGAATATGAGAACGCATACTTTCAGAAGTTTCTAACGAATATTTATAAAATAATTGAGGATTGATTCCTATTTTATCACTAACCCAATAAATTCCTCCCGCACCAATATTTATTGTCGGACTTATTTTTCGATCAGAATCTACGGCACTTAATCCCGTAAATACATATGGACTAAATTTTTTAAAAACCGCATCAAAATGATATCGTAAAGAACCATCTAGTGAAAAATAACGTGCCGTATTACTCATAAAACCAACATCATCAATACTATTGATTGAAAGAGCTCCATCTACCGATAAACGCTTGCCAATTGGTATGGTTAAACTCATCGCAGGTAATTGAAACATGTTGTTATCACCTATAAAATCGGCATCACTATTGCTGAACTTTGTAACGCCCATACCAAGGGTTATTTGCCAAGAATTATGTAAATTTTGTGAACATACACGCATCGAAATCATTGTGAAACAAAGTAAGGTAAACAGTAAAAATTTATTTTTCATCAATAGCAGATTTTTTAACAATAAGTTGATTAACGGCAATTTAACATAAAATTATTAAATAGCATTCACTTTTTTTATTGCTAAGGTAAAATCTTCTAAATCATTGTTATTCATCACTAAGAAAATTGCTTCATCACACACTTTTTCTACATTATCATTTGGGAAATGTAAGGCAACAGCTACTTTTTGTAGTAAGGAAACTTCTTTTTTATCGATATGTTCATCAGCATATAACATTCTTGTTAAACGAAATAAACGTTCAATACGTTCTTCATAACTCACCGGTGGATTTACAGGAAATTTCTCAGGATTCTTTAAAATTGCTGTATATTCAGTAGCATCAATGTTTAATTTTTCAGCAATTCTTTCTAAGAATTGTTGTTCTTTTTCTGTAATAGCACCATCAGTAGTTGCCATTTTTACAACACTTGCAAAGTGTCCAATTTCTTGTTTGTGTTTTCCGCTAGAATATAAATCTGATATTGACATTTTTTTTGTTTTAATAAATTTTTAAATTATGATAACTACTTAAATAGCTAGTTCTTGCTACTTGGCAAAGATTAAAAAAAAGTTATGAAAAAACCTTTACAAAAGCTAATAAAAGTTGATAAATATATTTTAATAAATAATTTTTTGCTGATTTATTTTAGTAAAAGTGTATTTTTAAAGATAAAAGATGAAAATACTTCATACTGCCGATTGGCATTTAGGACATCGCTTGCATGAACATTCGCAATTAGAAGAGCAAACCTTGTTTTTAGCGTGGATAGAAAATTATATCAGCAATGAAAAAATAGATTTGCTTTTAATTTCAGGTGATGTTTTTGATAATGGTTCGCCGTCTAATCAAAGTTTAGCGATGTATTATAATTTTTTGATAAAGTTAAAATCAACCACTTGTAGCCAAATTATTATTACAGGCGGAAATCATGATTCGCCAGGAACTTTAAACGCTCCCAAAGAATTATTAAATGCCTTATCAATAAAAGTAGTGGGAAAAGCTACCGAAAATATTGCTGATGAAGTTTTTGAAATAAATATAAATGATGAAAAAGTACTTATTGGCGCTGTTCCGTATTTGCGTGATGGCGATATTAGGCGTGCCGTTGCAGGCGAATCTTTTGATGATTTAACCGATAAATATAAAAAAGCTTTAATCAATCATTATCAAGAAATCGCTATTGAATCTGAAAAAATAAATACCAGTAATGCGCCCGTTATTGCTATGGGACATTTATTTGCTACGGGCGGTTCGGTTTCTGATAGCGAACAAAATATTTATGTAGGAACGCTGGGGCATATCGGCGCTCAAGATTTTCCGATTTATTTTGATTATGTTGCTTTAGGACATTTACACAGACCGCAAATAGTTGGCGAAAATGATAAAATAAGATATTCAGGTTCTCCAAATATTTTAAGTTTCAGTGAACTTACTTATGATAAAAAAATCATTGTTTTAGAAATATCAGCAAATAAAATTACCAATATTGAAGATGTTATCGTTCCTAATTTTAGAGAATTTTACAAATTAAAAGGAAGTATGGATGATTGTATCGCTAAATTTCCGAGTATCATTTCCAATTCGTATCAATTAAAACCTTGGGTAGAAATTGTTTTAGATGAAGATAATACGATACAAACCGATGAATTAAAAATAGCTTCCGAATCATACGATTTTGAAATATTAAAAATTACCTTAAAAAATCAACGAAAAATAAAAGGAATTGAAGAATTATTAGCAGATGCAACCTCCATAAAAGAATTAGTTCCTACCGAAGTTTTTAAATTAAAATGCGAAGAAATGGATTTTGATTTAGACCAAAATCAGCAAGTTTGGGATGCTTTTAATGAAGTTTTACAAGCAGTTAAAAATCAATAAAAATTAATATTCTTTATTCGTTATGAAAATTTTAAAAATAGCATTACAAAATATAAATTCGTTAAAATCAGAAACACCAATTGTTATTGATTTTGAAAATGAAAACTTTAAAGACGTTGGTTTATATGCCATAACAGGTGTTACAGGTGCAGGAAAAACCACTATTTTAGATGCCATTACAATCGCTTTATATCAAAAAGTCCCTCGTTTTAAGGATACAAAAGGATCTTTAATTGATGTAGTAAGTCATGGTGCAAATAATGCTTTTACCCGTATTACTTTCGAAAATAATAATTTTATTTATGAAGGATATTGGGGAATCCAACTTGCAAACAAAGCAGGTAAAAAATATACAAATCCAAAAGAAGAGGTGAGCTTAAAAAATTTATCTACGGATAAAATAATCGCCACTCAAAAAAGAAAATATATTGAAGAGGTTCAAAAAGTAACCCAATTAAATTACGACCAATTTTTACGCTCTGTATTATTGGCGCAAGGTGAATTTGCATCTTTTTTATCAGCAAAAGGACCTGATAAAGGAAAATTATTAGAGCAAATTACAGGCGAACAAATCTATAAAAAAATTGGCGAAGAAATTTTAAATAGAAAATCATCCGAAGAAAAAAAATTAGCAACAATTAAAGCAAAAATTAATGCTGATGATATTTTATCGAAAGAAGAAAAAGAAGCATTATTAGAAAAATCAGCAATTTTAACAACCGATATTGCTAAAAATGAAGCAGAAATAACAAAAATTACAGCTGTTATTAATTGGTATATAAATTATCAAAAATTACTTGATAAAGATGATAATTTAAAACAAGAAACTGAAAGAATTTCTCTCTTTATTGATAATTATAAACAAGAATTAAGCTTATTATCTTTACATGAAAAAGCAGCTCCTTTTATAGAATTTATTCAGGATTTTAAAAGAAATGAGAAAAATATTCTTGATAAAACAGGTCAAGAAAAAGTTTTAGAAGTTGAATTAAAAGCGTTGAATCCTCAAATTGAAAGCTTCAAAAATCAAGTTAAAAACGAAACAACAGCTTTAGAAAATACAGATAAAGAATTTAAAATTTGGTTGCCGAAATTTGATAAAATTACAAAGTTAGATGCGCAATTAAAAAATGAAATTGATATTACTTTTCAATCATCTGAAAAATTAAATGAGTTAAAAATAGAAATTACAAAGTTTGAAACTAAAGAAAATAAGCTAAAAATAAATTTAGATAAATTAAAAGGAAATATTAAAATTGATGAAAAAAATCTAACTGAAAACAACTTTTTATTAGAAGTTAAAAATCATATTTCTAGTTGGAATTCGGATTTAATTACGTTAAAATCACATAAAAATATTTTAAAAGAAAATGCTGTTTTTATTGCTGATAAAAATGAAGGAATACAAAAAACAACGATTTTTTTAAAAGAAAAAACTGATTTTTTAGCTAAAGAAAATATCGAAATTGAAAAGCTTGAGAAAGAAATTTTAGCTGTAAACACCACCTTATCAAAAAATAATAGTACTGATTTATTTGCAAAACAAAAACAACTTGCTACATCAGAAAATAATTGGAAAGAATTTAAAAAATTATCCGAAGAAATTGCAAAAAATGAGAAAGAACAAACTGAAAAAATAACTCAAAAAGAAAATTTATCAACGGAGTTAATCAATTGTAAATTAGAAATTGAAAAGTTTGAAACAGCTATTTCAAAACAAGAAATAGCAGTTAAAGATGCTGAAAAAATTCTGAATTTAGAAAAAAGTATCGCTAATTATCAGGCTGATCGTCAAAAATTAAAAAAAGGGGAACCTTGTGGTTTATGTGGTTCAGAAGAACATCCGTTTGCAGAAAATTTGGAAGTTATTGGAATTTCAGAATCTGAAAAAATAGTTGTCGAAAGAAAAAATAGTTTAAGAAATTTAGAAAAATCAAAAGTAGCTTTAAAGATAAAAGAAACACAATTAAATACCAATATTGAAGCTTTACAAACTCAACTAAATTCGATTTTAGAGGATGTAAAAAAATTGAAATTAAAAGAAAAAACTTTAAATATTGATTGTGATTTAACAAATATTACTGAAATTAATATAGCGTTAAATTCAATATCGGAAGAACTAAAAGTACTTGATAAAAACCTAAAAATAGCACAAGAATTACAAATTGAGAAAGACAGTTTATCTAAAAAAATTGAATTTAAGAAAAACGAAGTAAATACACTTAAAACAAGCGTTGCAACACTTACCGAGAAAAATAAAAATGCCACTGCTGAAATAACATCCAAAGAAAAAATAACGGATGAATTAACGATTACTTATAGCAAGTTAGAAAACACTTTAAAAACGAAGTTGACTGAATTTAAGTATGAATTACCAGCTATAAATCAGGCGGATTTGTTTATCGAAACTATTGAAAAATCTGTTGCTGAATATTCAAAAATTCAACAAAATTTAGAGGCTTTAAAATCCGAAGAAAAAGTAAATAATCTTGATTTAGAAAATACTAAAAAACAAGTAGAAAATTATACAAAAACACAAAATGAGTTTCTTCAAAAAAAATCAGAATCTGAAAATAATACGAAGCTTTTAAAAGAACAACGAAATAGTATTTTACCATCTGAAATTACTGTGGAAAAAAAGCGTGAAAATTTACAATTAAGATGTAAAGAAGCTTCAAAAAAATTGGAAGAAAGTAAAAAAAATGTTCAAAAAATATTAGAAGAAAAATCGGTAAAAGAAGCGTTAAAAGTTAAAAATAATCAAGATTTAAAAGGTTTATCCGAAGAAATAGAAAACTTAAATGTTGAATTTAATAAGCAACTTAAAAATAGTGATTTTGAATCGAAAGAAGCTATTGAAAAGGCGTTGTTATCGAAAGAAAATATTTTAAAATTTAGCGAGAATAAAGAGCAAATAAACAAAAAACAAGTTGAATTAAAAACGCTAAAAGAAGAAAATATAAAAGCAAAAGAAGTTTTAAATACTGCTAGAAATTTTGAAATTTCAGAGGAAGATAGCAAACTAAAATTAGCTAATTTTGAACAAGAAAATAAAGATAATTTAACTGAAAAAGGTAAAATATCAGAGGCTTTTAGAAAAGACAAAGAAATAGAAGATAGAAATAAAGAAGTGTATCAAAAAATAGATGCGCAAACTAAAATTTGTAACGTTTGGAAAGAGTTATTTAAAATTATCGGGAACTCAAAAGATGCGTTTAATGTGTATGTGCAACGTTTAACTTTAAAGCATTTATTAGACCTCGCCAATAGGCATTTGCGCAAATTGAACAAGCGTTATTCGTTAAAAATGGAGGATTTATACAAGCCAAAAGAAGAGCTTAATTTTAATTTAATTGACCATTATCAAACCGATCAAGCTCGATTAGTAGACACTTCGAGCGGTGGCGAAAAGTTTATTATTAGTCTTGCGTTGGCATTAGGATTATCAGATTTAGCGAGTAAAAATGTAAAAATTGATTCGCTTTTTATTGATGAAGGTTTCGGAACTTTAGACAGCAACACGCTTGAAACGGTAATATCAACCTTAGAAACTTTACAAGCACAAGGAAAAATGATTGGAATTATATCACACGTTGAAAACCTGAAAGAACGTATTCCGACGCAAATACAAATAACCAAAAAAAGTAACGGGGTTAGTGTTTTGGATGTTGTATAAAGATTAATAAAATGCTTTAAAATATAGGTTTGTTTGTAATAATACACAAAAAAATAAACCTCGTATATTTGTGTAAAATTTTTATACGTTGAGCAAACAAGTAATTGTAAACCATTACCAACAATCTGATACTATCAAACAGATTGTTAAAGAGCTTCAACAAGAACAAAACCACTTTCAAATATCGAATTTGGTTGGTTCTTCGTTGTCTTTTGTTATTTCTGAAACTTTTAAAAAAGTCGAAAAACCCTATTTATTAATTTTTAATGATAAGGAAGAAGCCGCCTATTATTTAAACGATTTAGAGCAATTATTAGGCGATAAAAATGTGTTGTTTTATCCAGGTTCGTATCGCCGACCGTATCAGATTGAAGAAACCGATAACGCGAATGTTTTATTGCGTTCAGAGGTTTTAAATCGGATTAATTCGAGAAGAAAACCTGCAATTATTGTAACGTATCCGACAGCTTTATTTGAAAAAGTAGTCACCAAAAAAGAACTTGATAAAAACACTTTGAAAATTACAGTTGGCGAAAATTTATCTCCAGATTTTGTAAACGAAGTATTGTTTGAATATCAGTTTCATCGGGTCGATTTTGTTACTGAACCTGGTGATTTTTCAGTTCGTGGAGGAATTATTGATGTTTTTTCATTTTCGAATGATGAACCTTATCGAATGGAGTTTTTTGGTGATGAAGTAGAAAGCATCCGAACTTTTGATGTGGAAACACAGTTATCAAAAGAAAAACAACAGAAAGTAAGTATCATGCCTAATGTTGAAAACAAAGGGCTACAAGAAAATAGAGAAAGTTTTTTAAAATATATTTCAGCTAAAACAGCAATTTTTGTAAAAAATAGGGAAACTATTATTTCTAATTTAGATACATTTTTTAAAAAGTCTGAACTTTCATTTGATGAATTATCGACAGAAATAAAACATTCAAAACCATCTGAGTTATTTTGTGATGCTGCTTTAATTCAACAAGAATTACAACGATTTACTACTGTAAATATGAGTAAATCTGTTATCAAAAATGTAACAAATATTACTTTTGATACACACGCACAGCCTTCTTTTAATAAAAAATTCGAGTTGTTAATTCAGAATTTTAACGAGTTTTCAGCAAAAGGATTTACTAATTATATTTTTTGTTCTAATGATAAACAAGCTCAGCGTTTTCATGATATTTTTGATGATAATGAAGCCGAAGTATCCTATGAAACCATTGTTTTTCCTTTGTATCAGGGATTTGTAGATATTCAAAATAAAATTGTTTGTTATACTGACCATCAAATATTTGAACGTTATTATAAATTTCGCTTAAAAAATGGCTATGAAAAAAAGCAATCCATCACTTTACAAGAACTTACCAGATTAGAAATTGGCGATTATGTAACACATATCGATCATGGAATTGGAAAATTTGGAGGGCTTCAAAAAATTGATGTAGAAGGAAAAAAACAAGAAGCAATTAAGTTAATTTATGGGGATAGAGATATTTTATATGTGAGTATTCACTCGTTACATAAAATTTCAAAGTTTAACGGAAAAGACGGTAAACCACCTAAAATATATAAATTAGGTTCGGGTGCTTGGAAAAAAGTAAAACAAAAAACGAAGGCTCGAGTTAAACATATTGCGTTTAATTTAATTCAATTATACGCCAAAAGAAAATTACAAAAAGGCTACGCTTTTGCTCCTGATACGCACATGCAACACGAGCTAGAAGCTAGTTTTATTTATGAAGATACACCAGATCAATTTACTTCAACGCAAGATGTAAAAACTGACATGGAAAAACCGCAACCCATGGATAGATTGGTGTGTGGTGATGTTGGTTTTGGAAAAACAGAAGTCGCTATTCGTGCGGCTTTTAAAGCCGTCGATAACGGAAAACAAGTAGCAATTTTAGTACCTACAACTATTTTAGCGTTTCAACATTTTAAAACTTTTTCGGAGCGTTTAAAAGATTTTCCTGTTACCGTTGATTATTTAAATCGTTTCAGAACGGTAAAACAACGAAATGCTGTTTTAGAAGGTGTTGCAAATGGAAGTGTAGATATTGTAATCGGAACGCATCAATTAACTAACAAAAAATTACAATTTAAAGATTTAGGATTGTTAGTTATTGATGAAGAGCAAAAGTTTGGAGTTGCCGTAAAAGACAAGCTAAAAACTATCAAAGAAAATGTAGATACGCTAACATTAACCGCTACGCCAATACCAAGAACCCTACAATTTAGTTTGATGGCGGCAAGAGATTTATCAGTCATAAAAACAGCACCACCAAATCGTCATCCTATTGAAACCAATGTCATCCGCTTTAGCGAAGAAACCATTAGAGATGCTATTTCTTATGAAATTTCTCGTGGAGGACAAATATTTTTTATCCATAATAGAATCGAAAATATTAAGGAAGTAGCAGGATTATTACAACGTTTAGTTCCGAATGCTAAAATTTGTATCGGTCATGGGCAAATGGAAGGGAAGAAGCTAGAAGAATTAATGCTTGCTTTTATGAATGGTGAATTTGATGTATTGGTGTCAACGACTATTATTGAAAGTGGATTGGACGTGCCAAATGCGAATACTATTTTTATCAACAATGCAAATAACTTCGGATTGTCAGATTTGCATCAAATGCGAGGTCGTGTAGGTCGTTCTAATAAAAAAGCATTCTGTTATTTTATTACGCCAGCATATCATATGATGACTGAAGATGCACGTAAACGTATCGAAGCTTTAGAATTATTTTCAGAATTAGGAAGTGGTTTAAATATCGCCATGAAAGATTTAGAAATTCGTGGAGCTGGAGATTTATTAGGAGGTGAACAAAGTGGATTTATCAATGATATTGGCTTTGAAACGTATCAGAAAATATTACAAGAAGCTATTGAAGAATTGAAAGAAAATGAGTTTAAAGAATTATATCCTACCGATGAAAATACGCCGAAAGAATATGTAAAAGAGGTGCAAATTGATACTGATTTTGAAATTCTTTTTCCTGATAATTATATCAATTCGGTAACCGAAAGATTAAGCTTGTACAATGAGTTAGGAAATTTAACAAAAGAAGAAGAGTTATTAACATTTGAAAAACAAATTGTTGATAGGTTTGGAGAATATCCACCAGAAGTACAAGATTTATTAGATAGTGTTCGCATAAAATGGCTTGCGAAAGAATTAGGTATTGAAAAAATCATATTAAAGCAAAAACGATTATTAGGATATTTTATAGCAGATCAACAAAGTAAATTTTACGAAACTGATGGCTTTACAAAGATGTTACAATATGTGCAAGAAAATCCAAAAAGCTGTGTAATGAAACAGAAAGAAACTAAAAATGGTTTACGATTATTAGTTACTTTTATTCGAATCGACTCGGTAAAAACAGCCTTGAATTTATTGCGAGAAATATAAAAAAGTCAAGTGAAATTAAATCAATGTAAGGCAAGGGGTTGAAACCCCTTGTTGAAAAAAATATAAAATGCAAAATAATCATTCAAAAAATATATCGGGCTTGTTATTGGCAACCTTATTTGTGAGTACTTCTGGAGTTTTAGGAAGATATATTGCAATGCCTTCAGAAGTAATTATTTGGTTTCGCTCGGTGTTTGCGATGTTAATTTTATTGGCTTTCTGTAAGTTTAAAAAAATAGATTTAACTATAAAATCAAGCAAACATATTATGCCGTTTATTATCAGCGGAATTTTTATGGCAGGGCATTGGATTACCTATTTTTATGCCTTAAAATTATCGAGTGTTGCCATTGGAATGCTGTCATTATACACCTTTCCTGTGATGGTTGCTTTTTTAGAACCCTTATTTTTAAAAGTAAAATTTAATCCGATTTACATTGTTTTTGGCTGTATGGTATTGCTAGGGCTTTATGTTTTATCGCCTGAATTTAATTTAGAAAGTTCGAATGTTCAGGGGATTTTATTTGGATTGTTATCCGCCTTATTTTATGCCATCCGAATTTTAATGTTAAAGCAATATGTAATTCAATATAACGGAACGATGTTGATGTTTTATCAAACGTTAATTATTACGGTTTGTTTGTTACCTGTCTTGTTTTTTATGGATATTTCAGGCTTTGAAAACCAATATCCGTATGTATTATTATTGGCACTTTTAACTACGGCAATTGGGCATAGCTTAATGGTACATTCTTTACAGTTTTTTACGGTTTCAACAGCGAGTATTATTAGTAGCGTACAACCTATTTTTGGGATTATTTTGGCATTTATCTTTTTAAATGAAATACCAACATGGAATACTTTTATTGGTGGTTCTTTAATTTTAGCAACCGTTGTTATTGAAAGTGTGAGGAGTAGGAGGTGATTGAAAAGTTGTTTTATAAAATTTTATTCAGCAACATATTCTTGTATTAAAACATCAGTAGGAATATGCAATGAATCACTAATTTTTCTAATCATTTTTAAAGTCAGTTTTCGTTTTTTATTTAAAATTTCACTTACTCTACTTTTAAAACCAACAAGTTCTGCAAGGTCTTTTTGTTTCATTCCCATTTGCTCCATTCTGAATTTAATCGCTTCAATAGGGTCAGGCATTTCAATTGGAAAATTTTCATTTTCATATTTGTCAATTAGAATGGTAAGGATTTCAAGTTCATCTCCTTTTTTTGTTCCTTTTATTGCATCAAAAATAAATTCAAGTCTATGAAGAGCTTCTTGGTAATCTGCTTCGTTTTTTATCGGTTTAATTTGCATAATTATAATTTGTTAGCATTAATTTTATCATATTCGGCATGTGTTCCAATAAATAGAATCCAAGATATTTGAAATTCAAAGTTCATTTTAACAATAAGTCTATAATTATTTCCTTTAATATTAAAAACTATTTTATTGTCTTTTAAAACACTAGCACTTGGATATTCCACTTTTAGTTCATTGATGTTTTTCCAAGATGCTTTTTCTGTTTCTCGATACCAAGCTTTTAATTGTTGTTCACTATCAGCGTGTTTTTCCCAAAATTCTCGTAGTGTTCTTCTTGATATTATTCTCACAAATTTATTCTTTATATACTGCAAATATAATAAAAAGTTCCCGTTTTGGTATTTTTATGTGCTTTTTTATTGAAAGCGTAAGGAGTAGGAGGTGATGGGGAATGGTTTTTTTGTATGATACTTTTAGGCTAACATCCTCATAATTTAGGTTCTAATTAGTTTTAAAATTAAAGAAAGCGTAAATTTAAAAATTAAAAAAAATGAATCAGAAAAACTATGAACAAACTCTTTGATATATGCGTCGATATTTTACAATACGTAGGAAACGTAACAGGATTAGGGTATAAATCTGCAAACATTTGGATTTTTGTTATTATTCATCCACTTCTAACAATTTATTTTTTCTATTTATACCGAAAATATAAAAAACGATATAAATTATTAAAGGAATCTTCTGAAAAATAAAAATCTTATTATAGGTAGCGCCTGTTTAAATTTCATAAAAGTTTAAATAGACGCTAATAAACCTAATACCCTTTTTGTTGTTGTTGTATGATACTTTTCATCGTAACATCTTCGTAGTTTCGGCGGACAAAGGTTAGTGCATTGTATAATATTTCGCCCATTCCGTCGCTATCTCTAAAATTGATATCACCTGTAAAATCAAAAATTTCAGCTTTTAATTTTTCGATATTTTTCGGAATAGAAATAGTGTCAGATTTCATCGCAGCAAGCAATCTGTTTAAGCGAGAACGAGATCCTAAAATACGTTTAGCTACAATTGAGCGTTCTTCCAATTGATATTGTTCAATAGAATCGGAGGTTAATTTTTGGGCGACTAATTGCACAAATTTTAAATTTTCTTTAAAAAATTGCGGATAATACACTTTAAATTTTCCTTCATAACATTGCTGATCAAAATCGATGGGTCTAATTTTATAGATGACATTTTCAAAATCGTGCGTAGGAACGACCACGTAATTATACGAACGCATATCACCTAATAAACGAATCATACAGCGTTCGTTAAACTTCACAAATTCTTTGGCTATTTGTGCTTTTTCAATATCAATACAATCCTCTAAATAATCATTAATAAAAACATCTCCAGGAATCCCTGAAATATGTTCTTCAATTAAGGTGTCTTTATACACCAAAAAATTTAAGTTATAAGGTGATAAAATATCTTCTAATTCGAGTCCATAAATACGAGAAGCATCGGTTTTTTTAACGTAAAAATAGGTGTAATTATCATTTAAAATATTACGAACTTTCACTCTAAAAGGTTGTGAATTTCCGAAGGTACAGAAGTCTACCGCATCAACATTTAAGTGTTGAATACTAGCATCAGAACCATTTGAATGTAAAATATTATATATTTTTTTTAAGCTAAAATCGATTTCTTCTCGTTCGAATTCATTGTAATAAACGCGGACCCATAAGGTATCTTTATCATTTTTATCATAGACCGTAATTGCGCCTTGATATCGCAATAAATCGTCATAAAATATGGGTATTTGAATAGTGCGATTGTGTTTTTTTAAATAAAGTGCTAATTTTTTGGTAACAGGATATGCTGGTTTCCTTTGGGATATTAATTTTTCTTGTGTCATTTTTCTTACGTCAATTTTCTTGCGTCAATTTTTTAAAGATACTAAACTTCAAAGAGTTTCCCAGGTAAAGGTTTGAGAATTCCTTTGAGTTCCATTTGCAGTACTAATGATGATAATTTATATACAGGAATTTCACATTTATAGGCAATTACATCGAATAATTGTTTGCCATTTTGATGTAAGAAATCATAAATTTTTTGTTCTTCATTGGTTAGATTTATAAATAATTCTTTTTGAATTGGTGTTTTTTGTATAGTTGTTGGCACATCCCAATTGAGCATTTTGATGATATCTTTGGGGGTATTTAATAAATGTGCTTGGTTATTTTTGATTAGATTATTACAGCCTTTACTGTATACATCGGTTGTTCTACCTGGCAGCGCAAAAACATCTCGATTATAGGAATTGGCAATATCGGCGGTTACTAGCGAGCCTCCTTTTTCGGCAGATTCAATAACAATCGTTGCTTTGGAGATGCCTGCAACAATCCGATTTCGTTTTAAAAAATTTTCACGTAATGGAGCTTCTTGGTGCCAAAATTCGGTAATAAATCCGCCATTTTGGGTGACTTCAGCACAATATTGTTTATGTGTTTGTGGATATATTCGTTCTAAACCGTGTGCTAAAACGGCAATGGTTTGCAGATTATTTTTGATAGCCGATTTATGCGCACAAATATCGACACCGTAAGCAAAACCACTTACAATTATCGGATTATGGCTGGCTAATTCTTCGATTAATTGATGACAGAAATCACGTCCATAGGTGGTTATTTTCCTTGTTCCAACAATCGATATTATTTTTTGACTATTTAAATTAATAGTTCCATCTTTAAAAAATAGGATAGGGGCATCAATACAGTTTTTTAAATTCTGCGGATACTCAGCCTCTAAAAAATAAGAAAATTGAATGTTATTTTTTTGGATATATTCAAATTCTTCGGTTGCTTTTTTTATATTTTCAGGATTTAAAAGTTGTTGTATTACATGATTGCCGATGCCATTTATTTTTTGAAGTGTGCTTGCTTTTTCTTTGAATATTTGTTCGACATTTCCTGTACTGGCAATTAATTTTTTAGCGATAATATCACCTACATTTTTGGTGGCTTGTAGTCTTAAAATGGCTAAAATTTCTTCGGATTTCATAGGGCAATTGTTTGAATATCAAAATATAAAAAAGCAAAAATACGATTGGCAATACTTCCTGACAAGTTATAATCGGCTATAAATAATCAAAATTAAAAGCACTTGCTTTTTAGCTTTATGTATATTTGCATTAAAATTTAATCGATTTAATTGATGACAGCTAAAACACCTATAGAATCATTAACCGTACTAACGGACCTTGTTTTACCAGGGGAAACTAATTATTTAGACAACCTTTTTGGAGGTGAATTATTAGCCCGTATGGACAGAGCTTGTAGCATTGCGGCACGTCGTCATTCTCGAAGAATTGTGGTTACGGCTTCGGTGAATCATGTTGCTTTTTCAAAAGCAGTGCCTGTGGGAAGTGTTGTTACGGTGGAAGCAAAAGTATCAAGAGCTTTTAATTCATCTATGGAAATTTATGTAGATGTTTGGACGGAAGACCGTCAATCTGGTGTAAAAACGAAAGTAAATGAAGGAATTTATACCTTTGTCGCAGTCGATGAAACAGGAAGACCTGTACCCGTTGCACAAATAGTTCCAGAAACTGAATTAGAGAAAAAACGCTATGATGGTGCTTTGCGTAGAAAGGAATTAAGTTTGGTATTGGCTGGGAAATTAGATCCAAAAGAAGCTACAGAATTAAAAGCTGTTTTCTTAGGAAAAGAAGAAGAAAAATAACTAAGTAATCACAGCTTTATTTTACATAAATTTATAAAAAAAACGATTGTTCTTAAAAGCAATCGTTTTTTCTATTTTTATAACTTCTGATATTCTGTTTAAATTTTATCAATTTCACCATTTTCAGATAAAAGGACGGCAACTGATTTTGTTTTTTCAAATTGAGAGAAAATAATAATCATAATTACGGTAATCGGTACACTTAAAATCATGCCTGTAATGCCCCAAATTTTCCCCCAAATTGCCAGCGATAATATCGTTACAAGTGGACTTAAATTCAGTGATTTACCAAAAACTTTAGGTTCAATAATATTTCCAACAATTACTTGAACAGCTCCTACGGCTATCAATACTACTAAAAAAGGAGTGAATTCTCCAAATTGAATTAAGCTAAAAATAGCTGGAAAAACAGTTGCAATTAAAGAACCAATGGTCGGAATATAGTTTAATAAAAAGATTAAAAAAGCCCAAAAAGGTGCGCTATCAATACCAACAATTAGTAGAATACTATAACTTAAAATTCCTGTAAGTAGGCTTACATAGGTTTTTAATCGAAGATAATTTGAAATTGAAAATTCAATTTTTGATAACATTCGATGCATATTTTCATTTTTATTTTCTTGATTTTCAGTATCTGTTTCATTCGTATAAAAAATTTTAGCAAGCTTTTTTTGTAAGCTACTTTCTTCTAAAAACATGAACAACGCATAAATGATAATCATAAAAGTATCGCCTAATAATCCGCTAATTGCATTGGCAGTTTCTGCTAATACGGCTCCGTAATTAAAATCGCCAAAAATTGTTTTGGCTGATTTTACAATATCAATATGAAAATAGTTGTTTAAATTTTTGATAACCACATCAATATTGGGTTCATATTTTGAGTACGAACTTGATAAATTCATAATACTATTGGTTATAATTTCTGATATAAAACTAAAACTAATAATAATCATGGTAAAGACTAAAATATTACTTAACCAAATGGGAATAAATTTTTTAGCAAAGGGTATTTTATAAATTGTTTTACGAATTTCACGTGTTAGAAACCAAAAAATCAGGGCAAAAATGAATGGAATAAGGATTCCTTTACCAATCACTAGAGCGGCAATAATGAAAACAATAATGATGATAAGATTTGCAGAATTTTTCATGTTTTTTGGGTTAATGTGTACGAATCCATTTTGCAGGATTTAGTTTATCGGTATTTTTAAATAGTACAAAAAGCAACTTTGTTTTCCCTGAAATTTTATCGGTAAAAATTTTACCAATTTTATCGCCTGTTTTTACACGGTCGCCTTTTTTGACGTATACTTTTTCGAGGTTATTATAGGCAGAAATATAATTACCATGTTGAACTAACACTGATTTTTTACCTGCAGATTGTGTTTGTAGCGCAAGGATTTTGCCATTAAAAATACTTTTAGCATCGGCATTTTGTTTTGCGGCAATGTGTAATCCTGGGCTATTAATATTAATTCCAGAAAATGTTGGATGTGGTTGTACGCCGTATTTTCGGGTAATAATTCCTTGTACTGGCCAGGGTAAATTTCCTTTATTTTGTTCAAACTCAAGTAACAATTCTTTTTCATCATCATCTAAAACGAAGGTATTGTTGGGTTCTTTATTGTTTGCTTTTTCTTTGGCGATTAATTTTTGTTTTTCTTTTTCTTTGGCTTTTTCGTTGGCAATTTCTTTGTCGATTTCTTTTCTTTTTTTCTCGGCAAGTTCTTTTGCTTTTATGATTGCAATAGCTCTTTCATTTTCATTTTCAATTTCGTTGGCTTTTTTTCTGGCTTTTTCGATTGCTATTTTTCTTTCTTTTTCTCTTTTTAGTTGGCGTTCTTTTTTGCGTGCTTTTTCTCTTGCTTTTTCTTCGGCTCTCTTTTTTTCATTTGCTTTTGCGATTGCTTTTCTAATTAATTTATCGATACGTGCTGTAATTTCTTTTTCTTCTTTTATTTTATCGAGTAATACTGTTTTGTATTTTTTTTCTTCTTTTTTAATTTTGGTGATTAAGATTTCTTGATTTTCTTTATCAGTTTCGATGGTTTCTTTTTGTAGTTTTTCATCAGAAATAAGTATTTCTTTTGCTTTTTTCTGAAGGGCTAGGGTCTTGTTAATTTCTTGAATTTCGGTTGTTTTTTCGATAATTACTTTCCCTTGTTTTTTTCGATATTCATTGTATTGTTGCATGTATTTGAGTCTTTTATAGGCTTGGTGAAAGCTTTTAGACGATAATAAAAACATGGTTTTACTTTGTTGTGATTTGCTTTTATAGGTTTTCACGACCATATCGGCATATTCTTTTTTTAAATTATTGAGTTGTCGCTTGTATTTTTTTATTTTCTGTTGATTTTCTGTTATTTCTGTTGAAATTTTACGTGCTTCTAGCTCAATGATTTCGATTAATTCGGCTCTAGTATCAATTTTTTGAGTTAAATCTTTTAAATCTTCTAGTGCGTTTCCTTTTTCTTTTTTTGTTTCAAAGAGCAGGTTATTAATTTGTTTGATTTCATTTTTAAGTTTTTGATGTTTTTCTTCAAGAGATTTTATTTCTTGAGAAAAGGCATTAAAACTTGTAAAGAAATAGTAGAAAAAGCAAAGATATACGGCGATATTTTTCATTATAATTTAATTTCTTTATAGCCTTTTGGTATTTTAAAATCAATATTTATGTTGGTGTTAAAGGCTACTGATTTGGTAATGATATCAATATTGGTAAACTTTTTAGGTTCTTTGGTGTGTATGTAAATTTGTTGAGGAAATAGCACGCCTTTTTCATTGTAATATTTTGGATATGAGATGTCTAATCGTTGTTTTTTGGAGGTGTTTACAATGGATTGTTTGTTTAATTTATAGTGTTTCGGATTGATTTGAAAAAAAATATCAAAAAGTTCGGCTTGTTTTCTAGGGGATAGTTGATATGCGTTATTATGAATGGCAATATTTTGTCGATTATCTCTAACATTCAATACCGATTGTCCGAGCAACATATTTTGTAATTGGTTGAAATTAAGGGTTGTTCCTAGTATTTTTTGTAGCATTTTAAAATCTCCATCAAAATAATTTTTATATAAAGGCGAATAAAATTGTATTTTATTTTGGGTGATTTTAGCTTTAAATACGGTAATAAATTTTGTTCCTTTGAGCCAGATAGTTTCTCCTTTTTCTATTTTCATACGTACGGAGAATGCTATTTTTTCTGTTGGGTTTGTATATTTTATTTTTAAGTGTGCGTCTACTGTTTTTTGTTTAAAGTTTGCTTGGGTATGTTTTTTAGCTACGCTACGTGCAGACATTTCCTTAATAGCATTGGTATTTTCGATACTATTTTTGCTTGATTTACACGAAGTAATACTGATACAAAATAGGGTAATTAGAACAAAATATTTCATAAATTTTCAGGAATAGGGAATCAATTTAAGTCAGAATTACAATAGCGTTATAGTAGTGTTATGGTGTAATTTCGTTGGCTTTTTGTTGATATATTTTTGCTTTGTCGATTTTTTTTAATCCTTTGTATGCTTTGGCTATTTCCACATAGAATTGGGCTTGATTTTCGGTGGAATCAATTACAAAATCGATGCCATTTAGCAAATTTTGCAATGCTTTTTTGTATTGATTTTTATGATTGTTCGCTTTTCCGTTAATTAGATATACGAAGGGTTGCATTGGGAAAAGCATTATTCCTTGTTGGCTATATTTTATTAAATCCTTGGTATATTTTTGATTATTTACGTTATTATTTGTTTGAAAATTTAAAGATAAATTTTCTAGTAACAATTTCAAATTATGATATGATTTTTCTTTTTCGAAGGTACTTTTTAGTTTTTCGTTTTCCTTTTTTGTTGCAATTTTTTTTACGGTTTTTGTTGTTGAATTGCTTACAATATCTTTTTTTTGATTTTTTGTGTTGTTATTTTGGTTTAGTTTTTCTTGAATTTTTCGAAGTCTCGGATTTAAGAGTTTGGCTTTTTTTAAATCGGATAATACTTTTTTAGCACCAACGATATCATCATTTTGCAAATAAAGAAAGACTAAATTTTGTTGTTCTTTGGGATCTTTTTGAGCTATTTTTTCTTGTATTTTTATGGCTTGTGTAAAATCTTGAAGTTTTTTAAGAATGCTTACTTTGTGATGTAAGAGCCATTTACGTTGTGCTTCTTTTTGCTTTTTCCCTTGCTTTTTTTCTTGTGTATCAATTGCGAGATTGATGTATTGTAAGGCTAGTGTATGTTGTTTAAGTTCGGTATAATTTTTAGAGATTTCGAATAATACGGCGGTATTATTGGGTTGTATTTGGAGGCAATTTTCTAAATATCCGAGGGCATTTTTAGGATTAAAAATAGCTTTTTCGGTGAGTGCTTTGAAGAAATTTTCTTGAAATTCGGTATTATTTTTTTGTGCTTTAATGTTTAGAATAATGCACAACAGCAAAAATAACGGCAAAAATAGTTTAATTTTTGCCGTTAAAAATTGTGGGATATTTTTTTTATGTAAGGTCTGTGTAATCACCGATGCTTACAGATGTATAATTTGCATTATATTTTGCATGATTACCAATCATTGCGTTGTCTAATTTGGCATTTTGAATGCGAACATTTGTTTGAATTAATGAATTTACAATTGTTGAATTTTCAACAATACTATTTTCACCAATAGAAACATAAGGGCCTATTTTTGTATTTTTCAAAACAACATTTTTTCCAACATAACAGGGTTGAATAATTTCTGAATTTTCTAAAACAACATCATCAGCAACTAAATTATTTCCATCTGCTTGTTCGAATCCTAAAACTTGTTTGTTAGTATCAACCGTTGGATCTTTTTTACCACAATCCATCCAGGCATCTACTTTTCCAGGGATAAATTTAGCACCTTGTTGTTTTAAAGATTCTAAAACTTCTGTTAATTGAAATTCACCAGAAGGTCTGATATCATTGTCAATTAAATGTTTAATTTCTTCACGAAGTTTATCACCATCTTTAAAATAATAGATTCCGATAATAGCTAAATCAGAAACAAATTCTGTTGGTTTTTCAACAAAATCGGTAATAAAACCATCTTTTAATTTCACGACACCAAATGCACTTGGGTCTTCGACTTGTTTCACCCAAATAGCGCCATCTGCGTTTGCATCTAACGTAAAATCTGCTTTAAATAAGGTATCAGCAAAAGCTACAACGCACGAACCCTTTAAGGCTTCTTTGGCACAATAAATTGCGTGTGCAGTTCCTAAGGCTTCTTCTTGAACAAATACAGAACCTTTGGCTCCTAAGCTTTCTGCAATGGCTATTAATTTATCTTTGGTATCGGCAGGAAATCCTTTTGCAGTGCTTCCAATGATGAAGGTAATTTCTTCAATTGGTTGGTTTACCACTGCGGTAATATCTTCTACTAAACGTTGTACGATTGGTTTACCAGCAATAACGGTTAAAGGTTTAGGAGTTGTTAAAGAATGGGGTCTTAATCGAGAGCCTATTCCTGCCATTGGAACTATAATTTTCATATTATTTTTATAATTTTTAATAAATTTCTCTTGTTTTCTTATTTTAATGTTGCAATATATACTATTTAAAAAAAGTATTGAAAAAAAATTAGTATCCTTTTGGGATTGCTTGTATTAATTTTCGGGTATATTTTTTCTTTGGATTTCGATAAATTTCATCGGCATCATTAATTTCTTCAATTTTACCTTTGTTCATAACGACTAATTGGTCGGACATATATTTGACGACTGCTAAATCGTGTGAGATAAAAATATAGGTAAAATTAAACTCATTTTTGAGTTGATTTAAAAGGTTTAGTACTTGTGCTTGTACTGATACGTCTAATGCAGAAACGGATTCATCACAAATAATTAATGTTGGTTGTAGGGCGATAGTTCTGGCAATTCCGATTCGTTGTCGTTGTCCTCCTGAAAATTCGTGTGGATATCGATAAAAATGTTTTTTTTCGAGTCCTACTTTTTCTAATAAATTCAACACATATTCTTTTCGTTCTTTTGATGAGTTAAGAATACGATGTACTTTCATGGGCTCTATAATGCTATTTCCTACGGTAATTCTTGGGTTTAGTGATGAAAAAGGATCTTGAAAGATGATTTGAATTTCTTTTCGTAATTTTTTCAATTCTTTTTTAGCGAGTTTTGTGCTATCTTTTCCTTTATAAATTATCTGTCCTGAAGTAGCTTTTTCTAATTGTAAAATAGTTCTTCCGAGGGTTGTTTTTCCGCATCCGCTTTCTCCTACGAGTCCGAGTGTTTCGCCTTTATATATTTTAAAAGATACATCATTTAGGGCTTTCACGGTATTTTTTTTAGAAAACCAATTTGGTTTAGATACAAAATAGGTGTGTAAGTTTTTAATTTCTAACAGCGGTTTTTGTTGATATATTTTCTGATGAAATTCTTGGCGTTCTTCTTGTGTATATATGGTTGTATTTACAGTGTTATTGATAAAATCACGAACGGTTGGCAGTATTTTGAAGCGTTTTTTAGTGGTTGGTTTTGAGTTTAAGAGTGCTTTGGTATAATTTTCTTTGGGATGTAAAAAAAGTTCTTTGGTTGTTCCTTGTTCTACAATTTTTCCTTGACGCATTACGGCTACGGAATCGGCAATTTCGGCGACTAATTCTAAATCATGAGAAATAAAGATAATTGCCATTTGATATTCTTGTTGCAGTTCTTTTAAAAGCAGAATTATTTCTTTTTGAACGGTAACATCTAAGGCGGTTGTTGGTTCATCAGCAATTAAAAGAGTTGGTTTGCAGGCAATTGCCATGGCAATCATAACGCGTTGTTTTTGTCCGCCACTTATTTGGTGCGGATAGGCGTTAAAAATGGCATTTGCTCGTGGTAGTTTTACTTTTTCAAATAATGCAATAACATTTTTTTTTATTTCTTTTTTTGATAAAGAAGTATGTTTTTCAAATACTTCAGCTACTTGAAATCCGCAGGTTATTGTTGGATTTAAAGAACTCATCGGTTCTTGAAAAATCATGGCGATTTCTTGTCCTCTAATTTTCTGGAAGTCATTTTGATGATAATTCAGAAGGTTTTGTTTTTTAAATAAAATTTCGCCTGTGATGTGTGCAAATTTTGGTAATAATCCTAAAATTGCTAAGGAAGTTACCGATTTTCCACTACCACTTTCGCCAACAATTCCGAGTATTTTATTCGGATGTAGTGTAAATGAAACGTTTTGTATTACGGGAGTTTCGTTTTTAAAACGAATCGCTAAATTATGAACTTGAAGCATTTCTGGAAAATTTTAATAAAAGTAGTATAAAAAAAGCAGTATTTTTTTTTGACACCATTTTTTTGATATTCTTTTTTGATAAAGAAAAACTAAAGCATTTGCTCGGGTTTTTTGTTTCTTTGCATAAAATTTAGATTTTATGAATTATCTATCAGTTGAGGGCATTGCAAAAGCATATGGAGAAAAAGTGTTATTTGACGACCTTTCTTTCGGAATTAATAAAGATCAAAAAATAGCTTTTGTTGCTAAAAATGGTAGTGGAAAAACCTCTATTTTAAATATCGTTGCAGGGGTTGATACTCCTGATGCTGGACAGGTTGTTAGTAGAAAAGATATCGATATTGCGTATTTATCGCAAGCCGATACGTTAAATCCTGAGTTAACGATTGAAGAAACTATTTTTTCTACGGATAATAAAGTTTTATCAGTTATAAAACAATATGAAAAAGCCGTAGAAAATCCTGATAATGCCGATGCTTTTCAAGAAGCTTTTGAATTGATGGAGCAATACAATGCGTGGGATTTTGAAACACAATACACGCAAATTTTATCAAAATTAAAATTAGATAACTTACAATTAAAAGTAAGCAAATTATCTGGAGGGCAAAAAAAGCGTTTGGCATTGGCAATCGTACTTATCAAAAAACCCGACTTATTAATTTTAGATGAGCCAACAAATCATTTAGATTTAGAAATGATTGAATGGTTAGAAGCTTTTTTCGCCAAGGAAAAAATCACCTTATTTATGGTAACACACGACCGTTATTTTTTAGAGCGTGTGTGTAATGAAATTATCGAATTAGACAACGGACAATTATATAAATACAAAGGAAATTATTCGTATTATTTACAAAATAAAGAAGAACGATTAGCACTTGAAGCAACCAATTTAGGAAAGGCAAAAAGTTTATTTAAAAAAGAATTAGATTGGATGCGTCGTCAGCCAAAGGCTCGTACGACAAAATCGAAATCTCGTACCGATGATTTTTATGAAATCAAAGAAAAAGCACACAAACGCCGTAATGAACACGAAGTTCAGCTGGAAATTAATATGGAGCGTTTAGGAAGTAAAATTTTAGAACTTCATAAAATGCAAAAATCGTTTGATGATAAAGTGATTTTAAACGGTTTCGATTATGTGTTTAAACGTGGCGAACGTATCGGAATTATTGGTAAAAATGGTACGGGAAAGTCATCTTTTTTAAACATGCTTACTGGCGGAATCGAATTAGATGGCGGTAAAGTTGTGGTTGGTGAAACTGTCAAGTTTGGGTATTATACGCAAAACGGAATTGTTATCAAACCAGGACAAAAAGTTATTGAAGTCGTAAAAGAATTTGGAGAATATATTCCGTTATCAAAAGGACGTAAAATATCGGCAGGACAACTTTTAGAACGCTTTTTGTTTGATAGAAAAAAACAACACGATTTTGTTGAAAAATTAAGTGGAGGAGAACAAAAACGATTGTATTTATGTGCTATTTTAATTCAAAATCCAAACTTTTTAATTTTAGATGAGCCAACCAACGATTTAGATGTTGTTACTCTAAATGTATTGGAAAATTTCTTATTAGATTATCCTGGTAACTTAATGGTAGTTTCCCATGACCGTTACTTTATGGATAAAATTGTAGATAACTTATTTGTGTTTAGAGGCGATGGAGTTATTGATAATTTTCCTGGTAATTATTCTGATTTTAGAGCCTATGAAGATTCTAAAGTAAAAGAAGCAAGAGAAGTAAAAAATGATGCTAAAAAAGCAATTGCCACTCCCGTTAAAACAAATAAAAAAGTAGCTTTAAGTTTTGATGAAAAACGAGAATGGGGCTTATTAGAAAAAGATATTGAAAAACTTCAAAAGAAGAAACAAGTTATTGAAACAAAGTTTATGAATGTGGAGTTTTCTGCTGATGAAATTAACGATAAATCAAAAGAATTACAAGAAATTATCGAAGCTCTAGAAACCAAAGAAGAACGTTGGTTTGAGCTTTCAATGAAAATTGAAGGTGAATAATTTAAAAATAACAGTTGTTTAAAAAAAATAAAGAAAACACGTTTAAAAATATTTTAAACGTGTTTTTTTTATCTGATTTATTACGTGTTTTATACTTTTATAATATCCGATTCATCAAGTAACGGTTTGTTTAAAAAACGTAACAAAAGCTGTGCAACGGCAATCGTATCTCTCTCACAATATTCAACAATGCGAGGAAGGTTTTTTTCTTGATAAAATATTTTTGAAATTTCACTACCATCAATATCTTGCTTTGGCGAAGGAATATCCAAAATAGTAGTTAATAATTGCAAGGAAGTATAGTGTTTGTAATCGCCAAATTTCCACAATTCTAAGGTGTCTAAATGTGGAATTTCCCAGGGCTTTTTACCAAATAAATTCAGCTTTTTAGGCAAATCAATACGGTTGATAATCATGCGACGAGCAATATATGGAAAATCAAATTCTTTACCATTATGAGCACATAATAAATACTTATCTTGGCTGAAATGCTTATCGAGTAATTCTTTAAAATCAGCTAAAATAGTAGCCTCATTATCTCCAGAAAAAGACCTGATTCGAAGTTGTTTTTTATCTTCCATAGCCACAAAAAAACCCACCGAAATACAAATTATTTTTCCAAATTCAGCCCAAATTCCTGCTCGATGATAAAAATCGTTGGCATCAATTTCTTCTTTTCGTTGATACGCCGTTTTTAACGCATAAAGTGCCTGTTTTTCTTCGGATAAATCAGTGAAAAATTCCTGTTCAGGAACGGTTTCAATATCTAAAAATAAAATGTTTTCTAAAACTGTTTTTTGTAGCATTTTTTAAAGGTATAAGTGATGTTCTGTATCGATTTTATAAAAAAACAACATAAAGATACAAGATAAATATACAAGATAAAGATATAAAAAGATACAAAAATCAAAATAAAAAAATAGTAAGCATATTATCCGCTAGTAGTTAAGCAGAATGTTTATGAATGATTAAATCAACGTTAAGTTAAACCAGAAATACCAAGGTTTGTAATTTTATAGTTACTTTTGGGTAACATAATATAAAATGACTTATGAACACGAATGATGTTAAAATTTTACTAGTTGATGATGAGCCAGATATCCTAGAAATTGTTGGGTATAACTTAAAATCAGAAGGCTATCAAGTTTTTACGGCAAGTAATGGTGCTGAAGCAGTAAAATTAGCAAAAAAAGTAATCCCGCATTTAATATTATTAGATATTATGATGCCTCAAATGGATGGTATTGAAGCCTGTGAGAAAATTAGAAATATTAAATCATTAGAAAATGTAATTATTTCTTTTTTAACTGCTAGAGGTGAAGATTATTCACAAATGGCTGGTTTTGATGCTGGTGCTGATGATTATATTACCAAACCTGTAAAACCCAAAGTATTAGTTAGCAAAATAAAGTCGTTACTAAGACGCTTAAAAACCGAAGACAAAACTGATACAACCACAACATTAGGCGATATTGTTATTAACAGAGATGAATACGTTGTGTTAAAAGGTGATAAAAAAATAGCCTTACCAAGAAAAGAATTTGAATTATTATCATTATTAACCTCAAAACCTGGAAAAGTATTTAAAAGAGAAGTAATTTTAGATAGCGTTTGGGGAAATGAAGTAGTCGTTGGTGGACGTACAATTGATGTTCATATTCGTAAATTACGAGAAAAAATTGGTGATGATTTTTTCAAAACCGTTAAAGGTGTTGGGTATAAATTTGTACTAGAAGAATAAAATACGAGTAATATTTGTATCAAAAAAAATCAATAAATTAATAAAAATTAGGTAGATTGCTGTAAAAGCAATCTATTTTTTTATATGAAAAAAATCAAAAAAACATACCGATATGCCCTGTGGTCGGCATTTTATTCTACGTCAATTTCTGTTATAATAGCCTTATTATCCTATTTTCTGTTGATTAATTTATTAGGAATCGGTGCTGTTCTTGTGTTTGGAATTGTCATGTTTATTTTTTCTTTTTTTATTATTCAATATCGAGCGGAACACTTTATATATCGAAGAGTAAAAAAATTATATGAAGAAATTTCTATTTTAGATGTCAATGATTTAGAACGAAAAACAGTAACCACCGATGTAGAAGCATTAACCAAAAGTTTGCAAACTTATGTCGAAGATAGAAGTAAGGAAATCGTAGTATTAACACAACGAGATTCCTTTCGAAGAGATTTTTTAGGAAATGTAGCGCACGAATTAAAAACACCACTTTTTACTGTGCAAGGCTATATTTTAACTCTGATTGAAGGAGCTGCTGAAGATAAAGAAATCCGTACTAAATATTTAGGAAGGGCCAATAAAGGAGTCGAACGTTTAGCTTCTATCGTTAAAGATTTAGATATGATTGCTAAATTAGAAACTGAAGGAATGAAGATGAATATTGAAACTTTCAATATTATTGAATTGATTCAAAATGTTTTTGATTTGTTTGAAATGAAGGCTAAAAAACGAAATATTACCTTATTATTCGATAAAATATATGAATTTCCTCGTTTTGTAAAAGGAGATATTGAGCGTATCGAACAGGTGTTAATCAACCTGATTGTAAATTCTATAAAATATGGAAAAATAGGCGGTAGCACTATGGTTAGTGTCGAAAGTTACAATCCGAATAAGTTTATTATCAAAATAATTGACGATGGTGAAGGAATTAAAGAAGAACATATTTCTCGTTTATTTGAACGTTTTTATCGAGTAGATCGAAGTCGTTCTCGAGATCAAGGCGGTTCAGGCTTAGGATTATCGATTGTAAAACATATTATTGAGGCTCATAATGAAACCATTTTATTAAAAAGTGAATATGGTAAAGGTTCTGAATTTTCATTTACTTTAGAAAAAGCGATGTAATTTAAATTCAATAAAAAAAGGAGTTGTTTTTAGCAACTCCTTTTTTTGTTTTTATAATTGACGAAATAGATTCTTACATTAATTTAAGAGAATTTAAACTAAGTCAAAACCAATATCTTTTCTATAATTCATTCCTTCAAAAGAAATTTTGTCGATACTTTTATATGATTTATCAAGGGCTTCTTGAATAGAATCTCCAAAAGAAGTAATTGCCATCACTCTTCCGCCATTTGAGACTACTTTTCCATCTTTTAGAGTTGTTCCTGCATGAAAAACAATCGAATCTTCTGCTAAATCGAAACCAGTAATTTCTTTTCCTTTTTCGTATGCTTCAGGATATCCACCTGCAACTAACATAACTGTTGTTGCTGTTTGAGAAGTTACTTTATATGATTTTTCATCTAAAGTTCTGTTCGCAACACCTTCGAATAAATCCACTAAATCAGATTCAATTCTTGGTAAGACAACTTCTGTTTCAGGGTCGCCCATACGCACATTGTATTCTACAACTGATGGATTTCCGTTATCGTTCATTAATCCAATAAAAATGAAGCCACGGTAATCAATTCCATCTTTCTGTAAACCATTAATGGTTGGTTTTACCACTAAATCTTCTACTTTTTGTAAGAAATCATCGGTAGCAAAAGGAACAGGAGAGATAGCACCCATTCCACCTGTATTTAAACCAGCATCGCCTTCGCCAATTCGTTTGTAATCTTTGGCAGAAGGTAAAATTTTATAGTTTTTTCCATCGGTTAAAACAAATACAGAAAGTTCAATTCCTTTTAAAAATTCTTCAATAACAACGGTTGCTGAAGCATCTCCAAATTTTTGATTGGAAAGCATTTCTTTTAATTCTGATTTTGCTTGTTCTAAATCAGTTAAAATTAAAACACCTTTTCCACCTGCTAATCCATCCGCTTTTAAAACATACGGAGGTGATAACGTTTCTAAAAAAGCCTGTCCTTTTTGTAAGGTTTCGCTGGTGAATGATTCATATCTTGCGGTAGGAATACCATGTTTAATCATAAATTGCTTTGAAAAATCTTTACTTCCTTCTAACAAAGCACCGTCTTTTTTAGGACCAATAACCGCAATATTTTTTAACTCGCTATCAGCTAAAAAGAAATCGTGAATCCCTTCGACTAAAGGTGCTTCAGGACCTACGACAACCATGGTAATGTCATTTTGTAAAACAACCTCTTTTACTTGGTTAAAATTTGTTGGATTAATAGCGATATTCGTAGCTACAGCACTTGTTCCCGCATTACCAGGAGCTACAAAAAGCTTGGTTATTTTGTTACTTTCAGAAAGTTTTTTTGCAAAGGCATGTTCTCTACCTCCAGACCCTAAAATTAAGATATTCATGATATATATGGTGTGTTTCGTGTTGTTTTTGTCTTGTTTTATTTTGCAAATATAAGTATTAAAACAGCTGTTCTAGTATTTTTTGAGTAATGGCATAGGTAGGTGTTACACCACTCATTCCTAAACCTCCAGAGGCGAGTGTTGCGCCTGTTTCTAGCGGATTATCAGAGGCATAATAGGCGTATCGTACTTTAACATCTTCTCGAATATTTCCTCTAATTTTTGATGCTGATTGAATGGCTTTTTGATAATGAGCACCTTCCATTTCGAGTCCGATTACATTCCAAGTAGAATCGTGAAAGAATTTTAATAAATCTTTATTTTGTAGTGAAGTTCCAAGTACACTGACCATCGCACCTTCAAAAACGTTTACGCCAAAACCTTCTAAATCTTGTTTAGTTAATTCATTTTTAAAAGGATAATTATCTGCTGTACCTTCAAAAATATGTGCCGATGGAATCATAATATCGCCTTTTCCTCCCTCTAAGATTCCTGCTTTTCCCATAATAGAAATTGACGCTACCTCTAAATGAACTGTTTTAGTGGTTGTTTTATGTTTAATTTTATAGGGTTTTAGTAGTTCATCCATGGTTTCAAAGGCTTGTTCTCCAAAGGCGTAATCCATCACGATGAGTACAGGTTTTTGAGCTGCTGAATTGACTTTATCAAAAGAAGTATTTTCAAAATTTATTTTATCAGTATCAATAATTTGAACGTTGATATTTGTTCCAGAAGTATCTTTTATATAGATTAATCCATTTTCGGAAGCATATTTTTTTACTTCTTTTTGTAAATTTTGACTATTAGCGTTGCTTAATGCTTCAAAAAGTTCAAAATTTTTGTATTTTTTTGCTTCTTTCGGCAAGGCATTTTTAGCATAAATACTGTTCATAACACTGTGCATATTGGCACTAATAATATGAATTGGACGTTCTAATAAGTTATTTTCAAGAAGATTTTTTTTGATAGTATTTGCCCAAATTTCGCCATAAAAATGATGTCCAATTTCTTCAATTAACACGCTACTAAATTTAACAGAACGTTTTTGATCGTTTAGCGTTTCGTTGATAGCGAGTTTTCCTAACCAGTAAATTAAATGAAAGAATCGGTTTGGGTTTTGTTCAGAAGCAAAGGTATTGTAAGCGTCATATATTTGGTCATAACTCCGTCCTAAAATATTTCCAAGGTGTACTACAAGCACATCTTTTTCTTGATGATTCAGTGTTTTATTGTAAAGTACGGCATCTTCTAAAATGAGCCATTCTCTGATAAATCCGTCTTCATTGTCGTTTATAACACGGTCTTTTATTTTATGTGATTCAATAAATAGAAAGGTAATATGAGTTAGAATATCGTAAATTTCGGAGCGTCCTCGTGTAATTTCAATATTCATTTGGTCTTTATCGATACGATAACAATTTCGTCTTCTTTTAGGTGGGATAATTGTTTTAAATTCAGAATTTTTAAAGCCTTCATCGGCAGTTAAATAGATGAATCGGCATTCTTCAATTCCTTCAGGCAATCGTTCAATAACGTATATAAGTCCGTTTAATTCGGTTTTATCTTCGGCGATTGAGCCGTAAATTTCGGGTCTTAATTGCAGTAGTGATTTTCGTAATGTTTCACCAGAGATTCCCATTGGTTTATAAAATCCACGACTAAATAAATGACGCATCGAGATATATAATTTTTCAATGGCATTGGTAGATTCTTGTGATCTGCTACGTTCTTTATGAGTTGGTTTTTGCATCTTTTTTTACATCAAATATACCAAATACAACTTATAGAAATAATATAAAGGGTTTTATTTGGCTAAAATATGTTGATATTTTTTTTGATTATCCAATAATTTCACTGCTTTTTCAATAGTTGTATCAGTATGAAGTTGTTGTTTAAATACGCCTTGTTGATACGCATTTCTTTTGATAAGTTCTTTTTGTATTTCTTTGGATAAAAAATCTTGATTGTCTCTTATTTTTTCAATTTTATCAGCTTTTAATTGTTGCGTAATACTGTTATAGGTTGTTGAAATTGTGGTATTATTTTTTACAGAAGTATAGGCTTTTTTAAAGAGTTTTTCTGGAGTTGTTACAAAAGTGGTATCTATAGTTAGTAGGTATTTTTCAAAATTTTTAAAATCTAAATTTTTAGAAGTTGATTTTTTCTGTATAAAATCGGTTACAAAATTAAAGATAGCTTTTGATTGTAATAATTTTTTTGTTTCGGCTGATTTTTTAGCAAATCCTGTTTTTATATCAGGAGTTACGCCACCGCCATCGTAGACTTTTCGTCCATTTTTGGTGGTAAATATATGAGTCGCTGTTTCTGAAAATTTAGGAATTTTTCCTGTCTTTACATTTCGATTTGCATAATCTAATTCTTGAATACAACGTCCGCTTGGCGTATAATATTTAGAAATAGTGGCTTTCATTTGTGTACCGTAATTCAGTTTAAAATAACGTTGCACTAAACCTTTTCCAAAAGAGCGTTCGCCCATAATAACGGCTCGATCATAATCTTGCAAAGCTCCAGATACAATTTCAGAAGCCGAAGCCGAGCGATCATTTATTAAAACAACCAACGGAATTTGAGTATCTAAAGGTTGTTGATTTGTGTTATAGGTTCGTGTATTTTTTTCAATTTTCCCACGGGTATCGACTACTTTTAATCCTTTAGGAATGAATAAATTAGTGATATTTACGGCATCATATAACGAACCTCCAGGATTGTTTCTCAAATCGAAAATTAACTTTTTCATTCCTTTTTCCTTGAGTTCCTTGAAAGCATTGCGTACTTGTTCGGTCGCTTTTTGATTGGTAAATTTACGCAAAACAATATACCCTGTTTCGCTATTAATCATGCTATAAAATGGCACAGGATTTAAAATAACTTTATCTAATTTTAACCTAATTTCTTGAGTCTTATTATTGGTGTCAATACGTAATGAAAGTTCTTTGTTAGGCGTTCCTTTTAACGTTTGTGAGCGTTGTTTTTTAGGCAATTCAGCTAACTTTTGACCATCGACCCAAGTAATAATATCCCCGATTTTTAAACCTGCTTTATCACCAGAAAATCCTTGGTAAACCTCCGAAATAACCAACCCTTTTTTATTGTTAAAAATAGCAATTCCCAGACCACCATATTCACCTTCACGTCTGATTCTGGCAGTTTCAACATCTTGTTCGTTATAAAAACTCGTGTAAGGATCTAAATTTTTAAGCGTACTTTTAATGGCTTTATCCGTTAATTCCGCAGGATTAATCTCATCAATATAATTAATGTTTAATTCCTTAAATAAATTGTTGTAAATCTCTAGTTGCTTTGCAATTTCAAAAAATCGAGATTGAAACGAAAATAATCCGCCAATAATAAGGATAAAAATTAAAAAAAATAGTTTCTTTTTCATCATCATTATTTAGTGGTTTACTTTTTCGATGTATCGTTCATCTTTCCATTTTCTTCTTTATTGATTTCTGCAACAAAAAGAGTTAGTAATTTCTTCATTTTAAGCGCTAAATCAGCATAAGACCAATGATCTTTTGCAATATAAGAAATCATGAAAATATGAGGCTTTTGTACCGCATCATATACCGTATATTTTTCTTTTCGATACGTTTCACGCAATAATCGTTTCAGACGATTTCTATCAACCGCACTCTTAAAATTCCTTTTCGCAACAGAAACTCCTACCTGAACAGGAAATTTCGAACTATGTTCCGTTTGTATATATACCATGCGAAGTGGAAAAACTTTAATAGATTTTCCCTCTTCATAGAGCTTGCCTAGTAGCTTTTTGCTCTTTAATCGTTCTTGCTTGCCTAATGTAAATTTCATCTGATACAAACATACATAAACATACACAAAACTGCACAATCTTTATAAAAATTAACCAACTTATCAAGATTGCCAAAACAATATAAAAAAATCTAGCCCCGATTGAAGCAATTGTTTGAGCTCTTTTTTTGATTTTTCTTCAAAAAAAAGCGAGTGCGGAAAGCGGGAAATAGCTCCAAACAAAAAATAAAAAAATTAACTAGAAAATCAAACAAAAATGAAGATATAATACTCAAAAAATAAAAAGAAGAAGCACTCTAGACGCTAAACCACTAACATATAAATAGAGCACTTCTTCTAAAAATTAACTATAAAAAAACCATACTAAATTAAACTTTATCAATAAAAAGAAATGTCCCAAATAGTAGCCCCCCAGCATAATATATTAGAACATTTCTTATAAAGAATAACTATAAAAAAACATATTAGATTAAACTTTAATTTAAAAGAAATAGCCTAAATAATAAGCCCCCCAGCATAAAATAAAAAGTATTTCCTTTTAAAGAATAACTATAAAAAACTATAAATAAAATTTATTCCTTCTTTTTACCAGTACTTCCTGTACCAATAAGAATTAAAAGAGTCGCAACTAATCCTACACAAACAAGTGCGAAAATTGCAATCATAATAGTACCGTTTGTCCAAGAAACCAGTGGTAAATTAACCAATTGTATCATATTATATACTTTTCCGACAAAAATAGCACTACTTCTGTGTTTAAAATATGATTTTTATCAGGTTTTGAAAATTTATCGTTAATGCCTTGTTTTTTTAACCCCTAAATTGACTAAGTATTTGTTTTTAAGAAAAATACACGACCTATAAGTACCGTTTTTATCCAGCATTTCTTTGTTGAAATAGCCTCTAAAAAGAGATTTATCACACTAGAAATTAACGAATATTCGGCATAGATTTTGTATGTTTCTGTTTAAATAATTTTAAAAAAAAATAACCAAATAAAACCGTTTCTAATAATTTAAATCCGTAATTTCAATCCTTTTTTTCAAATTCAAAATCATTAAAAAAATATGATTCAAAATTTTATAATAAGTCTATTTATATTGAGCAGTTTTATTGCTAAAAGTCAAACTAGTAATATTGTTACTGCCTCCGAATTAGATGCCTTTAAAATAAATAATATTTCATTAGCAGACCTCAAAAAAACACAAGGAAAACAAGACGCAGTTCAAGCCTTATTAGGAACGATAACATCTTATAAAACGGCTGAAAATAATAGTACTTATTTTGTTTTTGATGGATTTACTGTTGATTTTTCAACCCTTGAAGGAAATACAATTTATATCGAATCTTTTGAAATAAAAAACAATCAATATAAATTAACCCTAAAAAATAGTAGCATTACCGTAGGTGATGATATTAAATTATTAGGAACTGTCGTTTTTAGCCCAGGAAGAAATGGTGCAAAAAGTATCATATATACGCCTTGCGAGGATTGTGATAATTTTATTAATATTGAATTTGATCAAACAAGTAATCGCATCACAAAAATTAGCTATTTAGATATGTCTTAGCATTTATTTTTTTAAATGGATATTTTCAATTTTATAAATATAATTTTTATTCTTTATTTTATATTCGATAATAGCTTGATTGTCTTTTAATTGATACGGAAATTTTTCTTTATTTATAAGAATTTTGTTTCCGTATTCTTTTTCAGGATTGACATCTAATACCAAATTTTTTATCGCTTTATTTATCGCTGTTTTAGAATGTGCACTAATATATTTTTTACCCATTGTATGCTCAATAATAGGATTCATTATTTTATGTTTAAAATATACTTTTTTAAAATCAACAGTTTTATCTGATGTAAATTCAATTATTAAATTCAGATTGCTATTATAAAGTGAATCATTAACAAGAGAATAAGATGCTTTTTTTATGCTAAAAGGCAAAGTATCATTTGATGTAACACTAGCACATTGTGTTAAAAAAAGTATTAAAAATAAGATTCCAACTAATTTCATAGTAGTACTTTTTAGGGTTTAATTTTATATATTACAACTAATATACCAAGTTATAAAAGATAAGGTTTATAATATCTTAAAAAGATTAAAACTTAATCAATACAAAATATTTATATGAGCATTAAAGAAAAACTGTATGAACAATGTGTAATTTTTGTAGCAAATCGTTTAAAAACAGTCGAAGAAATTATTTCATCGAATCAAAAAGCTTTGCAATCAGAAACTAAAAGTTCGGCAGGCGACAAGCACAAAACAGGAAGAGCAATGCTACAATTAGAAATGGAAAAAGCAGGACAACAACTTCACGGAATTATCAAAATGAAAGAAATACTGTCTAAAATAAATACTCAAAATTCGCAAGAAAATTCAAAAATCGCACACTTAGGAAGTCTTGTGAAAACAACCAAAAATTCGTTTTATTTAAGTATTAGTTCAGGGCAATTAATCATTGATAATCAGCCTTATTTTGCGGTATCTGTGTCTTCGCCAATAGGTCGTATTTTATTAGGAAAAAAACAAGGTGATGGTTTTGTTTTTAATACTATGGAACAAAAAATTGTGGAAATTTTGTAGTAATAATTCACCATAATAAAAAATTAAATTTTAAACTTCAGTGAAACTATTTCATCAATTTCCATTTTTGTAGGATGCTTTAAAAAGACAAATCTACTGTTATAGATTACTTTTATCAGCCAATGAGAACCTTTAAAATAGACTTCTTTTACCACAGCTTTACGTGCTGAATTTGCTACAATTTCTATTTGATGTGGATATAATAAAACAGTTTTTTCTACTTCTTTTTGATTGATAACAATTTCGTTAACGGTATCAAATAAAGACGCAACATATTTTATTTTTGGATTTTGATACAAATGTTGAGGCGTATCGTTTGCAATTATTTCCCCATTTTGAAGAACAATAACATGATCGGCAAAAGACAAAGCATCTGTTCCTTGATGCGTGGCTGTAATACAAGTAATTTTCTTTTTATTCAGATAATTAAATAAGTTTCTACGCAGTGAATTTTTTTTGAAATTATCAATTTGACTAAAAGGTTCATCAAGTAATAATAATTGTGGTTCTTTAGCCAAAGCCTTTGCAATTGCTACGCGTTGTTTTTGTCCACCGCTTAGGTTTTCTACTTTTGTATTGGCGAAATCGGTCATTTCAATAATATTCAATAACTCGTTGGTTCTTTTTTGAGCTTCCTCGGGATGAAAACGAGATAAGAATTTTTTAATATTTTCACTAACGGAAGTAAAGGGCATTAAATCGAAGTCTTGGGCTACGTATTTAAAAAAATCGACGCCAGGAACTAAATAATATTCAGGTCCTAGAATTTGAAAATCATTATAAAAAATAGTTCCACTTTTTAAATCTAATAATCCGTAAAGGGCTTTTAATAAAGTTGATTTTCCGCAACCGCTTGCGCCCATTACACATAAATGTTCTCCTTTTTGAAGGGTGAAATTGATGTTTTTTAGGATTATTTTTTCTTCGGAATATTCGAATGTAATGTTGTTTACTTGTAGCATAGTTGCAAAAATATAATTTCTATTTTAAAATAGTGTTACTGTTGTGTTTATCTTTTTGTTTTAAGTTAAAATGCACGCGTTAGCGATTGAAGCAATTGTTTGAGGGCTGTTTTTGATTTTTCTTCAAAAAAAGCGAGTGCGCAAAGCGCGACCCTTGTGATAACGCCCAAATTATAAACACAAAAAACCGATACTTTTGCATCGGTTTTTTATGAATTTTATTGCTATTTTACTTTTTTACTTGATAAGGTAATTTTTCAAATCCCATATTATATAAGGTAAATCCGAAGATATCGGCATATTGTTCGATAGTTTTAGCAACGGGAGTTCCAGCGCCATGACCCGCATTTGTTTCAATACGAATTAATACAGGATTTTCGCCTTGTTGCTTGTTTTGTAATTCGGCCGCAAACTTAAAACTGTGGGCAGGAACGACACGATCATCATGATCGCCAGTCGTTATCATTGTAGCAGGATATGTAATCTTTTTTACATTATGTACAGGAGAATATCCGTTTAAATAATCGAACATTTCTTTGTTATCGGCAGATGTTCCGTAATCATACGCCCAACCTGCACCCGCAGTAAACGTATGATAACGTAACATATCTAAAACGCCAACGGCAGGCAAAGCGACTTTCATTAAATCGGGACGCTGTGTCATTGTTGCGCCAACTAATAAACCACCGTTTGAGCCTCCACGGATTGCCAAATAATCAGAAGAAGTATATTTTTGATTGATTAAATATTCGGCAGCAGCGATAAAATCGTCAAAGACATTTTGTTTTTTTAATTGCGTTCCTGCATCGTGCCATTTTTTACCATATTCGCCACCACCACGTAAATTAGGAACGGCATATATTCCGCCTTGTTCCATCCAAACGGCATTTGCAATGCTAAATGCAGGTGTTAAACTGACATTAAATCCGCCATAACCGTATAAAATAGTTGGATTTTTACCGTTTAATTCTAAGCCTTTTTTATAGGTGATTATCATCGGAACTTTTGTTCCATCTTTTGATGTATAAAATACTTGTTTACTTTGATACCCATCAGCATTGAAAGAAATTTCAGGTTTCCAAGATAAAATATACGTTCCATCTTCTGGATTAAATTTATATGATGAGCTTGGTGTATTGTAGTTTGTAAATGAAAAATAGATTTCTTTGGCTTTTGTTTTTCCGCCAAAACCACCAACAGCACCAACGCCTGGAAGTGTTACTTCACGGATTAATTTTCCATCAAAGTCGTATTGTAAAACTTTAGAAACGGCATCAACCATATATTCTGTAAAAAAATATCCTGCTCCTGTTGATGGCGATAATACATTTTGAGTTTCTGCAATAAAATCTGTCCAATTTTCTGGTATCGGATTTTTAGCATCCACCGTTACTATTTTTTTATTTGGTGCATTTAAGTTGGTTACTAAATATAATTTATCGCCACGGCTGTCAATTAGATACGTATCGTTATCGTAAGTATCGGTAATGGTAACTAACTTGCTGTTTGGAGTTGTTAAATCTTTTAAAAATAATTTATTTCCTGATGTTGAGGTTGCCGCAGAAATAAGTAAATACTTGTTATCTTCGGTTAAAGAACCGCCAACATACCTGTTTTTTTCTTCGGATGTTGCGCCGAAAATAATTTTATCGGTTTTTTGTGGCGTATTTAAAGTATGATAATATAATTTATGCTGGTCTGTTTTTGCTGATAATTCGCTTCCTTCAGGTTTATCGTAGCTAGAATAATAAAAACCTTCGTTGCCTTTCCAAGCAATTCCAGAGAATTTTACATCAATTAAAGTATCACCAATAATTTCTTTGTTTTGGGTATTTAAAACAATAATTTTTCGCCAATCGCTTCCGCCTTCAGAAATTGAATAGGCAACAATACTTCCATCTTTAGTAAAACTTACAGAACCTAATGAAGTTGTTCCATCTTCAGAAAAAGTATTTGGATTTAAGAAAACTTCTTCTTTTCCTTCGGAGTTTTTTCTATATAAAACTGATTGATTTTGTAAGCCATTATTTTTATAAAAATAGGTATAGTCACCTTCTTTAAAAGGCGTTCCTAATTTTTCGTAATTCCATAATTCTGATAACCTATTTTTTAGTTGCTCACGATACGGAATTTTACTTAAATAAGTAAAAGTAACGTCATTTTCGGCTTTTACCCAATTTTCGGTTTCGCTACTTTTATCATCTTCTAACCAACGATAATTATCGGTTACTTTTGTTCCAAAATAATCATCTACAATCGGTTTTTTAGCGGTTTTAGGATAGTTTAACATTGTGTTTTTTTGAGTGTTTTTTTGAATATCTTTTTCAGAATGCTTTTCTTTTTTGCAAGACATCAAAATAGTACTGATACAAAAAATAGAAAAAAGTATTTTTTTCATAGTATAAGGTTGGTTAATTGTTTCAAAGTTAGTAGAAAAAAGAAATAGTAGCCTATTTTTTAAGATGACTTTAACACAAACTGATACTAAGTTAATACAGCTGTAATTTTAAACAAAAAAAACGACTATCTTTATAATTGAAAATTTTCAACATTTAAAATGAGTGAAAAATCAGTAAAAAAAGAATAAAAAATTAGTACGATATAGCATGACAGAAAATTTAACAAAAGAAACTTTTTTAAAAAAAGTATTTAATTTCGAAGAACATAAAGAATGGAAATTTGAAGGCGATAAACCTGCATTAATTGATTTTTATGCTGATTGGTGTGGTCCTTGTAAAGCATTAGCACCCGTTTTAGAAGAATTAAGTAATGAGTATGCAGGAAAAATTAATATCTATAAAATTGATACGGAAGCTGAGCAAGAATTAGCTGCGGCTTTCGATATTCGAAGTATTCCTTCAATGTTGTTTTGCCCTGTTGGTGAAGCGCCTCAAATGGCGAACGGAGCATTGCCAAAGACCCAGTTAGTACAAATTATAAGAGATGTTTTAAAAGTTGAAAAATAAAGTTTATTTTAAGTTAAAAAGTGATGTTTTAACATCACTTTTTTTGGCTTAAAAAAGTAAAATAGCGAACTGCGTGAGTATCACACTTCAAGCTATTTTTTTGTTTTTAAATGATTGTTTTTAAGGATGTTATTCTTTTGTAGAAAACCTCCTGTTTTTTACTTTTTTTTCAATTTGTTGAAAACTTCAAGGGATTTGTGAATAAGTAAAGCTTTCGGATTTTAGCAATTTTTAAGACCTTTGTAAAGTTCTTTATAAAGAATATTTAAAGATTTTTTAGAGAACATAATAACGAATCAAATTATCACAATTTAGCACATATATAATGACAAGCATCGAACCAATTTTACAAGAAAATAAAGATAGATTTGTAATTTTTCCAATTCAACATGATGATTTATGGGACTGGTATAAAAAACAACAAGCTTGTTTTTGGACTGCCGAAGAAATTGATTTATCCGTGGATGTTATCGATTGGGAAACTAAATTATCGGAAGACGAACGTTATTTTATTAAACACGTTTTAGCTTTTTTTGCCGCTTCTGATGGAATTGTAAATGAAAATTTAGCAGAAAATTTTGTGAATGAAGTACAATATTCAGAAGCAAAATTCTTTTACGGTTTTCAAATAATGATGGAAAATGTACATTCAGAAACATATTCATTATTAATTGATAGTTATGTGAAAAATGAAGCAGAAAAAGATCAATTATTTAAAGCAATTGAAGTTTTTCCAGCCATAAAAAAGAAAGCAGATTGGGCTTTAAAATGGATCGAATCAGATTCGTTTGCAGAACGTTTAATTGCTTTTGCAGCCGTAGAAGGTATTTTCTTTTCAGGATCGTTTTGTTCAATTTTTTGGTTGAAAAAACGAGGATTATTACCAGGATTAGCTTTCTCTAATGAATTAATTTCCAGAGATGAAGGAATGCATTGTGATTTTGCAGTTCATTTGCACAATCATCACATTGTTAATAAAGTATCTAAAGAACGTATTCGTGAAATTATTTTAGATGCCTTAACTATTGAAAGAGAGTTTATTACAGAATCATTACCTGTAAGTTTAATTGGAATGAATGCCAAATTAATGACGCAGTATTTAGAATACGTTACCGATAGATTATTGTTAGAATTTGGTTGCGATAAAGAATATAATGCAACCAATCCATTTGATTTTATGGAAATGATTTCTTTAGAAGGAAAAACAAATTTCTTTGAAAAAAGAGTATCAGAATACCAAAAAGCAGGTGTTTCTTCTGGAGGTACAGGAGATATCAGTTTTGATGCTGATTTTTAGAGAACAATACTACTGCTAATCCCCTACAAGTAGTAATTTTTTACCACAAGTTTCTTTAAAAAGAAACAAATTTTATTAAACGATATACGTTACGATAGCGCTATATATTAGATCACAATATTATTATATATGTGCATGATTTATATAGTGTTATCGTAGCGTTATCAATCAAATTAAAACTATAAAAAAAATATGTATGTAGCCAAGAGAGATGGGAAAAAGGAGCTTGTAATGTTCGATAAAATTACAGCAAGGGTTAAAAGAATGTGTTATGAATTAAACCCTATCGTAGATCCTGTAAAAGTAGCGATGCGTGTTATTGAAGGTTTATATGATGGCGTAACCACTATAGAATTAGATAATTTAGCCGCTGAGGTTGCTGCAACAATGACCACTGCACATCCTGATTATGCTAAATTAGCAGCAAGAATTGCCGTATCAAACTTACATAAAAACACCAAACCATCGTTCTCTGAAACGATGATTGATTTATATGAATATGAGAATCCTCGTACTCAAAAAAAATCACCTTTATTAGCCGATGATGTTTATGAAATCATCATGAAAAATGCTGATAAATTAGATACTGCGATTGTTTATAGACGTGATTTTAATTATGATTACTTCGGATTTAAAACACTTGAACGCTCGTATTTATTAAAATTAAATGGCATTATTGTAGAGCGTCCGCAACATATGTTGATGCGTGTTTCAATCGGTATTCATAAAGAAGATATTAACGAAGCAATCGCAACCTACGAGTTGATGAGTAAAAAATATTTTACCCATGCAACACCAACGTTATTTAATGCAGGTACGCCAAAACCACAAATGTCGTCTTGTTTTTTATTGCAGATGCAAGATGATAGTATCGAAGGAATTTATGATACGTTAAAACAAACTGCAAAAATATCACAATCGGCAGGAGGGATTGGTTTATCGTTACACAATATCCGTGCTACGGGAAGTTATATTGCAGGAACAAACGGAACTTCAAACGGAATTGTTCCGATGTTAAAGGTGTTTAATGATACCGCTCGTTATGTAGATCAAGGAGGCGGAAAGCGTAAAGGTTCTTTCGCGATGTATTTAGAGCCTTGGCATGCCGATATTTTTGAATTTCTAGATTTAAAGAAAAATCACGGGAAAGAAGAAATGAGAGCACGTGATTTATTTTATGCCATGTGGATTTCTGATTTATTTATGGAACGTGTACAGCAAGATGCTGATTGGACATTAATGTGTCCGCAAGAATGCCCTAATTTATTTGATACTTATGGGGAAGAATTTGAGCGTTTATATACAGGATATGAAGCGGCTGGGAAAGGTAGAAAAACCATCAAAGCACGTGAGTTATGGGAGAAAATATTAGAATCGCAAATTGAAACAGGTACGCCGTACATGTTATACAAAGATGCTGCAAACCGTAAATCGAATCAAAAGAATTTAGGAACTATCCGTTCTTCAAATTTATGTACCGAAATTATGGAATATACGGCTAAAGATGAAGTAGCAGTATGTAATTTAGCATCTATCGCAATACCAATGTTTGTTGGAGAAGATAAAAATGGTGTTACGTTTTTCGATCATAAGAAATTATATAAAGTAACCAAAAAGGTTATCAGAAACCTCGATACAGTAATTGATCAAAATTATTATCCTGTTGTTGAAGCCGAAAACTCAAATACGAGACACCGTCCAGTAGGTTTAGGGATTCAAGGACTTGCCGATGCGTTTATTATGTTACGCATGCCTTTTACTTCGGATGAAGCTAAAAAGTTAAATCAAGAAATTTTTGAAACCTTGTATTTTGCAGCGGTAACTTCATCAATGGAAATTGCAAAAGCTAAAGAACCATATTCAACCTTTAAAGGGTCACCAATGTCTAGAGGAGAATTTCAGCACAATATGTGGGGAATTAAAGAAGAAGACTTAAGTGGACGTTGGAACTGGAGTAATTTACGTAAAGATGTAATGAAACATGGTGTTCGTAATTCGTTATTAGTAGCACCAATGCCAACAGCATCTACTTCTCAGATTTTAGGAAATAACGAAGCTTTTGAACCATATACGTCTAATATTTATACGCGTAGAGTATTATCTGGTGAATTTATTGTGGTAAACAAACATTTATTAGAAGATTTAGTAGCTCTAAATTTATGGGATAATTCAATGAAAGAAGATATTATGCGTGCAAACGGATCTATCCAACATATTGCTACTATTCCACAGGATTTAAAAGATTTATATCGAACGGTTTGGGAAATGAGTATGAAAGATATCATTGATATGGCACGTGATAGAGGTTATTTTATCGATCAATCTCAATCGTTAAATTTATTTATGAAAGATCCTGATTATGCAAAATTAACTTCTATGCATTTCTACGGTTGGAGAGCTGGATTAAAAACAGGAATGTATTATTTACGTACTAAATCGGCAGTAAATGCAAAGCAATTTACTTTAAATATTGATAAAACTGCAGATGTTATCACCGAAGATAAAGCAATGAGTCCTCAGGAATTTAAAGCAATGGTAGACGCTTCAAAAAATACGGTAGAAGAAGATGATTGCCTAATGTGTGGTTCTTAGAATTAAGAGAAATTAAAAGTCAAAATTATAATTAAAGAGAAGTCGAAAGGCTTCTCTTTTTTATTTTGATTATTTTTTAAAAAGTTTTTCAGATAAAATTTAAAGAGAATTTAAGAGTTTTCAAAAAAACATTTTTTAAGTCTTTTTTGAGTGTTTTTATTCGTTTTTCAAAAGTCGTTTTTTTTACGTAATTTAAATTCTTGATTACTTATTTTTGGTTTAAAATAGTAATTTGTTAAAATTTTGGCGATTTTATTTTAAATTTCAGTTACAAAAACAACATCAAAATATAGTTTATAAAGAACAGTCTAAATAGCTATTTATTAATAGATGTTACGGCGGATAAATAATTGCTAATTACTTTATTTTTAGTTCTTTTTTACGTATTTTTCAATTTGTTTTTAGTTGATTTTCGTTTGTTTTTTTGATGTTTTATCGTGTAAATAATAGGTGAAATATCATCTAAAATTATAAAAAAGTAAGCGTTATTTAAACCAATTCTAAATGTTAAATAAAAGAATTGTTAAAGCTTGTAAAAGATGTGAATACCCCTTAAATTTGTTAGAATATTATTTAAATAAACAAACAAAATAATGGGATTATTAAAATCTTCTATTGGAAGAAAATTTGCCATGGCACTTTCGGCTTTCTTCTTGATGTTCTTCTTATTGCAACACTTTGTAATAAACATCACCTCAATTTTTCCTGACAAGGGAGCAACCTTTAACAAGTTATCTCATTTTATGGGAACTAACCCGTTAATTCAATACGTGATGCAACCTGTCTTAATTTTTGGTGTCGTTTTTCATTTTGTAATGGGATTCGTCTTAGAAGTAAAAAACAACAGTGCAACTAATGTAAGTTATGCGAAAGATAACGGAGCAGCAAATTCTACTTGGATGAGTAGAAATATGATTTGGTCTGGTGCGGCAATTTTAGCATTCGTAGTATTACACTTTATTGATTTTTGGTTTCCAGAAATCAATCATAAGTATATTGCTATGTTGCCAGAAGATCCAACCCGCTATTTTCATGAATTGCAAGAAAAATTCGTAAATCCACTTAGAGTTGTGGCATATATCGTAGCTTTTGTTTTCTTAGCGTTACACTTATTACATGGCTTTACTTCAGCATTCCAATCGGTTGGAGCTAATAACAAATACACTAAAGGATTGAAAACATTTTGTAAAGTGTATGCAATTGGTATTCCTGTAGGATTTATCATTATTGCATTATTTCATCATTTCAATCATTAATACGAAACAAGTATGGCTTTAGATTCAAAAGTACCAAAAGGTCCAATTAAAGATAAATGGACAGATTATAAAAATAAGATTGATTTAGTAAATCCTGCAAACAAACGTAATATTGATATTATTGTTGTTGGTACAGGATTAGCTGGTGGATCTGCTGCTGCAACCTTAGCCGAATTAGGCTATAATGTAAAAGCATTTGCTTATCAAGATTCTCCTCGTAGAGCGCATTCAATTGCAGCACAAGGAGGAATTAATGCAGCAAAAAATTATCAAGGTGATGGTGATTCTTTTTACCGATTATTTTACGATACTGTAAAAGGAGGAGATTACCGTTCACGTGAAGCAAACGTATATCGTTTGGCTGAAGTTTCGGCAAATATTATTGACCAGTGTGTAGCTCAAGGAGTTCCTTTTGCTCGTGATTATGGTGGTTTGTTAGATAACCGTTCATTTGGTGGAGTTTTAGTTTCTAGAACTTTTTATGCAAAAGGACAAACAGGACAGCAATTATTATTAGGTGCGTATTCGGCTATGAACCGTCAAATTGCTCGTGGAAAGATTGAAATGTTCAATCGTCATGAAATGTTAGACGTTGTTAAAGTTGATGGAAAAGCGCGTGGAATTATCGCTCGTAATTTAATTACAGGTGAAATTGAACGTCATTCAGCACACGCCGTAGTTGTTGCTACTGGTGGATACGGAAATGTATATTTCTTATCAACAAATGCGATGGGTTCAAATGCAACGGCAGCTTGGAAAATCCATAAAAAAGGTGCATTTTTTGCAAATCCTTGTTATACGCAAATTCACCCAACGTGTATTCCTCGTTCAGGTGATTATCAATCGAAATTAACGTTGATGTCAGAATCATTACGTAATGACGGTCGTATTTGGGTTCCTAAAAACATGGAAGATGTACTGGCAATTAGAGAAGGTCGTAAAAAACCAACGCAATTATCAGAAGAAGAAAGAGATTATTATTTAGAAAGAAGATATCCTGCCTTTGGTAACTTAGTACCTCGTGATGTTGCCTCAAGAGCAGCAAAAGAGCGTTGTGATGCTGGTTACGGAGTAAATGCAACTGGTGAAGCAGTGTATTTAGATTTTAAATCGGCAATTGCTCGTTACGGAAAAGAACAAGCAAAATTACAGCATATAACAAATCCTTCAGAAGCAAAAGTATACGAATTAGGACAAGCTATCATAGAAGCAAAGTATGGTAACTTATTCCAAATGTATGAGAAAATTGTAGATGAAAACCCGTATAAAACACCAATGATGATTTATCCTGCAACCCACTATACAATGGGTGGTGTTTGGGTTGATTATAACTTAATGACTACTGTTGATGGATTGTATTGTATTGGAGAAGCAAATTTCTCTGATCACGGTGCCAACCGTTTAGGAGCTTCTGCATTAATGCAAGGTTTAGCAGATGGTTATTTCGTATTGCCTTATACTATTGGAGATTATTTATCTAAAGATATTAGAACAGGAAAAATTTCAACAGAAACACCAGAATTTGTAGCTGCTGAAAAAGAAGTTACCGAGCGTGTAAATTTCTTTATCAATAATAAAGGAACACATTCTGTAGATTATTACCACAAGAAGTTAGGAAAAATAATGTGGGAAAAATGTGGAATGGCTCGTAATGAAAAAGATTTAAAATCAGCAATGGTTGAAATTAAAGCATTGCGTGAAGATTTCTGGAAAAACGTAACAGTTCCTGGTGATGCAAACGAAATGAATCCTGAATTAGAGAAAGCTGGTCGTGTGGCTGATTTCCTTGAATTAGGAGAATTATTCGCCAAAGATGCTTTAGATAGAAAAGAATCATGTGGTGGTCACTTTAGAGAAGAATCTGCAGAAATTGATGGTCCTCAAAAAGGAGAAGCAAAACGTAATGATAAAGATTACGCTTATGTTGCTGCTTGGGAATACAAAGGAGAACCTTCTGCTGCAGTTTTACACAAAGAAGAATTAGAGTTTAACGATATTGAATTAAAACAACGTTCATACAAATAAGAAGATATTATGAATTTAACACTTAAAGTTTGGCGTCAAAAAAACGCAAGTGATAAGGGAAAGATGGTCGATTACCAAGTAACCGAGATTTCTGAGCATATGTCTTTCTTAGAAATGATGGACGTACTTAACGAACAAATAATCAATAAAGGTGATGAGCCTATTGCATTTGACCATGATTGTCGTGAAGGAATTTGCGGTATGTGTTCTATGTATATTAACGGTGAAGCTCATGGTCCTGATAGAGGAGTAACTACTTGTCAGTTACATATGCGTATGTTTAAAGATGGCGATACCATTACAATCGAGCCATTTAGAGCAGCAGCATTTCCTGTAATTAAAGATTTAGTAGTTGATAGAACGTCTTTCGAGCGTATTCAACAAGCGGGAGGATATATTTCTGTAAATACATCAGGAAATACCCAAGATGCCAATTCAATTCCAATTCCTAAAAAAGATGCTGATGACGCAATGGATGCAGCAACTTGTATTGGTTGTGGAGCGTGTGTGGCAACTTGTAAGAATTCTTCTGCAATGTTATTTGTTGGAGCTAAAGTATCGCAATATGCGTTATTACCGCAAGGACAAATTGAAGCTACCGATCGTGTATTAAACATGGTAGCTCAAATGGATGCAGAAGGTTTTGGTAACTGTACTAATACAGGAGCTTGTGAGGTGGAATGTCCGAAAGGAATTTCATTAGAAAACATCGCTCGTATGAATAGCGAATTTATGAAAGCGAGTTTAAAAGGATAAACTCGGTATCAAAATATAATTTATTAAAAAAACCTGAGCAATAAAATTGTTCAGGTTTTTTTTGATTTATAAATTTAGAAAATCTACAAAAAATAGTACTGAAAATTAAGCATAAAAAAAACCTCAACAATTACGTTAGGCTTCCTTTATATGTGTTATTATTTATCGTGGGGGGATTAGCGTTGGGGGGATGCTACACATAATAACACTACAAATATACAGTGCTATTTACTGTTAAAAGTATAGTAAAAGTTAACAAAACATATTGTTTTTGTTATCTAAAATAGGTCAATTTTACTTCTTGATTTCTTCTTATTTTTTAAGTGTTGGTTTTAAGTGATTTGTAGATTTTTAATTAAAAAACATCACATTTAAAGAGTTCTTAAAACCATTTTTTATTTTTGAAAAACAACAACATTGCGATGGCAGTAACCAACATTATTCCCCACATTATAAAATAACTGTATTTGTAAGATAGTTCTGGAATGTATTCGAAATTTGTTCCGTAAATACCAGCGATAAAAGTTAATGGAATAAAAATAACCGAAAAAATGGTTAAAAATCGCATTATATCGTTTAATTTACTACTTATAGTGGTGTGATATATGTTTAATTGATCTGACAATATTTCTCGATAATTATCTGTTGCATCATTGGCTTGACTAATATTATCTTCTAATTCTTTAAAGTAGATATAGGTATTTTCTTTGATAAAATCGGTATCTGTTTTTGCTAATGAAAAAATCATTTCTTTAGCTGGTTTTATATTTTTTCGTAAAAAATTGAGTTCTCGTTTGTAATTATTTATTTCAGTAATAATATTCTGCGTTGGGTTTATTAATAAATTTTCTTCTAAAGTTTCAATTTTATCGCCTAAAAAACCTAGTACGTATAAATAATTATCAACCACAATATCCAATAGGGCGAAGGTTAAATAATCCGTTCCTGCTGTTCGAATTCTCTTTTTTTGTTTTCTGATGCGTTCTCGTACAGGTTCAAAGACATCTCCTTTTTGCTCTTGGAATGAAAATAAAAGTTTCTCAGTGAGTATTAAACTTAGGTTTTCTACTGTTGTTTTTCCATTTTTTTCATTGAGCATTAACATTTTAATACTTATTAAAGTACAGTTTTCATATTCGATAACTCTAGGTCTTGCGTCTGTATTTAAAACCTCCGCCATCACGAGCGGACTAAATTTAAAAACACTACTTATTTCTTGCATTACTGCCATATTATGCAATCCATCTAAATTTAACCAAGTTACGCTATCGCTGTGTTGTAATTCGCTGAGGTCTTTTACTTTTTTAGTGGTATTTTCGGTAAGATTTTGTGCGTCAAAATCAATAACTCGGAATAAAATTTCTTCGGTTTTTTGTTCTCCTCTAAAAATTAATTCATCAGGAGATAGCCCAATATCTTGTTTCTTTTTTTTGATAATTCGTGCCATTCTTTACGCTTATTTTCTTTGATTTACTTGATTAGAAGCAACTAAACACTTATTATTTTCCCATTTTCCTTTTAATGATTTTTCAGAAATTGGTGTATTATTACAGGTTAAGAAATTTCCGTTAGCATCTTTTTTAATGATTTTTAATCTTCCATTTTTAATAGCTTTTATCACTTTATGGATTAATTTTTTTGGAGGAATTATTTTTCCTTTTTTACTAAGCGATAACCCGATATTATTATTAAACAAATCCATAGTTGTTGCTATTTTATCAGGAATAACACCATCTTCTAGTTTTCGTTTTTTATAAGTTTTATAATTTTCTCTTTCGTGTGCTTTTCCTAAAGAACGAGCGGCATTTTTTCCTATTTCTTGACGCAAACTAGCCATCCAAAAGGCATGACGAAAGGCATCAACTTGCCCGCCTGCACCATCGCCATCTAATACTGGCGATTTTTTAATAGAATCGGCAACTCTATACGCTTTTTTAGAAATCTGTTGTGCTTTTTTAGCTTTAAATGGATGAAAAATAATCCATATTTTTTTTGCAGAAGATAATTTTTTAAATTTTTTCCAGTTAGATTGTGAAAAAGACAAGCAACTGGTAAATAGTAAAATAAGTAGTACATTTTTTTTAATCATAACATTTTATTTTTAGCAATAATTTTATTTTTTTTAGTTTTCAAGCAAAAAAACAAGGGGTTTTAGCCCCTTGTAATTCTTGTACAATTTTCTTGTTAATTTTTAAGCTTTATTTTCAGAATAGTCTTTTAAATAAAATTATTATTTATTCATAATACTTTCAATTTCATCAGCATCAATAGGAATGTTACGCATTAAATTAAATGGAGCACCATTTTGTTGAATTACCACATCGTCTTCTAAACGAATACCAAAACCTTCTTCAGGAATATAAATTCCAGGCTCAACGGTAAATACCATATTTGCTTGCATTGGCTGATGTAATAATCCGTAATCGTGGGTATCTAAGCCCATGTGGTGCGAAGTTCCGTGCATAAAATATTTTTTATATGCAGGCCAGTTTGGGTCTTCATTTTGAACATCAGCCTTGTCGATTAATTTTAAATCTAACAATTCTGAAGTCATTATTTTACCCACTTCTTTATGATAATCAGCCCAAATAGTTCCAGGAACTAATAATTTAGTAGCTTCATCTTTTACATGGTTTACCGCATTATACACTGCTTTTTGACGCTCTGAAAAACGACCAGAAACAGGCACGGTTCTAGTCATATCGGAAGCGTAATTGGCATATTGTGCACCAACATCCATCAAAATTAAATCGCCCGCTTTACATTGTTGATTATTTTCAATATAATGCAATACGTTCGCATTATTTCCTGAAGCTACAATTGGCGTGTAGGCAAATCTTTTTGATCTATTTTTGATAAATTCATGAATATATTCTGCTTCAATTTCATATTCCCAAACTCCAGGTTTGATAAAATCTAACACACGTCTGAATCCTTTTTCGGTAATATCGCAGGCTTTTTGAATTAAATCTAATTCAATTTGGTCTTTTAAAGAGCGTAAATGCTGTAAAATCGGGTTACTTTTAGCCACAGAATGTGCAGGATATTTGGCTAATAACCATTTTGTAAAACGCGCTTCACGAGTTTCTGTTTCTACTGATGCGCGGTAATGTTCATTGGTGTTTATGTATACATTTTCGGCAAGTGCCATTATTTCGGCAAGTACTTTTTCTAAATCTTGTAACCAATATACGCTTTTGATTCCGCTAGTTTCTGTAGCTTTTTCTTTGGTTAATTTTGCACCTTCCCAAACCGCAATATGTTCATTTGTTTCACGTACAAATAATACTTCACGTAAATGTTCTTTTGGGCAATTAGGAAATAAAAGTAAAATACTTTCTTCCTGGTCAACGCCACTTAAAAAGAAAATATCGCGATGTTGTTCAAAAGGAAGCATGCTGTCTGCACTTACAGGATACACGTCATTTGAATTAAAAACAGCAACACTATTTGGCTTCATTTGTGCCATAAAGTTTTTGCGATTTTTGATAAATAAGTTACTGTTTATTTGGTCGTATTTCATAATGCTAACAATTAAAATTCTTGTTCAAAAATACTTAAAACTTGGGGTTAAAGTTGTTGTAGTGTGGTGTTTTTTTATGATTTTCAATTTTTTTTAATAAGCTGTAAGTTGTTTTGTTCTATCGTTTAAAGATAGTTAAAATCCCTAGCCCCGATTGTAGCAATTGTTTGAGCTCTTTTTTATTTTTCTTTTTAAAAAATAAAAAAAGCGAGTGCGGAAAGCGGGAAATAGCTCCAAAAAAAACCTCCAAAATTTGAAAATCAAACTTTGAAGGTTTTAGTATTTTTATAAGAAGTTAAAAAAAATTATCTTCTTGTATTTCTTCTTGATGAACTTTCAGAATTGCTAGAAGAACTACCTTTTGATGAATTTCCTCTAGAAGAACTTCCTGAGTTGCTTCTTGAATTATTAGTAGGACGCTGTCTTTTTGGTTTTGCAGCAGTACTACCACCTCTATGACTCGCGCCTACGCCTTTTTTCTTAGCAGTAGACCCCTTCTTTTGTGTAGCAGCTCTTTTAGGACCTGCAGTATCTCTAGGTTCGTACCCAGGAATAATTTCGGTTTTTAACTTTTGCTTTAATATTTTTTCTATTTCCTTTTGATACTCCGTTTCTTCGCTACAAACTAATGAAAGCGCTTCACCTTTTGCACCTGCTCTACCTGTTCTACCAATTCTATGTACATAATCTTCTGGTACATTTGGTAATTCGAAGTTGATAACGTGTGGCAATAAAGGAATATCAATTCCACGGGCTGCAATATCAGTAGCTACTAAAACTCGGTTGGTATTATTCTTGAAATTTGCCAATGCTTTTGTACGAGCTCCTTGACTTTTATTTCCATGAATTGCCGCTGCTGAAATCCCTGCTTTTATTAACTTTTCAGTTAATTTATTTGCACCGTGTTTCGTTCTTGTAAAGATTAAAACCTGACTCCAGTTACCTTCTTTAATTAAGTTGATAACTACTTCTGTTTTTTGACCTTTATCTACTGCATATACTTTTTGAGAAACTTTCTCGGCAGTTGAATTTTCAGGTTCTGCTTCTACTGAAACAGGATTTCTTAAAATCCCTGAAGCTAATCGTTTAATTTCTGTTGAAAATGTTGCAGAAAACATCAAGTTTTGACGTTTTGCAGGCATAAAACTAATGATTTTGTTAATATCTCTAACAAAACCCATGTCTAACATTCTATCAGCTTCATCTAAAATAAGCACTTCTATTCTGTTAAATGATACTGCTTTTTGATCGTGTAAATCTAACAATCTACCAGGAGTGGCAACTAAAATATCGACTCCTTGTCGTAACGTTCTTATTTGGCTTGCAGCTTTTACACCTCCAAAAACTACGGTCGATCTGATGTCTAAATACTTACTATATTCTCTTACATTGTCATGAACTTGCGCGGCAAGTTCTCTTGTTGGTGTAAGCACTAATGCTCTTACGGGTCTGTATTTAGGATGTTTAGATTCTGCTAAACGCTGTAAAACAGGTAGTGTAAATCCTGCTGTTTTTCCTGTCCCTGTTTGTGCTGAAGCTAATACATCTTTCCCTTCTAAAATAGGTGGTATTGCTTTTGCTTGAATTGGTGATGGGGTATCGTATCCTTTTTCTTCGATGGCTTTTAATAGTGCATCGGATAATCCTAAAGATTTAAATGTCATATATATTATTTCAGAAATACTCTAAAATAAGCACTTCTATGAAGATGCAAAGATACTGCTATTTATTTATAGGTGTGTTTTTAATAAATTTAGTAGTATTTCGGCTTCTTTTTGATAAATTATTACGCATTTCCGAAATGAAATAACGCATCGCCCATATTTACGATTGGGAAATTATTTTTAGCGATAATATAGCCATTATCGGGTGCTTTTACAGGAAAATTTGTTTTACCATAGGTATCCATAATATGTCCTAAAACTTGTCCTTTTAAAACAAATGCTCCATTTTTAACTGTCGGATTAAATAATCCTGCAACTTTAGCACGAATCCATTTTCGTTTTTTACTGATAAGAATGCTTGTATTTTCAGGAATTTCAATGGTTTGAGAAATCATGTTAAAATGTTTTAAAACTCGTAATGTTCCGTTAATTCCTTCTTGAATCGCATGTTCATTTAAGCGTAACGATTCGCCTCCTTCATATACAATTACGGGAATATTATTTTTAAAACATTGATTTCTAAATGATTTTGGAATCAGTTTTGATTCAAATAATAAAGGTGCATTAAATAGTTTTGCTAATTGAAAAGCACGAGTATCTTGTGGCGTATATCGTACTTGCGGAAAATTACTTCTTTGTGCGCCTCCTGTATGAAAATCGATGGCAAAATCGACATTTTTAACTAATTCTTTCATAAGATAATAAGCCATTCTTCCCGCTAAAGAGCCATTTTTTGCTCCAGGAAAACTTCTGTTTACATCTTTACCGTGCATATTTCGAGACAAATTTAAGAATCCAAAAATATTTAATAACGGCATTACAATAACGCATCCTTGGTTAATTTTATAGGATTTATCGATTAACATTCTTCGTACCAGTTCGATACTATTTATTTCATCACCGTGTAAACCGCCTTGTAATAAAATACTTGGACCAGGTTTTTTTCCGTTAAAAACATACACAGGAATTTCGATAAGCGTACCTGTTGGCAATCTATCGATCGGAATTTTAATAAGTTTAGATTCGCCTAAACCAACACGTTGTCCTTGAATTTCGATGGTTTGATTTTTAAAATTTTGTGTGAACATTTTTTTCTGAAAAGTTAATAATTTCTTTGGCGATGTTTTGTTTTGTATAGGTTTCTATGCCTTGTAAACCTGGTGTGGAATTGACTTCTATTAATAAAGCGCCTCTTTTAGAGCGTATTAAATCGACTCCAGCAACGGGCAAATTTAAATAATTTGTTGCTTTTATGGCCATGGTAATTTCTTCTTCGGATAAGGAAACTTTACAACCGCGTCCTCCTTGATGAATATTGGAGCGAAAATCATCTTTACTACCTATTCTTTTCATTGCTGATACAACCTTATTTCCAACAACTAAAGCTCGAATATCTTGGCTATTACTCTCGGCGATAAATTCTTGTAATAACACGCTTGTATTTGCATTGTAAAAGGTATCGATAATTGATTTTGCTGATTGATTACTTTCTGCCAAAATAACGCCAGAACCGTGTGTTCCTTCTTGAAGTTTTATAATGATTGGTGCGCCATTTAATGCTTTAATTTGCTGGTCAATATTTTCAGGATTCACTGAAAATAAAGTATTTGGAATCGGAATTTTTTTTTGATTCATTATTTGTAGCGTCGTCGCTTTATTTTGAGCTTGTAAAATTCCTAAAGAACTTGCCGTACTATACACGCCATTTAGTTCAAATTCTTTAACGACTGCCGAGCCATGTCGCGTGGCACCAGCACCAATACGAGGAATAATTACATCAGGAATATCAATAATATTTTTACCGTTATAAATAATTGCTGATTTTCCATTGGTAAGTTTTATGCTACATTTTAAGTGATTAATTACGCTAACAGTATGTCCTGAGCGACTTGCTTCTTGGTATATTCTTTGGGTAGAATATATTTGATCGCTTACAGAAAGTATAAAAATAGTCATAAATTTGAAGTATTGATGCTAGACAAAATTACTGTTTTTTTCGAGTGAAAATTTATTTAAAAAAAAGAAGTGTATTTTTGTGTTTATAAGTTTAATAAAATTCTGATTGCAAATTAGGTGAAAATTATGGAAACGACTGGAAAGACGCAAACGACGGGAACGATACGTGTAAATAATATTCGATTATTTACAAACCATGGATGTTTAGAAGAGGAAGCTAAAATTGGTTCAGAATATCGTGTGGATATTGAGGTAAAAGCGAATTTACAAAAATCATCAAAAACAGATAAACTTGCCGATACGGTCGATTATGTCCATTTAAATCATATTGTAAAAGAAGAAATGGCAATTCGTTCGGAATTATTAGAACACGTTGCACAGCGTATTTTAAACAGAATCTTCAAAGAAATTCAACTTGTTGAACAAGCAGAAGTTAGTGTTGCTAAAATTAATCCGCCAATCGGAGGAAATGTATCCGAAGTCGTAATTATTTTAAAAGATGTACGTACCTATTAACGTAAAATGTTTATAAGTTGTTGACATAGTATTGCTATAATGTTGATAACATTTTTATAAAAATTTCTATAAAAAAAGGAAAGTTTTAAAAAAAAAATGTAAATTTGCAGTCTTAATTATTAAAAGGTGTCTTGGCCGAGTGGCTAGGCAATGGTTTGCAAAACCATGTACAGCGGTTCGAATCCGCTAGACACCTCTCAAAACCTTATAAGTCTTTTGATTTATAAGGTTTTTTTTTGCTCAAAAACTTAACAATAAGTTCATGTAAAAATATTGTTAAAAAAATCAAAAAAAGTATATTTGTTCCTAAATTATTATTATGAAAAAGTTAGTATTAGTACCCTTCATTATTTTAGGTTTATTTCTCTTAGGCGCTTGTGGAGATGAAAAATCCGAAGCTAAAAAAACGCCTGAATCAGCAAAAAAAGAACTTAAAACCGTTGTTGATAATCAAAAAGAAGACAAAGTAGCAAGCTTTAATTACACACCAAAAAAACCTGTTAACGGAACCTTAAAAGGTGTCGTAGAATTAGGCGCTTCTGGTTTTAACTCTTTTATTGTTAAGGTTGATAAAGATAGTAACTACGAAGTTATCAGTAAAGAATTTGGAAATAGCCTTATTTTAGAAGGAATGACAAATGTTAATGAAGTGAGTAAAAAACTTAAAAATTATATTCAATCAATTATTGAATACGGCGTTAAATCCGAAGATATTCATTTTGTGGTAAGTTCTGGGGCAAAAATATCAGATACGTCTAAAATTATTATCAATCAATTAAAAACCATCGGATATGTAGTTAACGAAGTTACCGCAGAAGAAGAAGGGATTTATGCGTTGAAAGCTGTTTTACCAAATAATTTTAAAAGCATCGCTTATGTAGTAGATATCGGTTCTGGAAATACTAAAATTTCATATTATCAAGGGAAAGAAATAGTTGGTGAAAATTCTTATGGATCTAAATATTTTCAAAATAATATACCAGATAGTACCGTTTCGAAAGAAATAAAAAGCATCGCTGCACATATTCCTAAAGGAAAAAAATCATTATGCTTTATTATCGGAGGTGTACCATATAATATGGCAAAAGCTCTTAGAACGGATAAAAATAGGTTTACCATGCTAACTCCAGATGTAAGTCGTTATGATGATGTCGTAAAAAGAAAAGGGAAAAAAGTCGCAAGCGGATTAACTATCTTTAAAGCAATTGCAGAAGAAACAGGATGCAAAAGATTTGTATTTGATTGGGATGCTAACTTTACAATCGGATTTTTATTAGCCCTGAACGAAAACGAATAAATATCCTAATTCATTAAAAAAAAGCAAGCTTTAAAAAATAAAAATTTCAATTTTTTTAAAAGACGTTCTAAAGAGAACGTCTTTTTTTGTTTTTATTAACAAAAAGTTTCCTTAAAATGCTGCATCTTTGTAAGTATGCAAATTTTTTCAATAGAAACTGGTAATTTTAAATTAGATGGAGGCGCTATGTTTGGCGTAGTTCCTAAAACGATTTGGCAAAAAACAAATCCTGCTGATGGTAATAATTTGATTTCCATGAGTATGCGATGTATGCTTGTTCAAAATGGTAATCGACTTACCTTAATCGATACTGGAATTGGAAATAAACAATCCGATAAATTCTTCGGATATTATGCTATGTTTGGCGATTTTTCTTTAGATACTTCCTTAGCAAAACACGGTTTTCATAGAGATGACATTACAGACGTGTTTTTAACACATTTACATTTTGATCATTGTGGAGGCGTAATTCAATGGAATACCGATAAAACAGGCTATATGCCCGCTTTTAAAAATGCCAAAGTTTGGAGCAATCAAGAACATTGGAAATGGGCAACACAACCAAATCCTCGTGAAAAAGCATCGTTTCTAAAAGAAAATATACAACCAATTCAAGAAAATGGACAATTAAATTTTATCCAAAAAAATCAACAAAATCAACTCGATTTTGAGGTGCTTTTTATGGACGGACACACCGAAAAACAAATGCTTCCTAAAATTCAATATCAAGGAAAAACCATCGTTTTTATGGCCGATTTATTGCCAACCGTAGGGCATATTCCATTACCATATATTATGGGATATGATACCAGACCCTTACTATCAATAGAAGAAAAAAGAATTTTTTTAAACCAAGCTGCCGATAAAGAATTTTATTTATTCTTAGAACATGATGCTTATAATGAGGTGATTACCGTTAAGCATACCGAAAAAGGAGTCCGTTTAAAAGAACGTTATAAATTTACAGATATATTTAATTAAGATAGAGATTATGAGAGTTTTAAAACCAATGTTTTATTCGGCAGTAGCAATTTCAATATTAACAAGTTGTTCATCCGTAAGTAAAATAGCCGTGCCTACAGGTAGTAATACTGTAGTCAATATTTCAGCAAAAAAAGCCGAACTAACAACCTACCAAAAAGATAATTGGCAACATTTAGATTTAGCAACCGATTCTATTCCTGGAATGAGTGTCGATAAAGCATACAGTTTCTTAAAAGGAAAGAAAAATGCCGCTGTTATTGTTGCTGTTGTAGATACAGGTACCGACTTAAAACATGAAGATTTAGCCGATGTTGCTTGGGTAAATACAAAAGAAATTCCAGCAAACGGAATTGATGATGATAAAAATGGCTATGTTGATGATATTCATGGTTGGAACTTCTTAGGAAAATCATACAAAGAACACTTGGAATATGAACGTATTTTAAGAAACCCTTCTTTAGTAGATGCCGCTACTTTATCCGAAGTAAAAGCAGTGCAAGAAACAAAAGTAGATGCCGCTAAAAAAACAAAAGATAGATACGCTAAATTAGTAACAGCCTGTGCAGATGCTGATAAAAATTTAACTAAATATTTTGGAAAATCAGACTATACAAAAGAAGCAGTTGCAGCGCTTAATACCAGTGATGTAAACTTAAACAAAGCCAAAGCATTAGCTAGTAATATGTTAGGCTATTTTGCTGATTTTAAAGAAGCTAAAGAATATTTTGAAAATGGAATTATCAAAGCACAAGGCGTAATTGCAGGTGATAATTTAAAAACAGATTATCGTGCAGTTGTAGGTGATAACCCATACGATATTAAGGATAAACCAGGATATGGTGATGCTAATACAGGACATTCTAAAAAAGGAGAAGCACATGGTTCGCATGTTTCTGGTATTATCGGGGCAACTCGTAATAACCAAATAGGAATGAATGGAGTTGCTGATAATGTAAAAATGATGGCAGTTCGTTCGGTTTCTGATGGAGATGAGTATGATAAAGATGTTGCTTTAGGAATCCGTTACGCAGTTGATAATGGCGCAAAAGTAATCAATACTAGTTTTGGTAAAGATTTTTCACCAAATAAAGAATGGGTTTATGATGCCATTAAATATGCCGCTAAAAAAGATGTATTAATCGTAAATGCCGCTGGTAACGATGGTAAAAATATCGATGTTGAAAAAACATTTCCAAATGATGCTCCAGATTTAGTCAATGAAATTGCAGATAATGTACTAACATTAGGAGCAATGAGCGCAAATTATAACAAAAACTTACCAGCAAGTTTTTCTAATTATGGAAAAATAAATGTAGATGTGTTCGCTCCTGGAGTAAACGTACATTCTACAACACCTGATGGTGAATATAAAAAGTTTAGTGGAACTTCAATGGCAGCACCTTCGGCAGCAGGAGTAGCAGCGTTAGTACGTTCGTATTATCCTGAATTATCGGCAAGTCAGGTAAAACATATTTTAATGAATTCTGGAACTAAAATTGATTTATTAGTAACAAAACCAGGTTCACAAACCAGAGAAAATCCTATGGGAGATTTAGTGCCTTTTGCTGATTTATCAGTTTCTGGACGTGTCGTAAATGCTTACAACGCAGTTAGAATGGCAGATAGAATGGTAAATGGAAGAAAATAATCAATTCTAAAAAATATCCAAATACCCAAAATAGTAAAAATTTAAAAAGAGCATTATTTTGATGCTCTTTTTTTTTTGTATAAAAAATCAATATAACTTCTAATCATATGAAAAAAATAATCTTAGGACTTTCATTATTGTCGATGATTTCTTGTGCTTCAACAAGTGCAAAAAATATAAAAAACACGAAAAATCTAACTGAAAATAATCAACTAAAAATAGTCAATAATCCTATAATTAAAAATTATTGGCAACAACATGTCGATTATACGATGGATATTGATATGGACGTAAAAACCTATCAATATAAAGGAACGCAAAAATTAATATACACCAATAATTCACCCGATGAATTAAAAAAAGTGTTTTATCATTTATATTTTAATGCCTTTCAACCAAATTCTCAAATGGATGTGCGTTCAAAAAACATCAAAGATCCAGATAAAAGAGTTGGCGATAGAATTAGTAAATTATCAGCATCAGAAATAGGTTATATCAAAGTAAATTCTTTAAAACAAAACGGTGCAATAGTAAAACACCAAACTGTTGGAACTATTTTGGAGGTTACTTTAAATAAAGCAATTCAACCAGGAGAAAGCGTAACTTTTGATATGATTTTTGATGCACAAGTTCCTAAACAAATTCGTCGCTCTGGAAGAAATAGCGAAGAAGGCGTGGCATTATCTATGGCGCAATGGTATCCGAAAATGGCAGAATATGATTTCGAAGGTTGGCATACGCCTCCGTACTTAGGACGTGAATTTCACGGTGTTTGGGGCGATTTTAACGTAACGCTTCATATTGATAAAAATTATACCGTTGGAGGAACTGGATATCTTCAAAATCCGCAGGAAGTAGGGCATGGATATGAAAATAAAAAAGATGCTCTAAAAATTCCTTCAGGACAAAAATTAACATGGAAGTTTACCGCACCAAACGTACACGATTTTACTTGGGCAGCCGATCCTGAATATAAACACGATATCTTGACTATGAAAAATGGTATCGATTTGCACTTTTTATACAAAAAAACATTAGATAAAAAATATCTGAAAAATTGGAAAAAATTACAGCCTAAAACCGCTGAATTAATGACCTATTTTAGTGAGAATATTGGGCAATATCCATATAAACAATATTCCGTAATTCAAGGTGGTGACGGTGGAATGGAATATGCAATGAGTACTTTAATTACAGGAAAACGTAACTGGGGAAGCCTATTTGGCGTTACAGCGCATGAATTAGCACATACTTGGTTTCAGTTTTTATTAGCATCTAATGAAACTAAACATTCTTGGATGGATGAAGGTTTTACAACCTATATTTCTAACAAAGCCGAAAATGAAATTTTAGCTAAAAAGGATCAAAATCCACACGCTGGTTCTTACAGATATTATAATTATGTGGTAGAAAATAATTTAGAAGAATCTCTTTCTACACACGCCGACCGCTATCATACAAATATGGCGTACGGAATGGGAAGTTACTCAAAAGGAAATATTTTCTTAACGCATCTAGAATATATTATCGGAAAAGAAAATACGGCTAAAACCTTAAAAAAATATTTTACTGATTTCTCTTTTAAACATCCAACGCCAAACGATATCAAAAGAACGGCTGAAAAAGTTTCAGGAATTCAATTAGATTGGTTTTTAAATGAATGGACGCAAACTACACATACTATAGATTACGGTGTAAAAGCAGTAAGCGGAAAAGAAATTACTTTAGAAAGAATTGGTAGAATGCCAATGCCTATTGATGTTGAGGTAGTTTATACTGATGGTTCGAAAGAATCTTTTAATATTCCTTTACGAATGATGCGTGGTGAAAAACCAACAAAAGCAACAATTATTGAAGATTGGACATTTGCACATCCAACCTATAGTTTTACTACTTCTAAAACTGTAAAATCAGTACAAATTGATGCTTCAAAATTAATGGCAGATGTTAATTTAGAAAATAATTCGTACGGTAAATAAAAAAGACAAACAAAATAATTTTAAGAAAAGCGAAAATCCTATATAGAATTTTCGCTTTTCTATTTTTAGGATAAAATTTTCTTCAACAATTTTCCGTAATTTTGCATCTCAATTCAACAAAAAATGTCAGAAGAAAAAAAATCATTGAATTTTTTAGAACAAATTATTGAAGAGGATTTGGCAAATGGAATGTCAAAAGAAAATTTACGTTTTCGTTTTCCTCCAGAACCTAATGGATATTTGCATATCGGACACACAAAAGCCATCGGAATTAGTTTCGGATTAGGACAGAAATATGACGCTCCCGTAAACTTGCGTTTTGATGATACAAATCCTGCCAAAGAAGAGCAAGAATATGTAGATGCTATTAAAAAAGATGTTACTTGGTTAGGATATCAATGGGATAAAGAATTGTATTCATCTGATTATTTTCAACAATTATACGATTGGGCTGTTTTATTGATAAAAGACGGAAAAGCCTATGTCGATAGTCAATCTTCTGAAGAAATGCGCGCTCAAAAAGGAACACCAACGCAAGTAGGAATAAATAGTCCTTTTAGAAATAGAACTGCTGAAGAAAATTTAGACTTATTTAGCAGAATGAAAGCTGGTGAGTTTGAAGAAGGAATACATGTTTTACGTGCAAAAATTGATATGGAATCGCCAAATATGTTATTGCGTGATCCATTAATGTATCGTGTTTTGAAAAAATCACATCACCGTACAGGAAATGATTGGGTTATTTATCCAATGTACGATTGGACACACGGAGAAAGTGATTATTTAGAGCAAATTTCACATTCATTATGTTCTTTAGAATTTAAACCGCACAGAGATTTATATAACTGGTTTCGTGACAATGTGTACGAATATAGTAAAACGGAATTTCCAAATCCACCAAAACAACGCGAGTTTTCTCGTTTAAATTTAAGCTATACTATAATGAGTAAGCGTAAATTATTAACTTTGGTAGAAAATGGCATTGTAAACGGATGGGATGACCCAAGAATGCCAACAATTTCTGGATTAAGAAGACGTGGATATACACCAGCTTCAATCCGTAATTTTATTGAAACTGTTGGAGTTTCTAAAAGAGAAAATGTCATTGATGTTTCTTTATTGGAGTTTAAAGTTCGTGAAGATTTAAACAAAAAAGCCAACAGAGTTATGGGAGTTTTAGACCCTGTAAAAGTAATTATTGATAATTATCCTGAAGGTAGAGAAGAAATTTTAATTGCAGAAAATAATCCTGAAGATGAAAATTCTGGTACTAGAATTGTTCCTTTTTCAAGAGAAATTTATATCGAAAGAGAAGATTTTAGAGAAGAAGCAAATAGAAAATTCTTCCGATTAAAAATAGGAAAAGAAGTTCGTTTAAAAAATGCGTATTTTATAACGGCAACAAGTTGTGAAAAAGATGAAAATGGAGAAATTACCGTAATTCACTGTACGTATGATCCGTTAACAAAATCAGGAAGCGATACCGAAGAAAGCAAGCGTAAAGTAAAAGGAACGTTACATTGGGTTTCGATAAAACACGCCGTAAAAGCGGAGGTTAGAGTGTACGATAGATTATTTTCTGATGAAGCACCAGATTCTCATAAAGATAAAGATTTTATGGAATTTGTAAATCCTAATTCATTAGAAAAAATTACTGCTTTTGTAGAACCAAGCTTGCAAACGGCAAAAATTGGAGAGCAATTTCAGTTTCAACGTTTAGGGTATTTTAATGTTGATGACGATTCGACTTCAGAAAATTTAGTTTTCAATAAAACAGTTGGATTAAAAGATAATTGGGCAAACGCAAATAAAAAAACCGATTAAATAGTCGTGTTTTTTAGCTTTATTTAAGTTGAAAAAAAATTAAAAAACCTCAATTTTCATTTGATAATTGAGGTTTTTTATTAGTGTATTGATTGTTAGTTATTCATATAGGTTTGAAATATTTAATTATATTTGTTTAAATTAAATAAAAATAAGCATGAAGAAAATTATATTTATTATTTTATTAGCGATGTCGTTTACTGCTTTTGCACAAACGCAAGAAAAAGAAGAAAAGATTACACCAGCTAAAAATGAATTTAAAATAGATGCCTTTGATTTGGCTTTTATGAGAGCATTTGACGTTAGTTATGAGCGTGTAGATAATCAGAATATGGGATATGGAGTTTCTTTGTTATTAAATTTTCAAGATGATGATCTTTATTACGAAAAATTTGCTGTAACACCTTTTTTTAGAATGTATTTTTTTAATAAACAAGATTATGGTGCAAGAGGATTTTTTGCAGAAGTATATACAAAGTTTGCTTCAGGAGAAAACCCAGAAGATTATTATGAGCCTGTTTATGATAATTACTCATCACCAAACCAAGAATATTATCATGATTTTTTTGATGTCTCTTTTGGAATGGCATTGGGTTGGAAATGGGTTAATAAAAATGGTTTTACCTTAGATGTTTCTTTAGGAGGTGGACGATATTTAGGCTTTGATAAGCATTCTCCTGAATTTTCTGGTAGAGGAGGCGTTTCATTCGGATACCGTTTTTAATTTCATTAAAAATTTATAGTTAAAATATTATTTTTCAAAAACACCTAATAATTGACTTGTCGTTAATTATTAGGTGTTTTTTTTGTCTGAGAATAATAATAAACAAATCGGATTTTATTTTCATTTTTTTTATACAAAAAATCCATTTTCCATTTTCGATAGAATATGTATCTTTACTGATTAAGAAAAGTTACGATAAAAATTTTATCTAACTGAAAATCAATAATAAAAAAGTGTTTTTTGATACTGGCAAAAATCAGATTTAAAAAATACTTCTAAAATATACTATTTTATGAGTTGTAACAGTTGTTCAACGAGCAAAGACGGAGTGCCAGGTGGTTGTAAAAGTAATGGAAATTGCGCTAGTGGTACCTGTGGAAGTGGCAATAAATTGGCCGTTTTTGATTGGCTATCGAATATGACTTTGCCAACAGGCGAAGCTCCTTTTAATATTTTTGAAGTTCGATTTAAAAACGGACGTAAACATTTTTATAAAAATACCGAAAAATTAACCCTCTCAATGGGCGATGTTGTGGCTGTTGAAGGATCATCTGGTCATGATATTGGTATTGTAGCCCTTGCAGGAGAACTTGTAAAGGTTCAAATGAAAAAAAGAAAAATTACTGCAGATAGCGAAGAAGTTAAAAAAATTTATAGAAAAGCATCGCAAAAAGATATCGATATTTGGCATACCGCTAGAGACAGAGAACAAGAAACTCAGCGAAAAGGAAGAGAGATTATTAGTCGTTTAGAACTAAAAATGAAACTTTCTGATGTTGAATATCAAGGAGATGGAACGAAAGCTACTTTTTATTATACCGCCGATGAACGTGTCGATTTTCGTCAATTAATTAGAGATTTAGCAGGTACTTTTTCTATCCGTGTAGAAATGAAACAAGTGGGAATGCGTCAGGAAGCAGCTCGTTTAGGCGGTGTTGGTTCTTGTGGAAGAGAATTGTGTTGTTCTACCTGGTTAACCGATTTTAGAAAAGTAAATACCGCTGCTGCTAGGTATCAACAATTATCATTAAATCCGCTAAAATTAGCAGGGCAATGTGGTAAATTAAAATGTTGTTTAAATTTTGAGTTAGATACCTATTTAGATGCTTTGCAGAGTTTTCCCAAGCAAGATAAAATACTTAAAACCGAAAAAGGAGATGCTATTTTTGTAAAAATGGATATCTTTAAAAAAATACTTTGGTATACCTATAAAGAGGAAAGTTTTAAGTGGTTTAGAATCTCGTTAGAGCAAGTGCAAGAAATTATTGAACTCAATGAAAATAATGAACTTGCTTTGCCGTTAGATGAATATGAGTTAGAGATAAATCTAGCACCAATAGTTGATTTTGAAAATGTCGTAGGCCAAGATAGTTTAACCCGTTTTGATACACCAAAAAAATCACGTAATAATAGAAGAAAATCAAGAAAACCCGTTGCCAGAAATGAAGGAAATCAACCTGTAAAAACACAACCAAATAAAAGACCGCAACGACCAGTACCAAAATCAGTAAGAAAACCTGTCGCTAGAAAAGAAGGAGAACAACCCATAAAAGCACAGCCAAATAAAAGACCACAACGACCAGTAACACCAAGATCAGCAAGAAAACCTGTCGCCAGGAAAGAAGGAGAACAACCCGTAAAAGCACAGCCAAATAAAAGACCACAACGTTCAACACCAAGACCAGTAAAAAAACCTGTTGCTAGAAAAGAAGGAGAACAGCCTGTAAAAGCACAACCAAATAAAAGGCCACAACGAATACAACGACCAACTCGTAAACCTATTGATAAAAAAGAAACAGCGCAATCTGTTCAAAAACAACCTAATAAAAGAACACCTGTAAAAATAACAAAAGACAATGTAGCTAAAAACGTAGCGACAACGTCTAACGAAAAAAACGTTTCAGGACAACATAAAAAACCAAACCCAAGAAGAAATCAACCACAAAGAAGAAAAAATACCAACGAAAATAGTAACGAAAACTCTAACGAAAATACTAACCAAAAAAAGGAGTCATAAAGCAAATTATAAAACGATCATAAAATGAAAAAGAATCGTGTATTTATGTTTTTTTTAATGCTAATAGGAATCATATCATGTGATTCTAAAGCAGAATATGATACGTATCTAATATTGCCAAATAATCATTGGAATAAAAAAAATGCCATCGAATTTAATTTTGAAATAAAAGATACCATCAACAAAAAAAACCTTTTTATAAATCTTAGAAATAATAACGAATATCAATATCAAAATCTATTTCTAATTACACAATTAAAATTCCCTGACGGACAAATAATTGTAGATACATTAGAGTATGATATGGCTGATATTACCGGTAAATTTTTAGGGAAAGGACTCGCAACTATCAAAGAAAACAAACTCTTTTATAAAGAAAATATACAGTTTCCAAAGACAGGGAAATATACCTTTAAAATAGTACAAGCTATGAGAAAAAATAACCAAATTAAAGGAATTGAAAATCTTAAAGGTATTTCGGAAGTAGGATTTAGAATTGAAAAATTACAATAATGACAGAAAATAAAACAACCAAGAAAACAACCAATTATAGTGCCTATATCAAATGGTTTTGGGGAATATTATTAAGTGGATTACTTTTCGTTTCCTTACTATTCTTATTAGCATCTTGGGGAACTTTTGGAGCGTTACCTTCTTTTGAAGAACTCGAAAATCCTAAAAGTGATTTGGCTACAGAAGTGATTTCTGCCGATGGAAAAACCCTAGGGAAATACTACGTAAAAGCAAATAGAACCCCAATTTTATACAAGGATTTACCCGAAAATTTAATCAAAGCTCTAGTGGCTACAGAAGATGAACGCTTTTATCAACATTCTGGTATCGACTTTAAAGGTACCGCAAGAGCTATCGCTAATTTAGGTAGAAAAGGAGGCGCAAGTACTATCACCCAACAATTAGCTAAAAATCTATTTAATAAAGGAGGATCTAGTAATATTTTTAAACGTCTTTCTCAAAAATTAAAAGAATGGGTTGTGGCTATAAAATTAGAGCGTCAATATACCAAAGAAGAAATTGCCACAATGTACCTAAATACACAAGGGTTTCTTTTTAATGCAACTGGTATTCGTTCGGCAGCACGTATTTATTTTGGTAAAGAACCTAAAGAATTAGATTTACAAGAATCAGCTATTTTAGTAGCGATGTTAAAAAATCCGAGGCAATACAACCCTTATAGAGAACGCTCTAAAAACAAATCCTTACAGCGTAGAAATGTCGTGTTTGCGCAAATGGCAAAAAATGAAGTTATCACACAGCAACAAAAAGATTCGCTACAAAAATTACCCCTAAAAATAAACTTTACACCAGAGAGTCATAGTGATGGATTGGCAACCTATTTTAGAGAAAATTTAAAACAACGCTTGAAAATATGGGCAAAAGAAAACCCAAAACCAAATGGCGAGTTTTATAATATCTATAAAGATGGCTTAAAAATACATGTTACGATTGATTCTAGAATGCAAAAATATGCAGAAGAAGCAACGACAGAACACATGGCAAATTTGCAATCATTTTTCTTTAAAGAACAACAAGAAAATAAAAATGCGCCGTTTTATGAATTAGATAAAGCACAAATTTTGAATATAATGAAAAGAGGAAAACGAAGCTCTACACGTTATAGACGCATGAAATCAGATGGAAAAAGCGAAAAAGAAATTGAAAAATCGTTTAATACCGATACCGATATGCGTGTCTTTTCTTGGAAAGGTGCCATTGATACCGTGATGACACCCTATGATTCTATCCGTTATTATAAGCATTTTTTACGCTCTGGATTAGTTTCTATCGAACCACAAACAGGACATATTAAAGCATGGGTTGGTGGTATCAGTCATAAATATTTTAAATATGATGCCGTAGAACAACAAAAACGTCAAGTTGGTTCTACTTTTAAACCGTTCGTATATGCAACGGCAATTAATCAACTAAAAATGTCGCCTTGTGATAAATTACCAAATATTCTATACACTATTCCGAAGGAAAAATACGGAATGCCTAAAGATTGGACACCTAGTAATGCTAGTAATAGATACGGAGGAGAATTAACTCTAAAACAAGCATTAGCAGGTTCTGTAAACGTGATAACTGCACAATTAATTGATAAAGTATCGCCTATAAATGTAGCACGTTTAGCACAATCTGCAGGAATAAAATCAACTATTGATCCCAATCCAGCAATCGCTTTAGGAGCCGTAGATTTATCATTAATAGAAATGGTTAGCGCTTATTCAACATTTGCCAATAAAGGATTGCGTGTAAGCCCAATGATGATTACCAGAATTGAAGATAAAAACGGTACTGTACTACAAGAATTTGTTCCGCAAACAAAAGAAGTTTTAAGCGAAGAATCTGCTTATGTAGTGCTGGACTTATTAAAAGGTGTTACACAATCGGGGTCAGGAGCACGTTTGCGTTCTGGTTGGACGCGAAGAAAAGATGCCAATACAGGTTTTCCATATAAATTTACAAACCCAATTGCAGGAAAAACTGGAACTACACAAAATCAATCTGATGGTTGGTTTATGGGCGTTGTTCCCAATTTAGCAACAGGAATTTGGACAGGAGGAGAAGATAGAGCAACCCATTTTAAAGGAATCGGTTTAGGGCAAGGAGCAACCATGTCATTACCTACCTGGGGATTATACATGCGAAAATGTTATGCAGATTCAACATTGCATATCAGTAAAAAAGATTTTGAAAAACCAACAGGAGAATTAACAATTACCATTAACTGTAATGAAGTAAAAAAGAATACCGATAACAATCAAGAAAATCAAGAAGGAGATACCGATTTTTAAGAAAATTATTATTAAATAGATAGTAACAAAATAGTTGTTATCAAAATAATATATCGCTAATAAGATTAATAAAACTAAAAACAGCAACTAAGATGATTCATAAAAAAGTAAATAACGTACAAGAAGCACTCATGGACGTAAAAAACGGAATGACTTTTATGGTAGGTGGTTTCGGTTTATGTGGTATCCCAGAAAATGCCATTGCTGAATTAGTAAAATTAAATGTTAGCGAGGTAACTTGCATCTCAAATAATGCTGGTGTTGATGATTTTGGCTTAGGGTTATTACTTCAAAATAAACAAATAAAAAAAATGATAGCATCGTATGTTGGCGAAAATCAAGAATTTGAACGTCAAATGCTCTCAGGAGAACTTGAAGTCGAATTAACTCCTCAAGGAACTTTAGCAGAAAAATGTAGGGCAGCTCAAGCAGGTTTTCCAGCATTTTATACGCCAGCAGGATACGGAACAGAAGTCGCAGAAGGAAAAGAAACTCGTGAATTTGATGGGAAAATGTACGTGTTAGAATCTGCTTTTAAAGCCGATTTTGCCTTTGTAAAAGCATGGAAAGGAGATACTGCTGGAAATTTAATCTTTAAAGGAACAGCACGTAATTTTAACCCGAATATGTGCGGCGCAGCAACAATTACCGTAGCTGAGGTCGAAGAATTAGTACCCGCAGGAACACTTGATCCCAATCAAATACATATTCCAGGTATTTTTGTACAACGTATTTTTCAGGGAGAAAATTATCAAAAAAGAATTGAACAACGAACTGTAACTCCTAAAATACACTAAAAATGGCGTTATCAAAAGAACAAATAGCACAAAGAATTGCAAAAGAATTACAAGATAAATGGTATGTTAATTTAGGAATCGGAATTCCTACCTTAGTTGCAAATTACATTCCTGAAGGAATTGAAGTAGAATTTCAATCTGAAAATGGATTGCTAGGAATGGGACCTTTTCCAATAGAAGGAACCGAAGATGCCGACCTTATAAATGCAGGAAAACAAACCGTAACCGTATTAGATGGTGGCGCTATTTTTGATTCGGCAATGAGCTTTGCAATGATCCGAGGAAAACACGTGCAATTAACCGTTTTAGGTGCCATGGAAGTTGCACAAAATGGTGATATCGCCAACTGGAAAATCCCTGGAAAAATGGTAAAAGGAATGGGCGGTGCTATGGATTTAGTAGCATCGGCAGAAAATATTATTGTAGCGATGATGCACACTAATAAACGTGGCGAATCTAAACTTTTAGAAAAATGCTCTCTGCCCTTAACCGGCGTTGGTTGTGTTACAAAAATAGTGACCAATTTAGCCGTTTTAGAAGTTAAAAATAATGCTTTCTATCTGCTTGAAAGAGCGCCTGGTGTTTCTGTGGATGAAATAAAAAAAGCAACGAAAGGAAATTTAATTATAGAAGGAGAAATTCCTGAAATGAATATGTAAAATACTCATGAAAATACTATCATACAACGTAAACGGCATTAGAGCCGCCTTAAAAAAAGGATTTATCGATTGGTTAGAAACTGAAAATCCTGATGTGATTTGTATTCAAGAAACCAAAGCTCATAAAGAACAACTCGATGTTACAACTTTTGAAAATGCTGGATATCCCTATCATTATTGGTTTTCAGCACAAAAAAAAGGCTATTCATCAGTGGCTGTTTTTTGTAAAGAAAAACCAAATCATATTGAATACGGAACAGGAATCGAAGCCATGGATTTTGAAGGAAGAAATTTGCGGGTAGATTTTGATGAAGTATCCGTGATGAGCTTATATCTTCCGTCAGGAACAAATTCCGAACGCTTGAATTTTAAATTCAATTATATGGATGAATTTCAAGAATATATTGATACTTTAAAACAAGAAATTCCGAATTTAGTGATTTGTGGCGATTATAATATTTGTCATCAAGAAATAGATATTCACAATCCAAAAATGAAAGGCGTTTCAGGATTTTTACCCGAAGAACGAACATGGATGGGCGAATTTATCAACAACGGATTTATTGATAGTTTCCGTTATTTAAATCAAGATAAACAAGAGTATTCTTGGTGGAGTTATCGTGCAAATTCTAGAGCAAATAACAAAGGTTGGCGTTTAGATTATGCTATGGTTGCTGAACCTTTGAAAGATAAAATTTCTAAAGCCTATATTTTACCAGAAGCAAAACATTCTGACCATTGTCCTATCGTTGTTGAATTAGCCATTTAAAAAATCGCTTTATAAAACAGATTGAAATACCTCAAAATATATCAAAAAATAATATCAAAATAGATTAAAACATATTAAAGTAAACTATAGCAATTATGAAAAATTTACTCTTACTTTTTTTTACCGCATTCGTTTTTGCACAACAGCCCGTTGCTGTTGATAGTACTTTTATGACTATCAATACGACTAAAAATATCAAAAACATCAAAAATAGTCAAAACATCAAAAATACCGATATAACGAAAATCACTATTGATTCTAATTTTATAGGAACTGTTGTCGATACGGTTATTGATGCTTCTAAACTTAAAAAATATCAAGAACTATTTACTGATGCCGATTTGAAAATTATTGATAGTTTATTAATAGAAGAAAAATTTAATTCATCGTCTTTTGATAGCATTCAATATGTAATTAATGATAAAGATATTCTTGAGAATACAACCTCAATACTTTCTACCGATTTACTCAAAAAACGTTTGCAAGATTTAAATGTAAAAACACCTTTTCATTTAGCCTATAATCCATCGTTAGAAAAAGTAATTAACAGTTATTTAAAATATCGAACAAAATATTATCCTGCTTTAATGGCAAAGGCTCACTATTATTTTCCGATGTTTGAACAATATTTAGATCAGTTTGATGTTCCGTTAGAAATGAAATATCTAGCCATTGTAGAATCAGCATTGCGCCCTGACGCACGCTCTAGAGTTGGCGCAACAGGACTTTGGCAATTTATGTATGGTACTGGAATTCAGTTTGATTTAAAGGTAAATTCTTATGTTGATGAGCGTCAAAATCCTGTGAAATCGACTATCGCTGCGTGTAAATATTTAAGTCAGTTATATAAAATTTTTGGCGATTGGGATTTAGCCTTAGCAGCCTACAATTCAGGTCCTGGAAATGTTTCTAAAGCGATTAAACGCTCAGGAGGATACCGAAATTATTGGAATATTCGTCCGTATTTACCACGAGAAACAGCAGGATATGTTCCCGCTTTTTATGCAACCATGTATATTTTTGAATATGCAGAAGAACATGCGATTTATCCTGCACCACCTACAATTTTTCATTTTGAAACTGATACCGTTCGTGTAAAAAGAACCGTAACTTTTGATCAAATAGCAGAAAAAACAAAGATTGATACCGAATTATTATCCTTCTTAAATCCGTCATATAAATTAGATATTATTCCGTATGTAGCCGATAAAAATTATGCTCTTAGATTGCCTCGAAAAAATATAATCGACTTTTTAGAACAAGAAAAAGCTATTTATCAATTAGCAAATACTGATGATAGTAAAATAGAAAAACCAATTCCTAAGTTTTTTGAAGCCGAAAAACGTACCCGATATAAAGTACGTAGTGGTGATTATCTAGGGAAAATAGCCCATAAATTTGGCGTAAGAGTTAGTGATATCAAACGTTGGAACGGTATGAGAAATCATCGCCTGAAAATAGGACAACGCTTAAATATTTATCCGAAGAAATTAGTAGCCTCTACAAAAACATCCAAAAGAAAATATCCATTGCCAAAAGGAGCACATCAGGTTTATATCGTGCAAAATGGTGACTCTTTATGGACAATCTCCAAAAAATATCCATCAGTTTCTATAGAACAAATTAAAAAATGGAACAATATTTGGAGTGTAAAAAGATTAAAGCCAGGAATGGAACTTAAAATTTTTAAAGGATAAAATTTAAAGATAAAATCTAACCCCAAAAAAAAACCTATGAAACAAATAATATGCTTGCTTGTTTTAACAATTTTTGCAACATCTTGTAAAACAAACAACGCAAAAAATAGCTACACGTTACCAACATCTAATGGAAATACCAACAAAATAATTGTAGTTGTAAAAGGAGCAGATTGGGAAGGGAAAATCGGAAATAAAATACGAACTGTATTTGGAGAATCGCAAGTGGGATTGCCACAGCCAGAAACATTATTATCAGTAAGTCAAATAGATCCTAGTGGATTTAGTAGCTTTATGAGACACGCAAAAGCCGTGCTTCTTATCAAAGAAGGCGCTAAAGAAAGTATTGCTATTGAAAAAGATAGGTATGCAAAACCACAAATTATCGTGCATGCGACCGCTAAAAATAAAGCAGAAATTTTAACATTACTTGAAAAAAGAGGCAAAGAAATTATACAAATCTTTAAAGATGAAGATATTAAATTTACTCAAAATATCTTTAAAAAAGAACGTATTGATGAAACTCAATTTAAAACCATTAAAAATATCGGTGTAACTATTGATATTCCTGAAAGATTTAGATTGGTTGAAGATACAGGTGATTTTATTTGGTTTCGTCAGCATTTACGAAGCGGTATTGCCCGTGGCGATGGAACAAATAATATTCTACTATACACCGTTCCTTTAAAAGATGAAAATACTATTGCCGATAATATTACCGCAGTTCGGGATACCATTGGTAAAAAACACATACCAGGAAGCAAAGAAGGAATGTATATGATTACCGAACAAGCTTACACACCTTTTACTTTTGATGCTCAAATTGATGGTAAAAAAGCCTACGAAACACGCGGGAAATGGGAAGTGAAAAATGATTTTATGGCAGGGCCATTTATTAATTATACAATCATTGATAAAAAAAATAATCGCTTGGTGATTTTTGAAGGATTTACCTACGCACCTTCGGTAAATAAACGTGATTTTTTATTCGAATTAGAAGCAATTGCAAAATCAATGCACATAAAATAAGCCCATTTTATTTTAAAAAGAATATAAAAAAGCATCAATTATATTGATGCTTTTTTATATTTTTATTGCTATTTTTACACCTTTACCTACAATAAATACCCAAATATACTTGTTGTACAGTAAAAGCGTAACTATATGAATAAATTATCAAAATTCTTAGTTTTTAACTTGATTTTAACTACAATATATTCTTGTAGTGTGAAAAAAGATACTTTTTTAAATCGAAACTTCCACGCACTTACTACAAAATATAACGTGCTGTTTAATGGTGAACAAGCCTACTTAAAAGGACTTCAAGAAATTCAAGATAAACATCAAGATAATTTCTGGAAACAATTACAAATTGAACCCATCACTTTTGATGAAACCGAAATCGTACTCCCAACACTACAACCAGGTGCAGGATTTGATGAAAATCAAACAATAGAAGATGATGAAAATCAAAAACCATTAACCAATTTCGAAAAAGCAGAAGAAAAAGCCGTAAAAGCAATTCAAAAACATTCCATGAATATCAATGGATATGAAAAAAATCGCCAAATTGATGACGCTTATCTACTATTAGGAAAAGCAAGATACTACACACAACGCTTTATTCCTGCGATAGAAGCCTTTAATTATAGTATCATAAATTATCCAAATGCAAGCCTTATCAACCAAACGAAAATTTGGCGCGCTAAAACAAATATTCGACTCGATAATGAAAAATTAGCCATAGAATCACTCAAATTTCTATTGGAAGTTGAAAAAAATGAAAAACAATTACCAGCTGTCATCAAAGAACAAGCACATACCGCAATGGCAATGGCGTATCAAAAAACAGATAGCATTCAAAAAGTAATTGAACACTTAACAAAAACAACTGAAATATTTAAAAATAAAGAACAAGCATCTCGAAATATGTTCGTTTTAGGGCAAATTTATAGCCAATTAAACTATAAAGATTCCGCACGTATCGTATTTGAAAAATTATCAGAAATAAAAAAAGCACCCTACAAATACCGAATTCGAGCAACCATCGAAATGGCAAAAAATACTCCAAATGATAGCACATCTGTTATTGTATTAGCCAAATTGAAAAAATTAATCCGAAATTCCGATAATCGAAAATTTTTAAACGCCTTATATTATCAAGCAGGAGTCCTCGAAATTGGTCGAAATAATCGCCAAAATGCCATCGACTATTTTAAAAAATCATTAAACGCAAAACATAATAACGAATATCAAAAAACATACGCATACGAACGTTTAGGAAATATCGCTTTCGATACCCAAAAATACGTGCTAGCAGGTAATTATTATGACAGCGTTTTAAATGTTACGCCAAAAGAATTTGAACTCGAAAAACGAATCCGAAGAATCCGAAGAAAAAATAAAGGACTCACAACCTTACGAAAATACGAAGAAATCGTTAAAAATAATGATAGTATTCTAAGCCTAGTTGCGATGACAAATCAAGAAAAAAATGCTTTTTTTCAACAGCATATCGCAAAAATAAAACAACAAGACGAAGCTCAAAAACAACAAGCGTTAAATGCTCAAAATTTTGGCAATTCCTTTGGAAGTTTTACCAATGATTTCGCAAATAAAACCAACAATGCTAACAATAAAGGAAAATGGTATTTCTATAATACGCAAGCTTTAGCGTTTGGAAAAATAGCCTTTCAAAAAAATTGGGGAACACGTCTGTTAGAAGATAATTGGCGAATCTCAGCAACAACAACTAATAATAATAATCTCGTTACTATTGTTGATGAAAAATCAACAACAAAAATAACCGATAAACGCTACGAAATAGCAACCTATTTAAACGAAATCCCTACTGATGAAAAAGAGATTACAACATTAATCGAAAAACGTAATGATGCCTTATATCAATTAGGATTACTCTATAAAGAACAATTTATAAATAGCAATCTTGCCATTAAAAACCTAACACGTTTGCAAAAAGAACAAGATAAACAACATGATAATTCCCTAGAATTACCTATAAAGTATCACTTATATCAAATTTATACAGGAATTAATAATCTTGAAAAAGCAAATCAATATAAAAATAGTATTCTAACAAAATATCCACAAACAAGGTTCGCTAAAATAATTCGAAACCCAACTCAAAAATTATCAGAAAAAGAGACAGAAAATAGTCAAGAAGCTATCGCAAATAAAAAATACAAAGAAATTTATTACTTATATAAAGAAAATAAATTCGAACAAGTCGTAAAAGAAATCGATAGGCTATCTTTAAGTAGTATAGAATCAAAATTAACCCCTAAATTTGTATTGTTAAAAGCAATCGCTATCGGTAAATATAAAGACAAAAAAACCTATATAAAAGCGTTAGAATTTGTAGCAATGGGCTATCAAAATACAAAAGAAGGCGAAAAAGCAACAGAAATATTAGCACAATTAAAAAAAATAAATCCCTAAAATATGTTCGGTAAAGAAAGTAAAAAAATAAGTGAAAATAAAGTTTCTGAAAGAAATGTAATCGGAAAAAATACCCAAATAAAAGGAGATATTATTTCAGAAGGAGATTTTAGAATTGATGGAAATTTAGACGGAACTATCAATACAAAAGGTAGAGTGATTGTCGGACAAACTGGTTTTATTAAAGGAAAAGTAACCTGTACCAATGCCGATATTGAAGGGAAGTTTTCAGGAGAATTAATTGTAGCAAATACCTTAACCGTAAAAGGAACCGCCAATATTAATGGAGATGTTATTATTGGTAAATTATCCGTAGAACCAGGAGCTTCTTTCAACGCAACCTGCGCCATGAAAGGGAGCGTAAAAGAATTAAATAATAATGAACAAAAACATAAAGAAAAAACCGCGTAGTAAATATCTTCAGTTTACCAGTATCGCTTTTCAAATGGGAATCACCATTTATTTAGGGAATTTACTCGGTCAATGGCTAGATGCAAACTATATCAATGAAAACGAATTGTATACTAAAATATGTACGTTAGTAGCTGTTTTTGTAGCAATGTTTTCGGTAATATCGCAAGTTTCTAAAATATCTAAATAAATATCTTTAAAATATTTAAGGGATTTTTTTAAGTAAAAATATATAAATTTATAATGAGTAAACGTATTTTGTATTTTATTACTGCAGTACTATTGTTATTTGCAGTAAGCTATTTTTTGCATACATATATCTTAAAAATGCAAGAAGTAGTATTGCCCTATTCACTACTTTCGATGTATTTATTTCATGTCATCGCAACAAGTTTGGTATATATAATCCTCGAATTTATCGCCGATACGCTGCCAAATGAAGCTGGGTATGTCTATTTAGCATCGATGCTTTTAAAGATAGGTTTCTTTGTTTTAATTTTTAAAAATGACGTATTTACAGAAGTAAAACTCATCCAGCCCGCACGAATATCGCTAGTGGTACCCTTATTTTTGTTTTTGACAACCGAAGCAATGGGCGTTTTTAAGTTGTTAAACAATAAGTAGTTTGCTTTTTTTTAGCCACTTTTAATAGCTAGTTTACAATCAAAAAAAAACTAAGATAAAAACGGTTTGTAGTTTTAATTAAATATGTACCTTTGCACGGAAATTTACAGACCTTAAACCTTTATTCAAATTTAAGATATGATGATAGCAACAAAATCTATCAAGTTTTTAACAATACTTGCACTAGTTTTTATATCATTTTCAGTGTTCGCTGAAGGTGGAAATACTACTTTACAAGAAAGTGAACCTGTTGTATTACAAGATGATGAACATGCTGTTTTAGAAGATGGTGGACGTGTAAACACAAAGGAAGAAATTGAAGCATACAAAAAGCATCACTTAGCAGATTCACACGATTTTTCATTATTTTCTTATACAAATGATCAAAATGAAAGAAAACACGTGGGATTTGCATTACCAGTTATTGTTTGGACAAGTAAAGGATTGAAAACTTTTATGTCTTCAGCATTTCATCATAATGATGATGGTCATGTAGTCGTAACTGCAGACGATGTGCAATTAACTAAAATTCACAGTAAAATTTACGAATTAAATGAAGGAGAAACTGCCGTTTCTTTTGATGAAGCACATCATGCTACTAATGCACATAAAGTAATAGATTTTTCTATCACAAAAAGTGTATTTGGAATGTTTTTAGTAGGTTTATTAATGATTTTTGGATTCAGATCATTAGCCAAAGGATATAAAAAAGGAGCTATACCAACAGGGTTTGCAAGAGTTTTAGAGCCTTTAGTATTGTATGTTCGTGATGAAATAGCAAGACCGAATATCGGTGAAAAGCATTACCGTAAATTTATGGGATTCTTATTAACTGTTTTCTTTTTTATCTGGATTTCAAACCTATTAGGATTAACTCCTTTAGGATTTAATATTACAGGACAATTAGCTGTAACAGTTTGTTTGGCTCTTTTCACCTTTTTTATAGTACAATTTTCAGCGAATAAAGACTATTGGAAACATATTTTTTGGATGCCAGGAGTACCTGTCGTTATGAAATTTGTTTTAGCACCTATTGAATTTTTAGGGATTTTAACGAAGCCTTTTTCGTTATTTGTACGTTTATTTGCTAATATTACAGCAGGTCATTCAGTAGTAATGGGTATTGCCGCTTTAATGATTGTATTAAAAGCGAAGTTTGGAACAGCAGGTGCTACAAGTGTATCTATATTTTTAACGTTATTTTTAACGTTAATTGAAGTATTGGTCGCTTTCTTACAAGCCTACATATTTACAATGTTATCTTCATTGTTTATCGGTATGGCAGTAGAAGAACATGAACACCATTAGTAAAATGAAATTTTTTGTTTAATTTAATATAAATCAATTAGTATGGAACTGACTTTAATAGGAGCAGGATTAATCGTAATCGGAGCAGGATTAGGTTTAGGGAAAATCGGAAGTAGCGCAATGGAAGCTATCGCACGTCAACCTGAAGCAGCTGGAAAAATCCAAACAGCAATGATTATTATTGGAGCATTATTAGAAGGTTTAGCATTTGGTGCTTTACTTTTAGGATAATCTTCCCGAAATTAAAAAGAAACACTTTCTGCAACGATTGGTTGCAGAAGTGTTTTATTAAACAATAAAAAAAAACACAAAATTAAGTAGTATGGGAATTTTTAATGATTTTTCAATAGGGTTGTTTGCAATGCAAGCTTTTATCTTATTAATCTTGATTTTTTTAATGATGAAATTTGCTTGGAAACCTATCTTAACTGCCTTAAATGACAGAGAAGAAGGAATTCAAAATGCATTAGATCAAGCTGAAAATGCTCGTAAAGAAATGCAAAATTTACAAGCTGATAATGATAAATTATTAAAAGAAGCACGTGCAGAAAGAGATGCAATGATGCAAGAAGCTCGTGATATTAAAGAAAATATTGTCGCAGAAGCAAAAGAAGAAGCACAAGCACAAACTGTTAGCATGATCGAAAATGCAAAAGCAACTATAAAACAAGAGCAACAAGCTGCAATTGCTACATTAAAGAAAAATGTAGGAGATTTATCTATCGAAATCGCTCAGAAATTAGTGCAAAAAGAATTAACTTCACCAGCAGATCAATTCAAATTAGTTGAAGGAATGTTAAAAGAGGTTACTTTAAATTAAGCAATCGATGAAAGGAGCAAGACCCGCATTGCGTTACGCAAAAGCAATATTAAATTTAGCAAAACAAACCAATAAAGATTCGCTAGTAAACGATAATATGAAGCTGATTGCTGATACTATTGAAGAAAGTGAAGATTTAAAAAGAATGCTTAATAGTCCAATCGTTAAAACTGAAGATAAAAAGAAGGTTTTAATAGCCCTTTTTGGTGATAAAGTAGACAAGGTTATAAAAGGTTTATTTAACGTATTAGAGCAAAATAAACGTATGACAATGTTAGCGTCAATTGCAACACAATATTCGCTAATTTATAATCAGTATAAAGGAATACAACTCGCTAAAGTTACTACTGCAGTAGCTTTAACAAAAGAATTAGAAGATAAAATACAAGCGAAAATTGTTTCTTTAACAGGAAATAGCGCAAGTATAGAAAATATAGTAAATCCATCTATTATAGGAGGGTTTATTTTACGTGTTGGAGATGTGCAGTATGATGCAAGTATTTCTAATCAGTTCAACAAGTTAAGAAGAGAATTTGACACTAGTCATAACACTTCACAAATTTAATTATACATCCAAAGAAATAAGATGGCAGGAATTAAACCAGCTGAAGTTTCAGCAATTTTAAAAGAACAATTATCAAACTTCGAATCTAAAGCTTCATTAAATGAAGTAGGTACCGTATTACAAGTAGGTGATGGTATTGCTCGTGTTTACGGTTTGTCTAATGTACAATATGGTGAATTAGTAGAATTCGGTGACGGATTAGAAGGTATCGTATTAAACTTAGAAGAAGATAATGTAGGAGTTGTATTATTAGGTACATCGACCTCAGTTAGAGAAGGATCTACAGTTAAACGTACAGAAAGAATTGCTTCTTTAAGAGCTGGAGAAGGAATCGTAGGACGTGTTGTAAATACATTAGGGCAGCCAATTGATGGTAAAGGACCTATTGAAGGAACAACTTACCAAATGCCTTTAGAGCGTAGAGCTCCTGGGGTTATTTATCGTGAGCCTGTAACTGAACCAATGCAAACTGGTATCAAATCTATTGATGCGATGATTCCTGTAGGACGTGGTCAACGTGAGTTAATCATTGGAGACCGTCAAACTGGTAAATCTACCGTAGCTATTGATACTATTTTAAATCAAAAAGAATTTTATGATGCTGGGAAACCAGTGTATTGTATCTATGTTGCTATTGGTCAAAAAGCATCTACTGTAGCGGCAATCGCTAATATGTTAGAAGATAAAGGTGCCATGGCTTATACTACAATTGTAGCGGCAAATGCATCAGATCCTGCAGCAATGCAAGTATATGCACCTTTCGCAGGAGCAGCAATTGGAGAATTTTTTAGAGATACAGGAAGACCTGCTTTAATTGTTTATGATGATTTATCAAAACAAGCAGTTGCGTACCGTGAAATTTCTTTATTATTAAGAAGACCACCGGGACGTGAGGCATATCCTGGAGATGTATTTTACTTACACTCAAGATTATTAGAACGTGCTGCAAAAGTTATCAATGACGATAAAATTGCTAGTGAAATGAACGATTTACCTGATTCTTTAAAAGCAATCGTAAAAGGTGGAGGTTCTTTAACGGCATTGCCAATTATTGAAACACAAGCAGGAGATGTATCAGCATACATTCCAACAAACGTAATTTCGATTACTGATGGGCAAATTTTCTTAGATGGAGATTTATTTAACTCTGGTGTTCGTCCAGCAATTAATGTAGGTATTTCGGTATCTCGTGTTGGTGGTAACGCTCAGATTAAATCTATGAAAAAAGTATCTGGTACGTTAAAATTAGATCAAGCACAATATCGTGAATTAGAAGCATTCGCTAAGTTTGGTTCTGATTTAGATGCGGCTACTATGAACGTGATTTCTAAAGGTCAACGTAATGTTGAAATCTTAAAGCAAGCACAAAACGATCCTTATACTGTTGAAGATCAAATTGCTATTATTTATGCAGGTTCTAAAAACTTGTTGAAAGATGTACCTGTAAATAAGGTAAAAGAATTTGAAAGTGATTATCTTCAGTATTTAAATGCAAAGCACAGAGCAACTTTAAATACTTTAAAAGCAGGGAAATTAACTGATGAAGTAACCGATGTTTTAACTTCAGCAGCAGCAGAAATTTCTGCTAAATTTAAGGCTTAATAAATAATTTTGATATTCAATATTCCAACTATTTTTAGATATTCTAAAATGTTCGGAATATTGAATATTAAATGCTAACTACTATTTGTATGGCAAATTTAAAAGAAATACGTAACAGAATTACTTCGATAAAATCAACAATGCAGATTACCTCTGCCATGAAAATGGTATCGGCAGCAAAGTTGAAAAAAGCTCAAGATGCAATTACGGCAATGCGCCCGTATTCTTCTAAGCTTACTGAATTATTACAAAGCTTAAGCGCTACTTTAGATAGTGATGCTGGAGGTGTATATTCAACTCAAAAAGAAGTAAAAAATGTATTATTAGTGGTAATTACTTCCAATAGAGGTTTATGTGGTGGTTTTAACTCTTCTATTGTTAAAAGAACAATAAAAGCTATTGATGAAAAATACAGTAATGTTGCTGTTGATTTGTTAACAATAGGTAAAAAAGGAGACGATATTTTATCAAAAGAACATACTATTATTGAAAATAGAAATGATATTTTTGATGATTTAACCTATGATAACGTTGCCCAAGTTGCACAAAAAATAATGGATTTATATGTAGCAGGTTCTTATCAAAAAATAGAACTTGTTTATAATCAATTTAAAAATGCTGCAACGCAAATTCCACAATTAGAGCAGTTTTTACCAATTGAGCCAATAGAATCAGTAGAAGGTGAAGATAAAAAGGTAGCTTTAGAATATCTTTATGAACCTTCTAAAGAGCAAATTGTTTTAGAATTGATTCCTAAATCTTTAAAAACACAATTATACAAAGCAATTCGTGATTCATTTGCATCAGAACACGGAGCTCGTATGACTGCAATGCACAAGGCAACTGATAACGCTACTGAATTACGTGATGAATTATTATTAACGTATAACAAAGCACGTCAAGCAGCAATTACCAATGAAATCTTAGAAATTGTTGGTGGTGCGGAAGCATTAAAGAACTAAGAAACTATAATTTATATAAAAAAAGCGAATCTAAATGGGTTCGCTTTTTTAGTTTTTATAAACTATCGTCATGCTGAATTTATTTCAGCATCGCACCAATAAGAGAACTGTGGAAAATCAGGATGTGAATCTGAAATAAATTCAGATTGACGGATTCGCTTTTTTTTAAAATGAAGTTTAAACAGGTTCTAATAATTCTTCAATTTTTTCTTGGATACTTTTTGAATCAATTTTTAATAAAAATTGCAATTCTTCCACCGTTCCGTGGTCAATAAAGTTATCAGGAATCCCTAAAATATCAATACTTCCTTTGTAGTTTTTTTCAGATGCATATTCTAAAATAGCAGAGCCAAAACCACCTTTTACTGTACCATCTTCTAGCGTGATTATTTTATCAAAATTAGTAAAAATAGTTTCTAATAATTTTTTATCCAAAGGTTTTACAAAACGCATATCATAATGCGCTACACTATTGCTATTTTCTAGTTGATTTATAGCGTCAGAAATAGTATTTGCTATTATTCCTACGGATAATATGGCTATTTTATTTTTTAATTTTTCAAATGATTTTTCAAGGTGATTATTTAATTTTTGAAGGCAAACACCTTTTCCTATTTGAATTTTCTCAAAAGGAAGTTGCCAATTTTCTAAGTTCCCAAAACCTCTCGGATACCGAATTGCAATCGGATTTTTTAAGCCTAATTGTGCCGTAAACATGATATTTCGAAGTTCGATTTCGTTACGAGGTGCAAAAATTATCATATTTGGAATTAAGCGTAAATACGCTAAATCGAAAACTCCGTGATGCGTTGCACCATCTTGCCCAACCAAACCAGCTCTGTCGATACAAAAAATAACAGGTAAATTTTGCAAGGCAACATCATGAATTATTTGATCGTAAGAACGCTGTAAAAAAGTAGAATAAATGGCACAAAATGGAATAATTCCTTGAGTTGCCATTCCTGCAGCCAAAGTAACGGCATGCTGTTCGGCAATACCGACATCAAAAGTACGTTCAGGAAATTCGGCTAACATTTCATTTAAAGAACTTCCTGAAAGCATTGCAGGTGTAATGGCTACAATTTTTTTATTTTGATGCGCCAATTCAATTAATGTCTTCCCAAAAACATCTTGAAACTTGGTGAATTTACTTTGTTTTTTTGGCAATACATCGCCTGAAATTTTATCAAATTTACCAGGAGCATGGTATTTTACCTGGTCTTGTTCAGCCTGAAGTAATCCTTTTCCTTTGGTGGTAATTATGTGTAAAAACTTAGGTCCTTTAACTTCTTTTAAACGGTTTAATTCTGATAAAAGTTCTTCAAAATTATGACCATCAATAGGACCTGAATATTCAAAATTTAAGGCTTCAAAAATATTGTGTTGCTCAATACTTAATCTACTGTCTTTTATCCGAGTTAAATATCCTTTTAAAGCACCAACCGAAGGATCAATTCCAATGGCATTATCATTTAAAATAACTAATAAATTAGCATCCGTATCGCCTGCATGATTTAACGCTTCAAAAGCCATTCCGCTTGCAATAGAAGCATCGCCAATAATAGCAATATGATGTTTTTCACTTCCTTGTATTTTAGAAGCAATTGCCATTCCTAAAGCCGCAGAAATAGAAGTAGAAGAGTGCCCAACGCCAAAAGTATCGTAATTACTTTCGCTACGTTTTGGAAAACCAGAAATACCGCCTAATTGTCGGTTAGTATGAAAAACATCTTTTCTGCCTGTTAAAATTTTATGTCCGTAGGCCTGATGTCCAACATCCCAAACTAATTGGTCGGTTGGTGTATCAAATAAATAATGCAAGGCAATTGTGAGTTCAACAACGCCTAAACTTGCGCCTAAATGACCTTCTTTTGTAGCGACAATATCAATAATAAATTCGCGTAATTCTGTGGCTAATAATGGCAGTTTATCAGCAGATAATTTCCTTATATCCGAAGGAAAATTAATATTTTTTAACAGCTTTTTTGGCATAGCGCAAATGTACTATAAAAACTTTGTTGTAGCTTTGCTGTATGAGCAAATTGTATTTGGTACCAACTCCCATCGGGAATTTAGAAGATATTACTTTAAGAGCACTTAGAATTTTAAAAGAAGTCGATTTTATTTTGGCAGAAGACACACGTACTAGTGGAAAATTGTTAAAACATTTTGAAATTGGAACACAAATGTATAGCCATCATATGCATAACGAACACAAATCTGTTGATGGTGTTTTAAATCGATTAAAAAATGGAGAAACTTGTGCTTTAATTTCTGATGCTGGAACTCCAGCTATTTCTGATCCTGGGTTTTTATTAACAAGAGCTTGTGTACAACAAAATATTGAGGTAGAATGTTTGCCTGGTGCAACTGCTTTTGTACCTGCTTTAGTAAATTCTGGTTTACCAAATGATAAATTTGTTTTCGAAGGATTTTTACCTGTCAAAAAAGGAAGACAAACCCGTTTAACGCTTTTATCCGAAGAAAATAGAACCATGATTTTTTATGAAAGTCCTCATAAATTATTAAAAACATTAGCTCATTTTGGCGAATATTTTGGACAAGACAGACAGATATCAGTTTCTAGAGAATTGACAAAATTATTCGAAGAAACCAAACGAGGAACAGTAGCAGAAGTGTTATCGTATTATACCGCAAAACCTGCTAAAGGAGAAATTGTAATTGTAGTTGCGGGAAAATAATTCTTATAAAAATAATATTCTTAGCGCTCATAAAATTTAAAATCTAACAAATCATTTGCTTACTATTGCTTATTTTTGTAGTTCTAACTTACACAATACATGGCTATATTTCATAAATTAAATATTGAAAAAATAATCAAAGAAACTGCCGATGCTGTTTCTATATTATTTACAATTCCTGATGAATTAAAAGAAGTTTATACTTTTATCGCAGGACAATATATTACTATTAAAGCAACGTTAAATGGTCAGGAAGTTCGAAGAGCGTATTCTATCTGTGCTTCTCCAAATAGTCATCAACTAAAAGTAGCGGTAAAAGCAGTGGAAAAAGGAATTTTTTCAACCTATGCAACTACGGATTTAACAGAAAATACCATTTTAGAAGTTTCTGAACCAGAAGGGAAATTTATTTTAGAGCCAACAGCGGATAAAAATTATCTTGGATTTGCGGCGGGTAGTGGAATTACGCCTATTTTATCGATGATAAAATCCGTATTAGAAAATGAACCAACAGCTACTTTTACCTTAATTTTTGGAAATAAAAGACCAGAAAGTACTATCTTTTATCAGGAATTAAATGCGTTATCTCAAAGATATTCAGGGAAATTTAATTTGCATTATATCTTTAGTAAAGAAGTTGTAAATGATACTAAATTTGGTCGAATAGACACAAGTTATGTTAATTATTTTATCAAAAATATTCACAAAGCGATTTCTTTTGATGCAACCTATATCTGTGGTCCTGAGGAAATGATTAATTTAGTTTCTAACACGTTACTAGAAAATGGTTTTGCTAAAGATAGCATTCATTTTGAACTATTTACTGCAAGTAGTGTCGAACAAGAAATTCCTGTGGCTTCTTCTGATGGAAAATCAGAAATTACGGTGTTGTTAGATGATGAAGAAACGACTTTTTCAATGGATAAAACTGATACGCTTTTAGCAGCATCTTTGCGCAATAAATTAGATGCGCCATATTCATGTCAAGGCGGTGTTTGTAGTAGTTGTATTGCAAAAGTAACCCAGGGAAAAGCGGTGATGTCTAAAAATTCTATTTTATCAGATGCTGAATTAGAAGAAGGTTTTGTATTAACTTGTGTGGCGCATCCTTGTACGCCAAAAGTAGTGCTTGATTTTGATGATATTTAAGAGCTATTATCTAGCTTGAATTAAAAAGAAATAATGGATTTTTACGATTTAAAAAACGCCTTTTTAGTAGGCGTTTTTATGGCCTTTATGATTGGGCCTGTATTTTTTATGCTCTTAAAAACAAGTATTTTAAAAGGAGCTAGAGCTGCCATTGCTTTTGATGTAGGTGTTATTTTAGGAGATATTTCTTTTATGTTAATTGCTTATTTTGGAAGTAGAAGTTTATTGATAAAAATAAAAGACGACCCTCGTTTATTTCTTATCGGAGGTTTTGTACTTGTTATTTATGGTTTGATTACATTTTTTGATAAAAAAAATAAAAAAGAAAATCAAGTGCCAGAAGTAACGTTATCTGCAACGAATAATTACCTAAAATTATTGATAAAAGGCTTTTTTTTAAATTTTATAAATATCGGAGTATTGGCTTTTTGGCTAGGATTGATAGTCGTCATAGGTCCTACGTATGATATGAATCCGAAGTATTTATTTTGGTATTTTGCTACCGTTATTTTAGGCTATGCACTTACCGATTTGGCGAAAATACTACTTGCAAAACAATTAAAAAACAAACTTACAGCGCTGGTTATTTATAGAATAAAGCGCGGAATGGGTGTTTTATTAATTGTTTTTGGAGCTGCATTGATGTTAAAAAGTTTTATTCCTAAAGATAAAATAGATAACTTATTGAATATCTTAATTGCTTAAATTTTTTAATTAAAAACCAATAATCATTTTAGCGATTCCGAAGTAAATTAAAATCCCAAAAATATCATTACTAGTGGTAATAAAAGGACCCGTAGCAATGGCAGGGTCAATACCTCGTTTATCTAAAAATAAAGGAATAAAAGTTCCTATTAAACCTGCGACAATTATCACCACAAAAAGTGATATCGAAATAGCACTTGCAATTTTAATGTCTTGTTCTGATATAAAAATGAATAAAAACAGTAAAAAAGCTAACGCCAAACCATTAACCATGGCTAAGGAAACTTCTTTTAATAATCTATCGGTAATACTTCCTTTTACATCATCATTAGCAATACCTTGTACTATAATTGCTGATGATTGTACGCCTACATTCCCCGCCATCGCAGCGATTAAAGGCGTAAACATAAATAAAATGGCATTATCAACCATGGCATCTTCAAAAAATCCCATAATACTTGCGGCACCAACGCCTCCTAATAATCCGAGGAAAAGCCAAGGCAAACGTGCACGTGTTAGCTCCCAAATAGTATCATCAGCCTCTACATCTTGGGTAATACCTGCAGCTAATTGATAATCTTTATCAGCCTCTTCTTTCATCACATCAACAATATCATCGATGGTAATTCGTCCTACTAAAACACCTAATTCATCTACAACAGGGATTGCTTCCAAATCATATTTTCGCATAATATTGGCAACATCTTCGGCTTTATCTGTAACATTTACAAAATCTACTTTTGGAATATATACTTCCGAAATTTTTGTTTTTGTTGCGGCAATTAATAAATCTTTTAACGATAAGCGTCCTTTTAATTTACCAGCATCATCAATTACATATATAGAATGTACTCTTGTAATTTCTGCAGCTTGAATACGCATTTCTTTTTCACAACGGGTAATTGTCCAATTTTCATTAACTTTTACGAGTTCTTTTGCCATCAAACCACCTGCAGAATCTTCATCATAACGTAATAGTTCTACAATTTCTTTAGCGTGTTCTTGGTCTTCAATTTCTTGCATTACTGCTTGCTTCCTTTTGTCAGGAAGTTCAGAAATTACATCGGCAGCATCATCGGTATCAAGTTCATCAATTTCTTCCGCAATTTCTTTGGCGGTTAATTGTTCTAATATTTTTTCACGAACATCATTACCAACATCCATCAGTACTTCTGATGTTGTTTCACTATCTAATAAACGGATAATATAAACGGATTCTTCAAAGGGTAATTCATCTAATATTTCGGCAATATCAGCGTGATGAATTTCATTAAACAAGGCATTAAGTGCGTTGTTATTTTTATTTTCGATGTATTTTGTTACATTTTCGAGTAGTTCTTGAGTAATTTCAAATGCCATTTTTTGCTATTTTACTCGATAATCGAGATTTAAATATTTATAATATCTGATTATCTGATTTGTCTTTTGCTATTTTATCGGTCAATTCAATAAATTTTTGTACTGATAATTGTTCAGGACGCATGGTAAAAATAGGATCTTGTTTTAAAGCATCAGAAATATTGAATGATTTTAAGCTAGAGCGCAACATTTTTCTTCGTTGATTAAAGGCTGTTTTTACGACTCTAAAAAATAATTTTTCATCAACAGGTAGGCTATAATCTTTTTTTCTGGTTAATCGAATAACACCCGAATCTACTTTTGGCGGTGGATTAAAAACAGTAGGAGGTACGGTAAATAAGTATTCTACATCGAAGAAAGCCTGTGTTAAAACAGACATAATTCCATATACTTTACTTCCTTGTTTTTTGGCAATTCTTTTGGCGACTTCTTTTTGAAACATTCCTGCAAATTCAGGAACAAAATCTCTATATTCAATGGCTTTGAATACAATTTGCGTAGAAATATTATATGGAAAGTTACCGATAATAGCGACTTGTTTTTCTTTAAAAACGTCTTTTAAGTTTTTCTTTAAAAAATCGCCTTCAATTATTTCAAATTTTTTGCTAGTCGTATCTAATTTAATATGTTCTAACGGAAAAGTATCTTTTAAATAGGCAACCGAATCATAATCGATTTCCATTACCGTCGTTTTCGTTTCTCTTTTTAATAAATATTTGGTTAAAACGCCCATTCCAGGACCAATTTCTAAGACTTCTTCATAGTCTTTTCCAATTAATGCATCGGCTATTTTTTTAGCGATATCTTCATCGGTTAAGAAATGTTGTCCTAGATGTTTTTTTGCTCTTACTGTCATATTTTTTAGTTATTAGCTATCGTAGGAAAAAATTCATTAATTACTTGTAATTCGGTACGAAATGCTAATACTTTATCGGCAAATTGATTAAAACTAGCGGTTCTAAGTCTGTCTGCATGAGTATCGTAATATGCGTCTAAATCTTCTCTAGTTTTGGCGGTATATTGAATAGCATAGGTTGTTCCTCCCATTTCTTCTTCGACTAAAACCTGAGTTAATTTGGCGCTTAAAAAGTGTCCTGTTGCTAAAACTTCAGGAATATGATTTTTTATCCAAACAACCCATTGTTCGTGTACACTTTCATCAATATTTATGGTTACGTTATATATATACATTATTATTGTTGTAATTATTACAATTGCTATAATTAATTTTTTTTAAGATTATTTTCAGCAATTTATGGTTGTTTTCAAGTTAAATTTGAGTTTTTCTCAGTTCTCTAAAATATTTTCTGGCATCAACTACATAGATGCTAGAAGCGTGGTCAAAAATAATCTTTTGATAGTATTTTTTTGCCTTTTCAGGGCTATTTAATTTTGTTCGATATAATTCTGCCATTTGAAAATATACGGCATCAATATAAATTCCATTTTTATCGAGTGTTATTATTTTGTTATAATTTGCAATTGCTTGTTGATATTTTTCTTGTTTTGTTAAAATATTGGCTAATTTAAACAACGCTTCATCTTCAATAGGTTGTCCTTTATATTTTATGATTAGTGTTTTTAAAAGTGTAATTGCTTGTTTATTTTTATTTTGAAAAGCGAATAAATCGGCTTTTGCATATTCTTTTAAGCCACTAGAAATGCTATCTTTAGGTTCATTATCAGAAATTGTTAAAAATAAGTTAGCTGCATCATTGGCTATTAATTGTGTTGCGGAACCTTTCAAAACTTTTAGTTGTGCTTTTGCCCATTTGAAATCATTTTTAAAGTAGGAAGTTTGAGCAACTTTAAACTGAGCTTGTTGTCCTATGGGATGATTTTTAAAATTAATTTGTACTTGAGAGAAGTAAATTAAGGCGTTATTGAAGCTGCCAAGATATACTAAAACGTCTGCTATTTTTAGGGTGATTATTGCTTTTGTAAATTTAGAATTGGCAAAAGTTTTGGCTTTTTCTAAGATTAGGAGTGCTTTTTCGGGATTATTTTGGGTAAAAGTTAGATAATCGGCAAAGGTTATTTGAATATCGATTGTATTTTTATTGATACCATATTTTTTGAAAATTGTTCGAAATTGTTCGTTAATATTCTCGTGTTTATTTTCGGATTTATTTTGATGTTTTATTTTGATTGCTATTTTCAAATTATTATTGATAGCATTGAATTTATCGCTTGTATTATTGGATTTTTCAATGATGATATCAAAACATTTTTGAGCAGTTTGATAAGCGTTATTTTGCAGGGCAATTTCTCCTAATTCATTTATTTTGGGTAAATAATTTGAATCTCTAGCGAGTAATGCTTTTTGTTGCACGAGTGCTTTTTCGTATTGTTTTTGTTTTATAAATAGCCAAGATAATAGGTCGTTCCAGCTATTTTTAGGCTTGCTGATTGCTTTTCGGAGTAAGGTTTTTTTGAATAAAATATTCGTATTATTTTCAGGATTTTCGGTAATATATTTACTGGTATATCGTTTTACGTTGTTTAGATATTGGTCATTTTTATCGACTAAATCAACATAGGAATCGAACATTTTACTAAACTCTCCTTTTTCGCCATAAATTTGAGCAAGTTGAAATCCGTAATTGGCTTTCGGATTTTTTTCCATTATTTTTTGATACGTTAAAATAGCCAAATTTAGTTTATTATATTCTTTAAAAAGACGTGCGATTGTTGTTGCGTAGTGTCCTTTTTTTGTTAATGATTTTAGGGCGATTTGATATTGATTATTGGCTAATTTTATTTTTTTTTGACGTTCAAAATTGTATCCTTTTATGATGGATATATAGGTTAATCTTGGTTTTTCTTTTAGGATTTTCGTTAGCTTATTTTCGGCAATTTGATATTGGTTTGTTTCTTGATAACAGGTTATTAATTTTTTGAGATAATTGGTATTATAGGGATTTTTATCGTGTAGTTTTTGATAAAAAGGAATTGCTTTTTGATAGTCATTATTTCTGAAATAATTTTCAGCAATCATAAAATCATTTTGTTGTGCATAGGAATTTGCATTACAAAATAGACTAAAAATCAGTATATTAATTAGTAGTGTTATATTTTTCATCAATCAAAAATACTGTATAAATATTATTTTTTCGAGTATAGTTTCTTAATAATCAAAAAAAAATCCGAAGTAAAATTTACTTCGGATTTTTTTGTTATGGGAAAATTTTATAAATATCATTTCGTTTTACAAAACGCACAATTGATATTTCATTTTCATTATAGTAAATTCCTAAGCGATAATCGCCAATTCGTATTCTGTAAGCATCTGGATGACCAGAGAGTTTTTTTACACTAGAAATTTTTAATAAATCATCAATATCTTCAAGTTTTATAAAAACTTCGGATAAATTTTTTAATAATTTTTTAATAATTTTTTGTCTTTTATTTTTTTCAAATCTTTTTTTAAACTTTCTAGATAAATAACGTTCATTTTATTCTAACATTTTAAAGATGTCTTCTCTAGGAACTATTTTAGTTCTATCTGCTTGTTGCATTAAAAGTAAAAGACCTAAATCTTCTTTTTGCTCATTAGTTAAACCATCTAATTGTTCTTTTTCTTTGTTTTGGACAAACAATTCAATAGCTTTTTCCATCAAAGCTTTTACACTTAATCCTTCAAAAGCAGATAATACTTTCAGTTTTACAAGAATTGTATCATCGATTTCTATTAATTTTTTCATAGTGAGATGTTTTGTATATACAAAATATGATAGATGCAAATATATATTATATCAAAAAAAATCCGAAGTAAAATTTACTTCGGATTTTTTTATAGAAATATTAAAAAAAATGTATTAATATCCAATTTTTCCACGCACTCTTTGTAATACTTCATCGGCTACTTTGCGGGCTTTTTCTGCACCAACGGCTAGTGCTTCATCAATTTCATTTCTATTTTCCATGTAATGATTGTATTTTGCACGAGCGTCTGAAAACTTATCAATAATAAGTTCATACAAGGCTTGTTTTGCGTGTCCGTATCCGTAATTTCCACCTTCATAATTGGCACGCATTTCAGCAATTTGAGCATCCGAAGCTAATAAACTATAAATAGCAAATACGTTATCGGTATCAGGATTTTTAACTTCTTCAAGAGCTTTGCTATCGGTTTGAATTGCCATTATTTGCTTGCGTAATTTTTTATCTGGCAAGAAAATATTGATAAAATTATCTCTTGATTTGCTCATTTTCTCACCATCAGTTCCAGGAACTAGTTTGGTGTTTTCACTGGTTTTTCCTTGTGGTAACACGAAAGTTTCACCAATAACATTGTTTACTCTATTGGCAACATCTCGAGTCATTTCTAGGTGTTGTAATTGGTCTTTTCCCACGGGAACAATTTGGGCATCGTATAATAAAATATCGGCGGCCATCAGCATTGGATAGGTAAATAAACCACTATTTACGTCGGCTAAACGGTCGGCTTTATCTTTAAAACCGTGTGCTAATGTTAAACGTTGATACGGAAAATAACAACTTAAATACCAGCTTAATTCTGCTACTTGCGGGATATCACTTTGGCGATAAAAAACAGTTTTATTGATGTCAATTCCACAGGCAAGCCAAGTTGCTGCTACACTATAGGTGTTTTCTCTTAATTCGTTTCCGTCTTTAATTTGAGTTAACGAGTGCATATCAGCGATAAAAATAAACGATTCATTTTTAGCGTCATTTGCCATTTCGATAGCGGGTAAAATGGCACCTAATAAGTTTCCTAAGTGTGGAGTTCCAGTACTTTGTACTCCTGTTAAAATTCTTGACATATATCTGTTTTGAAAAATTATAATAATAATCGTTGCGATTATTACCAGTACTTGTATGATAGCAAAAATACGTTTTAAATTTATCAAAAGAAAGAAATTAGTACATTCGCATTTATGAAATATATACTTTTTCCTTTTCGATTAATCTGGCGAATTTGGTTTTATCTTTTGATGATTTTATCGGTATTTATGATGACACCTTTTGTGTTATTTCTTTTATCGGATGAAAAAAAGTATGGTTCTTTTTGGAAATTGATGCGAGTTTGGTCCTTTTTCTTAATTTACGCCATGGGTTTTAGGCTTAAATTTGATAGACAAGAAGTTTTAAATCCTGAAGAAAGTTATGTTTTTATAGCCAATCACAGTTCTTTATTAGATCCTTGGATATTGATTGCTTCGAGTAAAAACCCGATTTTATTTGTCGGGAAGAAAGAGTTATCAAAAGTGCCATTATTTGGTTTTTTCTATAAAAAAGCCGTGATTATGGTCGATAGAAATGATCCAAAAAGTCGAAGAGAAGTTTATACACAAATTAAAAAACGTTTGGATACAGGTTTGAGTATCGCTATTTTTCCTGAAGGATTAGTGCCATCGGAAGAGGTGATTTTAGCGCCTTTTAAAAATGGTGCATTTAGTTTATCGATACAATATAATATGCCGATTGTGCCACAAGTTTATTTTGATGCAAAACGTTTATTTTCTTGGGATATTTTTAAAGGATATCCTGGTGTTTTTCGTGTAAAACAATTACCATTTATAGCAACTTCAGATTTGGTTCCGAAAGATAAAAAAGCCTTAAATAAGCAAGCTTTTGAGTTATTATATAAGGAATTATCAAACGATAACTTGTATATGAAGGACACGAATCGTTTAAAAAAGAGTTAAAAAATGACTTCAAAAATATCGCCTATTTACAGTGCGAAAGAGGAAAAATTAAATGTATTAACGCATGGTTTTGGTTTATTATTGGCAATAATTGCCTTTCCTTTTTTGATATTAAAATCAGTTGTATATCAAGGTTTTTGGCAGGTCGTTAGTTTTGGGATATATGGTTTTAGTTTGTTGATTTTATATACAGCATCTACTTTTTATCATGCGTCTAAAAACGCAACAATCCGCCGAAGGCTAAATATTTTCGATCATGCTTCAATTTATGTGTTAATTGCAGGAAGTTACACGCCATTTTGCTTGGTTATTTTGCCCGAAAAAACAGGTTGGTATTTGTTTATTTTTGTGTGGTTATTTGCGTTGCTAGGTGTTGTTTTGAAACTTTTTTTTACAGGAAAATATGATAAATTATCAACAATATTGTATTTAATAATGGGCTGGCAAGTACTTTTTTTAATCAAACCGTTGATGGATAATTTAGCATCAGAGGGTTTATTTTTTTTAATTGCAGGCGGTGTTTTTTATACGATTGGTGCTGTTTTATATTCGATTAAAAAAGTGCCTTATAATCATGCTATTTTCCATGTTTTTGTACTTTTAGGAAGCTTTAGTCATTTTTGGGCAATTTTTAAATATGTGTAATTTTACCAATTACAAAAAGGCATTTTACTTAAATTCGAATTGTAATATTTCACAATTCCTGTAACTTCTTTTCCGAGCCAATCAGGTTTTTCAAAGGCTTCATTTTCTTCGGATAATTCTATTTCTGCAACGACTAAACCTTTATTATCTCCTAAAAAATCATCAATTTCATAAGTGTGATTATTTGATTTAACTAAATAACGATATTTTTCAATACTACCTTTTTCGCATAACTTCAATAAATTTTGGGCTTCTTGTAACGGAATTTCTTTTTCCCATTCAAAACGAGTAGTGCCACTTTTATTTGATGCGCCTTTGATGGTTAAAAAACCGCTATCATCCTTAATGCGAACTCGTACGACACGTTCTTTTTGAGAGTTTAAAAAACCTTGTTTTATATAGTTTTTTTGATGTGCTTCTTGTTTGTAGGCATCAGAAATTACTAAGAATTTACGTTCTATTTCAAAAGTCATATTTAAAATTTATAAGAAGTTATTTCAAGTTTTAACGAATGTATCATTTTTGTAGTTATTATTAAATATCTTTGAGTTTTTTTATCAAAATTATTAAAAAATTAAGCAGTAAATTTTAAAAATAAATGGCATTAATTACAACAAAAGCAATTGTTTTGAGTGCTATAAAATATGGTGATACCAGTTTAATTGTAAGCTGTTTTACTTTGGAAGAAGGCATTGCTTCTTATATGATTCGTGGTGTTTTAACATCGAGAAAAGGTGCGCTTAAAAAAGCGTATTTTCAGCCTTTAACACAGTTACAAATTGTGGCAAATCATCGTCAAAAAAACAGTAAAAACGCCTTAAATTCGATAAAAGAAGCCCAAGTAATCTATGCGTATCAAGATATTTATACATCGATTGTAAAACAATCAATTGTACTTTTTTTATCAGAAATTTTATCAAAAGTTATACGAGAAGAACAAAAAAATGACGTTTTATATCAGTATCTCGAAACGGCGTTAATTTGGTTGGATACACACGATAAAATAGCTAATTTTCACTTAGTTTTTTTGTTGAATTTATCAAAGTTTTTAGGTTTTTATCCTGATGTTTCTCAAAGTAATAAACCTGCATTTAATTTAGAAGAAGGACGGTTTACAGAGGCTCAATATGAAAAATTAATCCTTACAGGAAGTGAATTAATGCTTTTTAAAAAGCTATTGGGCATAAATTTTGATGCAATTAATACACTTTCTTATGATAAAAAGGAACGAAAAAGTATTCTTGGTATTATAATTCGATATTTTGAATTGCATGTAGCAGGATTCAAAGAGCCAAAATCATTAGTTATTTTAGAAACCGTTTTTAGTTGATTTATGAAGCCAATTATAGTCTTATTTTTTTTATTTACAAGCCTTGTTCTTTTTTCGCAAAAGCTTACATTAATTGATGCTAAAACAGGCAAAGCAATTGATGGCGTTGCTGTATATAATAAAAATAAAACAAAATCGGCGATTAGTTCTGTTGCTGGTTTTGTGAATATTTCGGAGTTTAAAAAAGAGGAAATTTTGATTTTTTCACACGTTTCTTATGCCGATTTTCAAGAAAAAAAAGCCGTATTAAAAAAGAATAACTATCAAGTTTACTTATCAAAACATACGGAACAATTAGATGAAATTATTGTTTCAGTATTTAAAAATAAAGAAAAAACGAACAGAATTGCCGAACAAATTGCGGTTGTTTCCTTACAAGATATTCAAAAGATATCACCTCAAACTTCCGCTGATTTATTAGCAAATATCGCAGGAATTAAAGTACAGAAATCACAATTTGGAGGCGGAAGTCCTGTACTTAGAGGGATGGAAAGTAATCGTGTTTTATTAGTGGTCGATGGCGTTCGTATGAATAATGCCATTTATAGAAAAGGACATTTGCAAAATTCCATTACCGTAAATCCGAATTTATTGGAACGAACAGAAGTTGTTTTTGGTCCTTCTTCAGTTATTTATGGATCAGATGCCTTGGGAGGTGTTATTCATTATTATACGAAAACGCCAAAATTATTTAAAGTATCGAATCAAAATAAAAACGAAAATAAAAGCAAAAATAATTCTAAAAAAAGCACTATAAAAGCAAGTCATTTTTTGCGATATAGTTCGGTAAATAATGAAGTAACAAATTCAATAACTGCCGAATTACAATTTGAAAAATGGGCATCGCTTACCAATATTTCACATAGCAATTTTGAGGATTTAAAAATGGGGAAAAACCGTACGCACGGTTTCGACAATTGGGGAAAAGTTTTTTTTTATTCCGATAATTTAAACGGAAATTACACAGAAAACCCGAAGAAAAACACCAATGTAAATTTACAAAAAAATACAGGATTTCATCAAACAGATTTTTTGCAGAAATTCTTTGTACCATTATCAAAAAATACCGATTTTAAATTGAATATTCAATATTCTACCTCTTCGGATATTCCTAGATTTGATAAATTAACAGCACTAAAAGATGGCGGTTTAAAATTTGCAGAATGGTATTATGCACCGCAAAATAGGGTGTTAATTTCTTCTCAATTAGATATTAATCCGAAGAAAAAATGGCTTGAAAAAGGAACCATTATTTTAGCGTATCAAAATATTGAAGAAAGTCGTATCCAGCGAAAATTTGGAAGTTTAAAACGTTCGTATAAACACGAAAATGTAAACGTTTTTAGCATAAATACCGATTTTACTGTTCCACTAGCAAAAAAACGAGATTTAGCCTACGGTTTTGAACTTACGTATAATGATGTAAATTCCAAGGCTTATGGAAAAATACTAAAAATTAACAATACCAATAATTCTGAAATTAGAAATAATAGTATCGGTTTTGAAGATAATTTTATCGTGCAATCTCGCTATCCTGACGCAGGAAGTAATTATTTTAGTTCGGCAATGTATTTAGATTATCGCCAAGATATTTCACGTAATTCTACCTTAAATACAGGAATTCGATGCACCAATACCCAATTAAATGCTCATTGGAAAAATCAAGAATTTATAAAATTACCAAGCAATGATATTCATTTAGAAAATACCGCCGTAACCGCAACCGCTGGATATGTCTATAAACCTGCTGAAAATTGGCAATTAAATACGGTGTTCTCTTCAGGATTTCGCTCGCCAAATATTGATGATGTTGGAAAAGTTAGAGAAAAAAATGGTGAAGTTACTGTGCCAAATATCCACTTAAAACCAGAACACGCCTATAATGCAGAACTTGGCGCTCAAAAATATTTCAATCATAAAAAATTCCGAATCGGAGCAAATATATATTACACTTTATTAAATAATTATATTTACAGAGAAGCGTTTATTTTAGGTGAAAAAGATACAATTTTATATCAAGAAGAACTCACAAATATCGTGGCAAATGTGAATAAAGGAAATGCCTATATTACTGGCGGAACGCTTAGTTATCAAGGACAAATATCCGAAAATTGGAAAACTTTAGGAACGATAACTTATACCAAAGGAAGGGCTTATGATACCAATTTACCATTATCATCAATTCCTCCATTATTTGGTCGTTTTGAATTGAATTATTTTAATGAAAAATTCGAATCTGGAGCAAATTTGATCTTCAATGCTAAAAAAGATATTTCAAAATATAATCTGGAAGAAGGGATTGATAATCAGCAACAAACACCAGTTGTAAATCAAGATATAACAAAAGATATTGATAGCTATTATGGTTCGCCAAGTTGGGTAACGCTTGGTTTATATGCTAAATATATCGTAAATTCGAATGTTACCATACAAACACAATGTAGTAATTTATTAGATGCACATTATAAAGAATTTGCTTCAGGAATTTCAGCTTCTGGACGTAATATTTCAGTATCTTTAGTAACTAATTTTTAAATTTAGATACATGATTAATATTTTTAAAATTGTAAGTTTATTAGAAGGAATATCTTACATATTATTGCTTTTTATAGCTGTTCCGATTAAATATTTACAAGGCGATGCAAGCTATGTGAAAATGCTAGGAATGCCTCACGGATTGTTGTTTGTAGCCTACATAATTTTAGCGATTATGTTAAAACCAGAACAGCAATGGAACACGAAAACCTTCGGAATAGTTTGTGTATTATCGTTGTTACCTTTCGGAACTTTCTTTGTTGGGAAATATTTAAAAGCGTAATTTTAACAACTTTTTTATTGAAATTTTTTATTGATTTTCATTAAAATGAAAACACTCGAAAATAAACAATTGCTTTTTTTTGAGTGTTTTGTGCTTTTTTTTAACGATTATCCACCGCTAACAGGCGGAATAATAGCAATAACATCATTTTCTTTAATCGTATCATTTTCTTGTGCATATTGTTCGTTAATGGCAACGGCGTAGGCACTTATATTGGCTAATTCAGGATATTGTGTTGTTAGTAATTTTTTAAAAGAAGTAACGGTACAATTTTCGGGAAGCGTTAGCTCTAAAGAGGATTTTTTGATTAAATCGGTAGCAATACCGAAACATAATACGGTTATTTTCATCAGAATTTATTAAATATATTGATTATTTTGAAGTTTTAAAATTACAATTTAATTCCGAAAACAATACTATTTTCACGTTTTCCATTAAAAATCGCATGTGCAAAATCGATTCGTAAAAACCGCCATTTTCCAAAACCGATATTATCCAAACCAATAGCCAATTCCGAATATGGTTTCTGATTGGCAGTAAGCAATCTTTTGGCACTTCCAACCAAGTGAAAATTTAGTTGATTTAACAATGGAATTTTACTTAAAATAGCGCCTTTAAAATTATATTCACCATGAAATTCAGCATATTTATCATTTGTACTTAATTGATAATAGGGCAAATTATAAAAGTTGTTTACATAGTTTTTTTTAGGAGCAATGAGCAAGCGATTTCCATTAAAATGGGCATAATCCATAAATGGAATGTCTTTTTTCTTAAAAAATAGTCCGCCTTTTATTCGATATTTAAATACGCCCCAATTGTTTAAATTTAGTTTTTGACTAATTTCTGAATACATCATTTGTGAATTCCAACGAGCTTTATTTGCACCAAAATTTTTATGATATCCAATAGTTAAAGACGGATATTTATGAGTTTTGATATTGTGTTTTTTTGTAGGATAGGATACATATTTTTGACCAAAATTAACGGTGCTACTTACTCGAAATAACCACATATTATGAGGTGTAAATGAGCTTGTAAAATTGGTTGGTTCTTGCGGATTATTCGATGTGTAAATTTCATCTTTATTCGGAAACAGTACATAATCAGTGTTGTTAAACAGTGGTTTTCTATCGGCATATTCTAAGGATGAACCCAACTCGATACCATTTACAGGTTCTTGGGAAAAAGCAATTTTAGCAAATTTTTTCTCATAAATTTTGATGTAATTATTTTTAAAAAAGATAGAACTTCCTGTATTTGCTAGTCGTAAAATGGGTTTGTTATCGTTAAATTGAGCGGTTGTTGTTCCGCCAGAAATTGTTAGTATTGGTTTGTCAATATTGTTCCATTTATAGGAAAAATTAGCAACAGCAGTTATTCTTTTATCAGCAAAACCGTAATTTATTTTTGTATTTGTACTTAATTTTTGTCCTTTTTCGTCGAGATCTTTTGAAAAATTGATTCCAATAAAAGAATTCCAGCCTTGAACCGTATTGAATCTTAAATATTTTATAGGTGATGAAAAACGGAGTTTCCATTTTTCGTGTGTATTATTGTGTGAATATCCAGTAATGATGTTAAAAGCTTTAAACAGATTCTTTTTTTTATCGATGGAATCGGTATATTTCTTTGAACTTCGGATAATTTTCAAACTATCTTTGAGTTTGTAATCGGCAATTTCTTCGGATGTTAAACGTACGGGACGATTTTTTTTCCAATATGTGCTATCTTTTTGAGTGGCATTTTCATCAAAAGATAAAATTTCATTGCTAAAATATTGTTTGTCAAAATTAGGTTTAAAATCATAGTTGGAGTAGGTTGCTGAAAACCGTCCATTAAAATGAAAGCCAAAAATTCCTGCTTTAAAATCGATAATTTGACTACTAGGCATCCACGCATCATTTTTTTGTGAATACTCTTGTTTTAATCGTAATGATTTTACAATTGGCATACTTATTTGAGCGCCTGTAACTGTTACATCGATTTTATAAATTGCCCAACTATGTGCTACAATATAGATATATCCGCTAAAAACAGGGTCATTTTTTCGTTTAGGAAGTAGTTTTATTTTGCTTATTAAAGTTCCTTTTTCATCATAAAAAGTACCAGCTAGTTTGTAGTGATAATAATTAAAAGCATTGTTTGCGATGGGTGAAATTAATAGAGCATCGCCAAATTTAACGGCATTTTTATACAAATTGATATTCACTTCTTTTGCCTGATTAAAGCTAATACCGTTATCGGTTCCCGAAACTTTAGAGGCAAGAATATATTCTTTAAATCTTTCAGGTTTCTTTTGATAGGCAATTGTAGAAATTGTTTCAGAAAGATAGACAATTCCACTTCTTGTGGTGTCTAATCCTCCGCCCATATCGTCAATTTCTTTTCCTAAAAATTTTTTGGGAAGATTCTTAACTTTAAATAATCCACGAGAATAGAAATCGGCGGTGTATTCTGCAAATTTATCGGTATTTTTCTTTTTAGAAGCGATGGCTTTTTTAATAATTATATTGGCAGTATTTACTTTAGAAGCGATTAAAACCTCTTCTAAAACTTCATCTGCAATAACTTCTTTGTCTATAATTTGAGCGAAAGAATTGAAGCAGTTTATTGACAATATCAAAAAGAATACGATACTTTTTTTATTCATAATTTATTGAATACACCTGTTTTTATTTGTCGTAACAAATTATTTTTCGTCTTCTTTTTTCTTTTTCTTACCAAATAATCCGCCTAAAACATCGGTTACTTTTTTTACAGTTTCTGTAGTTTTTTCTGTTTTGGTCGTGTTTGTTTTAGTGGAATCTGTTTTTTTAGTTCCCAGTAGATTCCCGATAGTATTTACGGTTGATTTGACAGTGTTATTTACTGAATTTGTAGCTTGATTTGTAGTTTTATTTCCTGATATTTTCCCAAGTGCTTTGTTAATTAAATTTTCTTTTTGTTGTTCTATTAATTTTTGACTTAAATTTTTTACCGAAGAAGCCATATCTGTTTTTACCGAAGGATTTTTCATATTTCCTGTAATATTTGCGGTAATTGGTATGGTCATATTTTGATCTTTTTCGCTTAGTTTGGCAAGTAAACCTTGAGTTTCGCTTCCTAAATATTTGGCGGGCACATTTAAGGTGATGTTATAATTCATATTTTGGTCAAAACTATGACTTCCGCCTACATTAATGTCAATATCGTTATATTTTAATTGAAAAGGTTTTACAACAACTTGTCCTTTTTCAAAAGATACTTGTGTTTTAAGGTCTTTTAAGTTTAGTTTATTCATATCAATAAATGAAATTTTATTACTTAAAAGGCTTAACGCTTTTGTTTTTTCTGGATTAATTTTAGTGTTTAATAATTCTGCCAATGCTTTTCCTGATAAGGATGCTAAATCGGGTGTAAAATCATTATTTAAAACTCCTGATAAATTAATGGTTGAATTTAAGTTTCCTGTCATCGCTCCTGCAATCGGGCTGATAGCTTTAAGTAATTCCAATCCGTTAAAAGATTCGGCTATATCAAAAGATTTGATGCCTAAATCCATATTAAAAGAAGGTGTTTTTTCCTGCGTGTTTACAGTTCCGTTAAAAGAAATATTTCCTTTAAATAGTTGTGCATTTACATCTTGCAAGGTTGCTTTTTGATTTTTTATCAATAAGATTCCTGTTACTTTTTTCAGGGTTAAATTATCGTAATAAACGGTATTTGCGTTGGCTAAAATTTTACAATCTAAGAATGCGGGAATTTTTAAGGAAGCCGTTGTTGTTTCTTGATTTTTATCTTGTTCTTTTTTTGAATTTTCAGTAGCAGTTTCTTGCATAAAATCATTCAGATAAAAAGCGTTGGAATTTAGCTTAAAATTTCCTTGTAAATTTTTATCAGCAAGAACAAATCCTACTAAATTTTGAAGTTCTCCAGTAGCCTTGATATCACTTTTTCCTGTGGTTGCATCAAAGTTTTCTAGGGTAACGACTGTAGGTGTAAAATTAATTTTCGTACTTTTTATATGGATTGGGTGTATCATTTCATCCGAAGAAAATACAAGATTATCTACTTCAATATGCCCATTATTTTTAATGCGATTTACCACATTATTTTGAATGGCATTTACATCGAATTGGGTATGTAAATCGGCTTTTAAAATTCCTTGCAACTCATTTTCTAAGCTAACAGGATATGCTTTATGAAGGTTTGCTAAGTTTAAAGTTCCTTTTAATTTAGCGTCAATTTTTGGGTTTTTGGTGATGTTATAAGCAGTTCCACTACCAGAAAAAATATCTTCATCAATTTTAAAAGAAAGTCCGTTGATTGTTATAAAAGTATCATCTATTATTCCAGAAGTATTTTTCAAGCGCATATCCATGGTAATATTGCGCACACTTTTAGGTAAATCAGGATATTTAAAAGAAGCATTTTCGGCTTTTACGGAAATATCTAAAAGCGGAATTTTAGTATCGGTTACGAGTCCTTTTACAGTTCCTGATATGCTAAAGTTTCCTGATGTTTTTACATTTTCGATACTTTTTGTATAGCTTTTAGGGACTAATCCTAAAAAGTTTTTAAAATCGGAAGAAGGCGTTTTAAAGCTTAAAGCTACTTCTTGATTTTTTTCATTTAATTGTACATATCCGTCAAAAATTAACGGCAATTCATTTAGTTTGGCTTCATTTTCTAAAAATGAAAATTTACTATTAACTAAGTCTATTTTTAACAGGGCGTCTAAGGCTATTTTTTGATTTTTCGCATAAGAATTTCCATCCATTTCAAATGAAATATTCGTAGTTGTTTGCGTGTTTAATTCAGAAATAGCTTCTGAAAAATCACCTTTACCATGATGATTAAAATCTGTTAATATAAGTTTTAGCTTGCTTTTTTTATCATGATATTTTATCAATGTATTTTTGATAGCATAAGAATTAATCGCAAGTCCAAAATTGCTTGTTGCTTGATTTTCTTGATTATTTATTTCGGTGTTTTCTGGCGTATTTTTTGTTGGTTTTGCAATATCATAATTGGCAATTCCTGCTTGATTGACCAGAACATTAACCGTTGCATCTTCAATAGAAAAAGATTGAATAGTCAGTTTTTCTGTTGCTTTTTTTAATAGTTCGGTAAGTTTTAAGTCCAAATTAATTTCTTTGGCAAATAATAAGGTATCGCCATCAAAAGGTTCTTTATTGATGATAGAAACATTAGAGAGTCGCACTGATGCGTTTGGAAAATCTCGAAACAAACTAAGATCTGCTTCTGAAAAATTTAACTGTGCCGTGATGTTATTATTTACTGTTTTTTTAACTAATGTGATAATTTTATCTTGAAATAAAAAGGGTATTGAAATTAATAAAATTAACAAAGCAATAAATATGGTTATCAGTATTTTATATATATTTTTCATGGATAAAAAATTTAAAAGCATCGATTTGTAGAAGATACAAAGTTCCGAAATTATTTGTTAAGAAAAAGATAATAAATGAAACTAAAAAAAATACTGTTTTAAAAAAAAAAAAAGCTATCTAAATTTATGAATTTAGATAGCTTTTTTATTTTCGGATAATTTTAAGTTTAAAAATGATTAGTTTTTAGAAAAAAACCATTTTAATCCTTTTTTAGGTTTTTCTTCGGCTGCTACTTTTTCTATTTTTTGATTTTTCATAGATTCATCTGTAAATAAATCTACGACAAAATCGTCATAACTTTTACCGATTTCTTCTTTTAAATAGGCATCGAAATATAATTTACTCGCAGGTTCACCTTTTATTTTTTCTATTTCTAGAAGTGTTTTATAAAGTGGCGCTATTTTTTCGACAACACTATTTGGTAAGGATTTTCTACGACCAGTATAACCAACTACATTTCCTTTTTCATCTTTATCGATGGTGAAATCAGTAATTACCCAGTAATATCTACCTGTTCTGGTTAGGTTTTTAACAATGGCATGAAAGTTTTTTTTTCCTTTTAAGTTTTCCCATAATACTTTGAAAATAATTTTAGGCATATCCGGGTGCCTAATAATATTATGAGGTTCGCCAATCAATTCAATTTTATTGTATTCAGAAACTGCTTCAAAAGCATCATTCATGTACAAAATAGTTCCAGAAGCATCTGTTTTACTAATAATTGTTTGTGTTTTGTCCCATTTTATTTCTTCATTAATAATTTGCTGGGGGCGAAGTGGGTTTTTTATCATTTGTTTTTTTTATCTTTAACACCGCAAAATTATAACATTTACTTAACACTGCAATGTTAAATCAATTAAATATTTGTATAACGCAGAAAAACTGCTTATGTTTTAAGTAAGCAGTTTCCTATAGTATTCGTGTTATTATGAGCTAGTTAGTTCCTCTGTTTAGATGAAATCACCAAAGAAAAACCAATTTAAGCCCTTTTTAAGTTTACTTTCGTATTCAGGCTCTATTTCTTTTATTTCAGCTATCTTTTTTAGCTTTTCTTCATTTAAAGATTCTTCTTTGAATAAATCTACGACAAATTCGTCGTAACTTTTACCAACTTCTTCTTTTAAGTAGGCTTCAAAATAGAGTTCACTTGCTTTTTCACCTTTTAGTTTTTCAATATCTAATAATATCTGATATAAAGGTTCGATTTTTTTAACAACACTAGGCGGTACTGATTTTCTTCGTGCAGTGTATCCCGTAACATTTCCAGCATCATCTTTATCAATGGTGAAATCAGTAATAACCCAATAATATCTACCTGTTTTTGTTAAGTTCTTTACAATGGCATGATAGTTCTGTTCTTGCTTCAAGGCATCCCATAAGGCCTTAAAAGCAACTTTAGGCATATCTGGGTGTCTGATAATATTATGAGGCTCACCAATTAATTCAATAGCACTATATTCACAGGCATCTGTAAATACACTATTGGCGTAAAGAATTGTTCCTGCAGTATCAGTTTTACTAACAATTGTTTGGGTTTTATCCCATTTTACTTCTTCGTCAATTATTTGCCTAGGGGAGGTATCCATATTCTATATTATTTGTTTTAAGTAAAAAAACAAAATTAAGAAGAAATTATCTTGTATAAGATTATTTTAGTAATATTTTTAACTTTTAACTCTCTTACAAAAATGTATATTTGTGAGTTCAAACAAACAACAACGAAACTATGAGTGATTCTAGAAAAAGACGTGAAGCTTTGTTATATCATGCCAAGCCAAAACCAGGGAAAATAGCAGTAGTACCTACTAAAAAATATGCCACACAACACGATTTATCGTTAGCATATTCACCAGGAGTTGCTGCACCTTGTTTAGAAATAGCAAAAGATAAAAAAAATGTATATAAATATACAGCTAAAGGAAATTTAGTAGCCGTTATTTCAAACGGAACAGCTGTTTTAGGACTTGGAAATATAGGAGCAGAGGCTTCTAAACCAGTAATGGAAGGGAAAGGCTTACTGTTTAAAATTTTTGCAGATATCGATGTTTTTGATATTGAAGTTGATACCACTGATGTGGATAAATTTGTAGAAACGGTCAAGGCGATTGCACCAACTTTTGGTGGGATTAATTTAGAAGATATTAAAGCTCCTGAAGCTTTTGAAATAGAACGAAGATTAATCGAGGAGTTAGACATTCCTGTAATGCATGACGACCAACATGGAACCGCTATTATCTCTACGGCAGCGTTAAAAAATGCCATCGAAATTATTGGTAAAAATATAGCAGATGTGAAAATTGTAGTAAACGGCGCAGGTGCCGCTGCAATTTCTTGTACTCGTTTGTATTTAGCTTTAGGAGCTAAAAGAGAAAACGTGGTTATGTGCGACAGTAAAGGTGTTATCAGAAAAGATAGAGATGATTTAAGCTCGCAAAAAGCCGAATTTGCTACCGATAAAGACTTACATACTTTAGAGGAAGCGATGCATAATGCCGATGTTTTTATTGGATTATCAAAAGGAAATATTGTAACGCCAGCAATGTTATTGGCAATGGCAAAAGATCCGATTGTTTTTGCCATGGCAAATCCAGATCCTGAAATTGAATACCAAACAGCCGTCGATACTCGTGATGATATTATTATGGCAACAGGAAGATCTGATCATCCGAATCAAGTAAATAATGTGCTTGGTTTTCCTTTTATTTTTAGAGGTGCTTTAGATGTTAGAGCCACCAAAATTAATGAAGAAATGAAAATGGCAGCCGTACACGCCTTAGCAGATTTAGCTAAAAAATCGGTGCCAGAACAAGTCAATATCGTATATGATGAAGTGAGCCTTTCTTTTGGTCGTGAATATATTATTCCAAAACCTTTTGATCCTCGATTAATTTATGAAATTCCTCCAGCAATTGCAAAAGCAGCTATGGAATCAGGTGTAGCACAAGAACCAATTACCGATTGGCAAGCATATCGAGAAGAATTAATGGACAGGTCTGGTAGTGGAAGTAAAGAAATTAGATTGCTACACAACAGAGCCAAAAAAGATCCAAAACGTGTTGTATTTGCTGAAGCAGATCAAATCGATGTGTTAAAAGCTGCACAGCGAGTTTCCGATGAAAAAATAGCAATTCCAATCTTATTAGGAAGAAAAGACGTGATTTTAGAGTTGAAAGAAGAACTAGGTTTTGATGCCGATGTACTTATTATCGATCCTAAAACAGACGAACAAACCGACACTAGAAACAGATACGCAACCACTTTCTGGAAAACAAGACAACGTAAAGGAATTACCTTTTTAGAGGCGCAAAAATGGATGCGTGAACGTAATTATTTTGCCGCGATGATGGTAAATACTGGAGAAGCAGATGCACTAATTACTGGATATTCAAGATCATACGCATCGGTGGTAAAACCAATGTTAGAATTAATCGAAAAAGATAAAGGCGTTACTAGGGTAGCAGCAACAAACATGATGCTCACCAAGCAAGGACCAATGTTTTTAGCCGATACAACTATTAATATTAATCCAACAGCCAAAGATTTAGCCAAAATAACACAATTAACTTCCGTACTTGCTAAAATGTTCGGAATGACCCCACATATTGCAATGCTAGGTTTTTCAAATTTTGGCTCATCAAAAGCTGAAAGTTCAGTGAAAATAAGAGAAGCCGTTGCGTATATTCACCGTCATCACCCAAATGTAATTGTTGATGGAGAATTACAAGCCGATTTTGCCTTAAATCCTGAATTATTAGCCAAAGAATTTCCATTCTCTAAATTAAATGGTAAAAGACCAAATATTTTAATATTTCCAAATTTAGAATCAGCAAATATTACCTACAAGTTAATGAAACAACTTGATGGTGTAGAATCTGTTGGACCTATTTTATTAGGAATGAGTAAACCTGTGCATATCTTACAACTAGGTGCAAGTGTCGATGAAATGGTAAATATGGCCGCAGTTGCTGTTGTAGATGCTCAAAATAAAGAACGAAAAAATAAGCAATCATAAATAATTTAAAAATTAATATAAATTTTTGTTTATTTTAGAACCCTTGAAAATCAAGTAAATGATAACACAACTAAAAGGAAAACTCGTAGAAAAAAGCCCTACGCACGTAGTCATCGATTGTAATGGCGTAGGATATTTATTGCATATTTCTTTACATACCTATTCCTTATTACCTGCCGATGAAAACGTACTTTTATATACGCATTTATCAATTCGGGATGATGCACACACGTTATATGGGTTTTTCAATAAAGTAGAACGAGAGATTTTTAGATTGCTAACCTCCGTATCTGGCGTAGGACCAAGTATTGCGAGAACGATGTTGTCATCGATGACATCCGAAGAAATACAACAAGCCATCGCTTCAGAAAATGTGAAAGCAATACAAGCTGTTAAAGGAATTGGCGTGAAAACTGCACAACGCGTTATTGTCGATTTAAAAGATAAAATAGTGAAAATCTTTGATTTAGACGAAGTTTCAATCACCCAAAACAATACAAATAAAGAAGAAGCGTTATCTGCTTTACAAGTACTTGGCTTTTTACCAAAACAAGCAGACAGAGTTCTTGGAAATATACTAAAAGAAACACCTGACGCTAGTGTTGAAACACTAATAAAACAGGCGTTGAAAAATTTATAAAACAGCTTGAAAAAAACAGTTATCAATATATTCTTAACAACACTTATCTTACTGATAAGTGTTGTTTCGTTTTCGCAAAACACAGGAAATAATGCAAAAAATAACCTGAAAAATACTTCAAAAAAGACACTAAAAGAGACACCAAAAGATACTGTTACTCCTTTGAAATATGGTTTTAAAAATCATCAAAATGGAAGTCTTTTTTTAAACAATCCAACAGAAAAAAAAGTTACCTACGATAACGTAACTAATAAATTTATGTTGGTCGAAAAAATTGGGAATTATCAAATTGGAACACCAATTTTTATGACCCCAAATGAATATAAAAAATATCGCCTGAAAAACGATATGAAAGAATATTTTAAAGAAAAAATTGATGCCACCAATTCAAGAAAAAAAGGCAACAAAAAAGCTCAGAAAAATTTATTACCTAAATATTATGTAAATTCTAAGTTTTTTGAATCTGTTTTTGGTGGAAATACCGTAGATGTAAACCCTACAGGACAGGTAAATATCAAATTAGGAGGCGTTTATCAGAAAAATGAAAACCCTTCAATATCCATAGAAAATCAAAGTAATTTTACCTTCGATTTTGACCAACAAATAAGTACAAGTCTACAAGCAAAAATCGGAACACGCTTGAAAGTAACCGCAAATTACGATACACAATCAACTTTTGATTTTCAAAATATCATCAAACTAGAATATACGCCAACTGAAGACGATATTATCCAAAATATTGAAGCTGGAAATATTAGCATGCCTATTAAAAATTCGCTAATTAACGGCGCACAAGCCTTATTTGGAGTCAAAACAGCACTGCAATTCGGTAAAACACACATAACAGCCGCTTTTTCTCAACAAAATTCACAATCTAAAACCGTCGTTGCAGAAGGTGGTGCTACCATTGAACAATTTGAATTAAGAGCCTCTGATTATGATAACGATCGTCACTTTTTCTTAGGACATTATTTTAGAGAAAATTATACCCAAGCATTAGCAAATTATCCGCTGATAAATAGTCCAATAAACATTACAAGAGTTGAGGTTTGGGTAACCAACACAGCACAAAATGTAACCGATTATCGAAGCATTGTAGCACTTGCCGATTTAGGAGAATCCAATTTTGAAAATAAAGTAAATCAAAATTCCGTAAGCAATGCACCAACAACTGCTTCCGTTAATTTAAAAATAATTCCTTACAATAATGTTAATAATTTAAGTCAATTATTAACCGAAAATGGTGCAATTAGAGACGTTGCAACAGTAGATACTGCCATTAAAAATATCGGAATCCCTGCCAAACAAGGCGTTAATTATTCCTATTTACAAAATGCTCGAAAACTACAACCAAACGAATTTAAAATAGATAACCAATTAGGATTTATCTCTTTAAATAGACGCTTAAATGATGGCGAAGTATTAGCTGTTTCCTACGAATATACTGTGGTTGGAGCCTCTAACGGAGAAACCGTTTTTAAAGTAGGAGAGTTTTCAAACGATGGTGTTGTAGCACCTGCAAATTTAGTCGTAAAATTATTACGTAGCGAAACTTTAAATACCATTCGTCCAAATACTAGCGCTCCTGGGTTTTTAGGAGAAGCCTTTCCGACATGGAAATTAATGATGAAAAATATTTATGCCTTAGGAGCATCACCACTTGAACGTGATGGTTTTCGTTTTGAATTATTATATCGTGATGACCAAACAGGAACGCTACAAAATACCCTGCAAAAAGCAACGACATCAGGTATTACAAAAAAACCTTTATTGCGTATTTTTAATTTAGATAAATTAGATCAAAGTGAATATGCAGTGCCAAATGGTGATGGTTTTTTTGACTATATAGACGGAATTACCGTAAATTCACAAAAAGGATACGTTATTTTTCCAGAACCAGAACCTTTTGGAAATGATTTAAAACAAGTACTTACCACAACTAGTGACCAAGAAAAATACCTGTTCGAAGAACTCTATTTAACGACCAAAATTCAAGCTAAAAATGAATATCAAAATAAAGATAAATTCTTTTTAAAAGGATACTTCAAAGCTAAAACAACTAGCGGAATTTCTTTAGGAGGATTCAATATTCCTAGAGGTTCAGTAACTGTAACCGCTGGCGGAAGACAATTGGTAGAAGGCGTAGATTATGTGGTGGATTATCAATTAGGACGTGTTCAAATTTTAGATCCAGGATTGGAAGCTTCAGGAATTCCTATCAACGCCACCACTGAAAGTAACAACTTATTTAGCCAACAACGAAAAACATTTATCGGAGTTGATGTAACGCACCAATTCTCTGAAAAATTTAGCCTTGGAGGAACGTATTTAAATGTGAGTGAAAAACCAATCACACCAAAAGTGAATTTTGGAGGCGAACCCATTAACAATACCATGTTAGGACTGAATTTAGCATACGCATCTGAAGTGCCTTTTCTAACAAAATTAGCCAACAAATTACCCTTTGTAGAAACCGATGTACCTTCAAATGTTTCCGTTAGAGCCGATATGGCATATTTAATTCCTGGTTCGCCAAGCGGTATTAATGTTGATGGAACGGCAACTTCTTATTTAGATGATTTTGAAGCCTCACAAATTCCGATTAATTTAGGAAGTCCGCAACAATGGTTTCTAGCAAGTACACCCGAATCTCAAGGATTAAATGGCGGTTCAGGAGATTTATCATATAATTATAAAAGAGGAAAAATCGCTTGGTATAATGTCGATCAGCTTTTTTACGGAGGAAGCAATAAACCAAGTAATATCGACCAAAATGAATTGTCGAGAAATGAAGTGCGTCAAATTCGATACAATGAATTATTCCCAAATACCGACCTCGATATTACCCAACAAAATTTAATCAGAACCTTAGATTTAGCCTATTATCCAACTGAAAGAGGTCCGTATAATTATAACGAAAATTCAGAAACGTCACAAGAACGATGGGGAGGAATTATGCGACCGCTAACCACCAATAATTTCGAACAAGCAAACGTAGAATATATTCAGTTTTGGTTGATGGATCCGTATGAAAATTATTCGATCACTCAAGCAGAAGGTTTGCCAACAGGAGTAAATCCGCAAGCACTTGGTAATCAGGTTGGAAAATTGTTTATCAACCTTGGAAACGTTTCCGAAGATATTTTAAAAGATGGACGAAAACAATACGAAAACGGACTACCTTCCGATGGAAAAAAAATAAATTCAGGACAAATTGGCGCAAATATTACCGAAACTATTTGGGGAGATATTCCCTTAAATCCATCAATATTATACGCCTTTGATAATAGTAATGAAGCTCGAGAATATCAAGATATTGGACTCGATGGTTTATCAGATGAAGAAGAAAAAATTAAATTTCCCGCCTTTGCATCACTCGATGACCCTGCGGGAGATAACTTTCACTATTTTAGAGGAGGCGCTATCGAAAGCTCAAATCCATCAGTGTTATCAAGATATAAAAACTTTAACGGAACGCAAGGAAATTCGCCAACAGCAAGCCAATCGGGAGAAGCATACCCAACCTCAGCAACCGCATATCCAGATACCGAAGATATCAACAAAGACCAAACCATGAATCCTGTAAATAGTTACTTTGAATATCAAGTTTCTTTAAATAAAAGCGATTTATTAAAAGGTCAAAATAATATTATTGATATCAAAAATGAACCCATTACACTAGCAAACGGAACCCGAAGAAGTACGACTTGGTATCAATTTAGAATCCCTGTTAGAAATGTTACAGAGGCTCAAAAAATTAACGGAATCTCCGATTTTAATAGTATCCGATTTATCAGAATGTTTTTGACAAAATTTAAAATGCCCGTAGTTTTACGATTCGCAGAACTAGAATTAGTACGTGGCGATTGGCGTAGATATACCAAAACATTTCCTGAAAATGGCGTGCCTGTTAATCTCAAACCAACAGCTTTAAATAAATTCGAAGTAGGCGTAGTGAGTATCGAACAAAATGAGAAACGATACAAATTACCTCCAGGAATTTATCGAGAAGAATTACAAGGAACAAACAGAATTCAACGTCAAAATGAACAATCCGTAACCCTAAAAGTTACCGATTTACCAGCCGATGAAACTCGAATGATGTACAAAAATATCAGTATCGATATGCGTCGATATAAAAAATTACGCATGTTTTTACACGCCGAAGCTCCTTTGCAAAGCAATACGCAAAATGATGATATGGTCGCTGTTATCCGTTTAGGAACCGATTTAAATGACAACTATTACGAAATTGAAAAATCATTGAAATTATCAACCAGTAACGCTACTTCTGAAGATGTTTGGCTTGCTGAAAATAATTTAGAAATCTCTTTGAAAGAATTAGCAAACCTAAAGCTTGAAAGACCTTCAGTAGGGGATGTTTTTTCATTAACAACCAGCAACGGCTTAAAAATATCTGTTAAAGGAAATCCAACATTAGCACAAATAAGAACCGTAATGTTAGGAATGAAAAATACGTCAAATTCAATGAAAACAGCCGAAGTTTGGTTCAATGAATTAAGAGTCGTAGGTTTTGATAACAAAGGCGGATGGGCAACCGTAGTGAATGCCGATGCGAATCTTGCCGATGTGATGGACGTGTCGTTAGCAGGAAGTATGTCAACCATCGGTTTTGGAAGCATTGAAGATCGAGTACAACAACGAAGCATCGAAGAAACCAAACAATATAGTGTCGCTACAAATATTCAAGTAGGTAAAATGATGCCTCCAAAATGGAACATGCAAGTACCGATGAGTTATAGCTATGGCGAAGAATTTAGAGACCCAAAATACGACCCGCAATTTCAAGATATTGAACTCAAAGAAGCATTAGATAAAAATCCAAATAGTAAAAATTCGCAAGATTATACCCGTAGAAAAAGTATCAGCTTTATCAACGTTAAAAAAAATAAAAACCCCAAAAGTACCCAAAAACCGAAATTCTATGACGTAGAAAATCTATCCGTATCCTACGCACATAACGAAGAATTACATCGAGATTATAATATTGAAAAATTTGAAAATAAAAACGTAATGGCAGGAGCAAGCTATCAATTTAATTTTCAACCATTCAGTATCGAACCCTTTAAAAAATCAAACCTATTTAATAATAAATACCTACAACTTCTTAAAGATATTAACTTCAATCCTATGCCGAAAACAATCGCACTGAATTCAAGAATTAATAGAAGTTATAGCTCTCAAAAATCAAGAAATTTAATCGATTTGCCCGTAGAACAAAATGCGCTAATTCAACGTAGATTCCTGTTTAATTGGGATTATAGCATCGGTTTTGACCTGACTAAATCACTCCAGCTAAACTTTAATGCAACCAATAACTATATTTATGATAGCTTCGGAAATGATGAAAATCTCGAAATATATGACAAGTTCTTTACCGTGGGAAGACCCGATAATTATCATCAGAAATTAAATGCAACCTATAAATTACCTATCGATAAAATACCATATCTGAACTTTATATCCGCAGATTACGGATATACCGCAGATTTCGACTGGAAATCAAGTTCGCAAAGTTCCCTTAACTTGAAAAATGGAACCACCATAAAATATGAAGACGTTGTCGGAAATATGATTCAAAATGCCAATACTCATAATGTTAACGCTAATATCGATTTTGGTCGCTTCTATAAAAATATCAAACTAAAAGAATTATTAACCAAAAAAAATAAAAATAATCCTGCCAATAATCTAGCAAATAATTCATCAAAAATTAAACTCAAAAAAAATGCCTCTTTTGGACAAAAAATATTCAAAGGAATGTACGATGTACTAACAGCCGTTAAAAGAGCCAAAATCACCTACGCCCAAAATAACGGAACCCTATTACAAGGATACAAACCTTCCGTAGGATTTTTAGGAAGAAATAATTATCAGGGTGGAAATGCTCCATCGCTAGGATTCGTTTTTGGAAGTCAAACCGATATCTTACATAAAGCCATCGAAAATAATTGGCTAGTTACAAGAACTAGTCAAACTGATGAAAATCAACCTTACTATAGTAAAAATTATAGCAAAACAAACTATAAAAAATTAGCCTATACCGTATCGGTAAAACCATTTAAATATGTAAGTATCGACCTAAAAGCAAACAATATTAAAACCAGTAATTTAAATCAGCAATTAGACGTAATCGCTAACGGAAAAGGAGGGTTTGAACAAGATCCAAAAATAAAAGCCTTCGAAACAGGAAATTATAGCACAAGCCATTTTATGCTAGGAACCGTATTTGCCGATGGTGAAAAATTATACAACACCTTCCTAGAAAATAGAAGTATTATCGCAAACCGATTATCAAAAAAATCAGGATTGCCAAACGATGCAACAGGAAAAGGATACAAAATTACCGGACAACAAACCATGTTACCCGCATTTATTTCGGCATATTCAGGAAATAATGCCAACAATGTAAGTACCAAAGTATTTAAAAATATTCCAATCCCAAACTGGACACTTCGATTTAATGGATTGATGAAATATAAATGGTTTAAAAAAACATTTGATGCCTTCACCGTTTCACATGGCTATCAATCATCGTATACTATTGGTAATTATACCAATAACTTACAGTACGATAAAAATAACCCAACAAACGTAAATAATTCTGGTAATTATCAACCAGAACTATTACTTTCGTCAGCAACTTTAATCGATGAGTTTTCACCCCTAGTAAAAGTAGCCCTGAAAATGAAAAACGATTTCTCTTTTAAAGGAGAAATAAGAACCGATAGAAGCTTAACATTGAACTTTAATAACAATACACTAACCGATATTACTGGAACACAATATATTATCGGTTTTGGATATAAAATAAAAGATGTTAAATTTGTAACGCGATTTACAGGGAAAAAACAAACGATTAAAGGAGATATCAACCTGAGAACAGACATCTCTTTGAGAGATAATTTGACCTTAATACGAAGCGTTGATAAAGAAAATAGTCAGATAACAGGAGGTGAGAAATTATTTGGACTAAAATTTATTGCAGATTACAATTTAAGTAGTAGTTTAACAGCGTCTATTTATTACAATCACCAAACGTTTAAATACGCGGTGTCAACAACGTTTCCAAGGCAATCTATTAATGCAGGAGTCAGCATTATATACAACTTAGGAAACTAACTGAAAATTAATAATAAACAAACATCATAAAAATAATACACAATTACAATGAACATTCCAGCAGAATTAAAATTTACGAAAGACCACGAATGGGTTAAAGTTGAACAAGGAGTAGCTACAATTGGAATTACCGATTTTGCACAAGGTGAATTAGGAGATATCGTTTATGTAGATGTTGATACCTTAGATGATTCTTTAGATATTGAAGAAGTTTTTGGTTCAGTAGAAGCAGTAAAAACAGTATCTGATCTTTTTATGCCGTTATCAGGAGAGGTAATTGAATTTAACGAAAAGTTAGAAGATGAACCAGAATTAGTAAACTCAGATCCATACGGAGAAGGTTGGATGATAAAAATTAAATTATCAGACGATTCACAAACTCAAGATTTATTAAGTGCTGAAGAATATCAAGCGCTTATTAAAGCATAATTTAACAACAATAGCAATACTGATTAGCATTAGTATTGCTATTCTTAGTTTAATTAAGATTGAGAGTCGACCACCAATTAAAATAAATCATATCGATAAATATGAGCATGCAATTGCTTATTTCGTGTTGTCTTTTGCCTGGTTATTGGCTTTTCATAAAACAAAAATAAATAAATTTATAATTGTTTTGTGTTGTCTGTTTTACGGCATAATTATTGAAGGGCTTCAAAGTACAATAACTTCCTATCGTTCAGGAGAAGTTTTAGATATTGTAGCAAATACGACGGGTATTTTAATAGCTTATATTACGTACTTTCTTTTTTTTAGGAAAATGTAACTATTTAAAGAATTAGCTTGTAAAAGTTGAAATAAATTAATTAAATTAGCGAACTATTAAAAAACATTTAGGATGGAAATTAAGAAAAATCCAAAATCAAACTTAGAGAATTATAGTAAACTGTTTATGCAGTTAGGTTTGGTTTTAGCTTTATTTGTAACATATGTTGCGATTGAAAATAAAACATACGATAAAGAGTATGGAGATTTAGGAGTAGCGAATATGGCCTCTGAAATTGAAGAAGAAACGATAGAACTTCTTATTGTAGAGCCTCCAAAGCCAAAACAAAATACCCCTCCACCTCCAGCTCCAGATAAAATTGAAGTTGTAGAGGATGAAAAAGAAGTAGAAGAAACTGTTATTGAATCTACAGAAACAGATGAATCGGAAGCCGTTGAAGTGGAAGATATTGAAGAAGTAGTAGAAGAAGAAGAAGTAGTAGAAGATGTACCTTTTTCTATTATTGAAGAAGTGCCAATTTTTCCAGGATGTACAGGATCGAAAGCAGAGAAAAAAGCGTGTTTAAATAAAAAATTACAGAAACACGTACAACGTAATTTTGATGCTGAATTAGCAAACGAATTAGGATTAGCTCCAGGAAAAAAACGTATTTATGTTCAATTTAAAATTGATAAAGATGGTTCTATTACCAGTGTAAATGCAAGAGCTCCTCACCCAAGATTGAAAAAAGAAGCTATCCGTGTCGCTAAAAAGATACCTAAAATGAAACCAGGTAAACAAAGAGGTAGACCCGTAAGAGTAGGATATACATTACCAATTACTTTTAATGTAGAGTAATAAATATAACGTACTATTTATCTGAAAAAATAATATAAAAAAAGCAATCCTATACGGATTGCTTTTTTTATGAAAAATACTCTTTTAATACTCTTTAAAAGCCTGTTTAAATTTCATCTGAAAAAAATATAGTGTCAAAAAATGACGGCAAGGGGTTAAAACCCCTTGTTAAAAGGAGCTGAAAATTACAAAAAAAGCTAAAAAATGTGGCAAATCAGGATGAGAAACTGAAATAAATTCAGTTTGACGCATTTTTATTTTTAAAACAAGGGGTTTTAACCCCTTGTCATACCTATTTTGACGTTACAAAAATTTTTGGAATAAAATTTAAACAGGCTCTAAAAGAAATTAAAATTGTATCGAGAATTTGAATTATTTTATCTTGATAATTTTTGATTGATTTTAACGCTAAAAAAGTTCTCAATACCATTTTTTTGAAAGAAAAAAATCACTCGAACTAGACAGGTTCTTTAATATTTAAAACACTCTTTTAATACTCTTTAACATTTTTTAATACGATTAATTTTATCATCATGAAAAAAACAGCCTCTTTTTTTGCTCACGAAACCGCCGTTATAGATGCCGATTGTAGTATTGGAACAAATACAAAAATTTGGCATTTTAGTCATATTATGTCACACTGTAAAATTGGAAATCAATGTAATATTGGGCAAAATGTGGTGGTTTCTCCACAGGTTATTTTAGGAAATAATGTAAAAGTTCAAAATAATGTATCTATTTATACAGGCGTTATTTGTGAAGATGATGTTTTTTTAGGACCTTCTATGGTTTTTACCAATATCATAAACCCTAGAAGTGCGATTGTGAGAAAAAATAAATATGTAAAAACAATCGTTAAAAAAGGTGCAAGTATTGGTGCAAACGCCACCATAATTTGTGGAAATACCATCGGTAAATATGCCTTAATAGGAGCAGGGTCAGTCGTTACCAAAGAAGTATTACCTTATGCATTAGTTGTTGGAAATCCTTCAAAACAAATAGGATGGGTAAGCCAATATGGGCATCGATTAGAATTTGATGAAAACCAAAAAGCAACCTGTTTAGAAAGTGGTCAGGTATATTTATTGCAGAATAATAACGTAATTAAGATACGCTAAAAAGAATCTTAACTTATTAAAATAAAATATAAAAAACCATCAGTAAAGAACTGATGGTTTTTTAAGATGATTAAAATTAATAATTTATGTGATAAATAAAATACTATTTTTTATTATTCTCTTTAATATATTTATCTAAAGCCATCGTCATTGAAGGAGTATTTGGCGTAGGTGCTGCAATATCAACACGTAAACCTCGGTCTTCAACAGCCTTGATTGTTGAATTTCCAAAAACAGCAATTCGAGTATTATTCTGCTTAAATTCAGGGAAGTTTTCAAACAAACTGTCTATCCCTGAAGGACTGAAAAAAACTAACACATCATAAACAACATTCTCTAAATCAGATAGGCTACTGACAACAGTTTTGTACAAATTTGCACGCTTCCAATCAATACCTAACTTATCTAACTCTTCAGGAATTAATGGTTTTAATTTATCCGAAGAAGGCAGTAAAAATTTCTCGCCTTTATGTTTCTTTATTAATTTTATCAAATCAGGAAATGTTCGACTTCCAACATAAACTTTACGTTTTCGGTACACAACATATTTCTGTAAATAGTAAGCAACCGCTTCTGATTGACAAAAATACTTCATAGAATCGGGAACTGTAAAACGCATTTCTTCAGCAATTCTAAAATAATGATCGACAGCATTTCTGCTTGTTAAAATAATTGCTGTATAGTTTTTTAAGTCAATTTTTTGAGATCGAACTTCTTTTCCATCAATACCTTCAACATGAATAAAAGGACGAAAATCAATTTTCACTTTTTGTTTTTCAGCCAAATCAAAATACGGAGAAGTTTCCGTCTTTGGAGCAGGTTGAGAGACTAAAATAGTTTTCACTTTCATATATTTTTCTCTTTACGTAGTCGTTATTTTATAAACAATTAATAGGGGTGCTATTTCAAGGGTGCAAAAGTACAAAATAAAATAAAATAACTTGTGTATAACTATTTTTTTGTTGTTTTTTAAAATTAAAAAAGCCCTGAATATAAATAAGATACCAAAAAAACTAACTAAAAAAAGCCGATTCGTAAACCCATATTGATAGACAATTAGAACAGGAAATAACCACAAACTAAGGCTGTTTAAGTAGCCTATTTTTGTAGCTGAAAAATATTGCAAGTCCTGTGAAGATTGCATAATCTTAGCTAAAATAACATCAATAAAAAAACGTACTATAAAATATACCGATACAAAACATAATAGCATCAAATAATTGAAAAAAGTATCCGCATATATGCTTGGCATTAGTATCAAAAATAAAAATAAGGAAAGTATAATCGTGGAAAATAAAAATAAAAAACCATAAAAAGGCGTTAAAAAAGAAGCACTATCTGTTATTTTATTTTTGATAAATCCTGTAGTAAAAAACGCATAGGCGTAACCTCGTAATTTTTTTGGCTTGATTAATTTTAGTATCGCTAACAAAATAATAGCAACGATAAATACTAAGGTAATCCAATTATTATCAGGAATAATGCGTTCAATTGCTTGCAATCGTAGTTGTTTTATGCGATTAATTTAACACAAAATTAGTGATAATTTAGTGTATATTTGCTTAGTTTTAGATGAAAATTACAGGAAAAAAAATACATGAAATCAGACGCTTTAGTTATCATACCCACTTATAACGAAAAAGAAAATATAGCGGCGATTATACACGCAACTTTTAGCCAAAAAAAAGCGTTTGATATTTTAGTTGTCGATGATAATTCTCCCGATGGAACAGCCAATATCGTAGAAAAACTTCAAAAAGAATATCCAAATAAACTTTATCTCGAAAAAAGAACTGGTAAAAATGGCTTAGGAACTGCTTATATTCACGGTTTTAAATGGGCAATTGCTAAAAAATATGATTTTATTATTGAAATGGATGCCGATTTTTCACATAATCCAGCTGATTTAATTAAATTATACAACGCCTGTGCCATTGATGGTGCCGATGTTTCCGTAGGTTCTCGATATTCCGTAGGCGTAAACGTCGTAAATTGGCCCATGAAACGGGTTTTATTATCGTATTGTGCTTCTAAATATGTGCGTTTTATAACCCGAATTCCCGTGCATGATACCACTGCAGGTTTTGTCTGCTGGAAACGAAAAGTACTCGAAACTATTCGATTCGATAAAATTAAATTTATCGGATACGCCTTTCAAATTGAAATGAAATTTAAAGCATGGAAACATCAATTTACCATCAAAGAAGTTTCCGTTATCTTTACAGATAGAGTTTTAGGAACTTCAAAATTAAGTTCTGGAATTATTAAAGAAGCCGTATTTGGAGTGATAAAAATGACCTTAAAAGGATTACCAAAGTAATAATAAAACTATGAAATCATACTTAATTAAAAATGCGAAAATCGTTAACGAAAACAAGGTTTTTAAAGGCGATGTGCTAATCGAAGGAAATTATATTAAAGAAATTTCAACGGAAATTAAATCCGAAAATATCAAAAATACTATCGAAATTATTGATGCTCAAGGTAAATATTTAATTCCAGGAATGATTGATGACCAAGTGCATTTTCGCGAACCTGGTTTAACGCATAAAGCAAATATCGGAACAGAAAGTAAGGCCGCCATTGCAGGTGGAATTACCTCATTTATCGAAATGCCAAACACCGTTCCACAAGCTACAACGCAAGAATTATTAGAAGATAAATTTGAAATTGCATCAAAAACATCGTACGCAAATTACTCGTTTATGTTTGGTGGAACAAACGATAATTTAGACGAATTATTAAAAACAAATCCGAAGAATGTAGCGGGAATTAAGTTGTTTTTAGGTTCATCAACAGGAAATATGTTGGTGGATAATGAACAAACTTTAGAAAAAATATTCTCTTCTACCGATATGCTAATCTCTGTACATTGTGAAGATGAAGCAACTATCAGAAAAAATACGGAAGAATATGTTGCCAAATATGGCGATGATATTCCATTAAAATATCACCCAATTATCAGAAGTGAAGAAGCTTGTTATTTATCTTCATCAAAAGCAATTGAATTAGCTAAAAAAACAGGAGCAAGGTTACACGTTTTTCATTTATCAACAGCAAAAGAAACGCACCTTTTTAGAAATGATATTCCTTTAGAAGAAAAGAAAATTACAGCAGAAGTTTGTGTGCATCATTTATGGTTTACCGATAAAGATTATGATGAAAAAGGAACACATATTAAATGGAATCCTGCGGTAAAATCTCAAAAAGATAAAGACGGATTATGGAAGGCTTTATTAGATGATAGAATCGATGTAATCGCCACAGACCATGCGCCACATACGCTAGAAGAAAAAGATAATGTGTACACAAAAGCCCCAAGTGGAGGTCCCTTAGTACAACATGCCGTAACAGCGATTTTTGAAAAAGTAAAACAAGGCGTAATTTCAGTTGAAAAAGCAGTCGAGAAAATGTGTCATAATCCTGCAAAATTATTTAGAGTCGAAAAACGTGGCTTCATTAAAGAAGGCTATTTTGCTGATCTTGTTTTAATCGATAATAATCAAAATTGGACGGTTTCTAAAGATAATATTTTATATAAATGTGGTTGGTCGCCTTTTGAAGGAACTGAATTTTCAAGTAAAATTACACACACTTTTGTAAATGGAAATTTAATGTTTGTAAATGGTGTTTTTGATGAACAAACCAAAGGAAAACGCCTAGAATTTAAAACAGTTTAAAAATTATATCTTAAAATATAATGAAATACTTTTTTTACCTATTTATATTGATGCTATTGGCTTGTTGTACCAGCAATACCAAGTATGAAAAGCCCAAAAATCTGATTCCAAAAGATTCTATGATTGCATTATTAACTGATATGTATATCGTAGCATCTACGAAAAATATCAAAAATAAATTGTTGAAAAGAGATGAAAATTATACGTTTCTAATCTACGAAAAATATAAAATTGATACCACACGTTTTAATTTAAGCAATGTGTATTATACCTCAAAAGTAGAGGAATATGGCGATATGCTCAAAGAAGTAAAAAAAAATATCGACTCTTTAGAACGAATTTATATGGATAAAAGCAAAATCCAAGATACTGTATCGAATAATTCATCAAAAAATAACATAAAAAATAAGCTTCAAAAAAATAAATTAGAAAAATAAAAAATAATTAAGCTCTAAAATTTTTACTGATATTCTTAATTTCAGTAGCGATTTCAGTAAATTTAAAATTGATTTTTTCTTGAATTTTTGAACTATTATAAAAGGAAATAGGATGAGAAGCCCGCGCTGTATTTTTAGTAAGCAACGGCTTCTTTTTGGTTAGTATTGAAATAAACCAAGCAAATCTCCAAAAAAATGCACTTAAAAATTTACTTACTTTTATAGACGGACGTTTTTTATGTAAATTATCGGCAATTAGAACTAAAATTTCTTTAAATGATTTGTTTTCTGAAACCAAAATAAAACGTTCGTTTTTAATGGTCGATTCCATTAATAAAATCATGGCTTTTACCACATCTTGAACGCCTACAAAACCTGTAATTCCTTCGGTATAAAAATTAAAACCATTGTTTATTTGGGTAAATAATTTCCCAGAACCTTCTTGCCAAAAACCACTTCCCAAAATAACACCAGGATTTACAATAACGACTTCTAATCCTTCTTGACTGCCTCGCCAAACTTCCATTTCAGCACCGTATTTTGTGATGGAATATCCGCTGTGAATATCACTATCTGACCATTCATTTTCTTCATTGATTGGTTGAGAATTTATGGCATTTCCAACGGCAGCAATCGAGCTTACAAAACATAGTTTCTTAATCTTGGCTTCAATAGAAAAATTAATAATATTTGCCGTTCCTTCAATATTTACTTGACGCATTTTTTTATATTCCTTCGGATCAAAAGAAACCAAGGCAGCACAATGATAAACTTCCGTAATTCCTTTAAAAACAGCTTCTAAAGAAGGTGTTTCTGTAATATCTGCCTGAATCCATTGTATTTTTGAAAAAAGAGATGCAACATCATCTGTATAAAAAGAAAATATTTTTTTGACGTGTTCCCGCTTTCCTTCGGATCTATAAATTGCCCGAATTTTAGCACCTTTTTGTAGCAGATGATACAATAAATGCGACCCAACTAAACCTGTTCCTCCTGTAACTAAAATCATGCTTCAAAGATAAATTATTTTAACCAAAAAAAGAGGTCGAAATATCGACCTCTTTTAAATTATTATTGAACGATTCAATAATCATTAAATGATAATTGAATGATTATTTTTGTTAATTATAGTTTGATATATTCAACATTTTGAATTTTTACATCAAAATATATTTTACCTGAATTTCCATTAGTTCCTGATATTTTGGTTACTTTAATTAATCCTTTAGCACCATTTTTATCTTGAAATTCTAAAACACTTCCTATGCTTAAATTCGTAACTTTCTCTGAAGTTGGTTTAACAATAGTTTCTAATTCAGTAGCCGTTACATTATCAAAATCCTTCGTAGATTTAGCAATGTAAAAATTATTTAAAGGCTCTTGTGCGATATTTATTTTAGATTTATCAGCAATATCAACAATCGCTTTAGGAAAATCTGAAGCTGATGCAAAAGAAGCTTTATGACTATTACCATAATAGTAACCAAAATCCCAAAAAGAAGCAGTTTCTAATCCTGCGTTAATAGCATACGTTTCTCCGTTATATACTGATATAAAAGATTTAGAAGAACCATCTGCCAAAGGAGCCGCTAAAATAACTGCTGAAAATTGTTTCATAGTAGTTGCAGTTGCACTTCCTGTACCTGCTTTAATCGTAATGGTACCGAAAGCATTTGCATCTCCATAAGCATTTCTTTTCGTAACATCTCTAAAATCTCCTTTACTAGTTGTTCCTAAAGCAGCAAGACGCGTTGTCCATAATTTATATACAACAACACCATCGGTACTTGTTGGAGCTTCAAAAGGAATTTTATAGGTAAATTCTTGCCCTTCTAAGCTACCTAAGTTGATAGCACCATCGCCATAAGTTTTAACGGCTGCGGTAACAGTTGATAAATCATAAGCAACAGCTCCTTGCTCACTTCCGTATACATTTTTAGTAATGTATAAACGTTTCATTTTCTTTTCAGCGTCTGAAAATTTTACAACAACGTCTAAAGTGGTGTTAGCTTCGGCTGTTAATTCTAATGTTGGAAAATAATCAGCACTATTGATAACTAATTCTTTAGGTGAATCAGGAGTTTCGATTACAGGTTTATCAGGGTCTACAGCAAGTTCATTCTGTTCTTCACTACAACCCGTAAAAGTTGTTCCGATTAAAAAGGCACTACATGCAATAAATAATGGTTTCAATAAATTTTTCATTCTTTTTTAGTTTTGATTATTTTTAGATTTCTTTTTTAGAAATATAAAAGTATATATTCTTTTTCAAAATATATGCCAAAGAGGTTTATATTTGTGTTAAAAACAGGAATACTTCTAAATATTTTTAAATACGTCTAAATATGCCGAAATATTTAGTGATTTATTGTGTTTAAAAGTCATATTTCAGTAAATTTAAAGAAACACGAATCAAATGAATAACTTAGTTAAAGAATTACAATGGCGTGGAATGGTTCATGACATGATGCCTGGAACTGAAGCGCAATTACAAAAAGAAATGACGGCAGCATATATCGGTTTTGATCCAACTTCTGATTCGTTACATATTGGAAGTTTAGTGCCAATTATATTGCTTGTTCATTTAGAAAAAGCAGGACATAAACCCGTAGCTTTAGTAGGTGGTGCAACAGGAATGATTGGCGATCCTTCAGGAAAATCAGACGAACGTAATTTGTTAAACGAAGAAGCATTAGCCAAAAATGTAGCAGGAATTCAACGAACTTTAGCACGTTTCTTAGATTTTGATAGCACGGCTAAAAACGCCCCGTTATTGGTCAATAATTACGATTGGATGAAAGATTTCTCCTTCATCGAATTTGCTAGAGATGTAGGGAAACGAATTACCGTAAACTATATGATGGGAAAAGAATCTGTTAAAAAAAGAATTTCTGGCGAAGCTACTGGAGGAATGAGTTTTACTGAATTTACCTACCAATTAATTCAAGGATACGATTTTTATCATCTATATAAAAACCACAACTGTTTATTACAAATGGGTGGTTCTGATCAATGGGGAAATATCACCACGGGAACAGAATTAGTCCGTAGAATGCATGTTGGTGAAGAGGCAAAAGCCTACGCAATGACTTGCCCATTAATTACCAAAGCCGATGGTTCAAAATTTGGAAAATCGGAAGGTGGAAATGTATGGTTAGATGCTGATAAAACATCCGTTTATAAATTTTATCAATTTTGGTTAAATACTTCGGATGAAGATGCAGCTAAATATATTAAAATATTTACATTTTTAGATGAAAAAACAATTCAAGATTTAATTGAAAAACATCAAGAAGCACCACACGAAAGAGCGCTTCAAAAAACATTGGCAAACGCAGTTACTACTTTTGTTCATTCGGAAGAAGCACTAGAAAAAGCAATAAAAGCTTCGAATATTTTATTTGGAAAATCAACTTCGGAAGATTTGAAAAGTTTAGATGAACAAACTTTTTTAGATGTTTTTGACGGCGTTCCACAAGCGGAAGTTTCTAAAGATGATATTTCAGAAGGGTTATCAATGATTGATGCTTTATCAGGAAAAACAAACTTTTTAAAATCAAACGGAGATGCTAAAAGAGCTTTAAAAGAAAATGCGGTTTCTGTAAATAAAGAAAAAGTAAAAGAAGATTTCTTAATTACATCCAAAGATTTAATTGCTGATAAATACGTGTTATTACAACGTGGAAAAAAGAGTTATTTTTTATTGAAATTAGTTTAATTAAGAAGTAATTAAAAAAAGATTAATAAGCAATTTTTATATCAAAAGTTAAAGGGCATCGCTTACAGTTGATGCCTTTTTTTTGATATTTATTACAACAGCTACTTTTTGGTTTGATACAATTAGAACTACAAACAGCATCACAAATACTCACTGGAAGTACTTTTTTTGATGCCAATTTTTGAGGGATCGTATTAATACGATCTGCTTGTTTACTTTTAAGATTAGTCTTAACGTTCTTGTTTTGAGTATAAAATATAATCATAATGTACTATTATAAGGCAAATATAGTTATTTATTTAGAATAAATAAAAATAATATTTACTGCTTGTTTTTTTAGACTAAAAAGTTTTGTTAAACTATCTTTGCAGTATTGTTTAAAATTATTTTTTGTTGCAAAAATCTTGTGTATATATATTCATTTTACTGTATCTGGTAGCGATGTTGCGACCAGTAGCTCCCTTTGTGGAGTACGCAATAAATTATGATTATATCTCTAAAGTTTTATGTATTAATAAAGACAAACCCGAACTTCAGTGTAACGGAAAATGTCAATTAATGAAAAAAATAGAACAGCAACAAGAAGATGATTTTAAATCGCTTCGTATTCACATGGAAGAATATCCTATTGGTTTTGTAGAATTAATAGAATTATCTGCAAAAAAATCAATAAAAATTTATAAAATTGATGAGTTTTCTTATCATCAAACGTATTCTTATTTGTTTGAAACTGCTACTTTTCATCCACCTAATTCTTCATTTTTATATCGGTTAGCCTAATTTATACTTGTGTTTTTAATACAGGTTTCGTGGGCTGTTTATCAAAATTTAAAAAATTCAAACATAATTTTTTGATGACTTAAAAAAGTTCATCAAAATAGAAACACCTATAAAATGAAAAAAATATTTAGTTTAATAGCAATCGCTATCGCTTTTACCTTCGCTTCTTGTAATGATAATGAAACTTCAGAATTAACAGGGAAAAATAATGTTTCCATTGATTTTGATGCTTCTTTCGCAGGAGAAAATTTAGTTTTAGGCGTAGAAAAAAACTTAATTGATGGAGATAGAAAACAAAAATTAACCATTAATGCTTTTGATTATATTGTCGGAAATTTTGTGTTAGTTACCGAATCAGGAGAAGAATATGTATATCCAAAGGAAAAAAGTTTTTTTATCATCAGCGAAGGCGGAAAAAAATATAATAAAACGACTAAAGAATATACAACATTACCAGCAAAAACAGCAATCAACTTAACAGATGTGCCTGCTGGAAAATATACTAAAATTAAATTTGGTGTCGGTATTGACGAAGATACTTATAAAGGTGGAAAACAATTTGCCAATAATCTTTGGGAAAGAGCCGAAGAATATTCATTAGTTTGGGCGTGGGCTACAGGATATAAATTCTTAGTATTAGAAGGAGTTACTCCTAGTTCAATAATTAAAAAACAAGAAAACACTAAAAGTGTAAGCCAAGAAGCAGCAGTTCAGATATTTAAATATCACGTTGCTGCAGCTGCAAATGATGGTGAATATGCTAAAGGAAAAGAATTATATAAAGAAATTACCCTTGATTTAACTAAAAATCCTTTTTTAGTAGCTAAAGATAAATCACCACAAGTACACCTTGCCGTAGATGCTAGTAAAATGCTTACAGGAAAAAATACCATCAATGTTTTAGAAACACCTGTTTTAATGGGACCTAAAACTACAGGGATTTCAGAAAATAGTCTGAAAATGTTCGCTTTTGATCACTTACATTATAACGAAGAAAATCATTAGGAAAATTAATAGTTTTTAGTAAAATCAGTTCCTGAAAAATATCAGAAAAAAATTTAGGAACTGATTTTAAAATCAGATAAACGTTAATTAAAAACCTATAAAAAACGTATAAAATGAAAAATTATTTTTTTGTTTTAGTCGTTTTTGTATCACTGTTTTCCGCTTGTAGTGAAAAAGAAAACGTGTATACAAAAATGCCTGTTGCCTTTGAAAAACCAAGTAATTTCCCAGAACCAACCTATGATTTTCAGAGAAATCCGCTTACCGATAAAGGAATCGCCTTAGGAAAAAAGATTTTTTATGATGGCGTTCTCTCTTCAGACGGAACAACTTCTTGTGCCTCTTGTCACGAACAAACCTTTGCGTTTACGCATCACGGACATCAATTTAGTCACGGCGTTGATGGTAGAGAAGGAACACGAAATACACCGCCAATTCAAAATATGGCGTTTCAAAAACATTTTGCTTGGGATGGAGCCACATCACATTTAGATATGTTTCCAATCGTGCCAATTACCAACCCAAACGAAATGGATGAAACTGTTTCGAATGTTATCGAAAAGTTGAAAAAGAAAGCTCCGTATAAAAAAATGTACGAAGAAGCTTTTGATAACGGCGAAATAACCTCAGAAAATACTTTTAAAGCATTATCGCAATTTATGCTGACAATGGTTTCTGCAAATTCAAAATATGATACATATATCAGAAATGAAACTGACAGCAATTTTTCATCAGAAGAAAAAAAAGGACTAAAAATTTTTCAACAAAAATGCGCAACCTGTCATCAAACCGATTTATTTACAGATGATTCTTTTCGAAATAATGGATTATCAATAGATCCAAAAATTCAAGATGTTGGACGCATGGAAACAGCTTTTGATAGCAAAGAAAAATATAAATTTAAAGTGCCAAGTTTACGAAATATCCAAGTAACCGCACCCTATATGCATGATGGAAGGTTCTTAACACTCGAAGCAGTACTTAATTTTTATTCCGATGGCGTTCAAAATACTGAAAATTTAGATCCAATTTTAAAACACAACGGAATACTCGGAATACCATTAACAACACAAGAAAAACAAGCAATTATTGTTTTTTTAAAAACACTTACAGATGATACCTTTCTTACAGATAAAAGATTTGAACCTTAATAAAATAGTATTTTTAATAAGTATATTTATAGGAACACAGTGTTTTTCTAAAGATATTTTCCCGCCTTCGTATAAAGCTTTTTTAGAAGAAGAATGCGATGCCTGCGGATGTAGTAACAACGGAGGAAGTTTAGGAATGGGAGGTGTTATCGATAATAATTTTGTAGGAGTTCGATATTTACATCAAAAATACCAATCAAAAGATGGAATTTTTAGCGATTCTCCTAAAATTAACGAGTTCTTTAATACTGTACAAATTTGGTCAAGAATCCCAATTATCGAAAACCTAGAACTGCAAGTTTTTGTACCATATCATTTTCATCATAGAGAATATATCACTAAAAAAACATCCATAAATGGACTCGGAGATATTAGCCTATTTGCTAATTATTCAATAATTAATCAACAAAAAGCAACCTATAATAAAATAACAGATAGAGTTCATTCAACCAATCATGTCGTAAAAATAGGAGCAGGAGTTAAATTACCAACAGGAAATTATAATGAAAAAATTAATAATTCGGTAAATCCTAGTTTTCAGCTAGGTACGGGAAGTGTCGATTATATCGCAAACCTACAATATGTGTATAAATACAACAATATAGGCGTTACCAATTATGTAAATTATTACTACAAAACAACCAACGATAAAGAATATAAATTTGGAAATCAATTCAATTTTAATAGCGCCTTCTTTTATGTTTTTAAAGATAATAAAGCACATGCTTTTGTGCCTTCTTTAGGAGTATCAGGTGAGTTTTATCAAAGTAATGAAAAATATAATTTACCCGTAAAAAATACCGATGGTCATGCCATTTTCACCAATATCGGTATTGAATATAACAGCGAAAAACTAACTTTTGGAGCATTAGCAATGTATCCAATTGACCAAAATTTATCACAAGGAATTATTGAAGTTCAATACAGAACAAGTGTATATATAAACTATAACTTCTAAAAAAATAGTTTAAAAAAAATTCAACAAATTTACAATAATGAAAAAAATACTACTTTTATTCATAGGACTTCTAGTGCCTATATGTAACGTTTTTGCACAAAAAATATATAAAGGAAAAATTACGGATGAAAATAAAAACCCAATTATTGGAGCTTCTATTGTTTCTACGATTGATAAAAATATAGGAACAGCTTCTGATTTAAATGGTGATTTTATAATTAAATTAACAAACTCAAAAAATCAGAAAAATGTAAAAGTAACAATTACAACAGTCGGGTATCAAACAAAAATTGTAACACTTCTTGATAAACTAAACAGTATTCAGTTAAAAGAAAATCAAGAAAGTTTAGAGGAGGTTATTGTAACTGCTTACGGAACGTCTAAAAAAAGAAGTTTAATCGGTTCGGCAAATAAAGTAAGTAATAAGGTTCTTAAAAGAACAGCTTCTGCAAGTTTTGAAACAGCTTTACAAGGAAGTGTTGCAGGGGTTAATATTTATACGACAGGTCAGCCAGGAGGAAGTTCTAATGTTCAAATTAGAGGAATTGGTTCTATTAATGGAGTAACTCAACCTCTATATGTTTTAGATGGGGTTGTTATTAATTCTGATAATAATTCTCGTATCGGAGGTAATGGGGCTGTAAATAAAATGAATCCGTTATCTACGTTAAATTCTAATGATATAGAGAGTATTACTGTGTTAAAAGATGCAGCAGCAGCTTCGTTATATGGGTCTAGAGCAGCTAATGGAGTTATTGTAATTACCACAAAAAAAGGAACTAATGGCGATACAAAAATGACGTTTTATACAGAATTTGGACCTACGTTTAATTTAACCGAGGAAAAAACAATAACAAATACTCAATTTAAAAATCTTTGGGAAGAAGGACAGTTACATCAGTATATTCAAAATAATGAAAATAGTGAGTTTTCTAGAGTCTATAAAGATGCAGTTCTGTATGCTAAATATAAAAAATCTTCACAAAACGATTATGAGTCAATTTATGGAAATAAGCAGGTTAATTCTGATTGGCTAGATGCTATTTATAGAACAGGTTCTGTACGTAAATATGGTCTTTCCGCTAGAGGAGGTAATGAAGATACAAGGTTTTATGCATCAGGTAGTTATTTAGAAAGAGAAGGAACTATTATTAAATCAGATTATAAACGTTATTCAGGAAGACTTAATATTGAAAATAAAGCTAAAGATTGGCTTACTATTGGTATGAATCTTTCTGTAGCAAAGTCAGAAAGAAATACAGGGCAGTATGATGGAACGTATGCAGGAGGATTAAACCCATTATATATGGCTCGAGTTTTACCTCAAGCAGCACCTATTTATGATGCTAAAGGATATATGAGAATTGCAAATTTACCAAACGGAATTGAAAAAAATGCCAATCCTATAGGTATTATAAAAGTAGGAGAATATATTAATAATGAATTTAGAGTTAGAGGAAATGCTTTTGCTCAAATCAATTTAACGAAAGAATTTAATTTTAAAACAACTTTCGGAATCGACCATCAAAATAATGAAGAATCTTTATATGATAATAAAGAATTTGGAGCTGGTGGAGGTAAATGGAATGGTGTTTTATATGTTTCACAGGGTAAAGCTTTTCAATATACATCGTCTAATTTATTAACGTTTAATAAAGAAGTTAATAAACATGCTTTTGGAGCTTTATTAGGATTTGAATCTCAAGTATCAAAAATGAAATCAATAAATAATTCAGGGTATGATATTTTAGATAATGAGTTATTATCTTCAAGTAGTATCGGTTCGTTATGGTCTTGGAAAGGACATTCTGAAAACTATGCTTTATTGTCTTATTTTTCTCAATTCAATTACAATTTTAATAAAAAATATTATTTAGCAGGAAGTTTTAGAAAAGATGGTTCTTCTCGTTTCGGAAAAGATTCTAAATGGGGTAATTTTTGGTCTGTTTCAGGAGGCTGGATTATCAGTGAAGAAATTTTTTTAAATATAGATGCACTTAATTATTTAAAACTTAGAGCTAGTTATGGAACAAATGGTAATTTACCTCCAGAACATTATGCTTCATTAGCTTTTTTCGATTCTGCTAAAAAAGGATACGGAGGTTCATCAGGGCTTTCATATGGACAGTTAGCAAATCCTAATTTATCGTGGGAGTTAAGTAATAATTTTAATATAGGAATTGATGCTGTAGCATTTAATAAGTTAAATATTTCGTTAGAATACTTCTCAAAGAAAACGAAAGATTTACTCTTAAATATTCCTGTATCAGGAACTACGGGTTTTAGTAATCAACTACAAAATTTTGGAGAAATGAATAATTCTGGTTGGGAATTGGAGTTAGGTTATACACCTATTTCTAGTACTGATTTTTCATGGAATACCAAATTAAATCTATCATTATTAACCAATGAGGTAACCAAGTTAAAAGGAGATTTAACACCAACGTATAACTCTAAATATGGTCAAAATCCTACAATTGTTAAAGTAGGAGAAAGTTTAAATTCTTTTTATTTAAGAGATTATGCAGGAGTTAATAAAGAAAATGGATTGGCTCAATATTATGTTTTAAATCAAGGAAAGCGAACAGGAGAAATAACAACAGATGCAAAGTCTGCAGGATTTGGAATTTTTGGGAAAGCACTTCAAAATATTCAAGGAGGGTTTTACAATCAGTTTACATACAAAAACTTAAATCTAGATTTTTTATTCACTTTTGGATTAGGAGGAAAAGTATATGACAGAACAGCTTTTAAAAGAGATGATGATGGACATGCTCCACAATTTACAAATACGACAGCACAATTAAATCCATGGAATCCAAATAATCTTACTTCAAATGTTCCTATTAGAATTAACGGTAATAATACTTTTTCAAATGATGTTTCTACAAGGCATTTATATAGTGCAGATTATTTAAAATTAAAGAACGTTAAATTAAGTTTTAATTTACCTAAAATGAACATAATTGACGGTGGAAGTGTATATATTCAAGCAGATAATTTATTGATGTTTACAGAGATGAATGATTATGACCCTGAAGCAATATCTAATGGTGTTAATTTCTTTCAAACACCAACAGCAACTAGTATTCTATTAGGATTTGAATTAAAATTTTAAAAATAAACTAACGATGAAAAAATTAAAATATATAAAGATAGCAATATTGCTTGTCGGAATCTTTGTACAACAAGGTTGTAGTGATGAAATATTAACCCAAGACCCTGACCATGTAATTTCAGAAGTATTAGTTATAAAATCAGTTGATAAACTACAAAGTTTACTTAATGGCTCATATAATGAAATATCAAAAGCATCATATTTAGGTCGTAATTTGTATAAGAGAGCAGCTGTAAAGGGAACTGATTTTAGGTTTGTAAAAACAACATATAATCCTAGAGATTACGAGCAAACCGAATATAAATATAATGAAAGTAGTAATAACAATGGTGGTGCAGAAAGTTTATGGCTACAGTCTTACAAGGCAATAGGAAATCTTAATTTAATATTAGATAATATAGAAAATGCTGAAGGAAGTAATATTGATAAAAAACAAATTAAAGCAGAAGCCTTAGCACTTCGTGGAATGATATATTTCGATTTAACAAGAACATTTACCTATCCTTGGATTAAAGAAGGAGAGAAATCACAAGGATTGCCATTAAAATTATCTTCTTCAGAAATTGTTATTGAAAGAAGCAATTTAGGTGCAACTTATAATCAAATTATTTTAGATTTAAAACAAGGGCTACAATTAATTAAAAATGATTCATGGGCAGAGGGTAGCACCAAATATATTACTAAAACAGGAATTAATGCTTTATTAGCTAGAGTGTATTTATACAAGCAAGATTGGAATAATGCTCTTTTTTACGCTAAGAAAGTAATAGCTGTAAGAGGAGAAAGTTACCTTATGGGAACTGATAATTATCAATTTAATGATTATACATCAGAATCGCTTTTTGAAATTAGTATAGATAACCAAAACTCAGTAGGAAGTAATGGTTTGGGCGCTCAATTTGATTTTTGTGAAGGAGGACAAGGCGATGTTATTGCTACTCAAACTTTTGTTAATTTATTAAAATCGTATAAAGGAGACCCCCGAAAAAATTTATTAACAGATGATAAAGAAGGTACAAAGATGGGCTTTGTAAAATATATTAATAGAGAAGGAGGCTCAGGGTTAAGTATTCATAATGTTCCAGTAATACGTCTTTCTGAAGTTTATTTAATAGCTGCAGAGGCTTGTGCAAATGGAGCTTCTGGACTTTCTGAAGCTAGAATGTATCTTAATACTTTAATAAGAAAACGAACAACAGATTTTGATGCTCATAAAGTAACAGGGTCAGGGAACGTTCTTAAAAAACGAATACACGAAGAACGTAGAAAAGAGTTGGCGCTTGAAGGACATGGAGTTTATGATTATATAAGAACAGGTACAAATATTAATCGCCTTATAACAGACCATATCAATACAGGTTTAAAATCTAATAATTTGAATATAGTCGCATTTTCACCACAAACAATATACCCGATACCTGCAAGTGAGGTAAAAGCATCAGGAATGAAACAAACAAAAGGGTATTAATTATTTTTATTTTTTAAAAAAAAGGGTCTCAATTTTTTGAGACCCTTTTTTTTGATATTTATTAAAAATCACTTAAAAGTACATAAGCTGTTTTTATACTTGGCGTTTTATTATGGAGCGATGTCCATGCAAAATATACTTTATCTTTAACGACTTCCATTTGAGGAAATCCAGATTTTCGAGAGCTATTTATTTCACTAATAATAATAGCTTTAGATTTATATCCTGAATTATTTACTTTTACAGCCATTAAATAACTTTTATCATTCAATAATTCAATCCAAGAAACTAAGGCGTTTTTGTTGTCTAGTAATTTAATATCAACCCTACCTAAAGTTTCTTTATTATTGATTAAAACAGGTGGAGAAAAATTAGCACCACCATCTTGAGAAAAAACAACTTTAACAGTCGGTTTATCGTTTACAGCAGTGTACCAAGCTACTGCCACATCATTTTTTAAAGCATCAACTTTAGGGCCATTTACAGGACATCCTTTAATCATCCATTGGTCATTATAAATAGGTTGAGGTGTAATCCATTTACCATTTACATATCTTGTTATAGAAATATCTCTAATCTCATTATCAGTCCTATCACGATATAAAACTATAGGACCATTTTTAGTAATTGCAGCGGTAGTTTGGCAACAACTACATGTTTTTGAATCTAAAAGAGTTCTATTTGTTATTTTACCATCAGAAGAAACCTCTGCCGATCTTAGGGTCATAGTCCCTTGATGTCCTGCGTGTCCATTGTTTTTGTTAGCATTTATTGAAGCTGTATTTCTTCCGTCTAGCCAGGTTATAAAAAAATGATTATTATAAGGAATCATTGTTACAAATCCATGTTCAGTTTTAGTAGTATCATCATGAAGCGGTAAATTTACTAGCCACTCTTTTTTTTCTTTAGATAATACATTTAATTTGATATCATAAGAATAGGTTTCTTTAGATGATTTTTTTAAAAAATGAGATAAAATAGTATTATTGTTCGCAGAAATTGAAGGGAAATCAGCCCAGTTTACAAACCAATTTTTACCTTTTATTATTTCTTTTGATTTCTCCCAGTTTCCTTTTTTTAGTTGTGAATAATTAAGCTGATTTATAGAGTCGTTTATTTTTTTGTTCCACGATAACAATAGTGTTCCTTTTTTAGTTGTAAATAGATAGGGTAAACTAGTTTGATTGTTATCATCTAAAGTTATAAAATTGGTTGTTTTTTTTTGATTAGAATTACATGATATTAATGTAGAAATAATTAATAATAATATATATGGGTTTTTATTTTTCATTTATTTCTTTATTTGAGTGTGTATTTTTAAGTTTTTTTAAATCTAAAACACCTATGTTTTTAGAAACTTCTATACCTTTTTCATTATATATAAAAGTAGTGGGTAGTGAGTAAATTTTTAAATTAATAAGGTTTTCTTTATATTTAATAAATTTTAATTTAAGATTATTTTTTTCTTTAAAATTTTTAATTTCCTCTATACTTTGATCCGAAACAAAAAGAAGAATGTAGTTTTCTTTTTCAAAAAAGGCTTTATTTTGGGAAAATAACATAATTTCACTTCTACAGTTTTTACACCAAGTTGCCCAAAAATTTAATACTACTTTTTTACCTTTATAATCACTTATATTTATGGTATTTCCATATAAGTCGATATATTTTTTTGTTGTATATGCTTTGTTATATTCGTTTGATTTGTTTTCTTTTTCAGTTGTTTTACAGCTTGTTATAGTACTTGTTGATATAAATAAACTAACTAATATACTCTTTTTTATATAGTAGAGGTACGTCATAAACTTAATAATATTTCCTAGTCAAAAATAAGAATATCTAAAAGAATAAAAATTGATTAATACTGTTTTAAATTTAACATAAGTATAGGTAATTATTAAGGTTTTTTTTCTGTAAGGATTCGTAATTTTGAAGACCAAATAGTAATAATAGCAATTTAAAAATAATTTAGAATGAAAAAAAGTCTCTTAGTAATAGCTGTTTTAATGCTAACAATATTATTTTCTAATCAAGTAAAAGCACAAAGTTTTGCAGGATTAGATAAAAGTCCGATGGATGCGGCGGCATATCCTAGTAGTTATCGAATTTCAGATAAGTTGGTAAAAGTAATTTATAGCCGTCCGCAATTAAAGGGAAGAGCCGTTTCTAAATTAGCACCCAATGAAAAAGTATGGAGAACAGGCGCTAACGAAGCTGCCGAAATTACATTTTATAAAGATGCTAATTTTGGAGGAAAAGAAGTTAAAGCAGGTACTTACACATTATTTACCATTCCTGGAGATAAAGAATGGACGGTAATTTTAAGCACCGCTAAAAATGTATGGGGTTCTTATCTTTATAGTGAATCGGAAGATGTGGTACGTGTACAAGCAACGGTTTCTAAAGCGACTAAAAAAACAGAAGTATTTTCTATTGCCTTTGATGGAAAAGATACTGATTTTAATATGTATTTAGGATGGGGAACAACAATAGTTGAGGTTCCTGTAAAAGCATAATTTTTTTATATTTAATTTCTACAAATAGGTTTAAAAATCAATTGATTTTTAAACCTATTTGTATTTATTTAAGAAGATTTTTGCTAATAAAAAATAAACAAATATAGTATTTAAAATAAACGTAAATTTGTCGCTTCTTAAACGAAATACAATGCAATATAATCATCAAGAGATAGAAAAGAAATGGCAACAGTTTTGGGCAGATAACCAAACGTTTAAAGCCAGTAATGAATCAGAGAAACCTAAATATTATGTGTTAGATATGTTTCCTTATCCTTCAGGAGCGGGTTTACATGTTGGGCATCCTTTAGGATATATTGCATCTGATATTTATGCACGTTATAAGCGTCATAAAGGATTTAACGTATTGCATCCGCAAGGATATGATTCTTTTGGTTTACCAGCAGAACAATACGCTATTCAAACAGGTCAGCATCCAGCAATTACTACCGAAACAAACATTAATACGTACCGTCGTCAGTTAGATACTATTGGTTTTTCTTTCGATTGGTCTCGTGAGGTGAGAACTTCTAGCCCTGAATATTATAAATGGACTCAGTGGATTTTTATCCAATTATTTAATTCTTGGTATAATAAAGATTCTGATAAAGCTGAAGATGTTTCAACTTTAATTTCAGTATTTGAAACGGAAGGAAATGCATCTGTAAATGCAGTTTCAGAAGAAGATATCGCTATTTTTTCTTCGGATGAATGGAATGCCTTTTCTGATAAAGAAAAAGAAGCTGTTTTATTACAATATCGTTTAACTTATTTATCTGATACCGAAGTAAACTGGTGTCCAGGATTAGGAACGGTATTGGCAAATGATGAAATTATAAACGGTGTATCAGAACGTGGAGCGCATCCTGTAATTCGTAAGAAAATGACCCAATGGTCTATGCGAATTTCAGCATATTCACAACGTTTATTAGATGGTTTAGAAAACATCGATTGGCCACAACCTTTAAAAGATAGCCAAACAAATTGGATTGGAAGAAGCCAAGGAGCAATGGTAACTTTTAAAGTAGATGCTTTAGAAGTTGAAGAAGGTGTAAAATTATCATTTAAAGAATTAGAGGCGTTAAAAGAAATGCGTTTAAACTTATCAAAGGCGGAAGAGGTACTTTGGAATGAGTTAAAAAATAAAAAAGGAGCATCAAAATTTAGAAAAAAATATACCATCGGTACGTTTTTAGTAGATTATGTATGTTTAGCAAAAAATATTGTTGTTGAATTTTCTGGTAAAGAAGATGAAGTAGCAAGAACTACTTATTTTGCAAACGAAGGACTTCATATCGTTCGTTTTACAAATGAAGAGGTTTTAGAAAATGTTTTAGGTGTTGTATCTAAAATTAATAATACTATTCAGTTTGCAAAACCTCTTGAAAAATCAACAGTTGAGGTAGCAGAAACAGTTGTACAAAACGATTATGTAATAGACGTTTTTACTACAAGACCTGATACTATTTACGGAGTATCTTTTATGACATTAGCTCCAGAACATGAGTTGGTAGCTAAAATTACAAGTGAATCTCAAAAGAAAGCTGTTTATGCGTATATCAAAGCAACGGCAAAGCGTTCTGAAAGAGATAGAACGGCAGATGTAAAAACTATTTCAGGAGTATTTACAGGAGCGTATGCTTTACACCCATTTACAGGAAAACAAGTGCCAATTTGGATTGGTGATTACGTATTAGCAAACTACGGAACAGGTGCAGTTATGGCAGTTCCTTGTGGTGATCAACGTGATTATGATTTTGCAAAAAACTTCGGATTAGAAATTCCTAATGTTTTTGCTGATGTTGATATTTCTGAAGCTGCACATGCAGATAAAGAAGGAACTAAAATTGCAAATTCTGATTTCTTAGATGGTTTATCATCTAAAAAAGCCATGAAATTAGCTATCCATGAAATGGAGAAGCAAGGTTTTGGTTTTGGAAAAATAAACTACCGTTTACGTGATGCTGTATTTAGTCGTCAGCGTTATTGGGGAGAGCCTTTTCCAGTTTTTTATAAAGACGGAATGCCACAAATGATTGACGCAAAATACTTGCCAATCGTTTTACCAGAAGTTGAAAAATATTTACCAACCGAAGATGGAAAACCACCTTTAGGAAATGCGGAGGTTTGGGCTTGGGATACTGATAAAAATGAAGTAGTTTCTAACGATTTAATTAATAACGAAACTATTTTTCCTTTAGAATTAAACACTATGCCAGGTTGGGCAGGAAGTTCTTGGTATTTTAACCGTTATATGGATGCTACAAATGATGGAGAATTTGTAAGCAAAGAAGCGGCTGATTACTGGAAAGAAATCGATTTATATATTGGAGGTTCTGAACATGCAACAGGACATTTATTATATGCACGTTTCTGGCAAAAATTCTTGTTTGATAAAGGAGCTTTACCTGTTGATGAGTTTGCTAAAAAACTAATCAATCAAGGGATGATTTTAGGAACATCAGCACTTGTTTATGAAGCATTGTTTGACGGTAAAAAACATAATTTATATGTTTCAGCTGATTATTTTCAAGGAGAAAATCAAATAGAAGATACAGAAGCTGATGATAAATTAGGTTCTCGATTACACAAGAAGTTAGTCGAAGCAGGTTTAACAGAAGAAACAGAAGAATCTTTAACGTACAGACCAATTCATATTTGTGTAAGTACTTTAGAAGGAGATATCAATGTAAATATTGATAAATTAAAAGCTTGGAGATCAGAATTTGAAACTGCTGAGTTTGTTTTTGGAAGAGATAATCAATTTGTTTGTTACAGAGAGGTTGAGAAAATGTCAAAATCTAAATACAATGTTGTAAATCCTGATTTAATTTGTGAAGAATTTGGAGCAGATGCATTACGTTTATTCGAAATGTTTTTAGGTCCTTTAGAACAAACGAAGCCTTGGAAAACTTCAGGTATTTCAGGAGTATATTCTTTCTTAAAGAAATTATGGAAATTATATGTTGGCGAAGAAGGAGTTATTATAACCGAAGCTGAACCGACAAAAGAAGAATTTAAAATTTTACATAAAACCATTAAAAAAGTAGCAGAAGATATCGAGAATTTCTCTTTCAATACTTCGGTTTCTACTTTTATGATTGCTGTAAATGAATTAACTGCTTTAAAGTGTAATAAACGTGCAATTTTAGAGCCTTTATTAGCTTTAATCTCACCATATGCACCACATATTGCTGAAGAATTATGGAGTCAATTAGGACATGAAGGTTCAATTTCTACCGTTGATTTCCCTGAATTTGATGCCTCTTATTTAGTAGAAAGTTCAAAAAACTACCCAGTTTCTTTTAACGGGAAAATGCGTTTTACTTTAGAATTAGCATTAGACTTATCGAAAGAAGAAATAGAGAAAATTGTATTAGCAGACGAGCGTACAATTGCGCAATTAAAAGGAGAAGCTCCTAAAAAGATAATTATTGTTCCTGGAAAAATAATTAATCTTGTAGGGTAATTACCTTATAAATAAGTAACTAAATTTTTTATATAAAGCCACAAACAATTAATTGTTTGTGGCTTTATTTTTTAAGCTATTTTTGATTTTAAAAATATAAAAAATGAATTTATTTAAAACAATTTCCCTTTTAGTGCTACTATTTTTAGCAACAAGCTGTGCTTCTGGTTATAAGACGATTAACCCTGAAACGCTTAATTATGTATCAAAAAGTACCGATAAAGGGGTTATTCTTGAATATAAATACGAGTTATTGAAAAAAAAATATCATAAAAAAGAACTTTCAAAAGGTATTCGGTTAATTGCAGTTAAATTGACTAATAATTCTGATAAAGATGTTGTTTTTGGTAAAGATTTAAAATTAACCTACGACGATGGCGCAGGTTTATATATTATGGAAAATGAAATGGTTTTTAAATCATTAAAACAAAGCGTTGCTTCTTACTTATGGTATTTATTATTAACACCATTAAAATTTTACACCACTGACTCTAGTAATGGTTATCATGAAGAAACAAGCTCAACACCTGTTGGTTTAATTGTAGGACCAGGAATAGCAGGAGGAAATATGATTGCTGCAAATTCGGCAAATAAAAAATTTAAAAAAGAGTTATTCGACTATAATATTACCAATACCACCATTAAAAAAGGGACAACAGTTTCAGGGTTAATCGGCGTACGATCTGACGGATATCACGCAATTAAACTAGTTGTTTTAGACTAACTTAGCGTTTGTTTTCTAATTTAAATTCTGATAAATAACCCGTTTGTTTGTCAGAATTTATAGTTTTAATTATTAATAACTTGTACTAAAAAATAGTAAATGCAAAAATTACCTTTCAAGAGTTCGTGGCTTTTTTTATTGATTCCTATTGGAATGATTTATTTTGTATTTGTACCGCAAATTCAAAAGCAATATGAAAGATATAACAATAATCAAATAAATCTTCAAAATGATATCCACACTTTAGATTCTTTAAAACACGCCAAAAAACTAAATAGAAAAGGTACACATTTACTTAAAAAACTAGAAATTACAGTTGCTGTTCATCAAAAAGTGTATGGAAAACAAAAATTTCTATATTATAAAACAGGCGGAATGTTACTTGTTTTAGTATTTATGGGAATCGGTATGCTAGTAACAAGTTATCTTTCTAATAGAAAAAAAACATCCTCTAAAAACAAACAAATCGATTTTAATTTTGATGATTTTAATGCCGATGAAATAGGGCAGAAAATTTCATGGAACGCTTTAGAAAGTTCAGGAAGTAATTTCGCGAGTGAAACCTTTAAAAAAACACCACAAGGTTATAAAATAACAGGAAGTTCGTTTACCAAAGTTTTTGCGTGGAGTTTTTTCTTGATAGGATTAAATTATGTCGCTGTTTCATTTTACGAATATTATCAAACTTCTGATATTCCGCTTACTTTTATGAAAGGGGGAAAATTGTTTTTTACATCAGGCGGTGTTTTCTTAATTGTAGGAGTTATTTTATTATTTATGTTTTCGCCCAAAGTATATATATATACCCGAAAAAGAAAAATAATTGTTGGTGGAAAAATATTGTTATTTCAAGAAGTATATGCTTTACAGGTTTTAGAAAAATTCATATCAGGAAGTAGCTCTTCAGGAAGTTATTTTTCGTACGAATTAAATTTAATTACTAAAGATGGAACACGTTATAATTTATTAAATCACGGAGATAAAACCTACATTTTAAGTGATATGATAAAAATTAGTCAACTCTTAAAAGTGCCTGTTTGGAATAATGGTGTAGTTTAAATCTTTTTTATAAATCTTTAAATCCGTAAACTTTTAGTAATTTGTCATCCAAAAAGAACCCAATCTGTGCATATTTTATCTTGTAAAAAACCGAGCTTAACTGTTCAATATTTTGAAGCTATTCATAAAATATCAACCGATATTTGGACGGAATTAAATTGTACCGATAACGCTTATTTTCATCCGAAGTATTTAGAAGCTTTACAACAAAATAATTCAAAAATACAATTTTCATATCTTATTTTATTTGATGATAAAAATTCACCTGTGGCTTTTGTAACGCTTCAAATTATTGATTTCCATTTGGATAGTATTAAGAATGAAATGCAGTCAACGTTAGATTGGTTACAATGTACGGGCGAAAAATTGGGTTTTTTACCTTCAAAAAAAGTGTTTAAAATACTGGTTTGTGGTAATGTTTTTGTTAGTGGACAACACGGAATTTTCATCAAAAAGAACCTAAGAGAAACTCAATCTGAAAGTCAAATTATAGCTGCGGTAAGCAAAGCAATTTTGGAATTTTCAAGCGTACATCCGCAGAAAAATATTGATGCTTTTTTAATTAAAGATTTTGAAAATAAAACATTATTAACAACTGAACGTATCGATAAACAGGGATATAAACCTTTTAATGTCGCTCCGAATATGGTGTTTCATGTCGCTGAAAATTGGCATTCTTTAGATGATTATTTAGCGGATTTAAAAACTAAATTTCGAGTAAAAGCTCGTAAGGCTTTAAAGCGAAGTGCGGTTTTAAAAACTGAAGATATTACTACAGAAAGAGTTACTGAATTATTTTCAGAAATGACTTTTTTATATCAAAATGTAGCTAACAAAGCGAGTTTTAATTTTTCTGATTTCAATTTGCAAACCTATCAAATGTTAAAAGATAATTTAGGTGATGCCTATTTTTTAAAAGCCTATTGGTTGGAAGATAAATTAGTTGGTTTTTTATCAGGAATTAATAATAATGGTTCTTTAGATGCGCATTTTGTAGGTATCGATTATGATTATAATAAAGAATATGCCATTTATCAACGAATGTTATACGATTATATTTCTTTAGGAATTAAAGAACAAGTAACACGTATAAATTTTGGACGAACGGCAAGTGAAATTAAAAGTTCGGTAGGGGCTGTTCCGCAAGATTTAACGATTTATTTACGTCATAAAAAAACAATTACAAATTGTATTTTAAAGTTGTTTCTGAAAAAAATACAACCCACAGAATTTACACAACGATTTCCTTTTAAAAATAAAGAATCAAGCTAACGATAATTTACAACTATGAAAAATACGCAAGAATTATTAACTATATTAACGTTAGAAGATTTCGGAAATAATAATTTCAACGGAATAAGTAAAGATATTGGCAGTCCAATTGTTTTTGGCGGACAAGTTTTAGCACAGTCTTTAAATGCAGCGTATCGTACGGTTTCTGATGAACGTATTTTACATTCCTTGCATTCTTATTTTTTAGAAGCAGGAAATCTAGAACTGCCAATAACCTATAATGTACAAGTAATTCGTGATGGCGGAAGTTTTTCTACAAGGCGAGTAACGGCATCTCAAAATGATAAAACTATTTTTATTTTAGCGTGTTCTTTTCATAAAAAGGAGGAAGGTTATGAGCATCAAAAGCCAATTAAAAAAGACATAAAACAGCCTGAAGAATTGTTAAGTTGGTCTGATATGTTGGTTGAGTTTAATGATTTTTTACCTAAAAAATTAAAAGCTTTTTTAAGTATTGAGCGTCCTATTGATTTTAAACCTGTAACGCTTATAAATCCTGTTGATAGGAAAGATTTGCCTGCTGTAGTTGATGTTTGGTTCAAATTAAAAGATGCTCCAAGTAATTTAAGCTTGGCTATTAAACAGCAAATTTTAACGTATATTTCAGATTATAATTTATTAACAGCTTGTTTAAATCCGAATGCGAGTGTTGCCAATTTTGGAAATACGCAAATGGCGAGTTTAGATCATGCGATGTGGTTTCACCGCGATTTTGATTTTTCCGATTGGCTATTGTTTTCAATAGAAAGTCCTAGTTCACATGGTGCTCGTGGTTTTGCACGAGGTAATATTTACACTCGAAAAGGCGTTTTAGTGGCTTCGGTAGCGCAAGAAGGTTTGATGCGTGCAATTAAAAATAAGGAATCATAAAATCAGAATTATATAAAATAATTTAAATATTTTTTGAAGCAATTTCCCGCTTTCCGCACTCGCTTTTTTTATTTTTTTTGAAGGAAAAAAAACAAAAAAGAGCTCAAACAATTGCTTCAATCGGGGCTAGGCATTTGTGCTAAAAAGGAAAATTTAAATATGTAGGGGCGAACCTATGTGTTCGCCTCATACGACGTAAATCAGGTTTTTATTTTTAAACAGCCTCAAAAAGATATACATTATTTTATATCTTTCAAAAGCAGTTGAATATTGGTATTTCCGTTCCAAGTATTTTCATCGAGAGCGTAGGCAATATCAAAATCATTTTGAATTAAAGGCAGTTTTTTTCCTAAATTAAATCCGATGGCATTGTATGTTTTTTTATCGGCACCATAAATAATATTGAGTTTTAAATGTGTTTTATCGGCACCGACTTGTTTTCCAAAACCATTATCTCTAACAGATGTTGTTGAAAAAGTAGGTCTCATATTTAAAGGACCAAAAGGCGCCATTTGTTGTATGATTCTAAAAAATTTAGGCGATATTTCCGATAAATCTAACTCGGCATCAATATTAATTTCAGGGGTTAATAAATTTTTATCAATAGTTTTAGCAACGACTTCTTCAAATTTATTTTTGAAATTCTCGTATTGTTCAGGCACTAAAGTTAAACCTGCCGCATATTTATGTCCGCCAAATTGTTCGATAAATTCGGAACATTCTTCTAAGGCATTATAGACATCGAATCCTTTTACCGAACGAGCCGAAGCCGCTAATTTATCGCCACTTTTTGTGAAAACTAACGTAGGTCTGTAATACGTTTCAATTAATCTTGATGCTACAATTCCGATAACGCCTTTGTGCCAAGTTTCATCAAAAACAACCGAAGTAAATTTTTCAGTTTCGTTATTTTCTTCAATTTGCGCTAACGCTTCTTTAGTAATTTTTTTATCAATATCCTTTCTATCGGCATTAAATTTTTCAATTCCAGATGCAAATTCAATTGCTGTTTCTAAATCCATTTCGGTTAAAAGTTCCACGGCATAATTACCGTGTTTCATTCTTCCTGCGGCATTTATGCGCGGTGCGATGATGAAAACAACATCGGTAATTGTGAGTGTTTTTTTATTTAATTGTTCAATAATGGCTTTAAATCCGTTACGTGGTTTTGAATTGATTACCTGTAATCCGAAGTACGTTAAGGTTCTATTTTCGCCAGTCATTGGAACAATATCGGCAGCAATTGCCGTAGCAACCAAATCTAAATACGGTATTAAATCATCAATAGTTTGCCCTCTTTTTGATGCCAATGCTTGAATCAATTTAAAACCAACACCACAACCACATAATTCATCATACGGATAAAAACAATCGTCTTGTTTGGCATTTAAAACCGCCACCGCTTTTGGAATTTCTTTGCCAGGTTTATGATGATCGCAAATAATAAAATCAATGTTTTTTTCAGCTGCGTAGGCAACTTTATCAATGGCTTTTATACCGCAATCTAAGGCGATAATTAAAGAGAAATCATTATCATCGGCAAAATCAATTCCCATATACGAAACGCCATAACCTTCGGCGTATCTGTCAGGAATATAGGTGGAAATAGTTGTGTGAATTGTTTTTAAATAAGATGAAAGCAACGAAACTGCCGTTGTTCCATCGACATCATAATCGCCAAAAACTAAAATATTTTCGTTGTTTGTAATCGCTTTTTCAATGCGTTGCACAGCTAATTCCATGTCTTTCATTAAAAAAGGATCGTGCAAATCATCCAAAGAAGGACGGAAAAATTGTCGTGCTTTTTCAAAAGTATCAATATTTCGTTGCACTAAAATTTTAGCCAATGTTTTTTCAACTGATAAATCTTTGGCGAGTTGCGTTACTTTTGATAAATCGGGAGTTTGTTTTAAATGCCAACGCATAATTTTTCTAGCTTTTTTCTGATGATGTTACACTAATTCTTGCAATCTTTTTTATTGCTGATGAAAATGATTGGTCGTTGTAATTTTGGCAAATTGTCGAAACATTTCCATAACGCCACAATATTTATCTACTGATAATTGTACGGCTTTATTAATTTTTTCTTGCTCTAATTTTGAAAATAAAGTATCATTATAAAAATGATATTCGACCAAAACTTTATGATAATATTTCGGATGTTCTTCGGTTAATTCGCCGGTAACAATCATTTTAAAATCAGCGACAGAAACTCTCATTTTTTTCAATAATGAAACTACGTCTAAGCCAGAACAACCAGCAAGCGAAGAAAGCATCAATGCTTTTGGTCTTAAACCATCGCTATTACCGCCATTTTCTTTTCCAGCATCGATAAAAATTTTGTGTCCACTAGGATTATCAGTTTCAAACTGCATATTTTCTTTCCAAACTGTGGTAACCGTATTTGAAGCCATAATTTTATTTTTTATATAGATAACAATTATTATTAAATAACAAAAGACGAAAAAAATAAATTTCTCGCCTTTTTATATTGTAAAATTAATTGAGAATTGAATTATTGTTTTTTTAATAAATCTCTAATTTCTGCTAATAAATCCTCTTGACTTGGTCCTTTTGGAGCTTCAACAACAGGTTCTTCTTTTTTCTTTAAAGCGTTTACACCTTTTACAACCATAAACATTACAAAAGCAACGATTACAAAATCAATCACATTGGTTAAAAATTCTCCATAAAGAATAGCAACTTCTCCAGTTACTTTTCCTGTAGCATCAGCAACTCCTTGTTTTGCGATGTATTTCAAATCTTTAAAGTTTGCATTGAAAATTAATCCAATTAAAGGAGAAACAATTCCTCCTGTAAAAGAAGTTACTACTTGTTTGAAAGCTGCACCCATCACAAAACCAACAGCAATGTCGACTAAGTTACCTTTCATAGCAAATTCTTTAAATTCTTTAAGCATACTCATAATTTTTTTATTTTTATAGTTAATAATTCGCAATTTAAGTAAAATTTAGTGTTTCACAACTCTTTTTACACGTTGTGAAATTGCGGTAAGTGTTTCATACGGAATTGTTTCACATTTATGCGCCATATATAAAACGTGTTGCTGATGGTTGAAAATAATAACTTCATCACCTTCATTGCAATCAATATTGGTAACATCGACCATAATCATATCCATACAAACATTTCCAATAATTGGAGCGGGTTTATTGTTGATAAAAACAACGCCTTCTTTTTTACCTAATTTACGTGAAATTCCATCAGCATGACCAATCGGAACTGTAGCGCTACGAGTTGGTTTGCTGGCTACAAATGCTCGATTATATCCAACAGTTTCCCCTGGTTTAATAATATTTATTTGTGAAATGAGAGACTTTAAGGTATGCGTATTTTTTAACTGTGAAGTTTCCTGTTTGTTATTTCCGAAACCGTACAAACCAATACCGATACGAACCATATCAAACTGAGCTTGTGGATAATTGATAACACCAGAAGTATTTAAAATATGAATCATCGGTTTATAGCCTAAGTGTCCATAAATTTGTTTTACGATGTAAGCAAAATTATTGATTTGTCCGATGGTAAACTCTTGTTCATTCGGATCTTCACTAGCCGCCAAATGCGAAAAAATAGATTCGACATGAACATTATTTGATTTCTTTAATTCTGATATAAGCTTTGGCGTATCGGTGTGCCAAAAACCCAATCGATTTAAACCTGTATTGAATTTAATATGAATCGGATAATTCATCAATGGTTTTTTATCCGCTAATGCTAAAAAAGCATCGAATATCTTAAAATTATATAAATTCGGTTCTAAGCGATATTTTGCAATTTCTTCTAAATTTTGAAGCTGTGGATGTAATACTAAAATAGGCGTTTTAATTCCTGCTTCGCGTAAAATAATTCCTTCATTACAATAGGCAACGGCAAAATAATCCACTTTATCTTGTAGTAATTTGGCTATTTCTGTGGATTCACTTCCGTAACCAAAAGCTTTTACAACCGCTAAAATTTTAGTTTCAGGATTTAGTTTTTGCTTAAAATAAGCAAGATTATGAGCAATTGATTTAGCATCAATCTCTAAAATTGTTACATGATTATTTAAATTATTCATCAGTTAAGTTTTCGTTCTTTTTAAGTTGTTCTTGTACGGGTTTTTGTACAGCTTTGTAATAAGCTCCTCGGCTTAACGGTTCATATTCTTGGGTTTCGCCAAGTAAAACCAGCGCATCACTTGTGGCTTTTCGGTAACTATAATGTGCCAAATTACCAGTGCGTGTGCAAACTGCATGGACTTTGGTAACGTATTCGGCAGTAGCCATTAAGGCGGGCATCGGACCGAAAGGGTTTCCTTTAAAATCCATGTCCAAACCTGCGATAATAACACGTATTCCTTTGTTGGCTAGTTCGTTACAAACTGAAACGATACCATCATCAAAAAATTGTGCCTCATCAATACCAATAACATCAACATTGTTGGCTAATAATAATATATTTGCAGAGCAAGGTACAGGTGTTGAACGGATTTTGGTGGCATTATGAGAAACCACTTCATAGGCATGATAACGCGTATCGATGGCAGGTTTAAAAATTTCGACTCGTTGTTTGGCAAATTCGGCTCGTTTAAGTCTGCGGATTAATTCTTCGGTTTTACCCGAAAACATAGAACCACAGATAACTTCAATCCAACCAAATTGTTCTGTATGATTTACGGTGTTTTCAAGAAACATTTTGTATTTTTAGGCGCTAATTATTGATTTTTATGGTACTTTCGAATAGATAACAAATTTATTAAAATTAAACAGTTAATATTAAAATCAAAGAACAACTTATGCACAAAAAGTTAGCGTCAGATTTAACCAGTTTAGCACACAGCATCTTACAGATGAAAAATAAAGAAGATGTGTTTGCGTTAAAACAGAAAGCACACGAAGTTTATGAAAAAATTTCGGTTTTGGCATATGTAGAAGAATATATCAATAATACGCCTAATCCATCAAAAACAAAACAAGAATTATTACAAGATGTTTTAGTCGCCTCACAAAATAAAGAAAGACACGAAAACACAAATCTTTCTTTAACTAAAAAAAATACCGCAATTTATCAACTCGAAGAAGAACAAGAAGTTTTTCAAAAAGTAGAAGATACAATCGCTAAAGTTGTTCCCGAAATTTTTATTGATGAAGTTCAAATTCAAAAAAATATTCCAGAACTTATTAAAGTTGTTGAAAATAAAATATCCGAAGAAAAAATAACGGAAAAAACTCAAGAAGAAATTCAAGAAGAACTTGAAAAAGAAGTCGTTGAAAAAGTTGATGAAGAAATATCCGAAGAAAAAATAACAACGATTATTCCTGAAATTCAAACGGAAAAAGAAGAAATTCTTAATAATGTAATTCTTCAAAAATCCGAAGAAAAAATAACGGAAGAAACTCAAGAAGAAATTCAAGAAAAAGCGGAGAAAGAAGTCGTTGAAAAAGTTGATGAGAAAATAATCAACAAAGAAGAAGAGAAATTTAACGAAGCAATTCAACGAGAATTTAACGAAATTCTCAAAACAAAAAAGCTTGAAAATGAACAAGAAAAAATTGTTCCAATATCATTAAAACAAGCCTTAAAAAATAAAATTGAACAAGAAAAATTAGAAAATAAATCTGAAGAAAAATCCGAAGAAAAAGATAAAAAAGATTTTCCTGAAATAATAAGAAAAACACTTGAAGACGAATTACAAGGAACAATTTCTGTAGATGTAATGGCTGATTTATTTGAGAAAATAACCCCGAAAAAATCACTGAACGACTTCCTGCAAAAAGCTATTCAAATAGATTTAAATGATAGAATTGTTTTTGTAAGACATCTATTTGATGGAAATCAAAACGATTTTAATAGAGTCGTTTCGCAATTAAATACCTTCAAAACCGAAAGTGAAGCCAAAAGATTTATTACCGAAATGATAAAACCAGATTATAATTGGTCTGGAAAAGAAATACATGAAGCCAGATTATTTGAAATTATTGAACGAAGATTTGCCTAAAAAATAACAAAAATGAGTACTCAAAATAAAGAAATGAAGTATATATTTTGCATGAAATGGGGAACCCTATACGGCCCAGAATATGTAAATAGATTATACGCTATGGTGAAAAAAAATTTATCATACGATTTTAAAATGGTCTGCTTTACCGACGATAATACAGGAATTATACCTCAAGTCGATTGTTACGAAATCCCTGAAATGAACATTCGTACCGATATTCCTGAAAGAATGTGGAAAAAATTAACAACACTAAAAGAAGATTTATACGGACTTAAAGGAACTGCCCTTTTTTTAGATTTAGATATTGTTATTGTTGATAAAATTGACTGCTTTTTTGAAGTCGGAGGTTCGTTTAGAATCATCAAAGATCATAGCTGGAGAAGCTGGAGAATAACAGGAAATTCTTCTGTTTATCGATTCGAAATAGGAAAACATGGCTACGTTTTTAATGATTTTATCAAAAATTTTGACGAAATACGAAAAATTCATCGAAATGAACAAGAATATTTAACACATAGTATTAATGACCACGGAAATCTGCAATATTGGCAAAAAGAATGGTGTCCTAGTTTTAAATATGATTGCGTTTCTAGATTTCCACTAGCTTTTTGGAAAAAACCAACAATTCCTGAAGGTGCTAAAATTATTATTTTTCATGGTGAAATAAATCCGCATAACGCCATAAAAGGTGGAAGAGGAAAATGGTACAGATACGTACGTCCTGCTCCTTGGGTTGCCGATTATTGGATTGAATAATCAAGAAATGAATACTTCAAAAAAGTAATAAAAAGCGAAATAATAAAAATTAATTATATACGAAAAATGCAAACTAAAAAGTTTATTTAGTTTGCATTTTTAATTTGTATTTTTTTGAGAAGTTTATTTTGATGTTTTGAGAATAATAAAAGATCAAAAAAACAAAGACGCTTATAAAATAACATGAAATAAATTAAATTTTAATTACATAATCTGAATTTCTTACACTTTAAAAGTAAGTACTGGTTTTAATACATTTTTTGATAAATCAATAGAAACACTTGCATTGAAAAACTGCGATAAACCACTTCTTCCGTGCGTTGCTAAAGAAACTAAATCAATATCGTGTTCTTCAGAAAAATTTAAAATTCCATCTTGTATTGAACTGTCATTATATACTTTTATAGTGTGATTCGCCATGTTATAAGGAGCGATAAATGCACTAATTTTATTTTTAGAAGCCGTTGAATTTTCAAAATTTTGAGGCGTATTTATCTTTAATAAATAAATTTTACTGTTAAATTTAGTTGCAAAATCTAAAAAGCCTTCAAAAGCTTTTGCTTCATCATTTTCAAAGGTAGAAGCGAAAACTAATTTTTCAAATTTAAAATTATCGTTATCTTTTTTAGTGATAATTACAGGAATTTCTGAATTTCGAACGGTTTTTTCAGTATTCGAACCAATTACGATTTCCTCCAAAGCAGTTTGCCCTTTAGAACCCATAATAATTAAATCAGCATCGATTTTTGTAGCATAATCACGAATCCCCTCATACGGATTTTGAAAACGAATAGCGTGTTGTACATTTTCAAAATCAGCAAAAAAAGTGTTTTTATAACTAATAAGTTTTTCTCTGACCATTTTAATATATAACATGCTCTCTGGAATACTGATATTAACACCAGAACCCATGCCTCTAAAACCACTAGGGAGTTCTATCATGTGAATTAAATGAATTTCACCTGCTGTTTTTTTAGCTATTTTCGCTGCTAATTTAGCCGCATATTCTGCGTGTTTTGAGAAATCTACTGGAAGTACTATTTTTTTCATAATTTCATAATTTTAAGATACATAGTCTCTACAATTTACGAAAAATAACCCAAATAACAAAACACAAAACACATTTGAAACACATTTGCATATTAATGAATAACTTCCTATATTTGCACCAAATTTATTAATTAGATTGATACAGGGGACGAGAGTCCCCTCTTTTTATACCGTAGCATGAATCAAGAGAAAGTTAAAGAATTATTAGACGAAGCATTATTAGAAAATGAATCATTGTTCTTAATTGATTTGCAGTTTTTAGCAAACAGTAAAATAAAAGTGATTGTTGATGGTGATTCAGGTGTTCCTTTGAATGAATGTATGCGTATTAGTAGAAAAATAGAGCATAATCTAGACAGAGAAGAAGATGATTTTTCACTAGAAGTAACAACGCCAGATATTGCACATCCGCTTACCGTTAAACGTCAGTATAAAAAGAACATAAACAGAATTCTGAAAGTTAAAACAGCAACCGAAGAATTTGAAGGAACGTTAACCCAAGCAACGGATGAAAACATCACCCTGTTTTGGAAAGCAAGAGAGCCTAAACCAATCGGAAAAGGGAAACATACGGTGGAGAAAACAATAGTTTTACCGTATGAAGAGATTAAGGAAGCAAAAGTGAAGATCATATTTTAATAAGAGAATGAAATGGAAAATATTGCGTTAATTGAGTCATTTTCAGAGTTTAAAGATAATAAAAGTATAGATAGAGTTACTCTAATGTCTATCTTAGAGGAAGTTTTTCGTGCAGCATTAAAACGTAGGTTTGGTTCTGATGAAAACTTTGATATAATTATTAACCCAGATAAAGGGGATTTAGAAATTTGGAGAAATAGAATTGTTGTTGCTGATGGTTTTTCGGAAGATGATAATGAAGAAATAGAACTTGCCGAAGCAAGAAGAATTGAACCAGATTTTGAAATTGGTGAAGATGTATCCGAAGAAGTAAAATTAATTGATTTAGGTAGACGTGCAATTTTAGCATTACGTCAAAACTTAATCTCTAAAATACAAGAACACGATAGTACCAATATCTTTAAACATTTTAAAGATTTAGAAGGTGAAATTTATAGTGCAGAAGTACATCATATTCGTCATAATGCCGTAATTTTGTTAGATGATGAAGGAAACGAAATCGTTTTGCCGAAAAGTGAACAAATTCGTTCTGACTTCTTTAGAAAAGGAGACTCCGTTCGTGGTGTTATAAAATCAGTAGAATTAAGAGGGAATAAACCCGCTATAATTTTATCAAGAACTTCACCAGCATTTTTAGTGAAGTTGTTTGAGCAAGAAATTCCTGAAGTTTTTGATGGACTAATTACCATTGAAGGCGTAGCTAGAATTCCTGGTGATAAAGCAAAAGTTGCCGTAGATTCGTACGATGATAGAATTGATCCTGTAGGAGCCTGTGTTGGTGTTAAAGGTTCTCGTATCCACGGAATTGTTCGTGAATTAGGAAACGAAAATATCGATGTAATTAATTATACCAAAAATGAAGCGTTATTTGTTGCAAGAGCATTAAGCCCTGCAAAAGTAACATCCGTAGATATTAAGCCTTACGAGGAAGAAAAAAATGGTAAAAAAGGACGCGTAAGTGTACTTTTAAAACCAGAAGAAGTATCAAAAGCAATTGGACGCTCAGGAGTAAATATCCGTTTAGCAAGCGAATTAACAGGATACGAAATTGACGTGCAACGTGAAGGAATTGAAGAAGAAGATGTCGAATTAACAGAGTTTTCTGATGAAATAGAAGACTGGGTAATTGCAGAATTTAATAAAATAGGTTTGGAAACAGCGAAAAGTGTACTTGAAAAAGACGTTTCAATGTTAGTACAAAGAACCGATTTAGAGGAAGAAACAATATTAGATGTTCAGCGAGTTCTAAGAGAAGAATTTGAAGAATAATCAACATAAAGGAAATCAGTCTCCTATTTAATTGATGATAATTCATCATAATTAATGCAAAATCTGATCAAAAAAGAAAAAAAACGTAACTATACCACTTAATTATTCTCTAATTTTAGAAAAAATTAAAATTAAGAATACTTAACGTATAAAGTGTGTTTTTTGAATATAAAGTATAAAATAATTTATGGCTGAAGGCAACAAATTAATAAGACTTAATAAAGTATTAAGAGAATTAAACATTTCTTTAGATAGAGCTGTAGAACACTTGGCTAAAAATGGTCATAAAATAGAAGCACGTCCTACTGCTAAAATTTCTGATGCAGAATATCAAATATTATTTGATGGATTTCAAACAGATAAATCTAAGAAAGTAGCCTCTAAAGAAGTAAGCGAAGAAAAGCGTAAGGAAAAGGAAGCTAACCGTCAACGTGCAGAAGAAGAACAAGAAAAGAAACGGTTAGAAGACGAAGCTAAAAAACAAGAAGTTTTAAAAGCCAAAGCGAAAAGATTAGAGTTTAAAACTGTCGGTAAAATTGATATCAAAACAGGTAAAGCTGTTGAAGAAAAAAAATCACCAGAAAAAATAGTGTCAGAAGAAAAGGTCGTTAAAAAACCTGTTCAAGAAACTAAAACTGTTGAGAAAACAATTGAAAAAACAACAGACAAAACTCCAAATGCTGATGCCGCTCAAAATGTTGATAAAACAGCAAAAGTAGTCGAGAAAATAACAGAAAATAAAAAAATCGCTGTTAAAAAGGAATTTGTTAAGGTTGAACAACCTAAAGAAGTTAAAAATAAGGAAGTTAAGCCAGAGGTAGTGAAAAGAGAAGCACCTAAGAAAATAGAAATTAAAGAAGTTAAACAAGTTAAAAAGGTTACAGAAACAAAACCTGAGGAAGTAAAAACAGAAAAACCTGTTGAAATTACTGCCGAAAATGCTGTGAAATTAAAAACACAGTATAAAAAACTTGATGGTCCAAAAATTACAGGTATCAAAATTGATTTAAAACAATTTGAAAGACCTAAAAAGAAAAAACCAGAAGCTAAAACTGACGCAGATAAAAGAAAGCGTAAAAGAATTAGCAAACCAGGTACTCCTAGAACAACAGGAACCGCTAGAACCGTAAGACCTGCTCAAAATAGAACAGGAGGAAATCGTACCCCATTTAGAGGAAGAGCCGCTCAAAGACCTGCCGTTAAAAAAGAAGAACCAACTGAAGCTGAAGTACAAAAACAAGTACGTGAAACTTTAGAAAGACTTCAAGGGAAATCTAAAAGAGGAAAAGGAGCTAAATATCGTAGAAATAAAAGAGAGGCGCACAGAGAACACACTGAAGCTGAATTAGAAGCACAAGCGTTAGATAACAAAATCTTAAAAGTAACAGAATTTGTTACCGTAAGTGAAGTTGCGACCATGATGGATGTTCCTGTAACAAACATTATTTCTTCTTGTATGATGCTTGGAATGATGGTAACTATGAATCAGCGTTTAGACGCGGAAACATTAGTTATTGTTGCGGAAGAATTTAATTATAAAGTAGAATTTGTAGGCGCTGAAGTAGAAGAGTCTATTGAAGAAGTTCAAGATAAACCAGAAGATTTAATAAATCGTGCGCCAATTATTACCGTAATGGGTCACGTAGATCATGGTAAAACATCGCTGTTAGATTATATTCGTAAAGCAAATGTAATTGAAGGTGAATCAGGAGGAATTACACAACATATTGGTGCGTATTCAGTACAAGTTGGAGATCAAAAAATCGCCTTCTTAGACACACCTGGTCACGAAGCCTTTACAGCAATGCGTGCTCGTGGAGCTCAAGTAACCGATTTAGTAATTATTGTAGTTGCTGCCGATGATGATGTAATGCCTCAAACAAAAGAAGCAATATCTCATGCACAAGCTGCAGGTGTTCCAATTATATTTGCTATCAACAAAATTGATAAGCAAAACGCAAATCCTGATAATATTAAAACACAATTATCAGCGATGAATTTATTAGTTGAAGATTGGGGTGGAAATATTCAATCGCAAGAAATTTCAGCTAAAACAGGGCAAGGAGTTGAAGAATTACTTGAAAAAGTATTACTAGAAGCTGAAATATTAGAATTAAAAGCAAACCCTAATAAAAAAGCTACAGGAGCAGTTGTAGAAGCTTTATTAGATAAAGGTAGAGGATATGTATCAACAATTTTAGTACAAGCAGGTACTCTAAAAATTGGAGATTATATTTTAGCAGGAAAACATAGTGGTAAAGTTAGAGCTATGTTTGATGATAAAGGAGCTAAAGTTTTAGCTGCCGGACCATCAACACCAGTATCAATCTTAGGATTAGACGGAGCGCCTCAAGCAGGTGATAAGTTTAATGTATTTGAAGATGAGCGTGAAGCGAAGCAAATTGCAGCAAAACGTTCTCAATTACAACGTGAACAATCTGTAAGAACGCAAAAAACATTAACACTTGCCGAAATTGGTCGTCGTATTGCCTTAGGAGATTTCAAAGAATTAAACATTATCTTAAAAGGAGATGTAGATGGTTCCGTAGAAGCATTAACAGATTCTTTCCAGAAATTATCTACAGAAGAAATTCAAGTAAATATTTTACATAAAGGAGTTGGAGCAATTACTGAATCTGATGTATTATTAGCAACCGCATCTGATGCAATTATCGTTGGATTTAATGTGCGTCCGCAAGGAAATGCTCGTGTAGTTGCCGATAGAGAAGAAGTAGATATTAGAACATATTCTATTATTTATGACGCTATTAATGACCTGAAAGACGCCATGGAAGGAATGTTATCTCCTGAAATGAAAGAAGAAATTCTTGGTAATGTGGAAATTAGAGAAGTTTATAAAATCTCTAAAGTTGGAAACATTGCTGGTTGTATGGTAATAAGTGGTAAAATTACAAGAGATGCTAAAATCCGTATTATTAGAGATGGAATCGTTGTTCATGATGGAGTATTAACATCATTAAAACGTTTCAAAGATGATGTGAAAGAAGTTACAAAAGGATACGATTGTGGTGTTCAAATAAAAGGATATAACGATATTATTGAAGGAGATGTTATTGAAGCATACACCGAAATAGCCGTTAAGAAAAAACTTAAATAATAGAAGTTTTAAAACATAAAATTATAATTTTAAAAAGACAGCTTATATAAGCTGTCTTTTTTTGTTCGTAATATTTACTGATTTCCTTTCTTTTTTCTTTACTAATTGTAATCAAAATTAATAATTAAACAAATTAACAAATCAAAAGTGGGCGAACACATAAGTTCGTCACTACTATTTAAAAAATACATTTTATTTAGAATAAATCTAAATAAATGAAAGAAAATGATATATTTGCTTCCATATAAAAAGTATTAATAAGCATTTAAAAAAGTAACTATGGAAGGTGTTCTAAAAATATACGATAATAATATTGGAATTTCGTTTTGTTGGAAAGAAGCTAATAATCGTTTAGTCCAGATAATATTCAGAGATACTGGTTTTCATTTAACTGAAAATGAAATCGAAGAATTTTCAGAAAAAGTAATCCATTCAAAAAGTCAAAAAAATTGTGCTACTTGTATCAAAGGTCAAAACTGTAAATCTATCTTATTACAAACTCCTTCGGATAAAATAAGTTTGGCCGTTTCCGCTGTTGAACTCGAACAAATACATGATTTATTAAAAGGAACTCTCTTTCAAATGCAGATAAATAAATACTTAAATGGTATCTGTAATAACTAAGAAACTGTTTAAATTTCATCTGAGAGCCTGTTTGAATTTTATTCCAAAAATGTTTGTAACATCAAAATAGTATGGCAAGGGGTTAAAACCCCTTGTTTTAAAATAAAAATGCGTCAAAGGGAATTTATTTCAGTTTCGCATCCTGATTTGCCGTAGTTATTTCCTTTTTTTGATGATTTTGTCAATTCGAGTGATTTTAATGTCTAAAAGGAATTAAAAATGATATCGAGAATTTGAGTTATTTTGTGTTGATAAATTTTGATGCTAAAAAAAATCTCGATACCATTTTTTTTGAAAGAAAAAAAGTACTCGAACTGATAGATTATTTATGTATTTTTAGTTTTCTATTTTTAACTCTTATTTTTATCGGTACGAGTAAGATACTCGCGATAGCATAAAAAAAACGAAACTAAATAGCTGAAAAACAAATACAATAAATAGACTTAGCCCCGATTGAAGCAATTGTTTGAGCTCTTTTTTTGATTTTTCTTCAAAAAAAAAGCGAGTGCGGAAAGCGGGAAATAGCTCCAAAAAATAAAAAAAAATACTAAAACACTATTCTTTTTTAATATTTTCATCAAGCTCTTTGATTAAATACAGATACACCGGATAATGGTCGCTGTAACCTCCTGTATATTTTCCATAAGAAAAACTTCTAAAAGGATAACCTTTATAACGACCCTTTTTTTCGGTTAAAAATCGCTTGTTGAAAATACCCGCTTTGAACATTTTAAAAGTGGAAAAATCATTCTTTTTATCAAAAGCAACCAACTCACTACTGATGATAATTTGATCAAATAAATTTATATTATCTCGATATCCTAACGTATTAAAACCACGACGAAACATATTTTCATAAGGATTATACAAATCATTTTCTTGAAGTAACTTCTTTTTTGAAACCGTTTTTAAAACATTTTTAAGACTACTATTAATAGGATCATCATTAAAATCACCCATAATTAAAATTTTTGCCTTCGGAGTATCAACTCTTATTTTTTCAATAATTTGAGTTACTTTATACGCTGCCTTTTCACGCAAGGGACGACTTTTTGCCTCACCTCCTCGGCGAGATGGCCAATGATTAACCAAAATATGTATTAATTCATTATCCAAATATCCAGCAACCCATAAAATATCACGAGTGTGAACTTTTCTGCCATCACGATAAATTCCAGGATTGAAAGCCTGATAATGAATCGGTTTAAAATATCTTTTTTGATATAATAAACCCACATCAATACCTCGTTTATCTGGAGAATCAAAATGAATAATATCGTAATTTTTATCTTTAAGGTTTTTTGAAGCGACCAAATCTTCCAAAACTTTCCGATTCTCAACCTCAGCAACACCCAAAATTGCAGGACTCGTTTTTGTTTTTTCAGCTCCTAATTGTAAAATAACATCGCCAAGTTTATCAATTTTATCCCAGTAAATTTGTTGCTTATCACCCTTAATTTCCATAATAGGACTCGCTTCATCATTTTTTTCGATATCATTTACCGTATCAAAAAGATTTTCAAGATTGTAAAATCCAACAGTTCGTATTTTATATTTCTTTTGTGCCGATTGTGAAAAACATTCCGAAAAAGAAACACAAATCATACAACTAACCAATAACCATAAAAAAATGTTTTTCATCTAAATAAAAATTAATACGCTAAAGAAACACAAAAATTAATTACAAAAACATAATATATTAAATAAATAGCATAATGATAACTTAACAAGCTAAACACAACGTATTTCTATTTTTCAAAACAAAATAATATTTATTTTTAACAAGGTTTTATGCGTGATTTTATAGTAACAATCGTTTTATTCTTATTATTTTTTGAAATTGTAAATGCACAAAGTAGTGTAAAAGGTGTTGTTATTCATGCCGATACTGAAATTCCATTACAAGGCGTTACTATCATACTAAAAAATGCAAAAACTTCAGAAATAAAAACCCTTACAAATTCAAACGGCGTTTTTCATTTAAAAGGAATATCAAAAAGGATATCAGAAGAAAAACAACAACTTATCATTTCTTTTAAAGGATTCGAAACTCAATATTTTCCCATACTAGTAACCGATAAAAACATCAATTTAGGTACTATTTTTTTATATGAAAATATCCAAGTATATGATGATGTAAGTACAATTATACTTACCGATGACGAATTAAATGACGATGAAAGTACCGCCGATAATATTTCAGGACTATTACAAGCCACTAAAGATACCTATTTACGTGCCGCCGCTTTTGAATGGAGTTCTTCTTTTTATAGGATAAAAGGACTCGATTCGGATAATGCAAAAATACTTATCAACGGTATTGAAATGAATAAATTATACAACGGAAGACCACAGTGGAGCAATTGGGGAGGCTTAAATGATGTGCTGCGAAATCAAGATTTTAGTAATGGATTATCACCCTCAAACCATACGTTTGGAGGCGTTTTAGGAGCAACAAATATGAGTACTCGTGCTTCCGAATATCGCCAAGGAGGACGCATTTCTTATGCTTCCTCAAACAGAAGTTACACACACCGATTTATGGCAATGTATGCCACAGGTATCCTTAAAAATAATTGGGCAATTGCCGTTTCTGCAAGTAAAAGATATGCAAATCAAGGATTTACAGAAGGTGCTTCCTACAATGCAAATTCATTTTTTATAAGCGCCGAAAATGTGCTGAATCAAAAACATAGTATCAATTTTACAGGAATTTTTACTCAAAATCATCGAGGAAAAGCAGCAGCAAATACCCAAGAAGTGTACGATATCAAAGGAATTAAATACAATCCATATTGGGGATATCAACAACGAAAAATTAGAAATGCCCGAATTAAAAGAGTCGATGAACCCTTGATAATGTTAAACCATTATTGGAATATCAACCCAAAAACACGACTGCAAACGGGTATCGCTTATCAATTTGGAGAAATTGGAAATAGTCGCATCGATTTTAACGGCGGAAACGACCCAAGTCCAACATATTATCGAAAATTACCCAACTATTTTTTAAATGATGATTATAAAATCGACCACGAAAATGCCTACAAATCATTAGTCAATTTTAAAAATGATGGACAATTAAATTGGAAAGATTTATATATCGGAAATCAAAATAGTAAAGAAAATGCCCTATTTGCACAATATGAAGACAGAAATGATGACAAACAATGGAGCGTAAATAGTATTTTAAATTCCGAAATATCAGAAAATATAGCACTGACAACTAGCGCATTTTATCAAAAATTAAACTCCGAAAATTTTGCAAGTGTCCTCGATTTATTTGGAGCAGAAGGTTATTTAGATATCAATAAGTTTGGAAATTTAGGACAAGCAGACTATCAAAATGATTTATTAAATCCTAATAGAATTGTGAAAAAAGGAGACCGATTTAAATATAATTATGAGCTAAATGCCGATGTATATGGCGGTTTTACTCAATTACAATTCAAATATCATAAAGCAGATTTTTTTATCGCAGGAACCATGAAAAACACCAGTTATCAACGAAATGGTTTGTATAAAAATGGAATTTATCCTGGTGATGCCACAAATCCTGAAATACCAACTTCTTTTGGGAAATCTGAAAAATTAAACTTCCTCGGATACGGAATCAAAGCAGGAATTACTTACAAAATCTCTGGAAGACATCTAATCGATTTTAATGGGGCATATCTTAAAAAAGCACCGTCAATTCGAAATTCTTTTGCCAATTCAAGAGCTAATAACTTAACCGTTAATCAAGTACATCAGCTAAAAATAGCCGAAATAATGCCCAAAACAAACGCACTCGATATCAGTTATATTCTAAGAACGCCGTTTGTTACCGCAAAATTAACTGGATTTTATACCCAAATTACAAACGATACCGATATTGCATTTTATTTTACCAGTGCCGATAATCTTTTTGTACAAGAAATTGTAACAGGCATCAAAAAAAATCATTTTGGAACAGAATTAGGAATTGAAGCACAAGTATTGGCAAGTTTTAAAATCAAAGCCGCCGCAAATATCGGGCAATATTCCTATGCGAATAATCCAAATATTGTCTTGGCATCAGAAATAAGCGAAGATTCAAAAAAAGCAGGTTTCGATACAAAAGGTGTCAAAAATTATGGAAAAACAATGCTTAAAAATTATAAAATCGCTTCAGGACCACAAAAAGTATATTCCTTCGGATTTGAATATCGAGACCCTGAATATTGGTTTTTTGGCGTAACTGCCAATTATTTAAGTGAGGCTTATGTCGATGTTTCGCCAATAAAAAGAACCACGTCTTTTATTAGCGATGATACTCAATTCTTCCCTGAATATGACCCTAATACTGCTCGAAAATTATTATCCCAAGAAAAATTTGATAGTTATCCAACACTAAATGCTATCGGTGGAAAAACTTGGAGAATTGCTAAAAATAAATATATCGGATTCTTTGCGAGTGCAACAAATATCTTACATAAAGAATACAAAACAGGAGGCTACGAACAAGGTAGAACCGCCAATTATCAACTAGAAAATAACGATAATGCCAACCAAACGCCAAGCTTTTCTAGCAAATATTGGTACGGTAGAGGCGCAACCTATTTTCTAAATGTTAATTATCGATTTTAAAAAAGACACAGAAAAAAACTCAAAAGATTCTTGAAAATATTCTTGAAAAAATCAAAAAATATTAAAACATTAAAAAAGTAAAATATCAAAATGCAGAAAATAAACAGAATAACTATATCAAAATTAGCCGTTATTATCTTTTTAATCTCCATTTTTACTTCCTGTATAAAAGATGATGATTTTAAAATTCCTAGCCTAAAAAATCAAAAAGAATATCAAAATATAACATCCTTAAAAGAAATTGCCGATTTATACAAAGGAAAATTAGTCGAATTTAAAGACGAAATAACAACTTACGCTTACGTAAATTCAAGCGATAGAGAAGGAAATTTCTATAAATCACTTTTTGTGCAAGATGCTCCAGAGAATCCAACTATCGGTTTCGAAATAAAAATAAATGATACAAAATTAAATCAACGATACGCCGTAGGAAGAAAAATAATACTCAAATTAAAAGGACTCTTTCTAAATAAAAATAAAGACGGAAGCTATCAATTAGGTGCTGAAAATGCTTTCGGAAACGGTATTTACGGAATTGGCGTTCATGATTATGTGAAATTTATCGACAGAACTCCCGAAATAGATAGCATAATTCCAATCACGCTAAAAAGCGATGAATTAACAGAGAAACATCAAAATATTCTTGTTAAAATAACCGACATACAAGCTCAAAAAAAAGGACTGAAATACGCATCACCAAAACCTGGAAACTCAATATATACGGTTGATAGAAAACTCGTTTCATGTACTAGTTCCGATACTATAACCATGGTAAATAGTATTTTTGCAACTTACAGCACTTTGTTAATTCCTGATAAAAAAGGAAGTATTACAGGTGTTTTTAATCGTATCGAAAATAAAAAACAATTGACCATTAGAGATTTAAATGATGTCGATTTTACACAAGAATACGGCTGTTTTAACAATCCAACAATGACCTCCGTAAAAGAATTAAGAAAATTATTTATCAGTAATAAATCTTCAAATAAACCTTCAAATAAAACAGCAAAAGACAAATTAGCAGAAAACAAAACAAGAATTTATCAAAATTTTAAAATAAAAGTAATCATTACTTCCGATGATTCAAATGGAAATATCACAACCAAAAATGCTTTTGCTCAAGATACTTCCGCAGGAATTGCCCTAAATTTTACCGATAAACATAGCTTGAAAATTGGCGATGAAATTGAAATAACCGTCGGAGGATTATTTTTATCAAAAGAAAAAGGATTACTAACCTTAAATCTAAGTCCGTCAAATATTAGCAATAAAACTTCAGGAACGCTACCAACTCCCGAAATAATTACCATCGAACAAGCTTTAACAGATGAATATCAAAGTAAATTAATCCAAATTCAAGACGTGCAATTTAAAGATATTACTAAAAATTATCAAGGTGAAAATATCCTAACCTCCGATTGTACAAACGAATTAAAAATATATCCAATACCAAAAACAGCCACGTTTTCAACAACGAAAGTAGCATCTAAAAAAGGAACAATTACAGGAATAATGACTCAAAATCAAGGCGTTTATATACATATAAATAAACTCGATGCAATTAATTTTACTAAAACGTATGATTGTACACCCGCAGTCGTTACACCCCCTGTTATTCCGCCAACATCAGATACAACTTTAAGCGATGAACTGTTCTTTTCTGAATACGCAAAAGGAAGTAGCAATAATAAATATATCGAAATTTATAATGGTACTAATCAAGAAATTGATATGTCAGATTATAGTATCGAATTATATATTAACGGAGCTACTGAAAAATATAGAACACTGAAGTTAAGTAGTTTATCAAATGTAAATCTGGCAAAAGACGCTGTATTAGTGGTCTATAATTCCAAAGCAATAGACGCTATTAAAAAACAAGGCGATGTTACATCTAGTGTGATTTCTTTTAATGGTGATGATGCAATTATCTTAAAGAAAAATGACCTAATTATTGATGTTATAGGACAAGTAGGTGAAGATCCAGGAAAAGGTTGGGACGTGGCTGGCGTTACTAATGGAACACTGAATCATACTTTAATTAGAAAGAAAAATATCACAAAAGGAAATACAGATTGGGTAGTAAGCAAAGGAACGACACCCGAAAATTCGGAATGGATAGTAAAAGATAAAGATGATTTTTTATCCGTAGGAAAAAAATAATATATTTATAGCACAAAAAATAAAACAGAAAACCAAGCCTTAAAACTTGGTTTTTTACGCTTTTTTAGCATGTAAATAAATAAGATGTCATCAAATAGAAGAATTACAAATGCTTTTAAAAAAGCCAAAAAATTACCTTTAGATAAAACCTCTAAATATATTTTATTTTCAGATTGTCATAGAGGTGATAATAGTTTTGCAGACGACTTTTCTCATAATAGAGAAATATTTCAATATGCTTTGTCGCAATATTTACAAAAAGAATTCACCTATATCGAACTAGGAGATGGCGATGAACTTTGGGAAAATAAATTTTCAGATATCTTTAACGCTCACAAAGATATTTTTCTTCTATTGAAAGAATTTCATCTGAAAAAACAACTTCACTTTATTTGGGGAAATCATGATATGGATTATAAAAATCCGAAAAAAGTAATCAAAAATTTAAGCACTTATATTGATTCTGCTAATGGAAAAAAACAAGAATTATTCGTAAATCCTGCTTTCTCTGAAGCTATTCGATTGGAAAAAGAAAATGGAAAATCAATCTTTTTAGTACACGGACATCAAGCAGATTGGTTTAATTATACTTTTTGGAAATTTAGCCGATTTCTTGTTCGATATCTATGGAGACCACTACAAGTTGTTGGAATTAAAGATCCTACGAGTCCTGCTCAAAATTTTAAAGAACTCATAAAAGTTGAACATCGACTCGAAAAATGGATTCGAAAAAATAATAATCAAATGATTATTACTGGACATACGCATCGTCCACGTTTTCCAAGTGTCGATGAATTACCACATTTTAATGACGGAAGTTGCGTGCATCCTCGCTGTATTACAGGACTTGAAATTCAAAATAATCAAATTACACTCATTAAATGGCATGTTATCACCAATGAAAACGGTACAATGCAAATTGTAAAAACCATTTTGGAAGGTCCAAATGATATTACAGCCTACATTTAATGCTTAAAATAACAATTTATTAAACCACAGATAATATTAAAATAAAAAGGAATAGATATTTTTGACACATCTTATTATAAGTAGAAAGTCATTTGGTATATATTAGTTTTTGTCGACTATTTATCAGACTTACTACCTCTGGCCAAGGTAGTTTTTATTTAACATACTCTTTACAGTAAATTAACGTTAGTATTGGTTCTTTGCACTCGACAAAAACTAGTAGCCAATACCTAATGAATCTTCAAAAAAAACTTACACTTGTAGGTGTTTTTCTGTTGTCGTATACTTATGCGCAACAAATAGATACCCCAAAATTCGGAAAAGGACTGTTTAATTTAGTAGCAAAAGATAGCACATGGGCTATGAATATTGCGGCAAGAATGCAATTTTTAACAACCGCTCAATTTAATGTTAATTCAAATGGAATCTCAAATCCTTCCTCAACTTTCTTAGTTCGTAGAGCCAGATTAAAATTTAATGGATTTGCCCTTTCACCTAAATTGAAATATAAATTAGAATTAGGACTCTCTAATAATGATATCGGAGGTGCTACTGAATTTACAAACAATGCACCAAGATATATTTTAGATGCCGTTTTAAAATGGAATTTCTATGAAAATTTTGAAGTATGGATAGGACAAACAAAATTACCTGGAAATAGAGAACGTATTATTTCTTCAGGAAATCTTCAAATGGTTGATCGCTCTTTGTTAAATAAACGATTTAATATTGATAGAGATTTAGGCGTACAATTAAAACATCACTTTAAAATAGCCGATAACTTTATCGTTAGAGAAACGTTTTCAATAGCACAAGGGGAAGGAAGAAATGTAACTACTGAAAACCTTGGAGGGCATCAATATACGGCTCGGATTGAGTTTTTACCATTCGGTACTTTTACCAATAAAGGTGATTATAAAGGCGGTGATTTGAAACGAGAAAAAACATCGAAATTAGCTATCGGTTTTAGTTATGATTTTAATAATAATGCTGTTAAAAACAAGGGAAATCAAGGCGTATATATGAAAAATGATATCGGTTTTTATCAAACGAATATTTCAACCATTTTTGTTGATGCAATGTTTAAATATAAAGGATTTTCTTTTATGGGAGAATATGCATATAGAGATGCTAAAAATCCGCTAGCAAAAAATTCTGACGGAACCTTAACAGGTGATATTGTTCAAGTTGGTAACGGATTAAATTTGCAAACAGGCTATTTAATTTCTGAAAAATGGGAAGTTTCAGCACGGTATACAAGTATCAATTTAGATGAGAAAATAACACGTAAAGCTGCTGAAAATCAGTATACTTTAGGAGTTTCAAAATACATTTCAGGACACAAATTAAAAGTGCAAACAGATGTTAGTTATACCGATTTAGTTATTGGAAATAATAAGTTTATCGGACGCTTACAAATAGATATTCACTTTTAAAAAAATAACGTAAACCTAACATTGACACTATAAGAGTGTTTGTAGATTTGTCAAAAAAAATAAAAAATAAAAAATGGGGGATCCATATATTTTAATGCTAGTTGCTTTAGCTGTTTTAGCTATTGTCGATTTGGTTGTAGGAGTTAGTAACGATGCTGTAAATTTCTTAAATTCAGCAATTGGTTCTAAGGCCATTAAGGTTAGAAACATTATGATAATCGCTAGTGTTGGTGTGTTCTTTGGAGCAATCACTTCTAGTGGAATGATGGAAGTTGCACGTAAAGGGATTTTTAATCCTAATATGTTCATGTTTCAAGATATCATGTTTATATTTATGGCAGTAATGATTACTGATGTCTTGTTATTAGACATCTTTAATTCGTTAGGAATGCCAACCTCGACAACAGTTTCAATTGTATTTGAATTGTTAGGGGCGGCAGTTTGTATTTCATTATTAAAAATATCATCAAACGAAACACAGTCATTCTCTGATATTTGGAATTATATCAATCATGAACAAGCTACTAAAATTATTTTTGGAATACTACTTTCGGTAGTAGTCGCCTTTTCTGTAGGTGCTTTGGTTCAATTTGTATCAAGATTGATTTACTCTTTTAATTTTGAGAAAAGACCTACCTATATGAGTGCTTTATTTGGTGGTTTTGCAATTACAGCAATTACTTATTTTATTATCATCAAAGGATTAAAAGGAACACCTTATTATAAAAGTATTGGAAATTTAATTGAAGGAAATACCTTATTTATTATTGCGGGAAGTTTTGTTGCTTGGAGTTTAATTTCTCAAGTATTGATTAGCTTTTTTAAAGTAAATGTCTTAAAATTTATTATTGGAGTTGGTACTTTTTCATTAGCGATGGCCTTTTCAGGGAATGATTTGGTAAATTTCGTTGGTGTACCAATTGCTGCTTGGAATTCATATCAAGCTTGGCAAACTTCAGGGGTTTCTGCGGATGCTTTTTCAATGGGAATTTTAGCTGAAAAAGTGCCATCAAACGTGTATTTATTATTAATTGCAGGAGCGATTATGGTGGCAACTTTATGGACGTCAAGTAAGGCACAAAAAGTTATTAAAACAGGGATTGATTTATCAAGACAAGGAGAAGGGCATGAGAAGTTTCAGGCAAATCCTTTATCAAGAATTATAGTAAGATCTTCGATGGTTGTAAATTTTGTTATCCGAAGAGTTTCACCACCAAAGGCATTGGTTTTTATTGATTCTAAATTTCAAAAACCAGTTATCGAATTACCGAAGGATAAAACATACGAAATGCCTGCTTTTGATTTAGTAAGAGCTTCAGTAAACTTAGTTGTTGCTGGTATTTTGATATCAATTGCAACATCATTAAAGTTACCGTTATCAACAACTTATGTAACTTTTATGGTCGCAATGGGTACTTCATTAGCCGATAGAGCTTGGGGACGTGAAAGTGCTGTTTATCGAGTGGCAGGTGTAATTAATGTAATTGGAGGTTGGTTTTTAACAGCGATTACAGCCTTTTTAGCAGCGGCATTAGTGGCGTATTTAATTAGTTTTAGTATGGTGATGATTCCTGTATTATTATTAGTTGTTGCGTTATTAATCGGAAGAAATACGTTAATTCACAAGAAAAAATCAAAAGAAGTTGAAAGTAAAATTCACTTTAAAAGAGCTGAATTAATTACGATTAACGGTGTAATTGAAGAAAGTGCAGATCATATTGCAGGAGTTGCTACTCGTGTAAATAAATTATTCACGAATGTTGTAGATGATTTAGCAACACATGATTTAAATAAGTTACGTAAAACAGATAAGCATGTAGGAAAGTTAAATGATGAGATAGATGAGTTAAAAGACGGTGTTTTTTACTTTATTAAATCGTTAGATGATACTTCAGTACAAGCGAGTAGATTTTACATTTTAGTTTTGGGTTATTTACAGGATGTTGCACAATCGATTAGTTATATTTCAAGTGCAAGTTTTAAGCATGTTAATAATAATCACAAGAATTTAAAGAAGGATCAGTTGGCTGATTTAAAGCATATTGATACGACACTTTCAAAATTATTAGATGATATTAGTGTTACTTTTGAGTCTCGAGATTTCAATAAGTTAGAAGTTATTATTAATGAGAAGAAGCAGTTATTAAAGAATATTTCATCATCAATAGAGAAGCAGGTTGCTCGTATAAGAACTGATGAGGCGAGTCCAAAAAACACTACGTTATATTTCAGTATTTTGTTAGAGACACAAGATTTAGTTTCGGCATTGATGAGTTTATTAGAAACTTACGAAGAGTTCCATATAAGCAGTAAAAAGATATAGATTTATAGCTTATCATTTTATTTAGAAGAACCGAGTGAATTTCACTCGGTTTTTTTTTGGGAGCTATTTCCCGCTTTCCGCACTCGCTTTTTTTTGAAGAAAAATCAAAAAAAGAGCTCAAACAAAGCTTCAATCGGGGCTAAGTCTATTTACCGTGTTTATTTTTAGCTATTTAGTTTCGTTTTTTATACGCTATCGCGAGTATCTTGCTCGTGCCGATAGTAATAAGAGTTAAAAATGGGGAAATTAATGTCGTTCAAACTTTGTTTATGATAAATAATAATTAAGGTTTAATTCTTTGAAAATCAGTGATTAGTAAAATACTTCAAAAATAAACAAATAAAAGCCCTTGTCAGTCCAATAAAAGGATGTAGATTTGCAACCGCTAACAACAAAACGCAAGTTTAAAAGTTAACAAGGTTCATTAAAATATCGTTAAGTATCACATTAATAAAATGTAAAAAATAAGTTAAATTTAGCTTGTTTAAAACAAATTAAAAAATGTATATTTGCAACCGCTTTAAGAAATACACTAAAGCGAGAAACGATCAAGAAATTTTGGAATGATTTTTAAGCTAAAAATCAGTTAGTTCAATTCTAGCATTTCTACAAAAAAGTGTGTCGACTCGACACGTTCATTGAAAATATTGAAATTGACAGCGTAAATAAGAGTAGAATAACCACGTTCTATTAATTTAGAACAAATTCTTTTGAAACTTATTCATTAAATATTATTTAAAATATACAATGAAGAGTTTGATCCTGGC
>NZ_JAJGWR010000003.1:0-359800 GCF_021390755.1 Tenacibaculum piscium | reverse complement strand
AAGCAAAATTAAATGCAAATGATAAAGATGGTATCTATATTGGAGGAAGTACCTTTGTTGTTGCCGAAGTTTTATGAAAAAAAAGTCAAAAAAACCTGAAAAAAGCATTGCTATATTAAATAAGTGTTATATATTTGCACCCGCAATTAGCTTATAGGGCGCGTAGCTCAGTTGGTTCAGAGCACTTGGTTTACACCCAAGGGGTCAGGGGTTCGAATCCCTTCGCGCCCACCAAAAGCTTAAAAGGTTAATTGCATTAGGGCGCGTAGCTCAGTTGGTTCAGAGCACTTGGTTTACACCCAAGGGGTCAGGGGTTCGAATCCCTTCGCGCCCACATAGATTATTAGTTAAAGTTAAATATATTGTTTTAGGGCGCGTAGCTCAGTTGGTTCAGAGCACTTGGTTTACACCCAAGGGGTCAGGGGTTCGAATCCCTTCGCGCCCACCGAAAGTCTCATCAAATTTTGATGAGACTTTTTTTGTTTTCTAATATTTTTAAAAATGTTTTTTGTAGCTTCGTAAATTATATAAAAATATAAAAAGTACGCTAAAAGTACTTTGTTAGTTATAAAAATGAACGTACCAAAAATTGCAATTATAGGACTCGGTTATGTAGGATTGCCCCTAGCAAGATTATTTGCAACTAAATATTCCGTGGTTGGTTTTGATATAAAATCAAAAAGAATTGCCGAACTTAAAAACGGAATCGATACAACACTTGAAGTAGCACCCGATTTATTAAAAACCGTCTTAATACATCAAAAATCCGAAGAAAAAGGACTCTTTGTGACCGATAATATTCAAGAAATAAAAGATTGTAACTACTATATTGTAACCGTTCCAACATCCGTAGATAAAAATAATCAACCCATTTTAATCCCCCTATTAAGTGCCAGCAAAACAATCGGGAAAATTCTTAAAAAACAAGATATCGTTATTTATGAATCAACCGTATATCCTGGAGCAACAGAGGAAGATTGTGTGCCTGTTTTAGAAAAAGAATCAGGACTTACATTAAATAAAGACTTTTATGTAGGATATTCTCCTGAAAGAATTTCTCCTGGTGATAAAATTAGAACCGTAGAAAATATCCTGAAAGTTACCTCGGGATCTACCCCAGAAATAGCACAACAAATTGATGATTTATATAAATCTGTAATTAAAGCAGGAACGCATAAAGCATCGTCAATTAAAGTCGCCGAAGCATCAAAAATTATAGAAAATTGTCAAAGAGATATTAATATCGCCTTTGTAAATGAATTGGCTAAAATTTTTAATCTGATGAACATCAACACAAATGATGTTTTAGAAGCCGCCGCCACAAAATGGAATTTCCTGCCCTTTAAACCTGGTTTAGTCGGTGGACATTGTATCGGTGTTGATCCATTTTATCTGGCGCAAAAAGCACAACAATTTGGCTATTATCCAGAAATTATTTTATCTGGAAGAAGATTAAATGATAGTATGGGAAATCATATTGCATCCGAAGTTGTTAAGTTAATGATTTCGAAAGATGTAAAAGTTAAAAAAGCTGAAATCCTAATACTAGGAATCACCTTTAAAGAAAATTGTCCCGATATCAGAAATACAAAAGTAATTGACGTATATCATGCGCTCAAAAGTTATGGCGTTCAAGTTGATATTTATGATCCGTGGGCTAAGAATGAAGAAGTCTTAAGCGAGTATGATTTTGAATTAACAAATAATCTTTACGAAAAAAAATACGATGCCGTCGTTTTAGCAGTGTCGCATCATCAATTTAAAGAAATTGATTTACTACAATTAAAAAAAGAAAATAGTGTCGTGTATGATGTGAAAAATTTTCTTCCTCAAAATTTAACAGACAAAACATTATAATGAAAAATTTTGTACTAATAGGAGCCGCAGGATATATTGCACCACGCCATCTAAAAGCAATAAAAGATACCAATAATACGTTAATTGCTGCGTTAGATAAATTCGATAGCGTAGGTGTAATGGATAGCTATTTTCCAAATGCAGATTTTTTTGTGGAATTTGAACGCTTTGACCGCCATATCGAAAAAATTAAACGACAACAAAATATTCAACTAGATTATGTAAGTATTTGTACCCCAAATTATTTACATGATTCGCATATCAGAATGGCATTGCGAAGAGGAGCAGATGCTATTTGTGAAAAACCATTGGTGTTAAATCCTTGGAATGTAGATGCTTTACAAGATATCGAAAAAGAATCGGGAAATAAAATTAATACCATTCTGCAATTGAGATTGCATCCAAGTATTATCGCATTAAAAGAAAAAGTTGTTGCCGAAAAAAAACTAGGTAAACAGCAAAAATATGAAGTCGATTTAACATATATAACTTCTAGAGGAAATTGGTACGACGTTTCATGGAAAGGAGATCAAAGTAAATCAGGAGGAATTGCCACCAATATTGGCGTGCATTTTTATGATATGCTTTCTTGGGTTTTTGGAAAAGTACAAGAAAATAAAGTCCATCTAAGAGAAAAAGACGCATCAGCAGGATATTTAGAGTTTGAAAACGCAAGAGTACGCTGGTTTTTATCAATAAATGAAAATTCATTGCCCTTAGAAGTTAAGCAGAAAAATCAAAGAACCTATCGCTCGATAACTGTTGATGGAGAAGAAATCGAATTTAGTGGCGGTTTTACAGAATTACATACTCAAAGCTATAAAGGAATCTTAAAAGGAAAGGGATACGGACTCGCAGATGCAAAAGCATCCATAGAAATTGTACACGATATTCGAAATGTGGAAGTAGTCAATAATGGAGAGAAACATTTGTTTTTAAATAGATAAAAGTATATTTGCAATAAAAATATAATTTCAAACGTATATCTTAAATAGATAATAGTTTTTTTATTATAAATAAGTTAAAGTGTTTTAAGAAAAGTTAAAAGATAATAGTTAGATGAATATAGCAGTTATAGGTTCAGGTTATGTAGGTTTAGTATCAGGAGCATGTTTTTCAGAAATGGGAAATAAAGTTACTTGTGTTGATATCGATCAAAATAAAATAGATAAACTTCACCAAGGAATTATTCCTATTTATGAACCAGGATTAGAAAAAATGGTTCTTAAAAATGTTGAAAAAAATAATCTTCTTTTTACAACAAAATTAGAAGAAGTTATCAACGATGTTGAGATTGTTTTTATCGCCGTAGGAACGCCTATGGGCGATGATGGCTCTGCCGATTTACAATATGTTTTATCCGTAGCCAAAGAAATAGGCGCTAAAATGACTAAAAGACTTGTCGTTGTTGATAAATCAACGGTGCCAATAGGAACTGCCGATAAAGTGAGAGCAACAATTCAAAAAGAGTTAGACGCAAGAGGTTTAGATATTACTTTTGATGTTGTTTCAAATCCTGAATTTTTAAAAGAAGGAGATGCTATCAGTGATTTTATGAAACCCGATAGAGTTGTTATTGGTGCAGAAACAGCATATGCTTTTGATAAAATGAGACAACTATATACACCGTTTACCATGTCGCATGAGCGTTTTATAACCATGGATATTCGTTCGGCAGAAATGACCAAATATGCTGCAAATGCGATGTTAGCGACCAAAATTTCATTTATGAATGAAATCGCTAATATTTGTGAAAGAGTAGGCGCAGATGTAAATAATGTACGTGTCGGAATTGGTTCTGATAGTAGAATTGGATACAGTTTTATTTATCCAGGAGCTGGTTATGGAGGATCTTGTTTTCCAAAAGATGTAAAAGCATTAAAGAAAATAGCCGAAGAAAATGGCTATGACGCACAATTAATTACATCCGTAGAAGAAGTAAATAATCGTCAGAAATTTGTAATCGCTGAGAAAATAATTAAACGATTTGGTGAAGATTTATCAGGATTAACATTTGCCCTTTGGGGATTAGCTTTTAAACCTGGAACCGATGATATGCGAGAATCACCCGCTATTTATGTGGTAAAAGAACTTGTGAAAAGAGGCGCTAAAATTAAAGCATACGATCCGAAAGCGATGGAAGAAGCACAGCATTTTTATTTAAAAGATGTTCAAGGTGTTTCATATTTTGAATCAAAATACGATGTTTTAAAAGAAGCAACCGCTTTAATTATGCTGACAGAATGGAAAGAATTCCGTTCACCAGATTTTACAGAAATAAAACAACAATTAAATACACCAATTATTTTTGATGGAAGAAATCAATACAACGCATTTAGATTAGAAGAGCAAGGTTTTGAATATTATCAAATCGGAAAAAATTAATGAAAGTTTTAGTTACAGGCGCAGCAGGTTTTATAGGGTATCATTTAAGTAAAAGGCTTTTAGAAAAAGGTTTTAATGTTGTTGGTATCGATAATATCAATGATTATTATGATGTAAATCTTAAATATGCCCGATTAAAAGAACTAGGTATTAAAAGAGAAGATGCTTCAGTTTTTTATCAAGAGACATACAGTAGTGCTAACACTAATTTTAAATTTATCCGACTTAATTTAGAAGATAAAAAAGTATTATCAATGCTGTTTGAATCAGAACAGTTTGACGTAGTTTGTAATTTAGCAGCACAAGCAGGAGTTCGTTATAGTATTGAAAATCCTGATGCTTATATACAAAGTAATATCGTTGGTTTTTTAAATATTTTGGAATGTTGTCGCGATAATGAGATTAAACATTTGGTGTACGCCAGTAGTTCAAGCGTATATGGAGCGAATAAAAAAGTGCCTTTTGAAACTTCGGATAATGTAGATCATCCTGTAAGTTTGTACGCCGCTACTAAAAAAAGCAACGAATTAATGGCACATACATACAGTCATCTATATAAAATACCAACAACAGGTTTACGCTTTTTTACCGTATATGGACCTTGGGGAAGACCCGATATGGCACCTATTTTATTTGCGGATGCGATGATGAATAATCGTGCTATAAAAGTGTTTAATCATGGCGATATGGAACGTGATTTTACCTATATTGATGATATCGTTACAGGAATTGAAAAAATAATTTCAAAACCTATCGAAGAAGTTAAAGAGAGAAATTTATATAAAATATACAATATCGGAAATAATAATTCGGTTAAATTGTTAGACTTTATATCAGAAATAGAAAAAAATATAGGTAAAATTGCCCAAAAAGAAATGTTACCAATGCAACCTGGTGATGTACAAAAAACATGGGCAAATGTAGATGAATTAATTAAAGATTATAATTATAAGCCTACAACCTCATTAGATAAAGGAATTAAAGAATTTATAAATTGGTTTAAAATTTTTGAAATTGAAAAATAAAAGAACATTGAAAAAAAAAATGATGAAAGTTGTTTTTATACTTTTTATCTCACTTTTTAGTACCGTAACATACGCTCAGGCTACACAATCGCAATTAAATACTGTTGAGGTTGATAATCTTTCTGATAAACAAGTTGCTAGTTATCGAGATAAAATTAAAAAACAAGGATATACCTTAGAACAAGCCCTAGTAATGGCAAAAACCAAAGGAATGTCCGAAGTTCAAGCTCAAAAATTAAAAACTAGAATCCTTAATCTAGATAATTCAAGTGTAACTAAAGTTGATGGTGTTAAAATATTAAAAACTCAAGATGAGGTATATTTTGGATTAACAGGTAAAGAAAGTGAAACACAACAAAAAGAAAAATTATTTGGATATGATTTTTTTAATAATCCAAATATTTCATTTACTCCAAATTTAAATGTAACAACTCCTGAAAATTATGTTATCGGAGCAGGAGACGTTATTTCTGTTGATTTATGGGGAGCAGCTGAAGCTAATTACGATAAAAAAGTAAATAGACAAGGAGCTATTAATATTCAAGGTGTTGGTTATGTTCATGTTGTAGGATTGCCTATTAAAGCGGCAAAATCAAAAATTAAAAACTATTTAAAGAAAATTTATGCTGGAATAACAGCTTCTTCCGATAGTTATAATAAAGTGAATATCGCCGTTTCTATAAAAGAAGTACGAAATGTTCAAGTAAGTATTGTTGGAGAGGTAAAAGTACCTGGTTCATATTCTTTAAGCGCTTTTTCAACAGTTTTAAACTCTTTATATGCTGCAGGTGGACCAACAAAAAATGGAACCCTTAGAAATATTCGACTCTTTAGAGCAGGACAAAAAATAGCTGATTTTGACTTTTATGAGTTTTTAGTAAACGGATTAGAAAAAGGAAATATAACCGTACAAGATCAGGATGTTATCATTGTAAAACCCTACGAGAAATTAGTAACAATCGAAGGAGCTGTTAAAAGACCTGGGTTGTATGAAATGAAAAATTCTGAAACCGTTTCAGATTTATTAAAATATTGTAGTGGTTTTGTTTCAAACGCATACAAACAAAATATTGTTGTTGAAAGAGTTAATGGGATTCAAAAAGAAATTTTAGAAATACCTCAAGCAAAATTATCCGTAGAAAAATTAAAAGATGGCGATTTTATAAAAATTAATCAAATTACAGATGAATTTTCAAATAAAATAACCATAAAAGGAGCTGTTTTTCAACCTGGAAATTATGAATACACCGAAAATTTATCGATAACCGATTTATTAAATAAAGCAGAAGGAATTACCAAAGAAGCTTTCTTAGATAGAGGAATCATTACAAGAATTTATGATGAAACAAACAAAGAGACTATTTCTTTTTCATTAAAAGAAAACAATGACAAACTGTTTTTAAAGCAAAATGATGAAGTTTATATCTTTAGTAAAAAAGAACTACAAGAAAAAGAATTTATCACCATTAATGGCGCAGTAAATAAAGGTAGAAAATTTGATTTTATGCAAGGAATGCAAATTGAAGACTTAATTGTACTTGCCGGTGGGCTAAAAGATGGTGCTGATGCCAATACAATTGATGTTTCAAGAAGGTTGAAAGATGGAAGTTTCGAAACTATTAGTAAAAACTTTAATCTTAGTGCAAATAGTACCTTAGAAGGAACAGCAAGTAATCATTTTATTTTACAACCTTTTGATATTATTTCAGTTCGATACTTAAAAGGATATACCAAACAAAAAAATGTTTTTATTAAAGGAGAAGCTAATTTTGAAGGAGAATATTCTATCGGTTTAAAAAATGAAAAAATATCAGACTTAATTAAAAAAGCAGGTGGATTAACAAAATTTGCATACGTTCAAGGAGCTTTTTTAACGAGAAAAAATAATAAAAAAGAAGATGAAAAGCAATCAGAAATGCTTGCAGAATTTGCTAAAAAAGATACACTAGGGGTTGCTACACAAGAAATTAATGGAAAAAAATCCTTTAAAATAGGAATTGACCTAGAAAAAATATTAGCTAAAGGTGGCGAATCATCAAAATATAATTTAATATTAGAAGAAGGTGATGAACTCTTTATTCCATCTGAAAGACAAACCGTAAAAGTAGAAGGTGAAGTATTATCGCCGTCATTGGTTCGATATGAAAAAGCAAGGAGCTTTAAACAATATATTGAAAGCTCTGGTGGTTTTTCAGCAAATGCTAAAAAGAGTAGAGCCTATGTAATCCATGCCAATGGTGATATTAAAACAACAAAAAGTTTTTTATTCTTTAAATCATATCCAAAAGTAAAGCCAGGCTCTGTCATACTAGTACCTAATAAACCGCAAAATGTTAGAAAGGTATCAACACAAGAAATTATTGCCATAACAACAGGATTAGCGACCTTAGGAGTTTTAGTCAAGACACTAACAGATAAATAGTAAAAATAAGAGTAAAAAAAATGGAACATAAAAGTACATACAATACTTCTGATGAGATAGATTTATTAGATTTATTTAAAACTGTTTGGAAAGGTAAAAAAACCGTAATCCGTTTTATGATTATCTTTGCTTTCTTAGGCGCATTTATTGCTGTTTTTTCAGCCAAAGAATATACGGCATCAACTACTTTAGTACCTCAATTATCAAACAATAAAGGTGGTGATTTAGGTGGATTAGCCGCTTTGGCAGGAATTAATTTAGGAAGTAGTAGCGCTTCTAAGGATATTCACCCTCAATTGTATCCTAAAATAGTAGAAAGTATTCTTTTTAAAAAAGAACTACTAAACGTGCCTTTAAAATTTTCTCATCTTGAAAAAGAAGTTACCTATCAAGAATATTATTTAAATCATCAAAAAATAAACGTACTCTCTTTTATTAAAGAATATACTATCGGACTTCCTGGTAAGTTAATAGGCTTATTTAAAAGTAATGAAGTAAGTGTGTTGCAAGTTGGAAAAGATAGTATATATAGAGTATCCTTACAAGAAATAAAATTATTTAAATTTATAGAAAACCAATTAGCATTAGAGATTAATCCTAAGGAAGGTTTTGTGAAAATAGATTTTTCGATGCCACAAGCCTTACCAGCGGCACAAATGACCAAAAAAGCAAAAGAGTTATTAGAAAAAGAAATCACTAATTTTAAAACTCAAAAAACCAAAGAAGAGTTTACTTTTATTCAAGAACGTTATAATGAAGTAAAAAAAGATTTCAAAAATAAACAAGCAACTTTAGCTAGTTTTAGAGATAGAAATCAAGGATTAATTACTTCTCGTTCAAAATCTCGTTTAGAAAGTTTGCAATCAGACTATAATTTAGCCTATAATGTTTATACACAATTAGCAAAAGAATTAGAAACAAAAAAAATTAGACTAAAAGAAAATACACCCGTATTTACAGTTATAAATCCTGTAAGTGTACCTGCTATAAAATCAAAACCTCGAAGAGGAATGATTTTTATAATTTGGCTTTTCTTAGGAATTGTAACAGGAGTAGGAGTTGTTTTTGGTAAAGATTGGATTAAAAAATTAAAATAAATATGGCTATTTTAGAGAGAGTTATTTTAAAATTTCATAGGTTAAGGTTTCAGTTTTTATATCCTAAAACATACAAAAAAGGTAGTGTTCATGGTCCTTTTTCAATAATACATCCGAATAAATTACATTTTGGAGAAAGATTTTCATTAAATGATTATTGTTATTTGAATGCAACAAATGGAATTCGTGTAGGAAATAATGTAGCAATTTCTGCTGGAGCAAAAATAATATCGCTTAAATTAAATTTCACAAAAGACAGTAATAATAGTACTAAATTAGTGCATATTGGTTCTGAGATAACAATAGGAAATAATGTTCAAATAGGGGCAAATGCAACAATATTACCGAATGTTTCCATCTGTGATAATGTAATTATTGGTGCAGGAGCAGTCGTATCTAAAAGTATTTTAGAACCAGGTATTTATGTTGGAATACCAGTAAAAAAAATACATGCGTAAATTATTAGAGAATATTGGTCTTTTGACTATCGTAAAAGTATTAGATTTTTTAATTCCGTTAGTTGTATTACCAATTGTAATTTTAAGAATAGGATTAGATCTTTTTGGTGAGTTTTCGGTTTTATTATCTTTTTTTAGTTTTTTTATTTCTTTTGGAAATTTCGGTTTCAATATAGAAGCAATTAAAGATATTGCACTCTTCAAAGAAAATAAAGTTAAACTACATACTGTTTTATCCGAAGTTTTTTCGTTTAAAATAATTTTTTCTTTTATATCTATCCTGATTTTTTTATTGATTATCAATATTAAATATGACAGTTATTTTATAATATCCTTAGTTTTTTCTCTTGGTATTTTATTTGAGGTTTTTTCATTATCATTCTTTTTCTTGGCAATTCAAAAGTTAAGAGTTGTTTCTTTTGTGCAAATTTCAACTAAACTTATTTTTGGTATTTTAATTGTACTTTTAGTAAAAAATGAAAATGATTTATTACTATATGTTACTTTAACAGTTGGTGCATATATTCTTAATAGTATTCTTATTTTTTTCTTTGCGAGAAAATTTGATTTTAAGTATCAATTACTAACATTTTCGTACAATAAAAAAAGGCTTAAAAGCTCTTTTGAAATATATTCGTATAGTTTTTTAAATAATTTACTAAATCCTATTACTACGTATTTTATTTCTTCTAGTTACGGAAATACGATAACAGGTATTTTTGCATTATCTCAAAAAACATATACTATTTTTTATAGCGGTATTGCACCAGCAATGAATGCTGTTTACCCTTATTTATCCGAACAAAAAGACAAACATGCTAGTTTTTCAAAATTAATTAAAAAATTTATTTTAGCTTTTTCTTTAGCTAGTTTAGGTGCTTATTTTTTGATGTATTTTGGAGCGTCTTATATACAAATGTATCTTTTAAAACGAGTTTTTGAAGGGGAAGAAATTAATCTTTATAACTTTATTTGTTTAATGATAATACCTGCTGTTTTAAATTTAGTTACAACAAGAATACTTATTATTGAAGAAAGACAAAGTGAAGTGTTTAACATTTTAAGTATTAATTTTTGTGTAATTTTATTAGGATATTTAATAGTGAAAATTTACGATTTAGAAGTGTTTTATGTAGCACTCGTTTTAGTGGTTTCTTCAATTTTAGCAAGTTTTATTTTGATGAAAAAAACACTACAGAATAATTTTTTTAAAAAAATAAGATAATAATTTATCTGTTTTTGATGAATGTAAAAAATAAAAAAATAATGGTAAAAGTTTCGGTTATAATGTCAATTTATTCAGAGCCTATTGAGTGGATGAAAGAGGCTATAAATTCTATTTTAAATCAAACATTTACTGATTTTGAGTTTATTATTGTAAACGATAAACCTTCAAGAAAAGAAAATATTGAATTATTAAAAGCGTATCAACAAAAAGATAAAAGAATACAAATTGTTGAAAATAATGAAAATATTGGTTTAACAAAATCGTTAAACAAAGGGTTGTTGTTGGCAAAAGGAACATATATTGCCAGAATGGATGCCGATGATTTTTCGTATCCAACAAGATTTGAAAAACAGGTTCATTTTTTAGATGAAAATAAAGAGTATGTAGTTTGTGGTACGAATATTGAATATTTTGGGGATGTTCAAAAAGAGGTTTTTTATCCAAAAGAAAATAATATGTTTCTTTTCTTAAAATCGCCTTTTGCACATCCTGTAGTGATGTTTAGAAATTTTATTTTAGATGAAAATAATGATAAAATCACTTATAATGAATCTTTTAAATATGCACAAGATTACGAATTATGGAGTAGATTTCATAACTATGGGAAATTTCATAATATACAAGAAGTTTTATTCAAATATAGAGTTAGTAGTCAGCAAATAAGTAAAGGTAAATTATCTGAACAACAATTTTACGCAGGGCAAACAAGACGTAAAATGTTGAATGCTTTTTGTGAAAACAATAATATTACATATCGTATTGCTACTGTTTTAGATTTGAATGAAATTAAAAGATATGAAAAAGAAGTAATGCAATTATCAGGCTGGAATTTAGCCCAAAGAAAAGCACTTATTACTTTTAAATATTATCTTTATAGGTCTGTAACTAAAAATTACATCAGTACACTTTTACATTTAATAATATCTCTTGATTTTGTTAAAATAGGTGTAGTAAATTTTTTTAAAACAGTTATTTATTTATTAACTAAAAAACTAACTAAAATTGTTGTTTAAAATAGAAAAAATAGTCTTAGTTTTAATTTTCTTTTTGCTTATTTTTTCACCGCCTATTCCTATTTTTTATAATGGAACTGTTTTGGCGTGTTTAATTTCAATGATATTACTTTTATTTAAACGAAAAAATAAAAGTATTTTCTTAAAAATAAATGATAAGTATACTAAGTTAATATTTCTATTTTTATTTCTAATAATAGTTGTAGGTATTGCAATACCTACATTTCATGGAACTTATGATTATTCAATAATTAAAACTTTTGTTAATCAAGGTATATCTATATTTAGCTTATTAGTTGTTTTATCCTATACTTTTTCGGTGACAACAAATTTAGAAGAAATTCACAAATTAATTTTTTACACTTTTGCCTTACAGAGTATCAGTATCCTTTGTGCAATGGCTTCTCCTGCCTATCATGAGTTTGTTATCAAGGTAAGTGGTTTTAGTGAAAGAATGCTTAGTTTTAGAGGAGGGATAAGAACATATTCTTTGGCTGGTTCTAAATATTTTGGTTTAGGTGCTACTTATGGTTTAATTTATATTTTATTTTTAGATAGTCTTTTTCGTTATAAATGGTTTAATTTAAAGTGGTTTTTTATTTTTATTTTATTAGTTATAGGGACTTTTTTTACAGCTAGAACAGGTTTTGTAGGTTTGGCTTTAGGTCTTCTAATGGCTTTATTTGTTTACACGAAAAAAATGATAAATCCAGTATTTATTTCTAAAATAGGATTGTTATTTTTCGGTTTATTTACTACTGTCTATATGTTGCTGTCAGAAGAGGTACAGCTAATTATAAATAATAGAATAATACCGTATGCGTTTGATCTTTTTCTACAAGAAAATGGTAAAATAGAGAGTTCTTCTACCAATGGATTAATTAACATGTGGGATATACCTATGGATTCAGTAAGGCTTTTGTTTGGAGATGGTTGGTATACAAGTGAAAATGGTGGTTATTATATGCATACAGATGCAGGTTATTTGAGAAATATTTTATTTGGAGGTGTAGGGTATTTTTTATTGCTTTTTTTATATCAAGTCTATTTAGTAAATTTCTTATTTAGAATTAAAGGCTATAAAATATTATTCTTAACTCTTCTGTCATATACTCTTATATTGCAACTTAAAGGTGAAACGATAGGTTTTTTAATTATATTTCAAATAGTTTTGTTATTATATATATTCTCGATTAAAAATACATTATCTAATAGTTATTAACAGCCTAAAAACAACTATTATAATCTTTTTATCTAAATAATTTAATCATAAATAATTATGAAAATACTATTATTATCAAACTGTAATAATCCTCATACTATAAAATGGGCTACTTCTTTAGCTGATAAAGGTTTGAATATTACTGTTTTTAGTTTAAATAAATGTGAAGTTACAGATTATGAAAAATATCCTGAAATAAATATTTACGATAATACGCTTCAAATAACAAGAAATGAAGGTGCTTTAGCTAAAATTAAATATTTAAAAGTACTTCCTAAATTAAAAAAGATAATAAAAACATTACAACCTGATATTTTACACGCACATTATGCTTCTAGTTATGGCCTTTTAGGGGCATTGTGTAATTTTTCACCTTTTATATTATCAGTATGGGGTACTGATGTTTTTAGTTTTCCTAAGAAATCTTTTATTCATAAAAGCATTCTTAAATATAATTTAAAAAAAGCAGATAAAATTCTTTCAACATCTTATGTTATGAGGGAGGAGACAAACTTATATACCTCAAAAAAAATAGCAGTAACCCCTTTTGGTATTGATACAAATAAATTCGAATTAAAAAAAGGTCAAACTTTATTTGATAAAGATGATATTGTTATTGGAACAATAAAAACATTAGAAGAGATATATGGTATTGAATACTTAATAAGGGCTTTTCAAGTTGTTTCAGATAAACATAAAAATTTACCATTAAAACTATTAATTGTTGGTGGTGGTAGCTTAGATAAAAGTTTAAAAGATTTAACAAAGGAATTAAAAATATCAGAAAAAGTTATTTTTACGGGTAATATACCTTTTGATAAAGTACCAGTATATCATAATATGCTTTCAATTGCTGTTTTCCTTTCTTTTGCTGAAAGCTTTGGGGTAGCAGTTGTAGAATCATCAGCTTGTGAAAAACCTGTGATTGTTTCTAATGTAGGAGGGCTTCCTGAAGTTGTTGAAGATGGTGTTACAGGAATTGTAGTACCAGTAAAAAATGTTAATAAAACAGTTGAAGCATTGGAAAAGCTTCTGTTTAATAAAGAACTTCAACAAAAAATGGGAAAAGCAGGTAGAGAAAAAGTTAAGAAACTATATGATTGGAAAGAAAATGTAGTACAAATGATTGGAATCTATAGAGAGCAGTTAGTCAAAAAATAAATTGCTAAAAAAACATATAGAATTTTAATAATACAATAAGCTAAAATGAATATATTATATATACACCAATACTTTAAGACACCTAAAGAGCCAGGAGGAACTAGGTCTTATTGGATAGCGAAAGAACTTTTAAAGAAAGGACACTCTGTTACTATGTTAACAACAAGTAGTCAGATTGAAGAAAAAGTAAAAAAACAAAATATTGATGGAATTGATGTAATTTACCTAAAGGTACCTTATAATCAAAAAATGAGTATAATAACAAGGTTAAAATCATTTTTTAGCTTTATGATTAAGTCTACATCTGTAGCTCTTAAAGTAAAAAATGTTGATTTAGTTATCGCAACATCTACGCCTTTAACTATCGGTTTTCCAGCATTGGTATTAAAGTTTTTTAAGAAAATCCCTTATCTTTTTGAAGTTAGAGATTTATGGCCTGAAGTACCTATTCAAATGGGGGGTTTAAATAATAAATTTTTACAAAAATTAGCTATTGGGTTTGAAAAAATAATATACAAAAAAGCATTACATATTATAGCACTTTCTCCAGGAATGGAAAAAGGAGTTTTAAAATTTGTTAGTCAAAAAAAGGTATCTATGATTCCTAATATGGCTAAAATAGATGCTTTTTTCCCTAGAGAAAAAAATTTTAAATTATTAGAAAGCCTTAATTTAAAAAAAGAGTCATTTAAAGTGATTCACTTTGGTGCTTTAGGTCTTGCAAATGGTGCACACACGATTATAAATACAGCAAAACTTTTAAAAGATAATAATGAAATTGAGTTTATCTTTATAGGTGGTGGTGCTACAGAGGCAGATTTGATAAAAGAATGTGAATCTAACAATTTAACAAATGTTAAGTTTTTAGGAAGATTTGCAATGAGTGAAACGGCTGAAATTGTCAATTTTTGTGATGTTTCAATAGTTAGTTTTTTAGATTTACCTATTTTATATACAAATTCACCAAATAAATTATTCGATTCATTATCTGCAGGAAAACCTATACTTGTAAATTCGGCAGGGTGGACAAAAGATTTAGTAGAAAAATATAATTGTGGACTTTATGCAAACCCTAAACATCCTCAAGAGCTAGCTGATAAGATTATATTCTTAAAAAATAATATAAAAGAGAGAGAAATAATGTCTCAAAATTCTCGAAATTTAGCAGAAACAAAATACGATAAAAGTATTCTTTGTGCTCAATTTGCAGATATTGTTACAGGATTAAAGCTTTAGGTAAACATTTAAACAAGAATTAAATAATGTATAAAAACTATATTAAACGTGTTTTCGACTTTCTAATTGCTTTAGTGGCGTTAGTTTTACTAAGTCCAATATTTATAATTGTGTTAATTTTATTGAGCATTTACAACAATGGAAAACCTTTTTTCTTTCAACAAAGACCTGGTAAAAAAGAAAAAATATTTAAGGTTATTAAGTTTAAAACAATGAATGATAAGAAAGATAATGAAGGAAATTTATTATCAGATGAACTTAGGTTAACAAAAGTTGGTAATTTTGTTCGTAAAACATCATTAGACGAACTTCCACAATTATTAAATGTTTTAAAAGGGGATATGAGTTTAATAGGTCCAAGGCCTTTATTAATAGAATATTTGCCATTATATAGTAAAAGTCAGCAAAGAAGACATAATGTAAGACCAGGTATAACAGGTTTAGCACAAATAAATGGGCGTAACGCAATTAGTTGGAAGAAAAAATTTGAATATGATGTTAAATATGTAGATAACCTTTCTTTTATTTCAGATGTGAAAATATTTTTTAAAACCTTTTTAAAAGTATTTAAATCAGAAGGAATTAGTAAAGAAGGAGAAGCTACTACAACAAAGTTTTTAGGTAATGAATAAAAAAATTTGTTTATTTGGTGCTAGTGGTCATGGAAAGGTAATTAAAGATATTGCGATAAATAACAATATTGAGGTACTTACCTTTGTTGATGATAATCCAAAATTAGAAGTGTTACATAATATTTCGGTTATAAAATCAGTAGAAATAAAATCAGTTGACACAGAAAATTTTATTATATCAATAGGAAATAATGAAATTAGAAAAAAAATAGCAAATAAATTAAATATAAAATTTATAAGTTTAATTGATGTAACAGCTACTGTTTCAAAATCAGCAAAAATAGCAGAAGGTACTGTCGTAATGCCATCAGCAGTTATTAATGCTGATGTTAAAATAGGAAAACACTGTATTATTAATACAGGTTCAATTATAGAACATGATTGTATTATTGAAAACTATGTTCATATATCACCAAACGCAACAATAACAGGAGCTGTCTTAATTAAAGAAGGAACTCATATTGGAGCAGGAGCTATTGTAATCCCTGGTGTTAAAATAGGAAAATGGGCTACTATTGGTGCAGGAACTGTAATTATTAAAGATGTTCCTGATTATGCAGTTGTTGTTGGGAGTCCAGGTAGAATTATAAAATATAAAGAAAAAAATAATGGATAAAATTTGGCTATCTTCTCCACACATGGGAGGTTCAGAACAAAAATACGTACAAGAAGCATTTGATACTAATTGGATAGCGCCACTAGGACCAAATGTAAACGGATTTGAAAAAGATTTAGAAAATTATATCGGTGAAAATTCAAATGTTGCTTGTTTAGTTTCAGGAACATCTGCAATACATTTAGCTTTAATATTATCAGAAGTTGGCTTAAATGATGAAGTTATTTGTCAAAGTATGACATTTTCAGCATCAGCAAATCCTATAAAATATCAAGGTGCAAATCCTATTTTTATTGATAGTGAAAAAGATACTTGGAATATGTGTCCGATAGCATTAGAAGAAGCTATTGAAAAAGGAATATCAAAAGGTAAAAAACCAAAAGCTATTATTGTGGTTCATTTATATGGAATGCCTGCAAAAATGGATGAAATTTTAGCAGTTTCAAAAAAATATGGTATCTCTTTAATTGAAGATGCCGCCGAAGCATTAGGAGCTACTTATAAAGGTCAAAAATGTGGAACTTTTGGCGATTTTGGAATATTATCGTTTAACGGAAATAAAATTATTACCACATCAGGAGGTGGTGCTTTAGTTTGTAAATCAGAAAAAAACAAACAAAAAGCCATCTTTTTAGCAACACAATCAAGAGATGATGCCCCACATTATCAACATTCTGAAGTAGGTTATAATTACAGAATGAGTAATGTTGTAGCAGGTATTGGTAGAGGGCAGATGGAAGTTTTAGATAAACATATCGGTTATCGAAGAGCTAACAATGAGTTTTATCAAGGTTTATTTAAAAATATTGAAGGGATAACTGTTTTTAAAGAACCAACTAAAGATTATTATTCAAATCATTGGTTAAGTGCCATTATTGTTGATCAAACTATCACAGGGTTTTCTAGAGAAGATTTAAGATTAAGTTTATTAGAAGACAATATAGAATCTCGTCCTTTATGGAAGCCAATGCATTTGCAACCTGTTTTTGAAAATACGGATTATTACGGAACTGATGTATCAGAAAAATTATTTAATGATGGATTATGTTTGCCTTCAGGTTCTAATTTAACAGCTGATGATAGAAACAGAATTCAAGAAGCTGTCCATAAATTATTGAAAAAATAATTACTAAAAAAATAGAAATAAAGTATATAAAAAATAAGCTCAAGGTAATTCTTGAGCTTATTTTTTATAAATTAGACGATATTATCATAAAAAAATGAAAGGCATAATTTTAGCAGGCGGATCAGGAACACGCTTATATCCGATAACAAAAGGTGTATCAAAACAATTACTTCCTGTTTATGACAAACCGATGATTTACTATCCGTTATCGGTTTTGATGCTTGCAGGAATCACCGAAATTTTAATAATTTCAACCCCAACCGATTTACCTAACTTCAAAACATTATTAGGCGATGGAAGCGATTTAGGAATCACTCTAAAATACGCAGAACAACCATCTCCAGATGGCTTAGCACAAGCTTTTATTATTGGTGAAGAATTTATAGCAAACGATGATGTTTGTTTAATTTTAGGCGATAATATTTTTTACGGTCACGGATTGCCAGAAATGTTAGCTTCGGCAATAAATAATGTTCAAAATGATAAAAAAGCAACTATTTTCGGCTATTATGTAAAAGATGCAAAACGCTATGGAGTTGTTGATTTTGATGATAATGGTAACGCAATATCAATTATTGAAAAACCAGAGAATCCGAAGTCAAATTATGCCGTTGTTGGCTTGTATTTTTATCCGAATAATGTTATTAAAATAGCAAAAAAAGTAGTTCCTTCAGAAAGAGGTGAATTAGAAATAACGTCTGTAAATCAACAATATTTAGAAGATAAACAACTAAAAGTTCAACTTATGGGACGTGGTTTCGCTTGGCTAGATACAGGTACACACGATTCGTTATTAGAGGCAAGTCAGTTTATTGAAACCATCGAAAAACGACAAGGTTTAAAAGTAGCTTGTTTAGAAGAAATAGCTTTATATATGGGATATATTTCAAAAGAAAAAGTGCGTGAACTTGCCGAACCCTTAAAAAAGAACGGCTACGGACAGTATTTATTAAATTTAGTAAAAGAGAACTAATAAAGGCTAATAAAGTTTAAATGAAATTTATCAAAACAGCACTTTCTGATGTGGTTATTATCGAACCAAAAATTTTTAAAGATGAAAGAGGATATTTTTACGAATCGTTTAATCAAGAAAAATTTAATGCAAATATTAGCGAAAATATAGGCTTGACTAATTTTATTCAAGATAATGAATCAAAATCTACTTTTGGCGTTTTAAGAGGTTTGCATTTTCAAAAACCACCTTTTGCACAAGCAAAATTAGTACGATGTAATAAAGGAAAAGTATTAGATGTTGTAGTCGATTTACGTAAAAAATCGCCAACTTTTGGCAAGCATATTACGGTTTTGTTATCCGAAGAAAATAAAAAACAATTATTTGTGCCAAGAGGTTTTGCGCATGGTTTTGTGGTTTTATCCGAAGAAGCTATTTTTTCGTATAAAGTAGATAATAAATATGCTCCTTCGCATGAAGACGGTATTTTATGGAATGATAAAACACTTAATATCGATTGGAATATAAATCAAGAAAAAATAATTTTATCAGCAAAAGATGAAATTTTAGGAACGTTTGAAAACTTTGATTCGCCTTTTTAATTTAATACTTTAAGAATTGTAAATTTGAAACTTATCTTATAAACAATTCTTTTAATGAAAAGTATTTTAATTACAGGCGGTGCAGGATTTATTGGTTCACATGTTGTTCGATTATTTTCGAATAAATACCCAACATATCAAATTATTAATTTAGATGCTTTAACCTACGCAGGAAATCTAGATAATTTAACAGATGTTCAAGGTAATTTAAACTACACTTTTATCAAAGGAGATATTTGTGACGAAACTTTAGTCAAAAATATTTTTGAAGATTATAAAATAGATTCGGTTATTCATTTGGCGGCAGAATCGCATGTTGATCGCTCTATTTCTGACCCATTTTCATTTGTGAAAACCAATGTTTTTGGAACATTAAATCTGTTAGAAAATGCCAAAAATAGCTGGAAAGATAATTTTGATGATAAATTATTCTATCATATTTCTACCGATGAAGTGTACGGAAGTTTAGCCGAAACAGGTCTTTTTACTGAAGAAACTGCTTATGATCCGCACTCGCCATATTCGGCATCAAAAGCTTCATCTGATCATTTTGTAAGAGCTTTTCATGATACTTATGGTTTGCCGATTGTAATTTCTAACTGCTCGAATAATTATGGGGCGAATCAATTTCCAGAAAAATTAATTCCATTATTTATTGATAATATCTGTAATAATAAACCATTGCCAGTCTATGGAAAAGGCGAAAATATTAGAGATTGGCTTTATGTAGAAGACCACGCAAGTGCAATTGATGTAATTTTTCATCAAGGAAAAACAGGCGAAACATATAATATTGGTGGCGATAATCAGTGGAAAAATATTGATTTAATAAAGCTTTTAATCAAAGAAGTAGATGCTTTATTAGGGAGAAAACCAGGAACTTCAAATAATTTAATAACGCATATAACCGATAGGGCAGGGCACGATTATCGCTATGCAATTGATGCTTCAAAACTTAAAAATGAGTTGGGTTGGAAGCCATCTTTACAATTTGAGCAAGGTATTCAAAAAACAATTCTTTGGTATTTAGAAAATCAAGAATGGTTAGATAAAATAAAAAAGCGCCCATTTTAAATGGGCGCTTTTTTTATAATGTATCTTGTTGAAGTTTTACTATTTTGAACTCTTTATTTAAGTCTGGTTAAACTTAAATCTTTGTTATATTTTACCATAAACAATCCTTTATTACTAGTGCTTCCAAACATTTTTTTATGATAATCAAATTTGTTTTCCAAACGAAGTGAAACACCTTCTTTAAAAGTATTTGTTAAGGCTTTTCCTGAAGCTAATCTCATTAAAACATCATAAGTAATATCAAAACCTTTAATGGCGTAATCCGAAGGAATTGTATTGTTTTTTTTGTAATACTTTTTATTGAAAATAGTTACATCTTTTGAAGAATCATCAGCATAAGAATCAGATACATAGGTGAAATTAACACTCGCTAATTTATTGTTTTCTAATTTTTCGTAAGCATTATGTTTTTCTATGGCAAAAACTTGTAACTTTATATTATCAGGAACTCCAATCATGCTATTTAAAACATCGGCAATAGCAACATTATCATCAGAAGTGATAAGTACCCAATTACGTTTTTTTGAGGTCATTTTACGTGTAAATAATGCTCTCTTTATATAACCTTTTGTCGGTTTTAAAACATGAATATTTGTAATAGAATCATGTGTTTTTAATTGTGAAACTATTTTATTGATTTTGCTATTTGAGGCTGTTTTTCCATCACCTACCACAAAAATTTGTTCTCCATTATACGTTTCTTTCAAATAAGAGATTAAATAATCCGTATAACTATTTTTATCGGGAGCTGTTTTAACAAGTTTTGAACCTGAAAATTTATCCTGATTACTAGAAAAATGAGGGAAAATTACTGGAGACTTTACTTTACTAGCAACAATTTCTGCTTTATCAGAATAAAAAGGACCGATAACAACATCGGTATTTTCTAAGCTATTTTTAGCTAAAATTGATGCAATATTCTTGCCTCTATTTCCAGTATCAAAAAGGTTTAGATTTACAGTAATATGTTGTTTTTTTATAGAATCGACAGCCATTTCAGCTCCTAAATAAAAATCAGTAACCATATTGGCTAATTTTGCCGAACTATTTTTTTCTTGACTAAAGATATCAACAGCCGTCATATTACTATACTCTTTTGCTCTAAAAGGAAGTAAAATAGCTAGATTAATGGCGATATCTTCTTTAATATTATCTTTATAAAAAGCGTAATTATCGCTTGAGTTTACCGCTTCAATTGGTTTTATTTTTAATAATTGACCAGTTGATAATTCATTGTTTTTTAAGGCTGGATATTCAGGATTTAATTGAATTAAAGCATCCTTAGAAATATTATAAAAACGTGTTAAACTGTATACCGTTTCTTTAGTTTTAACGGTATGTGTTAAAAAGTTTTTAAGAATTGTTTCTTTATCAACAGCGATTGTTTTTGCAATTGGTTTTACCTTTAAAATCTGACCAATACTTATTGTATTGTTGCTGATTTCAGGAAAATCAGGATTCCATTTAATTAAATCATCCTTAGATATATTATATTTTTTGGTGATTCTATAAACAGTTTCACTAGCCTTTACGGTATGTGTTTGGTATTCATATACTGTTTGTTGATAAACTAATTTACTTGTATCGGGTGTTTCTGTTACTTTTTCTTTTAACGGATTTACCTGTTTTTCATTCGTATCTGTACTAACTTTTTGCGCATCGGTATTCTTACTATTTTTAGTAGAAGAAGAAATTACTTTTTTAGTTTCCGTATTCGGAATTACGATTACTGTATTGGCAGTTGGTTTTCTATCAACATCAGGATTTAAACGTAATAAATCTCTGGTTTTCATGTTCAATCGTTTGGCAATGTCTCGCATTGTTTCTCCCTTTTGAACTTTATAAGACACGTATCTTTTCTGCTGACCACAGGAAATGGTAAAGGTTAAAATACAAATTAAAAGTAAAAATTGTAATTTCTTCATCTAGTTTTTTGTTATAAGAATTTTATTCCCATTCAATTGTTGCAGGTGGTTTCGAGCTGATATCGTACACAACTCTGTTAACACCTTTTACATTATTTATTATCTTGTTTGATGTTTTTTGTAAAAACTCGTATGGTAAATTTACCCAATCTGCGGTCATACCATCGGTACTTTCTACGGCACGTAAGGCAACCACTTTTTCATATGTTCTTTCATCTCCCATAACTCCAACAGAGTTTACAGGTAATAAAATTGCGCCAGCTTGCCATACTTTGTCATATAATCCATCTTCTTTTAATCCGTTGATAAAAACAGCATCAACTTCTTGTAAGATACGTACTTTTTCTTTAGTGATATCACCTAAGATACGAATTGCTAATCCAGGACCAGGAAAAGGATGACGCCCTAATAAATCTTTATCAATTCCCATAGAAGCACCTACACGGCGAACTTCATCTTTAAAAATCATTCGTAATGGCTCTACGATTTTTAGTTTCATAAAATCAGGCAAACCACCTACATTATGATGACTTTTAATGGTTGCTGATGGTCCTCCATTTACAGAAACAGATTCAATAACATCAGGATAAATAGTTCCTTGTGCTAACCATTTTGCGTTTTCAATCTGATTTGCTTCAGCATCAAAAACATCAATAAAAGCTTTACCAATAGCCTTACGTTTTTCTTCAGGATCACTTAATCCAGCCAGTTCGCTTAAAAAACGTTCCGAAGCATCTACGCCTTTTACGTTTAAGCCCATACCTTCGTATTGTTTTAATACATCGGTATATTCATTTTTACGTAATAGTCCATTATTTACAAAAATACAGTGTAAATTATCGCCAATTGCTTTGTGTAATAATACAGCGGCTACGGTAGAATCTACTCCTCCAGACAATCCTAAAACTACTTTGTCGTTACCTACTTTTGCTTTAATATCTGCTACTGTTTCATCAACAAATGAATCAGGAGTCCAAGTTTGAGCTACATCAGCGATGTCAACTAAAAAGTTTTGTAACAATTGTTTTCCATCGGTAGAATGATATACTTCTGGGTGAAACTGAATCGCATATGTTGATTCTCCTTCAATTTTATAGGCTGCATTTTCTACATCAGTAGTGCTGGCTAATAAAACTCCGTTGGTTGGCAAGTTTTTAATAGTGTCTGAATGGCTCATCCAAACTTGGCTTCCTGTTGAAATTCCTTTAAAGAACGTTTCACCATTTTTTACAAAAGATAAATTAGCTCTACCATATTCTCTGGTGTTTGAAGGTGCTACTAATCCACCAGAAAAGTGGGCTAAATATTGCGCTCCATAACAAACAGCTAATACAGGTTTTTTGCCTCTAATTTCTGATAAATCAGGATGTAAGACTCCTTCTGCACGAACAGAATTCGGGCTACCAGAAAGTATTACGGCTTTAAAATCGTTTAAGTTTGTAGGAATTTTGTTATACGGATGAATTTCACAGTATATGTTTAATTCTCTAACACGGCGTGCAATAAGTTGTGTGTATTGCGATCCGAAATCTAAAATAAGTACGTTGTGTTGTTGCATACGCAAAAATAGTACTTAGATTTTAGATTTTAAGTATTTGATTTTAGATTTTTTTCAAGTTTTTTAAATTTTAAGTTTTCTCATTTAATAACGATACACAATAGCGTTTATATTCATTCCCGAACCTACCGAGGCTAACATAATAACATCACCTTTTTTTACTTCTTGATGTTCGATATTTCCTTTTAAAACTAAATCTAAGAGTGTTGGTACGGTTGCTACAGAGCTATTTCCTAAGGTACGGATACTCATTGGCATTATTTTTTCGGGCACTGGTTTTTTATACAATCGATAAAAACGCTTGATAATTGCTTCATCCATTTTTTCATTTGCTTGATGGATAAATATTTTTTTAACCTCGTCAATTTCAATACCACTTTTATCTAAAGCTGTTTTCATGGCTATTGGCACATTGGTAAGAGCGAATTCATAAATTTTACGTCCGTGCATTTTTATGTAGTGGATCTCTTTTTCAGAAGTGTTTAAATTTTTATTAAAAGATTTTCCGAAGAATAAAAAATAGGCTTCTTCTTTGGTAAAACTTTGGGTAGCGTGGCTTAAAATTCCGCTAGTAGTATTTTCTTTTTCCTCTAAAATACAGGCACCTGCACCATCGCTATAAATCATGGAATCTCTGTCGTGCGCGTCAATAACTCTTGATAATGTTTCACTTCCGATAACCAAACATTTTTTGGCAATTCCCGCTTTAATAAAGGCTTGTGCTTGGATAACACCTTGTACCCATCCAGGACATCCGAATAAAATATCGTACGCAACACAATTTGGGTTTTCTATTTTTAGCAAGTGTTTTACACGACTTGCCAAACTCGGTAGCATATCACTTTGAATGGTATCTTTTTTTATATCTCCAAAATTATGAGCAACGATAATATAATCTAATTCTTCTGGATTTATATTGGCATCTTCAATGGCTTTTTTAGCGGCAAAATAGCCTAAATCAGAGGAAGAATACTCATTTTTAGCATAACGGCGTTGTTCAATTCCTGTTATTGATTTGAATTTTTCAATAATAATGTCATTGGTATTATCAAAAGAAGAACCATCAGCATTCAAAAATAAATTTTCTGAAAACTGACTGTTTTCCTTTTTTATCGAAGGAATAAATGATCCTGTTCCTGTAATTACTGCTGATGTCATTTTGATTATTTTGGTTGTTTTTTTCGTACTCTTTTTATAAAGAGATACAAGTAAAGCATTTTAAATTAGAAAAACACTTTAATTAGTTTCCTATTTTTTATAATTATAGATTTCTTAAAAAAGAGGCTTTTAATTGTTAATTTTCAAAAAAAAAGGTTCTTTTTTAAGCGTGTTGTTATTCTTAAATTTTTTCTTGATATTCAAATATTGTAGGTCGGTAAAATTACAAATATTCGCTATCAAAAGAAAATGGAAGCAACGAAAGTAGCGATGTTGTTTTTACAATTTTACCAATTTCGCCCATAAATAACACTTCTATCGGTTCTTTTTGATTAATTTCATATTCTGATAGCGTTTGTCTGCAAGCGCCACAAGGCCCGATTGGTTTATTTACAATTGCATTTTCAGAAGCGGCAGTAATGGCAAGTTTTTTAATTTTTATCCCAGGAAATTCCGAACCAACTTTCCAAACAGCGACTCTTTCGGCACACATTCCAGAAGGATACGCCGCATTTTCTTGATTATTTCCTGATACTATTTGTCCGTTTTCTAGTAAAAAAGAAGCTCCAACTTTAAATTTAGAATACGGAGCATAGGCATTTGCTCTTGCCAAAATTGCAGTATTCATTAAGTTTTTATCTTCTTCGGATAATTCAGGTAGGCTATTATAAACGGTAACTGAAGTTTTGATTTCTATTTTTTCCATAAATACATAAACATAAATAATTGAAACAATATTTTTAATTATCAGACTAAAAAAGCAACCTATATAATATAGACTGCTTTTTTTATGTAATATAAAATAATATTTGAACTAAAATTAGTTAATTTGATTAAAAAGTACGTTTAATAATCATCATAAATTTCACCTAAATCAAACGACAATGAAAAACGTAAAGTACTTTCTAAAGGATTATTAATTTCTGATGTATTAATTAAATACGATAAATCTAACGTAAAAGCTTTGGCGGTAAAACCTGTTCCTAAACTTAAAAATTGACGTTGTCCTTTTTCTTTATTTTCGTGAAAATAACCTCCTCTAAGTGCAAATGAATTTTTGTATAAATATTCCGCTCCTAATGCCCATGTTGTTTCTTGTAGTTCTTCGCTAAAATCTCTATCACCTAAAGAAGTGAACATTCCTTCAAACCAACCTCTAGTAGATACGCCACTACTTGAAGGAACTAATAATTTGGTAAATTCTAAGTTTAATCCTACAATATTATTGCTATTCAAAATAAAATCGAAACCACCTCCTAATTTAGCATTCGTAGGTATAAAATGTTCTTGTCCAGGTGTGTATTCAACTTTAGGACCGATGTTTGCGATGTTAAAACCTAAACGGTAACGACCATTAAAATTTCCGTAATTTCTTTCTGTTGATTGATAATATCCTGATACATCTACGCCAAATGAATTTACAGCATCAATATCACTATTACTAGAATCTAAATTCGAATTAATATATTTTAAGCCAATACCCATCGAAAATTTTTCACTTAATTTCATCGAATAAATCCCTGAAATAGCAAATTCACTTGGGTTTTTATAACCTAAATCTACTATTTTTCCGTTATTTATTTCGTTTAGTGGTATTTCACCAAGAGAAAAATACTTAACATCAACTCCCCAAGCAGCAGTTTCTTTAAATCGATTTACGTACGAAAAATTTCCTACAAAAACATCGTTCGTTAATTCTCGTAACCAAGGCGTATAATTTAAACCGATGCTTATTTTATTTTTATTAAAAGCTGTTTTCGCAGGATTATGAAAAATAGAAAAAGCATCCGCAGAGGTTGCAACTCCTACATCTCCCATACCACCAGCACGAGCATCAGATGAAATTAATAAAAAAGGAGTCGCCGTTGTAATCTGTGAATTTTGTGCTTTTACTTGAAGGGCAAAAAAAGTGAAAAACAAAAAAAATGATAATTTTTTCATGTGAAGTTTGGTTGTTTAGTTTAGCAAATATATGGTATTCTTAAAAAAAAGTTAAAAATTTTTGATTTATTCTCCACAATCAAACGGCTATAAAAATGAATTATTATATAATGTTATTGTTTTTTAACTATTTTTACATAAAAATTATGTATTTTTAGCTAGATTACGTTTATTTACGAAGCCTTAATTATAAAATAATACATATTAATGTGAAATATTTAATCTTTTTCTTAATTTCGTAGTACTAAATATAAAACAAAGTCGTTTTATAATTACGCTAGTGTAAACCCATTATACATCAATTTATAAATAAATTAGTTGTAAGGAATTAGAAATATTGTAAATTGCACCAGCCTTAAAATAGTTAAAAATACATGAAAAGTACGTTAAAATTATTTAGTTTATTGGTTATCGCTACTTTGTTTATTACTTCTTGTAAAAGCAACGGTGGTGGTTCAAGTAAATCTTCACTAACAGGTTGGAACTTTAATGACCCTGATTACGGGAGTTATATAAAAGGAGAAGATAAAGAAGGTAAAGATGTACCCCCAGGAATGACTCACATTGAAGGAGGAAGTTTCACTATGGGATTAGTGCAAGATGATGTTATGTTCGACTGGAACACAACGCCTAAAAAAATGCACGTTCGTTCTTTTTATATGGATGAAACAGAAGTTACAAATGCAGAATATGGTTTATTCATGCAATATACGAAAGATGTTTTCCCTCCAGAAGAACCTCAATTTAAAAATATTTATCAATCTGTTTTACCAGATACGTTAGTTTGGAGAAAAGGATTAGGAAACACGAATTTATTATCTGAAAGTTATTTAAGACACCCTTCGTATGCAGAATATCCTGTTGTTGGTGTTAGCTGGTTACAGGCTAATAAATACTGTAAATGGCGTACCAATGCGGTAAACTTAAAAATATTAATGGATAAAGGTGTTATCAAAAATATTTTTAAAGAAGATTCATTAAGTTTTAGAGGTAAAAATAACTTTGATACCGATACGTATTTAACCAATCCGTATGCGTTGTTTGATGGAGATTCTACAATTTATAAAAAAGGACTTCCTGTACCAAGAAAAAAAGGAGCTCCTAAACCTGATAAAGATAAATTTTCAGGAAGACAAGTTACTTCTTCAGATGGTATTTTAGCACAAAAATTTAGACTTCCAACAGAAGTAGAGTGGGAATATGCTGCAAAAGCAATTTTTGAAAATCGTGAGTATAACAATATCCGTGGAAGAAAAAAATATGCCTGGAACGGTAAATATACCCGTGATAGAGATAAAAGAAGAAGAGGAGATCAGTTAGGAAACTTTAAACAAGGAAAAGGAGATTATAGTGGTATTGCAGGTTGGAGTAGTGATGGATCAGATATTCCAAATGCTGTAGCAAGTTATCCTCCAAATGCTTTTGGGTTATTTGATATGTCAGGTAACGTAGCTGAATGGGTACAAGATGTATACCGTCCTATTATTGATTCTGAAGCAAATGATTTCAACTATTTTAGAGGAAATATTTTTACCAAAAAATTAATCGACCAAAATGGTAAAGTTGTTATTGTTGGTGATGAAATAGGCGAAATAGAATACGATACCCTTGAAAATGGAAGAATCGTACCGAAAGAATTACCAGGTAGTGTTAAGTTTATTCCTATTACAAAGGAAGATACCTACATGAGAAGAAACTATAATTTAGCAAATAATTCAAGTTTAGGAGATGGAGATCAAGCATCTTCAAAAGATTATGAACTAGATAAGGAACAATTAGGTGAAATGTCTAGAATGTATAATTCACCTGAAAAACCAGAAGCAGATAGAGATTCTTTAGGAAATGTAATTAATAATTATAAATACGACTCAAAAACTAGATCAACTTTAGTTAGTGATAAATCTAGAGTTTATAAAGGAGGTGCTTGGGCAGATAGAGAATACTGGTTAGATCCTGCACAAAGAAGATATTTCCCAGAATATATGGCTACTAATTTTATCGGATTTAGATGTGCTACTGATAAAATGGGACCAATGATGTTGAACAAGCGTAAGAGACCAACGCCAAAATTTTCAACTAAATCAAGATAAATAAACATAGAAAATTAAATTTTTATACAAAAAACCTCATTGAACTTTCAATGAGGTTTTTTATTTTTACATTATGAAGATAGCCGATTTATATACCTTATATATTCAACATGGTTTCGTTGATACAGATACTCGAAATATTAGAGAAAACACCTTATTTTTTGCCTTAAAAGGAGCTAATTTCAATGGAAATAAGTTTGCTGAACAGGCATTAAAAAAAGGAGCTAAATTTGCTATTATTGATGAGATAGCATTTAAAACCTCTGATAAAACTATTTTAGTGGAAGATGTATTAAAAACACTACAAGATTTGGCGAGCTATCATCGAAAAAAGTTAGGAATACCTATTATAGCGATAACAGGTAGCAATGGAAAAACAACAACCAAAGAGTTAATTAATACTGTATTATCATCAAAATATAACACGATTGCCACTCGAGGGAATTTAAATAATCATATTGGAGTTCCTTTAACCTTACTTTCCATGACAAACCAAACCGAAATAGGAATTGTTGAAATGGGAGCAAATCATCCTAAAGAAATCGCTTTTTTAACTGAAATAACAACGCCAGATTTTGGATATATCACTAATTTTGGAAGCGCACATTTAGAAGGTTTTGGATCTTTAGAAGGTGTTGTAAAAGCAAAATCAGAACTATATGATTTTCTTATCAAAAACAATAAAAATATTTTTGTAAATCCAAAAGATGCTATTCAGATAGAAAAAACTAAAAATGCAAATACTGTTTTGTTTGAAAAATCTATTGATTTTATAACGGCAAATCCTCATGTGAAATTATCTTTCGAATCATTAGAAATACAAAGTAATTTAATAGGAGATTATAATTTTTCAAACATATCAGCAGCCATCACAATAGGACATTATTTTAAGATATCTAAAGAAAAAATTAAAGAAGCTATTGAAAAATATACTTCGTCAAATAATCGTTCACAAGTTATTGAAACTCAAAATAACAGTATTATTTTAGATGCATATAATGCTAATCCAACGAGCATGAAAGTTGCGCTAGAAAGCTTTAATAACTTGAAAGAAAAACAAAAAATAGTTATTTTAGGCGATATGTTTGAGTTAGGAAATTATAGTAAAACAGCTCACCAAGCTATTGTTGATTTAACGCTTAGTTTTAATTTTGATAAGGCGTTCTTTGTAGGTGAAAACTTTAATCAGACCGAAATAAGGTGTCAAATAAAATATGAAAAAAAGTATCAAAAAATTATAAGTTTTGAAGTATTAAAAGAATATTTACAAAAAAATCCTATAAAAGAAAGTACTATTTTGATAAAAGGATCAAGAGGAATGGCATTGGAAAGAATTGTTAAATATTGTTAATTTTAATCCTTAAAAACAGAAAAAAACATTCCGATAATTTAGCTTTTTAACTAAAATATCGGAATGTTTTTTTTATTATAATCAGTAAAAATAATAATTTTTGAAATTAAATAACTTTAGTATCTAACTCTTCATAAATAGAATTTTTAGATTTATATTCAGGAACAATTTCTTTTATCAATTGTACTGTTTTCTGATTATCATGATTCTTATTAGTTATACATAAATTAGAAATCCGATCACTAATAAAAATAGTATTTATTTTTTGGTTTTTAGCAATCATTATTTTTTCATGATAGGTAGGCGCTGTATTTTCACCATCAGCTAAAAGCTCTTCGTACAGTTTTTCGCCAGGGCGTAATCCTGTTATTTTGATATCAATATCTTCTGGAAATTTTAATCCAGATAAATGAATCATTCTTTTGGCTATTTCATATATTTTTACAGATTTCCCCATGTCGAAAATATAAATTTCACCACCATTTCCCATAGTTCCTGCTTCTAAAACCAAGCAACAAGCCTCTGGTATAGTCATAAAATAACGTGTAATATCTTTGTGAGTAACTGTTAAAGGACCGCCATTTTCAATTTGACGTTTAAAAAGAGGAATTACAGAGCCGTTAGAACCTAAAACATTTCCAAATCGTGTAATGGTAAATTTAGTATGATGACTTGTATCATTACTTAAACAACTGATGTACATTTCGGCAACTCTTTTAGTTGCTCCCATTACATTTGTAGGATTTACTGCCTTATCCGTAGAAACCATAACAAAACGTTCTACTTGGTGTTTTATGGATAAATCGGCAATATTTTTAGTTCCTGCAATGTTTATTTTAACAGCTTCATAAGGAGTCATTTCCATTAAAGGAACGTGTTTATAAGCTGCTGCATGAAACACTTTCTGTGGTTTATATTGTTCAAAAATTTTAGACATTCTTGTTTCATCTCTAACGTCTGCAACGATAGAAGTGATGTTTTGTCTGCCTTTTTGAATAAGTTCTTGTTGAAGATCGTATAGAGCAGATTCGGCTTGATCAATTAGTACTAAATGTTTATGCTGGTAAGCACTTAATTGTCTTGAAATTTCGGATCCTATTGAACCAGCCGCTCCTGTTACTAAAATGACCTTATTATTTACGTCTTTTTTAACAATCGGATTTTCAATAGAAATAGGTTTTCTGTTTAGTAAATCTTCTATTTTTACCGTTTTAATTTGATTTGCTTCTAAATCGCCATCAATCCATTTTGAAATAGGTGGGACAATTTTAACTTTTACGCCTAAATCAAATAAAGTATCTGTAAGATAAAGTAGTTTTTCAGATTTTATATTTTGAATAGAAATAATAACTTCATCAATCTGTTTATTTTCTATAAATTCTTTGTTGATAACTTTACGATTGTAAATATTAACCTGATTAATCTTTTTTCCTGCCTTTTTTTCATTATCATCAATAAAGCCAATAATTTTATAACTGTATTTTGTTTCTCTATTTAGAGCATCGTAAGTGGCTAACCCTGAATCTCCTGCGCCGTAAATAAGGACATTTGAAGTATTACTTAGTTCAGTAGATATCATTTCAAAAAAAGCTTTAAAAATATATCTACTAATAATTAATGCTAAAATTGAAATCAAATAATGAATAATCAAAATTGATATAGGAATCGTAAAACTAGGAACGATAGCAAATAAATTATTAATTAAAACAATAGAAATTGCGGTTAAAAAAAGTAAACTAACGCCTAAAAAAACATTAAAAGCATCTCTTGTTCCTGTATGCCTTACAATACCTCGGTAGGAGCCCACGATAAGAAAACTTATAAGCGCTATACATGCGATAAAAGGAATTTGATAATATAAATGATTAAGATCAAAATTCAAACTAGCATTAAAACGTACAGAGTACGCTAGTATGAATGAAATACAGACTAAAATGATGTCAATACTTAAAACAATCCACCTAGAGGCGTATCGTTCAAAAAACTTTAAAGCAATTTTTTTTGGCATTATATGTTTATTAAATGTTAAAAATACAAAATAAAACTTAAATTTTAGCCATTTGTTTCTTCATCATTTGCATTTGTTCTTTTAACATGCCATGTTTGTCTAGTTTTTTAGCTTCATTCATTAGAATTGTTGCCTCTCTTTTTCTACGTTTAGTCATGGCAATTCCTGCTAATTGTAATTTCGCCATCGCTAAATCATGATCCATTGCTAAACCAAGTTTTACGGCTTTCTTTAAGAATTTTTCTGCCTGTGTAATGTTTGTTTGACTCAACATAATTCCGTGTAGATAATTAAAATATCCTTCTTGTTTTGGAATTAATGCCGTTTCTGGATTTTTAATACAGTCTAACCATTTTTTAGTTCCTTCAAAATTTTGTTTACGCAATTGCATAAAAGCAAGTAAAATAAATTCATTTTTAAAGTAAAAAAACACGAAAATACCAGCAAGTAAAAGAATCGAAATTCCATTCATTATATGAATTTGTAAAAATTCATAAATAGCCCATATTGATATTAATCCAGCTACAATTAGTTTTATATTTTTATTGAACATTTTTATTTTTTTATCAATTTGTAAAAGTACATTTTTATCTTAAAAGAATAAGTAGTTTATTTTTTATAATATTTTTTATTCTTAAACCAAGCTAACAAACCAAGTATAGAAACAAAAGAAACAAAGCAATATACTGATGTAGGCGTAATTACTTTATCGCCACTAGCGTAAGAATGTAAGCCTGAAAGGTAAAAATTAACACCAAAGAAAGTCATCATAATTGATGTATTGGCTATAATTGAGAATAAGTTAAAGGTATATCTTCCTCTTAATCCAGGAATTAAACGCATATGTAAAACAAAAGCATACACCATAATAGATATTAACGCCCAAGTTTCTTTAGGATCCCATCCCCAATAACGCCCCCAACTTTCGTTAGCCCACATACCACCTAAAAAGTTTCCTACGGTAAGCATTACCAAGCCGACAGTTAAAGCCATTTCGTTTATAATGGTTAATTCTTTAAGATGTATATCCATTTTATCTTTATTCTTCTTATTGGTAAAGATGATTAATATCAAAGCAAAAACTCCTAAAATCATTCCTAAAAAGAAAGGACCATAACTTGCTGAAATTATTGAAACATGAACATACAACCACCAAGAATTTAATACGGGTTGCAGGTTGGCAATTTCAGGATCTAACCAGTTTTGATGTGCAAAAAATAAAATAATTGACACCAAAAAAGTAGTAGCAGCAATTGTTAGAGATGAATTTTTCCCTAGAATTAAACCAAAAAACATGGTGGCTAAACCAACAAATATAACGGCTTCATAAGCATTACTCCAAGGAGCATTTCCACTAATATACCAACGCATTGTTAAACCTGCAATATGGAAAATAAATAATAAAATTACAATTCCTATCAATAATTTTACCACATAGTTTACCCATGGTTTGTTGTTGAAAATTTGGAAGAAAACAAATACAATTAAAAGTAAACTTATATATGCGTAGTATTTAGAAATTTTTACAAAAATATTTAGTTCGTTGTAAGAAATTTCTAAATCAATTTTATTTTTTGAAGGAATTACTTCTGCACCAAATTTTTGTTGAAATTTCTTAATTCCTTCTAAAACTTTGTTGGTTTCTGTATAATCTCCCGATTTTCTTGAAGCTTGTAGCAGTTGTAAATACACAGGTAACGACTGACGTACAAAAACAGAATCTGTTCCTTTAAAATTTGCTTCTAGCGTTTCTGGTTGCGAAACCCATTTGTTATTTTGGTCATTAGGAATTGGGTAAATACGTAACATACCGCCTCCTAAGGCTTGTGATAGCAACCAAACTCTACGTTCAATTTTTATAATATCTGTTTCAAATTTATTTTGAATTTTTTTCTTTTGAGCAGCAACTACTAATTTGCTGATTTTTGAAGAACCATCTTTATTGTAAAAATCAATAAAGCGAGCATATTTTACTTCTTTAGAAATTCCTAAAAGATCTCTAACTTGTGTATTTCCTTTTTCTAAATATACAAAAGGAACATTTAACCAAAGCATTGGATTTTCTGTAATAGAAAGCAAAATTTGACTAGGATCTAAATCTTTAAATTTATTACTATGTGCTACTTTTCTAACCAATTCAGAAGCAAAAGTATGTGCGGGTTTCATACGTCCACCAACATCTTGAATAACTAAAGAACTGAATAAATCGGCATGTTTGTCATTTACTTTGTTCGCAATTAAAATAGAATCTATTTGTGCTTCGGTAATTTGTTTTGGTTGATGAGAATCCTGTTGACCAAAACTAACCAATGAAAAGAATACGGCAATTACCGTTAGTTTTATTTTTTTATTACGAATTTTTTCTAAGGATTTTTTAAGGTCATCAAAACGAGTATTTTTAATGAATAAAGATACTATTAAACCAAAAAATAGTAAAAAATAACCGATATAAGTAACCCAGGTACCATAAAAATCATGGTTTATTGATAAATGAGTTTGTTCATTTTCTCCATCAATTTTATAACTCGACTGAAAAAGTTTATATCCTTTATGATATAAAATATTATTCATAAAAATTCTAAAATCAAAAGTTTCATCTTTATCAATAACAGTTATTTCACTAGCATAAGCTGCCGCACTTTCAGATCCAGGGTATTTTTCTAATTGAAAATCGTTTAACTTAATATTAAAAGGAGTTTGTCGTTTTTTAGCACCATACCAAGCTCTAAAATGTAACTTACCCAAGTTAAATTCTTCAATATTATCTACATTAAACTGACCTCCATAAAAATTAACTCTTTTAGTTTCTCCGTTTGCAGTAATATCAAAAATAACAGTATCGTATTTTTTGTTGTCTTTTTCTCCTGAAAGTGTTTGCATAGCACCTTTTTCAGGCGATTTAGGAATTACAAATTGTAATCCTTTTATAGTATGTAATGTTAAATATTGAAACTGTTGAACACTATCTTTTACAATTTCACCTCTTTTTTTATCGGCCATTCGAAGCCATTCTCCATTGTTTTTAGAGATCATTTTTAAACTACCATCTTCATAAAAAAAATTCACTGAAGCATTGTTGTTACTAACATCAAAACTAACCAAAATATTATGAATATTTTGAGTAGTTCCTCTTTTGATATAATGTTCATGTCTGCTTCCGCTTGAACTTTCTACGAAAAATAAATGCTCAATACCATTTTCATCTAGCACTAATTTTTCTTCAGACCAAGGAATATAATCTACTAATTTATAGTTTATTTCGTGCTTTTTTTCTTCTTTTGTTGGTTGAAAAGTTTCGGTAAATTCTGCGGAGTTATTTCCCCAAGCAGAAAGTAATAATTTGTTATTGATTTCCTTTTGAAACGCATTATTATCTACGATAACATTTAAGTAATTGGTATCAGAAAAAAAAGTATTGGTAGTTTCTCCTTCATCAATAATCATTAAACCTTCGTAACTAATATAGCGTGTAATTCCTGCACCAATTAAAATCAATAAAAAAGAAATATGAAATAATAATACCGACCATTTTTCTTTTCTGTATAAACGGTATCTGAAAATATTTCCAAAAAAATTGACAACAAAAAAGAGCATAATTAATTCAAACCACCAAGTATTGTAAACTAAAGCTTTAGAGGTTTGTGTTCCGAAATCATTTTCTATAAAAGTGGCAATTCCCATAGATAGGGCAAATACTAAAAGTAATACTGCTGTTAAGCGAGTAGAGTAAAGAATGTCAAAGATTTTTTTCATCTGTAAATTGGCTAATGATTGGCTAAGTATAAAACTCTGCGAATTTACGGATTAAAGTTTTAAAAGGTTACTGTTTTCATCATTTTTAAATGTAATGAAATGTTAAAGTAGCAAGTTTTAAACGCCTATTTTTTCGCCCATTTTCACAAAAGTTTCTATATGATTTTTGGTATTTTTAAGGATATCGGCATCTATTTTGAGTTTATTTTTATCAATAATTAAAACAATTGTTGAGCCACCGAAGGCAAAATAGCCCATTTCGTCGCCTTTTTTTACGGGTTGTTCTTTTTGATAGGTGCTAATAATCGTTCCGACCATCGTAGCGCCAACAGGAGCTACAATAATATCTCCTTTTTCTTGGGATGATAAAATGCAATATTCTCGTTTATTTTCACAAAAAACTTTGGTAAAATTCGATGCCAATGCGTAGGGAGAAACGGAGAAATAACTACCTTTAATTTTGGTCATTTTCGACGGTATTCCTTTAAACGGAAAATGATAGCGATGATAATCATTCGGAGCTAATCGTAAAATAATTAAGGAAGAATTTTCATGTTTTTCGGCTAATATATCATCGGCTAAAAATTCTTTTAGGGTAAATTTTCGTCCTTTTACAAAGAAATTATTGATATCGGCAATATTTTCAAAAGCTAACATTTTTCCATCACCAGGGGAAACGAATCCGTTTTCAATAGGGCGTGCGCCACGTTTTAATTTTCTGTAGAAAAAATCATTAAAAGAGGTATATTTTTCTATTGATTTTTCGGCTTCATTCATATTGATGTCTAATTCTTTTACAAAATCATCAATTTTGGTAACAGAATTCGGTTTGTCCATTAATTTGCCATAATAAGCGGATAAAAATTTACGTTTCACGATCGGTAAAAGTGCCATTTTACCAAACGGATTATGATATAATAATTTCAAAAAACCTTCACCAGGTGGTGTTTCGGTGATTAAGTTTCCAGATTTTCTATCGATAAATTGTATTTTCATAGTTTCGGCTTATTTTTGGGCTTATTTTTTGACTTTATTAATGCCTCCGAGTTCTTGAATTTCGGTAATTAATTTCCATGCTTTATGGGCGATATCTTCTGTTAATTTTTCTAAATGATAACTTCCAGCCCAAGGGTCAATTGTTTTGGTGATATGGGTTTCTTCTTGTAAAAAAAGTTGTGTGTTTCGAGCAATTCGTGCTGAAAAATCATTTGGTAAAGCCGTTGCTTGATCGAATGAATGTGTGTGTAAACTTTGCGTACCTCCAAAAGCAGCCGCCATTGCTTGAATAGTGGTTCGAGTGATGTTATTAAAAGGTTGGTCATCAATCAAAGAAAAATTTGAAGCATTTTTTGTTTCACAATGTAGGTTTAAAATCGATGATTTTGCATCTTTCGGGTTAAATTGTTGTACAATTTTCGCCCATAACATTCTAGCGGTTCTTATTTTTGCAATTTCTTCAAAATGATTCATGCCAACTTCAAAAGAGAAGGTTATTTTTGGAGCAATAGCATCAATATTGATGCCTTTTTTTACGTTTTTTTGTAGCTGTTCTAACCCTTCGGATAAAGCGTAGGCGATTTCAATTTCAGGAGTTTTTAGGGCTTCTTTTTGGTTTGAATTCGTTGATTTTTTCAAGCTCTCCTGATGAATTATCCAAGGTTTTTCAAGATACATTGTTGGAGAAGTACCTCGTAAATAAGGAGGTATTCCTGCAATAAAATCCTCATGTTGTTTGTGTGTAACGTCGGATTTTTTAGGTTGTTGTACTTGTATATTTGATACGTCTTTTCTACTCATTTTTATTTTCTACTTACTACTTATAGCTCGTTATTTACTATTTTTTACTTTTCTTTATATTTTTTGCTGATTTTTTATTCGTTTTCTAAGCGTTTTTGTTCTAATTTTTCAGTGATTCTTTTTTGAATAATAGGTTGAATACGTGTTTTTTCGTGTCTGATTCGTACAAAAGGGAAAAGCGGTATTTTATTTTTCATTCGATTTTTCGGATTTTGTATTGTATTAGAACCTATCAAAACAAGTTTTCCAGCATCAAAATTTTCTTGTTCTTTTGTTGCTGATTCTCTAATTTTTCGTTGAATAATCCCTTGTTTTAATTGTTTTAAAAAACCGCCTCCTTTTTCGATTGTTTTAAAAACGGTCAGGGCATTTTGTACTAATTGTTGGGTAATCGATTCGATATAATACGTGCCATCTGCAAAATTTTGAGCTTCTGCAAAACCACTTTCTTGCTGTAAAATAAGCAATTGATTCCTAGCAATTCGTTGTGTAAATTCGTTAGAATGATTAAAAAAATCATCATAAGAAACATTGCTAATTGTATCGGCACCGCCTAAAATCGCACTCATACATTCCGAAGTTGTACGCACCATATTGATATGATAATCGTACAATGTTTTATTGCGTAAACTTGGTTGTACAAATAGATGTGCTTGTTGATTTTCAACATTATATTCTTTTAAAAGGGCGTTCCATAAAATTCGAAAGGCGCTAAGTTTTGCGATTTCAAAAAAATAATCACTTCCTACCGAAAAATTAAAATGTATTTTATGAGCGATTTCACTTCCAAAATAATTCAAATATTCATTGGCGTGTGCAAGTGCATAGGCGAGTTGTTGCGTGTAATTTGCTCCTGAATTTTGATATATCGAAGTATGAATACAAACGCTATTCTTTATTTTTGATATAATTTTTTCAAATTCTTTAAAATCGTTATTTGTGTTATTGAACCAATTTCCAGTGGCAACTAAATTACCAATAATATCGATATTAAAATAACATTTTTCACTGTTGATAAATGTTGCTAATTCGAGAACAAAATTGGCATCTAAGAATTTAAAATTAAAATAAAGTGTGGTATTTTTTAAGTCAATATCTTTTAAAAGAGTTTTATAGTCGAAGGGTTTTTTGGCTTTAAATTCAATGGCTTTTGCCCCTTTCTTTAACGAATCGATAGCAAAAATACGAGCTTCTTCGATGGCTGTAATATAAATTGATTGACAAATAGTAAAGCCTTTTTCGGGCATGTTTATTACTGTATTTGTCTGATCTTCTTTAGTATAAAAAGGTTTAACCGTAATTCCTTGGTCGGTTTTCCAAAGCAGGGTATTGTAATCAGCTCCTTTGAGTGCCACCTGAATTTGTTGTTTCCATTGTGCGGGGCTACTTTTGTTGAATTCGTTAAATAAATAATCGCTCATTATTTTGGAATTGTATCAAATTCTATAATATAAATATCTTCATTTTCTTTTTTCATCAAATATTTTTCACGTGCGTAGCGTTGCAATTCGATAGAATTTTGAAGATTTTGTATTGTTTTTTTATCGGCACTAATTTTCTTTTGATGATAGTCAATCCAAACTTCTAATTTTTCAATTTCTTTATTAAATTCTCGGTGAGTTAGGTAGGAATTTTCATCAAAAAAAAGCATCCATGTAATAAATATGGTTAAAATAATAACATAGGTATTTGTTGCTATTTTAAAGGGTATTTTATTTTTTATTGATTTTAGATTCATCATTATAAACGTTCGCTGATTACGGTTCTAACAATATCAATAGCCACATTATTATGTTTATCGTTGGGGATAATAATATCGGCATAATTTTTTGTAGGTTCAATAAATTGTTGATGCATTGGTTTAAGCGTATTTTGATATCTGCTTAAAACTTCGTCAACATCACGACCTCTTTCTTTAATATCTCTACGAACTCGTCTTATGAGTCGTTCATCAGCATCAGCATGTACAAAAACTTTTATATCACAAAGATTTCTTAGTTTTTCGCTATTAAAAATTAAGATTCCTTCTACAATAACAACTTTTCTTGGATGTGTTTTTACGGTATCTTTAGTTCTATTGTGCGTAACGAATGAATAAATAGGTTGTTCAATAATTTGATTATTTTTCAGCTTATTTAGATGTGTAACGAGCAGTTCAAAATCGATGGCTCTAGGATGGTCGAAATTAATATTGGTTCGTTCTTCATAGCTTAAGTTTTCGGTTTCACTATAGTAAGAATCTTGAGAAATAATACATACTTCATCTTGTGGAAGTTCATTAATTATTTTGTTTACAACAGTAGTTTTACCACTACCGGTTCCGCCAGCGATACCGATTACAAATATATTTTTCATGGAGGCGTGTTTTATTAAGCTAAATAATGAAAGCAAATTTAGGGAAAAAATTAGGAAAATAAGGGCATAAAAAAAGTGCTAACCGTTAAGTTAGCACTTTTTATTTTATTTTGAGCCGATGGAGGGACTCGAACCCACGACCTGCTGATTACAAATCAGCTGCTCTAGCCAGCTGAGCTACATCGGCTTGTTTGCCCTTAAAAGCGATGCAAATATAGTATCTTTTTAGAAACTGACAAACTTTTTTTTATTTTTTTAGATGATTTTTATGTTATTTTTTCTTCTGATTTGTTAACTCATTGTTTTATATGTGAATACGTGTTTTATTTTTTTAAAAAAAAATAAAAAAACTTCTGAAAAAAGGAATACGAAAACTAAAAATAACTAAAAAAGTTCTAGCATTAGGCTAGAACTTTTTTTCAAGAATAAATAGTATCAAGAATAATAAATGATGAGTAAACTATTCAATATAACAATAAACGTAGATTACGTTACATTTATTGTCTTTAAATTTATGCAGTTAAAGGTTTCCCTTTTAATCGTTTTTCAATTCGTTGTTTTACAACAGTTAATCGTTTCATTGCATCCATTAACGCAACATCTTTGGTTTCTTTATATACTTCGTTTATCTCTAGTATTAGAGATTTTACTTCTCTTGAAGCTAATATTCTATCACTAGTAGTAATAAATTTGAATTTTCGGTGTTCAAATTCGTCTGCTTTACTAATTAATTCTGAATTCATAAAATACTTACTTATTTAATTAAATTATCCTTTAAAATTCTAGTTTCGTAATTAATTTTGGTCAAAAAAAGATTAAAAACTAAAATAAAATGGGGGGCAAATATATATTAATCTTTTATTAACTTGTAACAAAACAATACAATTGTTTTATTTATATATAAATTTTCTTTATATAGTTCATTATAGTAAGAACGGCTCTTTTTATTACGCAACTATCGATTTTGTTAAGCTAAATATAAGTATTTTATATTTAAATATAAGATTTATTAGCAGAACTTTAACAGATTAGGGTAATTTCATATTAATAATACGGTTAATTAAGTAGGAAATTAAGAGGTAAAGTAGCTTTGAAAGCTAGTTATTCTTGGTTATATTTACTGATAATTTTAAGATATTTTAATAAAATAAACAATCAGTTATTAGGTATGAATAGTGGTATAAGAAAAATTTTAGTAATTATTTTTGTAATCGTGTTACAATCTTGTAATAGTCAGCAGAAAAGAAAAGTTTTAGGAAATTCTGCATTTCAAAAAGAACTAAATTCTGAGTTTAAAGATGCGTCAAAATCACCTTTAACCAAAAGAGGTTTGCGAAAATTTAAAGGATTGGATTTTTTCAAAATTGATGATATATATAAAGTTACGGCAAAAATCGTTAAAACGCCCGATGCTCCGAATTTTCATTTTCCAACGACAAAAGGAACGGTTGTGGTTTACAAAAAATATGGAATTGTTTCGTTTAAAATTGCTGATAAAAATTTTGAACTCGCTATTTATAAGGATATAAAACCGAGTGAAAAATTTCAAAATCATTTATTTTTGCCTTTTTTTGATAAAACAAATGGAAAAACAAGTTATGAAGGCGGTCGTTTTATCGATGTTTTAACGACCGATGAAACTCAAAACGGCACTATTTTGATTGATTTTAATGAAGCTTACAATCCGTATTGTGCGTATAGTAATCGGTATTCTTGCCCAATCACACCAAGAGATAATTATTTAGATATCGAAATAAATGCAGGCGTAAAGGCATATAAAAAGTAAAAATACATCGAGAATTGTATCGAGAAATTGAACTTTTTTATGTTGATGAATTTTAAAGTTAAAAAAGCTCTCGATACAATTTCTTTGAAAGAAAAAAATCACTGGAATTTAGCGTTTTTATGATTTTTTACTTCTTGTAATTTTTTAATTATTGTTGATAACAATAGTGTTAGAAATTTCTTTATATATTTTCCAAGACCAAGCGATAAATAAAAATTGAAAAGGAACTCTAATTAACGCTGCCGTATGTGAACCAATCGCAGGAGTGGAAGAGAATACATCCCAAATATGAATAGGTAAAAATAAAAGCATCAAATAAAATATTCCTAAAGCGCCCATTTTTGCATATTTCTTATTCAAAAATAATAATATTCCTAAACCAATTTCTAAAATTCCTGATAGATAAATAATCGTTATCGGAAACGGTAAAAATGAAGGCACAAAAGGCAGGTAAAAAGTTGGTTTTATAAAATGTTGTACACCGCCAAATATCATAAATACTGCTAGAAGTATTTTTAATACATTCCAAAATCGTTGTTTTTTTGTCATCATCATTTGAGTTTTATACTTTTCTATTCCGCAAGATACAAAAAAGAATGATTATTCATTTTCTTTATTGATGTTTTTGAAATCAGCTTTATTTTTTATAAATTTAAGTAAGAATATCGCTCTCAAATAGTTTATTTTTAAAATTGTTTTTAGAGGCTATTTTTTAAATTGAAAAAAATCAATAAAACGAATTAATGAAAAATCAGAAAAATTACGAAAATTTACAAGACACCCTTTCTTTTTTTAATATTGATTGTCATAACTCTTATTATATATCTTCGGGAAAATCAATTTTTAAATTTCCAGAAAATCCATTTCGCATGGATTATTACGCCTTTTGCATTTGCACAGATGGCGAAATTGATTTAGAAATTAATGCCATTAATTATAAAATAAGAAAGGGGAGTGTTTTTTGTTCTGCGCCTTCTACGATTGTCCATTTTTTAAATGCAAGTCCTAATTTTAAAATTCAAACCGTATTTTTTGAAAAGAATTTTTTACTGACCAATATTTCCGATCCGTTTATTATTGAAAAAATGGCGTTGTTTCAACAAAGTTCGTATTCGGTGTTGCATACATCGGAAGAAAATACGCAAAATTTATTGAAAATTATCAATACGATAAAAGAAAAAGAACAGTGTAAAAGTATATTTACCAAACAAATGATTCGTGTTTTAATTTTTAATCTGCTTTTAGAAATTGCCGAAATTATCCAACAGAAAACACCAAATATAATAGCTTGTAAAGATGTAAAAACAACTATTTATCTGCGTTTTAATAAATTGGTACAAGAATGTATTTTAGAAGAGAAATCAGTTGGTTTTTATGCCAGTGAATTGTGTATTTCTAATAAATATTTAATCGAAATTACTAAGAAAAATGTTGGAAAAACACCACATCAAATTATTGAAGAAGCTTTGCTAAAAGAAGCGTTAGTTTTATTAGGAAATCCTGCTTTATCAATTTCTGAAATTGCGTATCAACTTCAATTTAATTCTATTTCGGCTTTTGGGCGATTTTTTAAACGACAAACAACAAGTTCGCCATCTTCATACAGAAATACTAAAAAGTAAGAAACTATAATTTAAGGATACTATTGCTGAATTTTGGGATACAAGTTAATTTAAGGATAGTGGTAACTTTGGATAACAAAGAATTAAACACTCAATTAAATACTATCTGAAATGAAAAAAGACACTTCAAAATTTGACAAAGTATTAAATGTTTCTCCTTTTCTAGGAAAGGTAAATCACACTCCAGATGCGAGTAAAGATGTAGTTCATAATTCAAAAGATATTCCGATGCCTTTTGCTGATTTAACAGGAAATTATCAGCGAAATAAAGGGATTCCTTCAAAATCATTTAAAGATAGCAAAGTTTATATTGTAGGAAGTGGAATTGCAGGATTATCAGCGGCTTATTATTTTATTAGAGACGGACATTTTTCAGGAGAAAACATTGTTTTTTTAGATAAATTATCAGTAGAAGGCGGTTCGCTTGACGGTGCAGGAAATGCCGAAGAGGGTTATATTATCCGAGGTGGACGAGAAATGGAAATGACCTATGAAAATTTATGGGATATTTTTCAAGACATTCCAGCCCTTGAAATGCCCGCTCCTTATAGTGTTTTAGACGAATATCGTTTGTTAAATGACAACGACCCGAATTATTCAAAAGCGCGATTAATTCATAATAAAGGAGAAATTCAAGATTTTAGCAAATTCGGTTTGGATAAAAAAGACCAACTTGCTATTGTAAAATTATTGTTGAAAAAGAAAGAAGAATTAAACGATTTATCTATTGAAGATTATTTTAGTGAATCATTTTTACAAAGTAATTTTTGGTTTTTATGGCGTACCATGTTTGCTTTTGAAAACTGGCATAGTTTATTAGAATGTAAATTATACATGCACCGTTTTTTACATACTCTTGACGGAATGAAAGATTTATCATGCTTAGTTTTCCCGAAATACAATCAATATGATACGTTTGTAAAACCTTTAACCGAACATTTAAAATCGAAAGGCGTAACCATTCAGTTTGATACGCTTGTAAAAGATTTAGACATCCGAATTAATACCGAAGGCAAAGTTGTACAAGGAATTATCACCGAACAAAACGGTAAAGATGTCGTTATTCCTGTAACAAAAAACGATTATGTAATTGTTACTACAGGTTCTATGACCGAAGATACGTCGTATGGAACGAACACAAAACCAGCGATTGAAACTATTGATAACAGCCAAAGCGGAAAAAGTGACGGTTGGAAATTATGGAAAAATTTAGCTGCGAAATCGTCTGATTTTGGAAAACCTGAAAAGTTTTGTGGAAATATAGAAAAATCGGCTTGGCAATCGGCAACCTTAACGTGTCGCCCTTCCGATTTGACCGAAAAATTTAAAGAATATTGTGTAAACGATCCGTATTCAGGAAAGGCAGCCACAGGAGGAATTGTAACCATTACCGATTCTAATTGGTTGATGAGTTTTACCATTAATCGCCAACCGCATTATCCAACGCAACCCGACGATATTTTAGTGGTTTGGGTGTATGCTTTATATATTGATAAAGAAGGAAATCATGTACAAAAAAGGATGCCTCAATGTACAGGAAATGAAATTTTATCAGAATTATGTTTTCATTTAGGTTTAGAAAATCAACTTGAAAATGTGATAGAAAATACGATTGTTCGCACTGCTTTTATGCCGTATATTACGTCAATGTTTTTGCCTAGAGCTACTGGCGATAGACCTCAAATTGTGCCTAACGGATGTAAAAATTTAGGACTTGTCGGACAATTTGTAGAAACGAATAATGATGTTGTTTTTACGGTAGAATCATCAGTAAGAACCGCAAGAACAGCGGTTTATAAATTGATAAATTCAAACAAACAAGTACCAGATATTGCTTCAACTCAATATGATATTCGTCAAATATTAAAAGCGACGAAAGCTTTAAATGATAATAAACCTTTTCCTGGAGAAAGTATTTTAAAACGCGTGTTAAAAAATACTTATTTTGAACATATTTTACCAATTGATGTTGAAGAAGCACCAGAAGAACATCATGAATCTTTTATTGCAGAACAATTTGAAAAATTACAAGATTGGGCAAAAAATCTTTAAATTAAAATCATAGAGTCTGTTTAAATTTCCTCTGAAAAAAAAATATAACATAAAAATAAGGAATCGAATCCGTCAAACTGAATTTATTTCAGTTTCACATCCTGATTTGCCGTAGTTCTCCTGTTGATGCGATGCTGAAATAAATTCAGCATGACGAGAATTCAGTTTTAATTTAATTTTTAAACAGATTCATAATTATTTAATTCATAATAAAAAAAAGGGATTTGTTGTTTATCAAATCTCTTTTTTATCAAATTTCAAAAAAATACACAAGATGAATTACAAAAATATTACTGTAGCAGGAAGTGGCGTTTTAGGCTATCAAATAGCATTTCAAGCAGCTTTTCATAAATTTAACGTAACCGTTTACGATATTAACGATGAAATGTTAGCAAAGGCAAAAGCTAAATTTCCAAAAATGTGTGAAGCTTTTCAAAGAGATTTAAACGCTTCGGATGCTGATTTGGCTGTTGCTTTTGATAATTTAAAATACAGTTCAAATTTAGTAGATGCCGTAAAAGATGCCGATTTATTAATTGAAGCTGTTCCAGAAAATCCAGCTATTAAAATAGATTTTTATACAAAACTAGCAAAAGTTGCCGTTAAAAAAACGGTATTTGCAACTAATTCCTCTACACTTTTGCCGAGTCAGTTTGCTGAGGTTACAGGGCGTCCTTCTCAGTTTTTAGCGCTTCATTTTGCCAATGATATTTGGAGAAATAATACGGCAGAAATTATGGGACATTCAGCAACAAATCCTGAAATATTTAACGATGTGGTAGCTTTTGCAAAAGCCATTGGAATGTTAGCATTACCTTTGCAGAAAGAGCAACCAGGTTATATTTTGAACTCGTTATTAGTGCCTTTTTTAGGTGCGGCTACCGATCTTTTAGTAAAGGAAGTTGCCGAGCCTCAAACTATCGATAAAACTTGGATGAAAGCTACAGGAGCACCCATCGGACCTTTTGCAATTTTAGATATTGTCGGAATTAATACCGTGTATAATATCAATAAAATGGCTTCTGAAAAATCAAAAAACCCGTTGAAAATTAAAACAACCGAATTTTTAAAAGAAAATTTTATCGATACCAATAAATTAGGCGTTTCAACTGGTGAAGGTTTTTATACATATCCGAATCCAGCGTATAAAGAAGATGATTTTTTAAGTTAATATCAAAATAAAATTAAAACACAATTTTCAATGAATACAAATCCAGAAAATCAAAAAGCATATTTCATTGGTGGTGGAATCGGTTCATTAGCAGGAGCTGTTTTTTTAATCAGAGATGGAAAATTGTTAGCAAATAATATTACAATTTTTGAAAGTTTACCGAATTTAGGCGGGAGCATGGACGCTTTTGGAAATCCTGAAAATGGTTACATTATGCGTGGAGCTCGTATGCTAACCATGAATATTTATGAATGTACATGGGCGTTGTTTAAAACAATTCCTTCACTAACGGATCCTAATAAATCGGTATATGAAGAAACACGTACGTTTAATGAGCGTATAAAATCCGACGCAAAAGCACGGCTTATCGATAAAAATAGAGCAATTATTGATGCTTCAAAATTAGGTTTTTCAATATCTGATAGAATAGAATTACTCAAATTAAGTGAAGCATCTGAAGAAAAATTAGAAAATACGTGCATTTCAGATTGGCTTTCGCCTTCTTTTTTTGAAACTAATTTCTGGTTTATGTGGCGTACTACTTTTGCTTTTTCTCCTTGGCATAGTGCTGTAGAATTTAAACGCTATTTGCATCGATTTATGCAAGAGTTTTCCGAAGTAGAAACTATGTCGGGCGTAAGACGTACGGTTTATAATCAATACGATTCGATGATTCGTCCTTTGGAAATTTGGCTCGAATTACAAGGCGTGAATTTTAAAAAAGGCTGTACCGTAACCGATTTACAAACCGAAATTAATAAAAATAAAGAAATTGTTGCTACTGGTTTTGAGTATCTAGAAGCCGAAAAAAAACATCAAATTAGTGTCGAAGAAAATGATGTTGTATTTTTTCAAAATGGTTCGATGACCGATGCGTATAGCCTTGGTTCTATGAAAAAATCTCCAAAACCATTGACCAAAAAAATAAGTAAAGGTTGGGAGCTTTGGGAAAAATTAGCTCAAAAACATCCAGAATTTGGAAATCCAGCAAACTTTAATTCAAGTATTCCAGAAACTTCGTGGGAATCCTTTACGGTTACCTTAAAAGACACCGCTTTTTTTGATAAAATGGAAGCTTTTTCAGGAAATAAAGCAGGAACAGGAAGCCAAGTTACGCTTAAAGATTCGAATTGGTTTTTAAGTTTTGCTTTAAATAGTCAACCACATTATCGAAATCAACCTACGGAAGTACAGGTTTTTTGGGCGTATGGATTGCATCCCGATCGTGTCGGAAATTTTGTAGCAAAACCAATGACGGAATGTTCAGGTGAAGAAATTCTTCAAGAACTTTGCGGACATTTAAAATTTGATTACGATACCGTATTTGCCAATGCGATTTGTATTCCGTGCCGTATGCCGTATATTACCAGTATGTTTATGCCTCGAAAAAAAGGAGATAGACCTTTACCTGTGCCTAAAAATTCTAAAAATTTAGCTTTTGTAAGTCAATTTGTTGAAATTCCTGATGATGTCGTTTTTACAGTCGAATACTCGATTCGAGCAGCACAAATGGCAGTGTATCAGCTTTTAAATATACATGATGAAATTCCACCAATAACGCCTCATGACCAAACATTAAAAGTTAAAATGGAAACAATTATCAAAGCTTTTGAGTAATTTTTTTATCCTTATAAATAATCTAAAACAGTCAATAAACAGTCAAGAAATAATCAAAATATAATGAAAAAAATAAACCCTTCTTTTTTGTTATTCCTAAATTATTTTTTGGCTGTTTTTCTAGTATTTTATAGTGATACAATTCTTGCTCAAGAAAATTATCCTGTGCCAGAAAAAACAAAAAACCTTCTTTTTTACATTCAACATAGCAATAATTATAATACCTATTTATATGATATCAATAGGAATGAAGCCTTTGTAAATAAAGAGTTTCCAATAAAAGAATATCGTATTTTGTATGCGAAAGATGGAAGTAAAAAAGAGTTAACAACCTTGCAGAAAAAATTAGCATACGGTGTTATTATAGAAAGATTAGCCGTTAATTTATATAAATTTAGGCTTGTTGCTACTGATGCGCTATTTTTTTATTTAACCATTGATAAGGCTCAAAATGGGCATGTTTATACGATGGTAAATAATCGAAAAATGTATGTTGATAAGTTGTTTCTTCAATTTGAAGATACGGCTTTTGGAAAAAATATTAAAACGAAATATATTCTTTTTTATGGTGAAGATTTTCAAACTCGAAAAAAAATAGTAGAAAAATATAGAATGTAATCAGCAAAAAAGAGATTATAATGGGCGAACACATAGGTTGTTCACCCATACGAAATAATTTTTTTTATTTTGATGGCGGATTTAAGCCTTCTTTACTATCTTTTTTGATGGCTTTTTCCAAAGATTTCAAAACTGTTTTTCGAACTTTTAATTTAGTTTGATGATGTGCTTTTGGGTTTAATGTTGCAAACATTTCTGCAATTTTAATCGCCGTTGGTAATACCTGATTTTCAGGAACAATTGTATCTAAAAAACCAGCAGTTACCGCATCTTCTGGCGAGTACATTTCCGAATTATTGACACTTCGATTCAAATACGTAGGCGTTAAACGACCTTTGGCAATTACAATTCCTGCATTGTGCATGGTCATTCCAATTAATACTTCATTGAATCCTATTTTAAAAGCACCTTTTGCACCAATTCTATAATCCGAAGAAAGTAACAAAAATGCGCCTTTTGCAATGGCATGACCTGTACAAGCTACAAGTATCGGAAATGGAAATGATAACATTCTGTGCGATAAAGTTGAACCTTTTGTTACCAATTCTAAAGCAGATTCTGGTGAAGTTGTCATACTTTTTAAATCATATCCAGCAGAAAAAATGCCCGATTGTCCTGTTAAAATAACCACTTTTTTTTGAGTTTCTGCTTTGTCTAAAAATTTATTTAAAGAATCAATTACTTCGTGAGAAATGGCGTTTACTTTTCCGTTTTTAAGCGTAATAATTGCGTACTTTTCAGTAGATGAATAGTCTATTAATTCGTTCATAATCTGTTATTTTTTTAATTTTTAAATAAATTTAACTAAATTTAACCAAGAATATTCCTGCAAAAACAGCTAAAAATCCTACGATAAAACTCGCAATGGTATAAAAGGCAAATGTTGTAAAATCGCCTGCTTTTAGAAATACATGATTTTCATACGCAAAACTTGAAAAAGTAGTAAATCCACCGCAAAAACCAGTGGCTAATAACAACGTATGATTTTGGGTTACTGTATCATTTTTAGCAGCAACTCCTAAAATAAAACCAATCAGTAAACTTCCTAAAATATTTGCGGTAAAAGTACCATACGGAATTCCTGTTTGTTGATTATTTAAAAGTTTTCCGATTAAAAATCGTAAAACACTTCCAAAGCCACCGCCAATAAAAACGAGTAATAATTGTTTCATTTTGTTGTTAAATATTTTTGATAAATCAGCTCTTTGCTAAAATAACAAAACCTCACCGAAAGGATGAGGTTTTGTTATCTAAAAAAACATAAAGTTGTTATTTTAAAGTAACATCTTCGGCATCTGTCCAATTCCATTTGCCTACAATAATTCCTTTTTCAACCGTAACAATTCCTGGGTTTGCTCGAATCACTGTTTTTAACGCCGTTTCATCACAAAAACCAAAGGTATATGGCATGTTAAATTCCTTTTGAGTAAGGGCTAAATCTTCAATATAAGAAGCCGTTAATACATAAATTTCATAGCCTTTTGCCTTGGCAGTATTTGCAATTTCTGATACCGCTACAATCCCTTCTTTTTCAGATTTATCAAAATTAGACATGATAATTAACATCGCTTTCTCTTTAGATAACATCGTTTCTAATAAATCTCCTTCATCCGTTTCAATCATAAAATCATGGATTGGCGGAATATTATCACCACCTTCTTGATATTTCATGCCTTGTGCAATATCAGTTCCTACGGCGTAGGCTCTAAAATCAATAATTGGCAAATGTTCTAAAACCTGATACACAATTCCAAAGGATACTAACAACGCTGTATAAGTCGTCATTAATCCTATTTTATTGGAAAATAATGGCTTAATATATCGTAATCCGAGGATTAAAATACCGATAAAAACCATAAATACAATATTTTTATAGAAGGTTTCTTTTGGTGTTAATTTTAAAGCATCACCAAAACAACCGCAATCGGTAACTTTGTTGTACGTGTAGGAATACCAAGTTAGAAATAAGAAAACCAAATTAATTCCAAATAAACTCCAAACCGTTAATTTAGGTTTGTAACCCACTAAAAGCATTACGCCTAAAATCAATTCAATAACAATTAAAAGAATGGAAAATGGTAAGGCAAATGGAATTAGAAATTCTAAATTTAAAACATCTTCACTGAAATATTCTTCAAATTTATATTGAGAACCAATAGGATCGACTAATTTTACAAATCCTGAATAAATAAATAAAAATCCGACTAATATTCTTGAAATATGGGTGATTATTTTTAAAATCATAATAGTATGTATGTTTTAAGTTAAAATGTTAATTCATAGCTAATTTGTAGCTAATTCTGAATGAAGAATTAATGCAAAAATAGCATAATTAATCATATCTTGATAATTGGCATCAATTCCTTCAGAAACTAAGGTTTTTCCTTGATTATCTTCAATTTGTTTTACGCGAAGTAATTTTTGAAGAATTAAATCGGTTAAAGATGAAATTCTCATTTCTCGCCATGCTTCGCCATAATCATGGTTTTTATTTTCCATCAATTCTTTACTTATTTTGATATGTTTATCATATAAATCAACGGCTTTTTTTGTGGTTAAATCGGGTTTTTCAACAACGCCTAATTCGAGTTGAATCAGTGCCATAATTGCATAATTGATAATCCCAATAAATTCTGATTTTTCGCCTTCATCTACTTTTCGCTCAGTATTTTCCTGTAATTGGCGGATGCGTTGTGCTTTGATAAAAATCTGGTCAGTTAATGACGGAAGTCTTAAAATTCGCCAAGCACAGCCATAATCGCTCATCTTTTTGATAAACAAATTCTTACATTCTTCTGTTACGGCATCGTATTGTTTGGACGTTTTTTGCATTTTATTTTTTAATAAGTAATCCTTCAAAAGTAGTAAATATTACAGCGATTTCGCGTATTTTTACTCTTAAAATCGTTTTAAAGAGTTCTTAAAACTGCTTAAAACCTTTTTGAACTTCTGAAAATAGTTAAAAAGATATAAAAATTAATAAGCATGACAATTAATTGCAACGGAAATCTAATCGATTTAACAACGCCTAAGGTGATGGGAATTTTAAATATTACGCCCGATTCTTTTTTTGATGGTGGAAACTATAACGATGAAAAAGAAATTTTGAATCAAACAAAAAAAATGTTAGATGAAGGTGCAACTTTTATTGATGTCGGTGCGTATTCGTCAAAACCCAATGCAAAAAAAGTCTCGGAATCGGAAGAATTAGCCCGAATTATTCCTGTCATAAAATTATTAAAAAAGCATTTTCCTCAAATTATAATTTCCGTTGATACTTTTAGAAGTAAGGTCGCAAAAGAAGCGATTCAAGCAGGAGCTTCCATAATTAATGATATTTCTGCGGGTATTTTAGATGCCAAAATGTTTGAAATTATAGCAGAATTACAAGTGCCATATATTATGATGCACATGCAAGGAACACCACAGGATATGCAATTAAATCCTGTTTATCAGGATATTGTAAAAGAAATAATTTCATTTTTTGCCGAAAAATTAGCGACACTTCGAGCTTTAAAAGTAAACGATGTTATTATTGATGTCGGTTTTGGATTTGGAAAAACAAACGAACATAATTACGAATTGTTAAAAAAGTTATCCTTATTTAAAAGTTTAGAAGTACCAATTTTAACAGGCATTTCACGAAAATCAATGTTATATAAAGTTTTAGAAATTTCACCAAAAGAAGCTTTAAACGCTACAACCGTTGCAAATACTATCGCTTTATTACATGGTACAAAAATTTTAAGAGTTCACGATGTAAAACAAGCCGTTGAAGCAGTTAAAATTGTCGAAAAACTTCAAGAAATTTCATGATTTTAAAAACGAATGAGCTTAAATTTTCATAAAAATAATTACAAGTAATGAATTTACGTTTTATTGATTTTTCGTTTCTCGATGTGCTTGATATTATTTTAGTTGCCGTCTTGTTATACTACATTTATAAGCTATTAAAAGGTACGGTGGCGATTAATATTGTTATCGGAATTACGTTTATTTTCTTAATTTGGAAGATAACACAAGCACTTCATATGGAAATGTTGAGCGGGATTTTAGGATATTTATTATCGGGTGGTGTTATTGCGTTAATTATTGTTTTTCAGCAAGAAATCAGAAAGTTTTTATTGATGATAGGAACGACTAATTTTTCAGCAAAAAAAAGTTTTTTACATCAGTTAAAATTTATGCAAAGCGAACTTACTCCCGAAGTAGATATTGATATTCAAACAATTTTACAGGCATGTATTAGCATGTCAAAAACAAAAACAGGCGCTTTAATTGTTATTGAAAAAACAAATAATCTTGATTTTTTAATCAATACAGGTGATACAATGAATGCACAAGTAAATGAAGCAATTTTAGAAAGTATCTTTTATAAAAATAGTCCATTGCATGATGGAGCAACGGTAATTCGAGATAATTTTATTGTAGCGACTCGTGTTATTTTACCTGTTTCTAACAGTACAAAAATACCTGCTCGTTTCGGATTACGGCACAGAGCTGCTATTGGCGTTACCGAAAAAACAGATGCTATTTGTTTGTTAGTATCCGAAGAAACAGGTGAAATATCGTATATAAATAATGGTGAATTTGTGTTGTATAAAACCCAAGAAGAATTATTAACAAGATTACAAAATGATTTAAGAACATAAAAAAAGCTCGCAAATTGCGAGCTTTTAATTTGTATAAAAATCTAAAATTATTTAGCAGGAGCCATTTTAGATTGGATAGCGCTCATTACTGAGTTAAATTTCTTTTTTCCTTCAGCATCTAAAGAAGAAACTATTTTCTTTCCTTCAGCAGCTAATTCAGCACCTTTTTTAGCTAAGCTTGCATTTTTTACTACATCTCCTTTAGCAGCGATATAATCATTAGCATAGTTAGCATATGAGCTTAAATACTCACCAACTTTAGGATCTTTAAATTCAGGAATAGAAACTCCTTCAATTGCAGATTTTACAGCATCAACAGCGTCTTCGGCACCTTCAGCAACTTTAGCAGCAGCATCAGAAGTAGCGTCAACAGCTTTGTTTGCAGCATCAGCAGTAGCATCTACAGCTTTTGTAGCAGCATCAGAAGTAGCATCAGCAGCATCTTTTGCAGCTTCAACAGTAGCATCAGTAGCGTCTTTTGCTTTTTCTTTAGCCTTATCACAAGAAGTTGCTAATAATGCTCCAGCAACACACATAGTTAAAATTACTTTTTTCATCGTTTTATGATTTTTTAGTTTATAGATTGATATGCACAAATGTATTGTATTGCGCATTGTAAACAAACTATTTACAAAATAATTTTAGATAATTTTAGTTTTAAATTGCTTTTTATATAAATTCTTATAATAACCATCTTTTTTACGTAAAAGTGATGCTTGATTTCCTACTTCAACAATCCGACCGTTATCCATAACAATAATTGTATCAGCTTTTTTAATAGTCGCTAATCGGTGAGCAATGATAATCGAAGTACGATTTTTGGTGATTTTATCCGTAGCAAATTGAATCATTTTTTCCGAATTAGAATCCACCGAAGATGTCGCTTCATCTAAAATTAAAATACTTGGTTTGCTTACATACGCACGCAAAAAAGCAATCAATTGACGCTGTCCTGAAGATAACATACCGCCACGTTCTTTCACATTATAGCCATAATTATTGGGCAAACTCATAATAAATTCATGAATTCCAATTTGCTTGGCAGCCTGTTTTACTTCCTCCAAAGAAATAGTTTCATTTTTTAAGGAAATATTATTGAAAATAGTATCAGAAAATAAAAATACATCTTGTAAAACAACGGCTATTTTTTCTCGCAATGCATTAATTTCGTATTCTTCAACTAGTATATCATCTAAATAAATAGCACCGCTATCTATTTCATAAAAACGATTTATCAAATTAATAATTGTTGATTTTCCTGCACCCGTAGCTCCAACAATCGCAACGGTTTCTCCTTTTTTAACATCAAAAGAAATACCTTTTAAAATTTCTTCTCCTTTAATATAACTAAAATGTACGTCCTTAAAACGGATGTTTCCTTGTAAACTCGCAGTGGTGATTTCACCATTTTTAGCAATACTACTTTGGGTATCAATAATAGAAAATACACGTTCTCCAGCCACAATTCCCATTTGAAGTTGATTAAATTTATCTGCAATTTGACGAAGCGGTCTGAATAACATTTGTGCCATTTTGATAAAACCAATAATAGCTCCAACTGACACTGCGTTATCTTCAATTACTTGTAATCCGCCGTACCAAACGATTAAACCAATCGCAATCGATGATAATATTTCAGCAATTGGAAAAAAAATAGAGTAGTACCAAACCGTTTTAATATGTGCTTTTTTATGTTTTTCGTTAATTTCAATAAAATTTTTATACTCAATTTTTTCACGATTAAAAAGCTGTACAATTTTCATTCCCGTAACTCTTTCTTGCACAAATCCGTTGAGGTTGGCTACCTGATTACGAACATCTTGAAAAGTAGCTTTTATGGCTATCTGAAATAATTTGGTGGCATAAATTAAAATCGGTAAGGTTGCCAAGGCGATAAGCGCAAGTTTCCAGTTGGTGTATAACATCACGATGATAACGACGATCATTTTTAATAAATCGCTAATAATCATAAAAACACCTTGCGTAAAGAAATTCGCAATTGTTTCAACATCAGAAACCACACGAGTTACCAGTTTTCCAACCGATGAATTATCAAAATAACGCATATTAAAAGACATTATTTTTCGAAACGTTTTCGTTCTGATGTCTTTAATAATATGCTGACCAACCCAATTCGCATTGTAAATAAAACTAAATTGAAAAAATACCTGTATTAATAAGGTAACAAGCATTGCGATGGTGTAATATAATAATCGTGTAGGGTCTTTATGAGCGACAAAATCATCAATAGCACGCATTAAAATAACGGGACTTAGTACCGCAAATAGTGCCAAAAGTATCGTAGAGATGGAAGCTAGAATAAATCGTACACGGTATTTTTTTGCAAAACTCATCAGTCTTACAAAAATTTTAATATCAAATGCTTTTCCTGTTGTTTTGCTCACGTTATTTATTTGTTATTTATTTTTTTGCCAAATAGTATCTGTTAATTAGATATAATCGTAGGCAACTTTTGTTAAAAATAATCCCTTTGCAGGTGCTGATGTTCCTGCGTTACTTCTGTTTTTACGTTCGATAATTTTCTTAAAATCTTCCAGACTTATTTTGCCTGTTCCAACATCAATTAAAGTACCGACAATCGCTCGAACCATATTTCTTAAAAATCGATTGGCACTAATATGAAACGTTAATTCATTGCCGTTTAATTTCCAAACAGCATTGGTAATATCACAATTAAAAGTATGTACGTCTGTTTTTACTTTTGAAAAACATTCAAAATCTTGATGCTTGTATAAAATCGCTCCTGCTTGGTTCATCAAATCAATATTTAATTGCTGATTGTATAATTGCCAAGAAGTATCTAACGAAAAAGGATTTCTACCGAGCCAAATTTTATATTCATAACTTCGACTCGTGGCATCGAAACGAGCGTGTGCAGTATCATGCACCAATTTACAGTTAAAAATTACAATATCATCAGGTAAAAGTGCATTTAATCGAAACGCAAATTGATTAGTTAAGATAGCATCGGTATCAAAATGAGCAAACATTTGCGAAGCGTGTACGCCAGTATCGGTTCTTCCTGCGCCTGTAATCATAATATTTTCTCTTAAAACAGTGCTAATTGCCTTGTTTATTTTTTCTTGTACTGATACGGCATCAGGTTGTATTTGCCAACCATGATACTTTTTTCCTTTATACGCTAATTCAATAAAATATCTCAAAAAACACGAAATTTAAATGGCTAAATTATGAAATATTCACCTGATTTCTTGTTGATTTGAGTAATTTTGTATTGATGAAAAAAATACTATTACTTTCCGATACGCATAGTTTTATTGATAATCAAATCTTGAAGTTTGTAAAACAAGCCGATGAGGTTTGGCATGCAGGCGATATTGGCGATTTAAAAGTAACTGATACCATAAAAAAACTCAAGCCACTAAGAGCCGTTTATGGAAATATTGATGATAATAATGCAAGAGCAGAATTTCCGTTAGATAATCGATTTATAGTGGAAGATGTTTCGGTTTGGATAACACATATCGGGGGATATCCAAACGCCTACAAACCCAGAGTTCGGGAAGAATTACAGCAGAAATCACCTAAAATATTTATTAGTGGACATTCTCATATTTTAAAAGTTCAGTACGACCAAAAATTTAATTTATTACACTTAAATCCAGGAGCATCAGGAAAATATGGGTTTCATAAAATAAGAACAATGCTTCGTTTTGAATTGGATAAAGGCGAAATTCTCAATATGGAAGTTATCGAATTAGGAAAAAAATAAATGCTAAACTAAACGTTAAATTTTAAAAGAATAATAAAGAATAATAAAGAGTGAAAATGTAAAAACCGAGGTCTTCACCTCGGTTTTTGTCGCACTAAAATATATATTAGGATTATCGAATTCTATCTACAGATTTTACAAGATCTTCATCCTTCTTGATGGCTTTATTTGCTAAAACTACTAACAAAATAACAAGAATAGGAAGGAACATCCCAATACCTTTCTCGGAAACCGAAGCCTCTCCAGATAATGTTTGTGATAGATAAATCAAAATACCTACTAAAAAAAGATTAATCAAAATATTTAAACGCCCTAAAACAAATTGTAATTCCCTTTTCTTAAATAAAAATAAGGTTACAATTGATAGTAAAGCAGACATCAAAAATAAGATAGGCGTCGCTTTTTCTAACAGCGAAACACTAGAGAATAAATCAATTATATACACAGAAATAGCTGACTGTGTAGTCCAAAGACTAAACACAAAAGGTAAAATACCTGACAAAATTCCTGCAATGAATAAGTATAAAGATTGTTTTCTTTGTATCATATTTAAGATTGGATAGCAAATATAATATTTATTTTTTTAAAAAGAAATATTACAAGTTAAAATATTTGTATATATTTGTCAGATAAGTACCTGCACAATAACATAATTATATAGTTCCTATATAATTTGAAATCATAAAAATTTAAATACAATTAAATCCTTTTTCTTAAACTAAGGATTATACAACTTAATAATTTCACGAATGCTCGATATTTCCGAATTAAAAACTAAAAAATTAATAGATTTACAAGCAATTGCAAAAACGATAGGGTTAACTAGAGTAAGTCAATTAAAAAAATTAGATTTAGTTTCTAAAATTTTAGAAGCACAACCCCAAGTTAGTGTCAATCAACCTGAAGCAATAGCGGAAAAACCGAAGCGGAAAAGAATAGAAAAATCATCCAAAGAAAAAATTTTGGAACAAACACAACAAGAACAAGAAAAGCAACAAGAAAATAAAAATGTAGCTGTTGAAAATAATCTTGAGAACGTTCAAAATGTTCAAAATGTTGAAAACGCAGAAAAAGTTGAAAACATCGAAAATGTTCAAAAAACAGTAGCCAATAAAGTAACTCCTGTTTCAAAAATTAAAAATAGCCCAACAAAAGAGCTTAACAAATCAACTGAAATTGAAAAAAATGTTGCTGAAGAAAAAGATTCAAAAGCAGCCGTTAAAAAAATAATTTCAAGACCAAGACCAAGAGCAGTCGTGGAAGCTACAAAAAAACAAGCTCCAAATCCGAGAACACAAACAGATTCCAAAAAACCAATACCAAAACCAACGCCAAGACCAAGAGCAGTAGTCGAAGCAGGGAAAAAACCGCAACATAAAAATCAACAAAAAACAACTCATAAAAGCGGTAACAAATATCGAGATCCCGATTTTGAATTTGATGGAATTATCGAAAGTGAAGGCGTGCTAGAAATGATGCCTGACGGTTATGGATTTTTACGCTCATCAGATTATAATTACCTATCATCACCCGATGATATTTACGTTTCTCAATCTCAAATAAAATTATTCGGACTAAAAACAGGAGATACCGTTCTTGGAAATGTCCGTCCGCCGAAAGAAGGCGAAAAATACTTCCCACTAATTAGAGTTTCAAAAATTAACGGTTTAAATCCAAATATTGTTCGTGATAGAGTTTCTTTCGAACATTTAACACCCTTATTTTCAGATGAAAAATTCAATCTAGCCGAAAAAGGAAGCTCTTTATCTACTAGAATTATTGATATATTTTCTCCTATCGGAAAAGGACAACGTGGTATGATTGTATCACAACCAAAAACAGGTAAAACAATGTTATTAAAGGATGTCGCAAATGCTATTGCAGCAAATCATCCTGAAGTGTATCAAATTGTTTTGTTAATTGATGAAAGACCCGAAGAAGTTACAGATATGAAACGTAATGTTCGTGGAGAAGTAGTTGCTTCAACCTTTGATGAACCTGCCGATAAACACGTTCGTGTTGCTAATATCGTTTTAGAAAAAGCAAAACGTTTGGTAGAATGTGGACATGATGTGGTTATTTTATTAGATTCAATTACACGTTTAGCAAGAGCTTACAATACCGTTGCACCTGCTTCAGGTAAAATTTTATCAGGAGGTATTGATGCCAATGCCTTGCATAAGCCAAAACGTTTCTTTGGAGCGGCGCGTAATATTGAAAATGGTGGTTCGTTAACTATTATCGCAACGGCACTTACCGAAACTGGTTCGAAAATGGATGAGGTTATCTTTGAAGAATTTAAAGGAACTGGAAATATGGAACTACAATTAGATCGTAATATTTCAAACCGTAGAATTTATCCAGCGATTGATTTAATTAAATCGAGTACGCGTCGTGATGATTTATTGTTAGACCCAAAAACCGTAAAACGTATGTGGGTATTGCGTAAATATTTAGCAGATATGAACCCAGTGGAAGCAATGACGTTTATTAATGATAGAATTCGACTTTCTAAAAATAATGAAGAATTTTTAATTTCGATGAACGGATAATTTATTCCTGATTTTTTCTGAAAAACATTTTAAAAAATAGATAAAACATAAAAAATCCCGTAAAATTTTACGGGATTTTTTATGTTTTATATCGGAAATATAATATTGTCAAGCGGAATATCATATTCATTACAATCGGAAATTTTGGCGATTGGCGGAAAGAAATTAAGCCCGATTGTTTTAGTATCTTCTCTACAATTGGCTAAAAAACGATCGTAAAATCCTTTTCCGTAACCAACTCTGTAATTTTCTTTATCAGAAATTAACATCGGCACAAAAACCAAATCAATTTCTGTAACAGCAACTTCTGTAGCATTTACAGGCTCGGGAACGCCGAATTTATTTAAAATTAATTCAGTATTTTCTTCTAAATAAAAATGTGTGAGCGAATCATCAGCAAAATTACATTGACTAACAATTATTTTTTTTCCTTTACTTCTGAAAAAATTAATAATAGGTTGCGTATCTATTTCCTTAAATTTTCGCATCGATAAAAATAAATGAACATTGTTTATCGCATTGAAATCAATTATTTCTGAGTTGAAAATTTGCTGATAAATACTTTCTTGAAATACTGCTATTTCTAGTGAAGTTAATTCGGCTCTTTTTTGTTTATATATTTTTCTAAGTGTTGTTTTTTCCATAATTGATAGTAAATAAAGTGCTGTTTATAGCTAAAAATCCATAAAAAACAAATTTACGTAAACTTAAAGCTTAATTTAAGTCAATAAGAAAAAATAAAATAGTACTTTTTCGTTTTAAGAAATGTGTAGTTTTTATGAAATTAGTATATCAAATTCGGGATTATTTTTTTTGGGTTATTTTATCTCTTTTATCAGGAATTGGATATATGCGAATTGTTTTAGGAGCAAAACCAAAATCATCATCAATAGGAATTCTTAACGTTTTTGATTGGATTTATGATGTTGTATTATTTCATGTAGGTTTAAGTATTGGAAGTATTATTGCTTTGCTATATGTTATTCTTGATGTTTTTTATCTGAAGAAAAAATTTAAAAATAAAGCGAAATTAACTCGTATTCGTTTTCTATTTTTCAGTATAATCGTGATTATAGTTGGCGTAATACATCATATTTTAGAAAAAATTATTGATGTTATTTAATATAAAATATAAAAAACTAATAAAATGAAAACTATCATTCTATTCCTCGCAGTATTATTTTTACCCTGTAAAGACAAAAATCAAGACAAATTTCAAGAAATATATCAAGAAAGATATCAAGAGAAAAATCAAAAAGAATTATACAAAGGAACTTTAAATGGAAGTATTAAAATAACACTGTATATAAACGAACAAGAACATCCGTGTGGCGGAAATTTAACAATTTTAAATGCGATGTATAAATATGATAATCAAAAAAAATGGATTCTTTTAAATATTACCACCGATAAACAAAACAAGAAATACGCAATGGTTGAAGATAATTTTTCGGGAGCATTATTTTTACAAAAACAAAATAATTCATTTTATGGAACTTGGATAAGTCCAAACACTAAAAAACAATTTAAAGTCATATTAGAAAAAACAATATTAGATGAAACTTCATCAGAAAAATTAGAAGCTATTTTGTTTGATGATTTATTATATAATAAAAATGATTGCTAAGAGCCTGTTTAAATTTCATCTGAAAAAAATATCAGAGAAAAATAAGAAATCGAATCCGTTAACTTTTAATCAAAATAAAGAGCACAAAAAAAACCTTAACAATCTAGCAAGATTATTAAGGTTTTAAGTCGGGGTGGCAGGATTCGAACCTGCGACCTCCTCGTCCCAAACGAGGCGCGATGACCGGGCTACGCTACACCCCGTACGGTTATCGGACTGCAAATATACAATAAATAACTACATATCAAAGAAAATATCAAAAAAATTAATAAAAAATAAAAAAATATTTTATTTTGAGACTATTATCATTTTCAATTATGAATGTATTATCAAAATAGATGTTAAAAAAAGACATTAAATGTCAAAAAAAATTACATTTGTAATACAAAAAAAATAGATGATGGCAGAAAAAATAAAATGTTTGATTATTGGTTCAGGACCAGCAGGATATACTGCTGCAATATACGCTGCAAGAGCAGATATGAAACCTGTAATGTACACAGGAATGCAAATGGGAGGGCAGTTAACCACCACCACAGAAGTTGATAATTTTCCTGGATATCCAAATGGAACAGATGGAACTGCAATGATGAATGATTTGCAAAAACAAGCAGAACGTTTTGGAACTGACGTTCGTTTTGGAATGGTTACAAAAGTTGATTTAAGTACCGAAATAGGAGGAATCCACAAAGTAATTGTTGATGAATCTATTGAAATAGAAGCAGAAACAATTATAATCTCAACAGGAGCAACGGCTAAATATTTAGGTTTAGAAAGTGAACAACGCCTAATTGGTGGTGGAGTTTCGGCATGTGCTACTTGTGATGGTTTTTTCTACAAAGGACAAGATGTCGTTGTCGTTGGAGCAGGAGATACCGCTGCCGAAGAAGCAACTTATTTAGCGAATATCTGTAATAAAGTGACCTTATTAGTTCGAAAAGATTACATGAAAGCATCAAAAGCAATGCAACATCGTGTGAATAAAACAACTAATATCGAAGTATTATACAATACCGAAATAGACGAAATTTTAGGCGATAAGGTTGTTGAAGGCGTTCGTGCTATTAACAATCAAACGAACGAGAAAAAAGAAATTGCGGTAACAGGTGTTTTTATCGCTATCGGACACAAACCAAATTCAGATTTATTTAAAGGTGTTTTAGATATGGATGAAGTTGGGTATTTAATTACCAAAGGAAAATCGACCAAAACAAATTTACCAGGAGTTTTTGCAGCAGGTGATATTCAAGATAAAGAATACCGTCAGGCAGTAACAGCAGCGGGTTCAGGATGTATGGCAGCCTTAGATGCAGAGCGTTACTTAGGTGCTTTAAAATAAATAGCAATATCTTTTTTTAAAAAAAATAAAAATTTAAAAGAGCGTTTACATGTTTTGTAAACGCTCTTTTTTTATCAAAAACTTATCAAAATTCATTAAAATCAGTCCAAATAGCTAATAAATCTTTGCTGATTTTATCAAAATCATTTTTATCAAGCACGCTAGTAAGAACCTCAACATATTCAAAATATTCATTTAAATAATCTTCTTTTGAAGCATTTAAACTTGGTGAATAACAACTATCACTATCTAAAGCATATTTAAATTCTTCCATCAATTTTTCAAGAAATAATTGTTTATTTTCTTGAATATAATCAGAAAGACCAGCCTCTAATAAATCTTCAAATTGGTCACTTCCATGTTGCCCGCAACAGGTTATTAATCGAGCAATCGCAAGGGTAGCTGTTTCTTTGCACCATCCGTATTGTTCAATTAGTTCTTCTATATCGCCACCCTGATTTACTTCGTGGTCTAAATCACAGGTTCTTAAAAAATCGATATATTCAGGCATCCATTTTTTATCTTTAGTAACTAATGATAAAATAGCTTGTGTTCCTAACGGATTTTCGCAATCTTCCCAAATTCTCGAATCATATTCTCCATGGTCAGTTGCTTCAAGATATTTAATTGTTGCCGATGTTAAAGCGCTGTATTTTGACACTTCATTAAAAAGTGTTTTTTCATCAGTAAATAATAGTTTTGGCGCATCAATTTTATTATTTTCATCGATTAAACCAATGGTATAATTAAATTGATATATTTTATGTTTCTTTTTTAAATCAATAATTAATGCCGTTAATTCAGATAAAATAGTTGCGATATCATCTTCACTGATTGCTGCCGTATTTGATTTTTTATCAAAAAAAAATTCATCTTTTAATTTAGCAATATCATTAATTTCAAAATTTATTTTAAAAATCGATTTCATTATATTTTTAATTTATATTTTGATACTCTGTTATTTTGTTTCTGATAAAAATCCTTCTAAAGCTGTTAAAAAAGAAGCACCTAAAACTTCCGAACGTTCACCCGACCATTCTTTTTCGGCATCAGGAAGATCGTTGTTGTCTTTAAAAGGCATTTCTAAGGTAAAAGAAAGTGTTTTAAAAAGTTCACCAATTTGATTCGAACAAACGGCTAAATTTGCTTCGTTTGGTGCGCTGTTTTCGTATTTATACACATCTTGAAATTCAGGATTTACCGACATCCATTCCTTTTTAAAACGAATTTCTTCGGATAAAATTTTATCAGTAATGCTTGGTATTCCTTGTAAACTGGTTACAAAATTATAAGGAATTGCTTCATCGCCATGAACGTCTAATAAAAAATCTAAACCTGTTTCTTGCATTTTTTGTTTGCAATAATAAACCTCTGGCTCAGTAGCTTTATTCGGGTTTTCCCAAACTCTATTATAATTAATTCCTAAGGTATTTACACGCAAGTTTCCTGCAATACTTCCATCAATATTCATGTTCGGAATGATATAAAAACAGCAAGTTTCTACTAATTTTTCAATCGTTGTATCTTCAGAAATATTTTTAGTAACAAAACGATCCACAATTCCTTTGATAAACCACTCCGCCATGCTTTCGCCAGGATGCTGACGTGCAATAATCCAGATATTTTTTTTATCGGCACTAGGAGTTCCGAATTGTAACAATTCAATAGGTTTTTTGTTAATAGTTTCCCCTAAAATAGTGGTTGTACATAAAGGACTTTTAGTTGCAGTTGCCACTAAATTAAGATGTTGCTGGTAAGTAAAAGGCGTAAAATAGGCAAAATCAACCTCGGTTTGAGTTGGCGTAATGCTAAAGTAAAGTTTGCCATTTTTATATTCGGTGTTTTGTAAACGAAACCAATTTTTAGCATCGTAAGAAGCCGTTGTTTTATAATCTTCCCAACCATCGGCAAAAGCACTTTCGCTGGCATTTTCAATACAGAAATTATAGGTTTCTCCTACAATAACATCGGTAATTTTGAAATTAAACCATTGAAAAAAATGAGAGTTGGTGTCTTTACGTATTTTTAATTGTGTCGTGTTTTCTTGTTGCGATACTACGGTAATATTACCAGCATCAAAGTTTGTTGTAATTTGCATGGATTGTTTTTGTAAAAAATTATTGTTTGTTAATTTATTAAATTAATGATGAATAAAAAAAGGTTGTCAAAAATTAATTTGACAACCTTCTAAACAAACAACTAAATTCTAAAACCCATTATGAAAAGTTAAAGAAGATTTTTTTAATATTTTCCTAGAAACAGTATTTATTTTCTGCTTTTAATTTTTCTGCAATCATATTACGTAATCCGATTACGTTTGGCTGATTTGCGTATTTTGTAAAACGTTTTAAGCCCATTAACATCATGCGTTGTTCATCACCTTCAGCAAAAGAAACAATTCCTTCTTTAGCATTTTTGATAATAATATCTACCGCATTATATAAATATAATTGCGTCATTGCAATCTGTTCTTTTTGAGAATCTTTACCAAAACGTTTAGCGTTCTTTTCAGTTCTCAAAATAGCAGATTCTGCCATATAAGTTTCAATTAAAATATTAGAAGCAGCCGTTAATAATTGTTGGTGCTGCTCTAATTCTGGACCAAATTTTTGAATTGCAGATCCGGCAACCATCAAGAAAACTTTCTTTAATTTAGCAACCATTTCTTTTTCTTCCGCAAATAATTCAGAATAATCAGGCGTATCAAAAGAAGGAATACCTAATAATTCTTCCCCAACAGCCATTGCAGGATTTAATAAATCTACATGACCTTTCATTGCTTTTTTAACCAACATTCCAACAGAAAGTAATCTGTTAATTTCGTTTGTTCCTTCATAAATACGAGCAATACGCGCATCTCTCCAAGCCGATTCCATAGGAGTTTCTTCCGAGAATCCCATACCTCCAAAAATTTGAATTCCTTCATCAGCACACGCTTGTACATCTTCAGAAACAGCCACTTTTAAAATAGAACATTCAATAGCATATTCTTCAACTCCTTTTAATTCCGCTTCTTGATGCGTATTTCCTTCCGCTTCACGTAATGCAATTCTGTCTTCAATATTTTTAGCAGCTCTATACGATGCCGATTCTCCCACATACGCATTGGTAGCCATTTCTGCTAATTTCATTTTGATAGCTCCAAATTCTGAAATTGAAGTTTTAAATTGCTTACGTTCGTTTGCGTAATTAATTGCGATACTGGTAATTCTTCTTTGAGAATCCAAACAAGCAGCGGCTAATTTAATACGACCAATATTTAAGGCATTCATGGCAATTTTAAAACCATTTCCTCTTGCTGATAACATATTTTCAATCGGCACAATTGTGTCATTGTAAAATACCTGACGAGTTGAAGAAGCACGGATTCCTAATTTATGTTCTTCTTCACCTAAAATAATACCATTGTTATTGTCTTTGTCATATTCAACAATAAAACCAGTAATGTTTTTATCATCTTCAATACGAGCAAAAACAATCATAACGTTACAAAAACCTGCGTTTGAAATCCACATTTTTTGTCCGTTTAATTTATAATGTGTTCCGTCTTCAGATAATGTTGCAGTTGTTTTTCCTGAATTAGCATCTGAACCAGCACCTGGTTCTGTTAAACAGTACGAACCAAACCATTCACCTGTTGCTAATTTTGGAACATATTTTTGTTTTTGAGCTTCTGTTCCATATAAAGTAATTGGCATTGTTCCAATACCTGTGTGTGCCCCGAAAGCAGTACTAAAAGAACCTGTTCCGCTTGAAATATAATCACACGTTAACATGGTAGAAACAAATCCCATTCCTAATCCGCCGTAGGCTTCAGGAACAGAAACGCCTAAGAAACCTAATTCTCCAGCTTTTCCCATTACTTCTTGCGTTAATGCATAGTCTTTTGCTTCAAAACGAGCTTTATGAGGCATAATTTCACGGTCATTAAATTCCATAACCGCTTCTTTCATCATTTTTTGCTCTTCGGTAAAATCTTCAGGAGTAAAAACGTCTTCACACTTTGTTTCTCTAACAAGGAATTGACCTCCTCTTAATAAATCTGCCATTTTTTGTTTTTTTTAATTGTTAGTTTAGTTTAAGAATTCGAAAATACCAGCAGCACCTTGCCCTGTACCTACGCACATGGTTACCATTCCGTATTTTCCTTGCATGTTACGCTTGCGCATTTCATCAAATAATTGAACAGATAATTTAGCTCCTGTACAACCTAAAGGATGTCCTAAAGCAATTGCACCACCATTTACATTGATGATGTCTGCATCCAATCCTAATTCACGAATTACGGCTAATGATTGAGAAGCAAAAGCTTCGTTCAATTCAATTAAACTGATGTCTTCTTGTTTTAATCCTGCTTGCTTTAATGCTTTTGGAATTGCTGCAACTGGACCAATACCCATAATTCTTGGCGGTACACCAGCAGCGGCATAACTTACCATACGAGCAATTGGTTTGATGTTTAATTCTTTCACCATATCTTCACTCATTACCATTACAAATGCTGCTCCATCACTTGTTTGCGATGAGTTACCAGCGGTAACACTTCCGTTTGTAGCAAACACAGGGCGTAAACGCTCTAAACCAGCAATATTTGACCCTTTACGAGGTCCTTCATCTTTTGTAACTGTATATTTTCTAGTCGCTTTTTTTCCGTTTGCATCTACATACGTTTCTTCCACTTCAATCGGCACTATTTGATCTTGAAAACGATTTTCAGCTTGCGCTCTTAATGCTTTTAAATGTGAGTTTAACGCAAATTCATCTTGGTCTTCACGAGAAATATTATACTTTTCAGCAACCGCTTCCGCAGTATTTCCCATTCCCCAATAATAATCTGCATGACCATCAGCAACTAAATCGTAGTTTAATTCTGGTTTAAAACCTGTCATTGGTACAGAACTCATGCTTTCAGCACCACCAGCGATAATACATTCTGCCATTCCTGACTGTATTTTAGCCACTGCCATACCAATAGTTTCTAATCCTGATGAACAAAAACGATTTACGGTTACTCCAGGAACGTCATCAATTTTTAATCCCATTAAAGAGATTAAACGTGCCATATTTAATCCTTGCGAACCCTCAGGCATTGCGTTACCAACAATAACATCGTCAATACGAGTTTTGTCGAAATCGGGTAAATTTTCCATCAAATATTGGATGGTTTCTGCCGCTAATTCATCGGCTCTTTTAAAGCGAAATACCCCTTTTTTTGATTTTCCAATAGCGGTTCTATATCCTTGTACTATATATGCTGTTTTCATTTTTCTTCTGATGTTTTAGGGTGAAGTCTAGTTACGTAATGGTTTTCCTGTTTTCAACATTTGCTGAATACGTTCTAATGATTTACGCTCGGTTGTTAAACTTAAAAATGCTTCACGCTCTAGGTTTAATAAATATTGTTCAGAAACTCTTGTTGGTTCTGATAAATCTCCACCAGCCATTACATACGCTAGCTTATTAGCGATTTTTTGGTCGTGTTCTGATATAAATCTACTTGCATGCATAGAATCGGTAGCGACCATAAAAGCACCTAAGGCTTGTTTTCCTAAAACTAACACATCTTTACGAAGTGCAGGTTGTGTATAACCAGCTTCCGCCATTAATACGGCGTGTTTTTTAGCTTGTGCAATTTGACGTTCTCTGTTTACTACAACAACATCTTTTCCTTTTTGTAATAAGCCTAAATCGAAAGCCTCATAAGCAGAAGTACTTACTTTTGCCATACCGATGGTTAAGAAATATTCCTGCAATACGTTTAATTGAACATCTCCTTCATGAAAAGTATCAGAAGCTCTTAAAGCCATTTCTTTAGAACCACCACCACCAGGGATAACGCCAACACCGAATTCAACTAATCCCATGTAAGTTTCCGCAGCAGCAACCACTTTATCGGCATGTAATGATAATTCACAACCACCACCTAACGACATTCCGTGAGGAGCTGCAATTGTAGGAATTGAAGAATAACGCATACGCATCATCGTATCTTGAAAATACTTGATAGCCATGTTTAATTCGTCATATTCTTGCTCCACAGCCATCATAAATATCATTCCGATATTTGCTCCAACCGAGAAATTTGCACCTTGATTACCAACAACTAATCCTTGGAAATCTTTTTCAGCTAAATCAATAGCTTTGTTTAATCCTGCTAAAACATCGCCACCAATGGTGTTCATTTTAGACTGAAATTCACAGTTTAAAATACCGTCACCTAAATCTTCAATAACAACACCTGAGTTTTTAAATACTTCGGTAGTTTTTCTGATATTATCTAAAATGATAAATGCATCTTGTCCTGGTTTTTTAGTTTGAGTTTTACTAGGAACATCATAAAAATACGTTGCGCCTTCTTTAATCGTGTAAAAAGATTTTTGCCCATTTGCAACCATTTCGCTAATCCAAGCAGCAGGTTGGTTTCCTTCGGCTTTCATTAATTCGATACCTTTTTCGATACCAACGGCATCCCAAATTTCGAAAGGACCATTTTCCCAACCGAAACCAGCTTTCATGGCATCGTCAATTTTATATAATTCATCAGAAATTTCTGGAATTCTATTTTGAACATACGCAAACATTGCTGCGAAGTTTTTACGGTAAAATTCTCCCGCTTTATCTTTTCCGCCAACTAACACTTTAAATCTGTCAATTGGTTTGTCTATTGTTTTTGTTAATTCTAAAGTAGCAAATTTCGCACGTTTTGAAGCACGATATTCCATCGTATCTAAATCTAAGGTTAAAATTTCTTTTTTCCCTTCGGCGTTTACTACTTTTTTATAAAAACCTTGTTTTGTTTTACTTCCTAACCATTTATTTTCCATCATGGTATTGATGAAACTTGGCAATTTGAATAAATCGTGTGCTTCGTCGTTCGGGCAGTTTTCGTAAATACCGTTGGCAACGTGTACTAAAGTATCTAAACCTACAACATCAACAGTTCTAAAAGTTGCCGATTTTGGACGACCAATTACAGGACCTGTTAATTTATCAACTTCTTCAACGGTTAAACCCAATTCTTTTACTTGATGAAATAAGGATTGAATTCCAAAGATTCCAATTCTGTTACCAATAAAAGCAGGCGTATCTTTAGCTAAAACAGACGTTTTTCCTAAAAACTTAGAACCATAATCCATTAAAAAGTTAGTAACTTCTTGTTTACAATCAGGACCAGGAACAACTTCAAATAATTTTAAATAACGTGGAGGATTAAAAAAGTGAGTTACCGCAAAATGCTTTTGAAAATCTTCACTTCTTCCTTCGTTCATAAATTTGATAGGAATTCCTGAAGTATTAGATGAAATAATAGTACCAGGAGTACGGTATTTTTCTAATTTTTCAAAAACGATTTTTTTAATATCTAATCGTTCTACAACAACTTCCATAATCCAATCAACATCGGCAACTTTTGCAATATCGTCTTCTAAATTACCAGTGGTAATTCTACTAGCAAATTTTTGAGCATAAATTGGCGATGGTTTCGATTTTAAAGAAGCCGTTAAAGCGTCATTAACCAAACGATTACGAACAGCTTTGTCTTCTAACGTAAGTCCTTTTGCTTTTTCTTTGTCGTTAAGTTCTCTAGGAACGATGTCTAATAATAAGACTTCAACGCCAATGTTGGCAAAATGACATGCAATACCGCTTCCCATAATCCCCGAACCGATAATTGCTACTTTTTTAATTCTTCTTGTCATTTGTTTTTAGGTTTTTATACAGTTTTTTTGATGCTATCAATATACACTTTCTTTTCTGTAATAAGTTTATTTATGGTTGTTGTTACTTTAAAAAAAAGGTTTAATTCTTCTTCCGTAAGATGTTTTTTTACTTGATTATTAAATTGATACACATGTCCTTTTGATATTTCACGCATTTCTTTACCGTAAGCTGTCAATTTAATAATAACACTTCTTCCGTCATTTGGGTTTTTTTCTCTGCAGATAATACCTTTATCTTCCATTGTTTTTAGTAAACGAGAAAGGCTAGTGGGTTCCATGCCCATTAAAGGACCTAATGCGGTGGAAGGAGTTCCTGTTTCAAAATCGATATTTAACAAAACAAAAGCTGTTGCCATAGTACTGTCATGCTTTGCAGCTTGTTCATTGTACATTTTTGCAACCGCTTGCCAAGTGGCTCTTAGTTGATGATCGATTGATTTATTTTTATCCATGTTCGTCCAAAGATACAGAAATTTATTATGCGTGCATAGTATTTTACACTAAAAGTTATGCACGCATAGTAAATTTAACATTTATTTAAACTGTAAACTTTAGTCGAAACTTTACTGTAACGTTTACTATAAAGTTATGACTAATCCGTATAAAAAGATGTAAGTTTGTGTTACTAGCTTTTAAAATACAACTTTTATATATTGTAAAATCATCAAAAACTATTAAAAAAATCATCAAAAAAATCAACTATAAAAAGAATGAGTAATTTATTAGAAATTAAAAATGTAGTCAAACGTTATGGCGATTATACTGCGTTAAATAATGTATCACTTAGTATCGAGAAAGGAAGTGTGTTCGGTTTACTCGGTCCTAATGGAGCAGGAAAAACATCCTTAATTAGAATCATCAATCAAATAACGATGCCCGATAGCGGTGAAGTAATTTTAGATGGCGAAAAATTAGCCCCGCATCATATAGAAAATATCGGATATTTACCCGAAGAACGTGGTTTATATAAATCAATGAAAGTAGGCGAACAAGCTTTGTACTTGGCACAACTCAAAGGAATGAGTAAATCCGAAGCTAAAAAACGGCTTAAATATTGGTTCGATAAATTTGAAATTAGCAGTTGGTGGAATAAAAAATTAGAAGAATTATCAAAAGGAATGGCACAAAAAGTACAATTTATTGTTACGGTGTTGCATCAGCCTAAATTATTAATTTTTGATGAACCTTTCTCTGGTTTCGATCCGATAAATGCCCAATTAATCGCCAAAGAAATTTTGCAATTGCGTGACGAAGGGGCAACGATTATTTTTTCAACCCACAGAATGGAATCTGTCGAAGAAATGTGCGATGAAATTGCCTTAATTCATCAATCAAATAAAATATTAGATGGAAAATTACACGATATCAAACGTCAATTTAGAACCAATACTTTTCAAATTGGATTAGAAACTCAAAATCCATCGGAAGTAGAAGCAAAACTAAAACAAAATTTTAAGGTTTTTCCTGCCGATTTTAAACTGTTAAATGACGGCTTAAAATTAAAAGTACAACTAACAAAAAATAATTCTGCAAACGATTTGTTAGCATTTTTAACCACCCAAGGACAAGTGCAACATTTTGTAGAATTAATACCAACTGCCAACGATATTTTTATTCAAGCAGTACAAAAAAATAGCTAGAAAAATGAGTAAATTACAATTAATTATCGCGCGTGAATTTAAAGCGAAAGTTAAAAATAAATCGTTTATTATGATGACTTTTTTAAGTCCTGTAATAATGATTGCCATGATTATATTGGTTATTTTTTTGATGAAACAAAATGACCAGAAAATTAAAGAAATCGTATATATCGATAATTCAGGTGTTTTTTCTAAAGAAGATTTTAAAGATACCGAAACCATAAAATATCAAGATTTTACCGCCTTTGGTGTCGAGCAAACTAAAAAGAAAGTAGAAGCAGGCGAGCATTTTGGCGTTTTAGTGATTCCAAAACAAGATAGCCTAGAATTATTAGCCAAATCAGTCGAGTTTTATTCCAAAGAAAGTCCTGGTTTAACGACTATCGAAAATATTGAATACAACGTAAATACTCATTTACGAAATTTGAAAATGAAGCAATTAGGCATCAATCTGGAAAAAATAAAAGCCTCTAAAATTTCTTCGGATATCAAAATGTATAATTTCTCTGGTGAAAAATCATCAAAAATGATTAATAGTATGAAAATCGGCGTAGGAACGCTAGCGGGATACTTATTAATGATGTTTGTTATCATTTACGGAACATCGGTAATGCGTAGCGTGATTGAAGAAAAAACCAGTAGAATTATCGAAGTAATTGTATCATCAGTAAAACCGTTTCAATTGATGCTTGGTAAAATTATCGGAAATGCTTCGGCTGGATTATTACAATTTTTTATCTGGGGGATTTTACTTTTGATAGGAGCGATAGGCGTTTCTTTGTTTATCGGAATTGATGCTTCACAGGTTTTTTCAAAAAATATTGATGCCAATCAAGTCGCAAAAATGCAAGCATTCATGGGAGATAAAGCCGAGTTATTCTTAGAGATTAGAAAATTACCTTGGTTTACCTTATTTTTCTTATTTATCTTTTATTTTTTAGCGGGATATATGTTATATAGTTCATTATTTGCCGCTGTCGGTGCTGCTGTTGATAACGAAACGGATACTCAACAATTTGTAATGCCAATCATGATGCCACTAATGTTGGCGGTTTATGTAGGCGCATTTACCGTAATTAACGATCCGCACGGTCCTGTATCTGTTATTTTCTCATACATTCCGTTTACATCGCCAATAGTGATGCTGATGCGTGTGCCTTTCGGCGTTGCTTGGTGGGAAATCGCGCTATCGATGCTATTGTTAATCGCTACTTTTATTGGCGTTGTGTGGTTTGCTGCAAAAATTTATAGAGTCGGGATTTTAATGTACGGGAAAAAACCAACCTATAAAGATTTATGGAAATGGATTCGATATAGTAATTAAAATATGCTACTTAAATACAAAAAAGCAGTTATCTTAAAATAACTGCTTTTTTTATGTTTAAAATCAACAATTTATTTTAATTTTATTTTCATGAAAGAACTTAATAAAATATTAAACTATACGTTTCAATTTAATAAAGAAATTGGCATCAGCATTAAAGCTCTTTTAATGCTTTTAATCGTACTTATTCTAGCCTCTTTTTTATTAAAATATTTTGAGAAATTTGTAAAAAAAAGACTCCAAAATGAAGATGAAAATAAGTTTAATACCGTCTTCTCTTTTGCTAGTTGGTTGTTATATATTATTATCTTTTTAACTACTTTAAATTCATTAGGAGTAAACGTAACCGCTATTTTTGCAGCTTCGGCAGCATTATTAATTGGTGTTGGTTTGGCGTTGCAAACTTTTTTTCAGGATATAATATCAGGTATTTTTATTATTGTAGATCAAAGTGTGCATGTTGGTGATATTATCGAATTAGATGGAAAAGTCGGTAGAGTAGAAGAAATAAAATTAAGAACAACTCGCGCCGTAACTATTGATAATAGAGTATTGGTTATTCCTAACCATAAATATTTAACAAATAGTTTATACAATTGGACACAAAACGGAACTACAACTCGCGAAAGTGTAAACGTTGGAGTTGCCTACGGAAGCGATGTTCAGTTGGTAAAAGAATTATTATTAAAAGCAGCAAACGAACATCCGAAGATATATCAACATCCTGCTCCTTTAGTAATTTTTGAAAATTTTGGAGATAGTTCTTTAGATTTTAAATTAATATTCACTTTAAACGATAGCTTTCAGGCACAAATTCCTAAAAGTGATTTGCGTTTTACAATTGATGAATTATTTAGAGAACATCAAATTTCAATTCCATTTCCACAACGAGATATTCATATTATTAAACAATAAGTTATTGGTGAAATTATGGGTAAAATTATCTGTGAAATTAACAGAAATTACCAATAGCTTTATGGCGTAATTATTGTATTTTGATACTTTAATAAATAGTAGTAAAAATAATATCAGCAAACATAACATCCACAAAATAGATGAGTAAAATATTAATCATAGAAGACGAATCGGCAATCCGTAGGGTTTTAAAAAAAATTATTTCAGAAGAAAATGAAACGTATCAGGTAGAAGAAGCCCAAGATGGCTTAATCGGACTCGAAATGATTAAAAACAATGACTATGACTTGGTTTTATGTGATATTAAAATGCCAAAAATGGACGGCGTTGAGGTGTTAGAAAAAGCTAAAAAAATAAAACCTGAAACCGCAATGGTCATGATTTCTGGACATGGAGATTTAGATACCGCCGTAAATACTATGCGTTTAGGAGCGTTTGATTATATCTCGAAACCACCAGATTTAAATCGTTTATTAAACACCGTTCGCAATGCGTTGGATAAAAAAGAATTGGTTGTTGAAAATAAACGACTCAAAAAGAAAGTCAGCAAAAATTATGAAATGATTGGCGAGAGTCCTGAAATTACGCACATCAAAGAAATTATCGAAAAAGTAGCCACTACCGATGCACGCGTTTTAATTACTGGACCAAATGGAACAGGAAAAGAATTAGTCGCACATTGGCTACATGAAAAATCAGATAGAGTAAAAGCACCCATGATTGAAGTAAATTGTGCCGCAATTCCATCAGAACTCATAGAAAGTGAACTTTTTGGACACGTAAAAGGATCTTTTACAGGTGCAAATAAAGATCGTGCAGGGAAATTTGAAGCCGCAAATGGAGGAACTATTTTTTTAGACGAAATTGGCGATATGAGCTTATCGGCACAAGCAAAAGTACTGCGAGCTTTGCAAGAAAATAAAATACAACGTGTCGGTTCTGATAAAGATATCAAAGTAAATGTGCGAATTGTTGCAGCAACCAATAAAAATTTGAAAAATGAAATCGCCGAAGGACGTTTTCGAGAAGATTTATACCATCGTTTAGCCGTTATTTTAATAAAAGTCCCTGCATTAAATGATAGAAGAATTGATATTCCATTATTAATCGATTTCTTCACTGAAAAAATATCAGAAGAACAAGGAACACCTAAAAAAGAATTTTCAAAACAAGCCATTACATTACTCCAAGAATATGACTGGACTGGAAATATTCGAGAATTACGAAACGTCGTAGAACGCTTAATCATCTTAGGTGAAAAAGAAATATCAGAAAATGATGTAAAATTATTTGCCAGTAAATAAAATAGTAAAATTTAAAAGCAACGTTTATAAGATTATAAACGCTGCTTTTTGGATGAAGGGTGCTTTATTTGGGAAAGCAACTGAATCCGTAATTAGTTATTTTATGCTGTAAAACAGTTTTAGGTGAGATTTTAAACAGCCTCTTACTTTATGATTTTTTTCGCAATATTATAAGCACTTAATTTACTTAGTATTTGAACGAAACTCTGTACCCATTTACTTAAAGAAACATCATCTTTAAATTGTTTCTTTACAAGTTTTATTTCTTCGAAAGAAATATCTCGTTTTAGCTTTAATTTCTTTAAATCACGTGCTACTTCTCTGTTATTATTATAAACTTTCTTCATCGTCAAAATATTTCTTAGATAAACTTTTAATAACTAAATTTTCCATACGATTTCTGGAAAAGTAGGAAACAAGAGCGAAGCATAAAAATAATAAAGCAACCACGATATGTCCTGAAATTTTATGATCAAAATAACTATTTATAGCCATTGATAATGCTACCGCTAAAAATATAAAAGCAATAAGAATGAATATTCCTATTATCGCAAAATTGAAAATCATGCTAAGAGAAGAAGTTAATACCTGAAAAATTTTAAGTTTGTAATATTCTTCAGAATTTTTTAAAAACTCTTCTCCTTTTTCTATCGCTTTTTCAGAAGTCGCATGCAGTGATTTTAAAACAGACATTATTTTGTTTGTAGTTTTTTATTTCTATCTTTTAATATTTTTAACTTTTCCTCTAGATTTGAAATCAAATCATCTGCTTTATAACTAGCATCGGAAACGATAACATCTAGTTTTTCTTCTAAAGTACTCGCTTTAGAATGTAACGTGTCGGCAACAGAATCTTTAAGTGTTTCCGCTTTTTCGACAACAGTATCTTTTAAATGTGCAGCTTCGGTTTCAACAGTATCTTTTGCCGCAATTGCACCTTCTGCAATTTTTGTTCTCGTTTTACTTCCTTTATCTGGAGCAAATAAAATCCCAAGTCCAGCACCAATAGCTATACCTGTTAATACCCCAAGAATATTGTTATTGTTTTCATTACTCATAATTATATTGTTTTAAAGGTTATTAATTATTTACACTACAAAGATATTCATATATCAAGGTATTTATTAACTCAATAGAAATAAATGTTAGCTCTAAAGATAGTTTAGACTTATAAAATAGTATTGTAAAAAGAATATCAATAGTTTATGGTAAATTTAATGTTATTTTATTAAAAATATTTTTTATTGAAGCGTATTTATTTTGATAAAGATACTTGTTTCGTTATATTTACAGGAGTATCTATAAACTCTTTTTTTGAGTTAAATGAGGTAAATCAGGTTAATAGTAAAAACTGATAGTTTGTTAGTTTAGGTATAAGTAAACTTGATACTAATATAAAAAATTACCATCAATATTTTTATTTTTTAGCCGTTTTGCTTGGTATATTTGTAGTAGTAAAAATAAATTATAACCAATAAAATATAAAAAAATGGCAACAGCAGTAGGTAAAAAATTTCCAAATTTAAGTGTAGATGCAATGAACGAAATGGGAGATACGTTCAAAATAAATGTATTCGAAGAAGCTGTGAAAAACAATAAAAAAGTATTGTTATTCTGGTATCCAAAAGATTTTACATTTGTTTGCCCAACCGAATTACATGCTTTTCAAGAAGCTTTAGGTAAATTTGAAAAAAGAAACACGATGGTTATCGGTGCTTCTTGTGATACTCCTGAAGTTCACTTTGCTTGGTTAAATCAATCAAAAGATAATGGAGGAATCGAAGGCGTAACATATCCTTTATTAGCGGATAGCAACCGTAACTTATCATCAATTTTAGGTATTTTAGATATTACTGATGAGGTTTTTGACGAAGCAACACAAACCGTACAAGTAGTTGGCGATAACGTAACATATAGAGCTACGTATTTAATCGACGAAGAAGGAACTGTCTTTCATGAAGGAATTAATCATATGCCAGTAGGTCGTAACGTAAACGAATTTTTACGTTTAATCGATGCGTATGCACACGTTCAAAGAAATGGAGAAGTATGTCCTGCAAACTGGGAAGAAGGGAAAGATGCCATGAAACCAAATGCAAAAGGAACAGCTGAATATTTAGCTTCTCACTAAAAAAATAATTATTATTTTATTGAAAGGAAATAAGTTCGTGTACTAAATTGGGGGATTAAAATACACGAACTCCTTTCTAACAACAACAAATTATGATACAAGAATTAAGTCAAGATAACTTAGCGGATTTAGTAGCAAGTAACAAAAAAGTAGCAGTGCAATTCTCGGCAACTTGGTGTGGAAATTGTCGTATTATGAAGCCGAAATTTAAAAAATTAGCTTCTGAAAATCAAGAAATTACATTTCTAATTGTTGATGCCGAGAAATTTCCTGAAAGTAGAAAATTAGCAGACGTTAGTAATTTACCAACCTTTGCAACTTTTGTTGATGGTAAATTTGTAAATCAAGTACAAACCAATAAATTTGATTCTTTAAAAGAATTAATCAACGAAGTTGTATAATTAAAGTACCTTAAAAATAGCCGTATGAAATTACCTGTAATAAAACATTTAACTTCTTTTATTGAAGAAAATGACCAAGATTATATCTTAGAAACTATTGAAACTTTAGAGGCTTTAACAGAAGTTCCATCTTTAAAAGATGAAGAATTAGACGTTATTGGTGAGTTAATTTCCAATATGTACGGAGCTATTGAAGTTGATAAAATGATAAAAGATGGTACTCCTAAAAAAGAAGCATTGAATACTTTTATGAAACGTGTTTTAGGATCGATTGATAAATAATCATATAATCATAAAAAAATAACGAATAATAATTTTTAAATTATTTGATAAAATCCCAAGCTTTATGGCTTGGGATTTTTTGTTATTTCAATTCATAAAAACTTCTTTTTCCTATCTTAATTTTCATTTCTTTGATTAGTGAAATATTGGTTTGCGGATCGGTTATTTTTTGACTATTGACTTGAATCGCTCCACTTATAATAAGTCTTTTAATGGCAGATTTTGTTAAATCATTCTTTAAGAAACTACATAAATTAGTTAACGTAATGATATTTTCTTTTGCTTGAATCGATTTTAAATTTACAGGATGATATGCTTTATTTTCGGCTTTTTTGCTTTGAAATTGATTGATAAAAAAAAGTTCAGCATCTTTTGCTACTTGTTCATTATAATATTGTTTAATAATATTTTTAGCGATTATTTTTTTAATTTCCATAGGATTTTCTCCCGTACTTAATCGTTTTAAAATTGCTTGTTTTTCTAATACTGAAAAATCAGCTGTAAGCTTTAAAAATTCGGGAATTAAATCATCAGAAATAGACATTGTTTTACCAAAAATATCAGTTGGTTCATCAGTTAATCCAATGGTATTGTTGAGTGATTTACTCATTTTTTCTTTACCATCTAAACCTCTTAATAATGGCATACACATTATTATTTGCGGACTCATATTAAAGCTTTGCTGGATTTGTCTTCCCATGGTACAGTTAAAAAGTTGATCGGTTCCGCCCATTTCAATATCCGCTTTTATTTTTACAGAATCATATCCTTGTAAAATAGGATATACTAATTCATGCATAGCAATTGGGGTGTTTTCTGTAAACCGTTTGTTAAAATCATTTCGATGCATTAATTGAGCAACCGTAACTTTCGATAAAAGTTGAATAACATCAGAAAAAGAAAGTGTTTCTAGCCATTCAGAATTATAAACAATTTCAGCTTTTGATAGCTCAATAATTTTAGCTAATTGTTGTAAATAAGTTTCGGAATTATACTGCACTTCTTTGGTTGATAACGGTTTTCTACTTTTATTCTTTCCAGTAGGATCACCAATTTTTGCGGTAAAACTTCCAACTAATATTATTATATGATGTCCTAAATCTTGAAATTCTCTTAATTTTTTTAAGACCACAGCATGTCCTAAGTGAAGATCTGGCGCAGTAGGATCAAACCCAAGTTTAATAATTAATTTTCGATTTTCTTTGCTAACTTCTTGTAGTTTTTCTTCGAGACCTTTTTCAGGAAGAATAATTGCTACATTTTCTTTTAATTTGTTGATTGTATCCATTTTTTTTGCATAAAAAAAAGCCCGAGCAAAATGCTCGGGCTTTAGGTTTTGGTAGTATATAGTATTTTTAATTTAAAATATATGCATAGCCTATCCGAGTACTCATTATATGGTAATAATAAGTACTGAAAAAAGGAAGACGTAATATGCTTTTCAAAAATTTCATTTTGATATTTAACAATCTTTAATTGTTTTTTGCCTATTTATTTTAGGCTGAATTTTTAATCTTATTATTTTATCTTAAAAAATAAGATTAAAATCAAGCTACAAAATTATATAAAAACAAGTTGTTAAACAAGTTATCTAATCGATTAAAATTTAAAACCGTTTTTTTTTACCTATTTTTAAAAATAATAGGTTGATATATTGTGGTAAATTTCTCAAAATATTTTGAGCAAATAAGGCTAGGATATGACATTAAAAGTAATTGAAAAGCTTCTTTTCCTACTGATAAAGCGGGGGTTTCATAATAATGTGAATTTAGTTGAAAACCAATTCGTTCATAAAATTGTATTCTACGTTTATTGATTTTACTATTTGGTAATTCTACTTCTAATAAAACAGTTTTACGGCTATTTTTTATAAAATTTTCAAGTATTTTTTTACCATATCCTTTATTTCTATGGATTGAATCCGTGGCAAAATGATCTATAAAATGTAATGATTCAAAATTCCACCAGAGTAAAAAACCAATAAATTTATTTTCATGAAGGATCACTTCAAAATGATATTTTGAATTTTTTAAGATGATAATTTGTGTGTCTAATAAGCGTCGTTCTTCTTCAGGAAAAGCTTCTTGATAAAGTTTCCAAGCTTCTGAAAAATAAGTATCTGTAATGTTTTTAAGTCGTTTAATTTCGAAATTCATAACTAGAAATCGTTTTTAATGCTTTTATCAGCAAATTAAATTATAGAAAAACTCAAAATACTATTTTAATAGTATTTTGAGCTAACTTGATTAAAGAATAAAGGAAAGTATTAACTATTTTAGTTTTTAGAAATTTTATGTTCCCAGTATGCACCACTAATATCTGTAATTTTTACAGTGTATATTCCTTTTGATAGTGTGTTTAATATATCTTTTTTAAAGCGTAGTGTTGCTTTTGCTCCTAAAGGAATAATCAAACTATGCTTTGCTGGTTTTATTTTGGCAATATAATAATTGGAAATATTTTCTTTTTTAAAGGAAGCTAAATCTTTTTGATTATACTTAAAAATAGTATTTTTTTGTGTATCAAATAATTCAATAGCGATGGTCCAAGAGCCGTAAACATCAACGCCTTCAGTTCTAAAAACATCAAAAGAAAGAATATTATTTTTTATTTTACCTTGTGTAATTTCAAGTGTTGGTTTTACCGATTTGTTGTGAAGCGTACCCCATAATCCGCCGTGAAATACTTGATTTGTCATCAATGTCATTCCTAAAATAAACAGTGAACCAATGAGTACAACTTTTGGAAATATAGTGTCTTTAATTGGTAAAATTCCTGATGCTAACCAAGCAAACCAGTTCTTTTTGGTTATAGAAAAATTATTTTTAATCAGATAATTATCTAATGAATACGTACCACTTCCTGTTAAAAATAAGACAAAACCAGTTGCAATACCGAGTACTCCAATTTGCCATTCATCCAGACAAGTAGTGCCAATCCATCCTGAACCAAGAAGAATTCCCATTGCTAAGAAAAATACGCCAATACTCATTATTCGGGTAAATAATCCGAAGATAATAAACAGGCCAACAATTCCTTCAATAATAGTAAAAATAACCATGTTTAACCATAGCATATCTGGATTTTCAACGAGATACTGAATAATAGGTTTTATGCCTAGTGCATTAGGTAAAAAGTGATTAAATTTTTCACCAATATACCCCGCAACTTCAGGATCTAGTTTGTTTGCTAAAATGGTTCTTCTCCAAAAAGCTGAAAAATATGTCCAACCAATTACCAATCTTATTGCGAGTACTAAAAGTCCTGCATCATTTTTTATATTGATATTTTTCATTATATCCTTTTTATATTGTTAATGAAATAAATCCTTTTTTTATCAACTGAAATCCATATAAAACACCATTTTTAGTGATTGTTATATTTTCAGGTAATTCACTTTTCTTTATTTTTAATTTATCTAAAGAAATACCACAAACAAACACTTTTACATGTTGTTTTTTAGCGGTTATTAGTAACTTATTAAAAGCATCATTCTTAGGAATATCACTTACCGTTTTTCCGCAAATAATGACATGAAAATTGCCATATTTAAAACCATCTTCTTTGGCTAATTCATTAGCAGTTAGTAATATTGGTTCGAGTTGCTTACTGTTTTTAGTAAGTACAACATAGTTGTTTTTTGTGCTAGTTTTTTGTGCTTGTATTTGTGTTATCGTAATTAAAAAAAGGAAAATTGTTGTTATATGTAGAATTGAATTTTTCATGTTTTGAAAATTTTAAATTTTGATTGCTACTAAAAAAAGTAAACGAGGCAATACCTGAAATATGACTACATGATTTGTAGCTAATTTCAAGTTTATAAATTATGATAATATCAGTTTTTACTGATGTCTTATTTCAAAAAAAACTTATTAATTATAGGTAATTGGTAAATTTTTGATATAAAATATAAAGTGGAATCGTAGTCGCTGAATAATTTCTAGCTTCTCGAAATTGAGTAGATAGGTTAGAGGTATCAGTAATTTTAGGTACTTTTTTAAAACCTACAAAAACAAGTGGTAGATATTTAAAACAAGTGTTAAATTTGATTAATTTACTTTGGGGAAGTGCAGCATTATTGCAAGAAATAGTAATCGTTGTTTTGCTTTTGTTGATAACCTGTGTTGTCGGAAAACCAAGTTTTGCTTCTACAAAATTACGAATCTTGCAAGGTGAAATTAACAATAATAGTACAAGTCCTAAAAGAGGAATTATATTTTGTATTGTTTTTATGTTTAATTTTTTTTTCACCTTGCTAAGATACAGTATAGAAATAGGATAATTTGTTATTGTTTTCTTAATAAAATAAAAGCGCTATTTATTCTGATTTGTTTTGCTCTTTTTGTTGGTTCTGTTCGTTCATTTTTTTAACCAATGCTTTTAAACGTTCTTTATTTTGTTGTTTCGCAAGTTTTACTTTGTTCTCTTTTTGCTTCATCAAGCGAGTATGTTTCGCTTTATTAACGGTGTTTTTGGCTTTTCCTTTTTTCGGCATTTTAGATTTTTATCTGTTTTTTTTAAGAAATATTTTAATTTATTTTGATGTTTTTATCATTAATAATCCGAAGAAAGTAAGCAATCCGTTTAAAACTAATACGAAAAATCCGAAGTCGAAATTGAATAATGTCTTACTAAAATAGCTTATTAAAAATGTGAAAATAGGAGATACAATACAAATGATAGGAACTAATTTATCTTTAATAGTCAGTTTTGTAAATAATCCGAAGGCGTATAATCCTAATAAAGGACCATAAGTATAACCCGCAAATTGAAATATTTTAGCAATTACACTCGCATCTTTAATAAAATATTTGAAAATTAAAATAGTGGCGATTAATATAAATGAAAATAAAATATGTATTTTTTTACGGATTTTCTCTTTTTCTTGTTCATCTGTTTTTTTATCAATCTCTAAAATATCAATACTAAAAGAGGTGGTTAAGGAGGTTAACGCACTATCTGCGCTTGAATACGCAGCAGCAATTAATCCTAATAAAAAGAATAAAGAAGTCGCTAAACCTAAATCGCCACTCATGGCAATCATCGGAAATAATTGATCTTTATGTGCGTCTAATCCGTTAATAGTTGCATAATCTGTAAGTAAAACACCCAAAGCTAAAAAGAAAAAATTAACGATTACTAAAACAATCGTAAACCAAAACATATTTTTTTGAGCATCTTTTAAATTACGACAGGTTAAATTTTTCTGCATCATATCTTGATCTAAACCTGTCATAACAATTGCTATAAATGCTCCAGATAAAAACCGATTCCAAAAATAATTCCCTGCTTTTATATCATCAAAAAAGAACATCTTAGCCGATTTACTTTCAGATATATACGTAAATAAACTGTCGATTTCCATGGCATCTTTAATCATTACAATACAAACACCAACGGCAATTAACATAAATAAAGTTTGTAAAGTATCCGTCCAAACGATGGTTTTTATACCGCCTTTAAAAGTGTATAACCAAATCAATAAAATGGTAATCGTTACGGTTACCCAAAACGGAATTCCGTAAGCATCAAACAAAATTAATTGTAAAACATTGGCAACCAAAAACAACCGAAAAGCCGCACCAATAGTTCTTGATAATAAGAAAAAAGAAGCACCCGTTTTATAGGAATAACTTCCAAAACGGTCTTCTAAATAAGTATATATTGATGTTAAATTTAATCGATAATAAAGCGGAAGTAACACCAAACCAATTACGGCATACCCTACCACATAGCCAAAAACCATTTGCATATAACTCATTTGCTGACCTTCAACCCAGCCAGGAACGGAAATAAAAGTAACGCCAGAAAGTGAAGCGCCAATCATCCCGAAGGCGACTAAATACCAAGGTGAAGAATTATCTGCTTTAAAAAAAGTGTTGTTATTTGCCGATTTACTTGTAAGGTAAGATATCAAAATTAATACTCCAAAGTAGGCAAGAATAAGGAGTATTATATGTAGTGGTTGCATATAATTTAATTACGAGTTATGAATTACGAAAGTACTAATTTAGTTTATCGTAATTCATAACTTGTAAGTATTAAATTACATTTCAATAATGATGTCTTCTATGTTTTTACGAACCTTTTTTAGGTCTTTCATATAATCATCTTCAGCTCTAAAACCAACAGGTAATACTAATACCGATGTTAAATTATGTTTGTCTAACTCTAAAATTTCATCGTATTTTTCAGGGATAAAACCTTCCATTGGGCAAGAATCAATGCGTTCATTTGCCGTTACGGTCAGTAAATTTCCTAATGCAATATAGGCTTGATTTTTATTCCAAATGGTTAATTCTTCTTGAGTTTTACTACTAATAGTATCTGTTAGCATTTTTTTAAACGGCTCTAAAATTTCATCAGGCGTATTTCTTACTTTTTTTACCAATGAAAAATAAGCCTCCACTTCCGATACCTCATATTTTTTAGGAATACATAAAACCAATACATGAGAAGCTTGTGCTATTTGTGGCTGATTCCAAGAATGTGCTACTAATTTTTGTTGGATTTCTTTATTTTGAATAACCACCATTTTAAGAGGCTGTAATCCGAAAGAAGTAGCGGTTAAATTAAAGGCTTCTTTTAAAGTAGTTATTTGTATTTCTGAAAGTGATTTATTTTCATCGAATTTTTTAACAGCGTAACGCCATTTTAAATTTTCTATAGTATTCATCTTTTTTGATTTTTTTATCAAGCAAAAATACAACTGCTTTTATAAAAATAACTGCTTGAGTTGATTTAATCTTTAGTGTTCTTTGTATTTGAATAGGAGTGGCTAGCCTATGTATTGGGTAAATAATGTATTTTTGCGTATAAATAACACATAATGACACAACAAGAAATAATGCTTTCGGTAGATGCCGTAGTTTTTGGATATGAAGCGGGAAGTATTTCTATATTATTGATAAAAAGAAAGTATGAACCTTTTAAAGGAAAATGGGCAATTCCAGGTGGTTTTGTACTCGAAAATGAATCGTTAGAAACGGCTGTTGAAAGAGAACTATCAGAAGAAACAGGTGTTAAAATAAATTATTTAGAGCAATTATATACTTTTGGTCAACCAGAAAGAGACCCTAGAAAAAGAGTGGTAACGGTTGCTTATTTCGGACTTGTAAAACCAAATTATTTTAAACTGAAAGCCAGCACTGATGCAGAGGAAGTGCAATGGTTTTCTATTAATGAATTACCAGAATTATCTTTTGATCATAAAGAAATTTTAGATAAAGCAATAAATCGTTTGCGTGCAAAAATCACCTATGAACCTATTGGTTTTGAATTATTAGAAAGTAAATTTCCTTTTTCAGATTTAGAAAAACTTTATTCAACACTTTTAGGAAGAGCTGTTGATAGACGAAATTTCCGAAAAAAAATAATGCATTTAAATGTTTTAGATGAATTAGATGAAAAAACATCAAAAGGCTCAGGACGACCTGCTAAACTGTTTCAATTTAATGAAAAACGATTTTTTCAACTAAAAAAAGAAGGAATTATTTTCGATATTTAAACAGTTAAAAATACATTTAGTGTTCTTTTTACGCAAATTAATTGCAGGATTCAATAATATGAAATATATTTGTGTCATAATTACGCAAATTAACAATAAATAACCAAGACTATGAACGGATTATTATTAACAGACGGTTACAAAACAGGACATCACCAACAATACCCGAAAGGAACAGAAGAAGTATATTCTAATTGGACACCAAGAAGTAATAAATATGCGCCAAAAGGATGTGAAAAAATAGTTTCGTTTGGACAACAATATGTAATTACTTGGTTACATGATTATTTTGAAGCAAACTTTTTTAGCAAACCAAAAGATGCAATTTGTCAAGAAATAAAAGAAGAGCTTTCTTTATATTTAGGAACAGATTATGATGTTTCTCATTATGAAAAATTGCATGATTTACAATATTTACCTATCAAAGTAAAATCAATAAAAGAAGGTGTAGAAATACCCGTAAGAGTACCAATGTTAACGGTTGTAAATACGGTAAAAGAATTTTATTGGGTAACTAATTTTTTAGAAACCATTCTTTCAACGATGTTATGGCAACCGATGACTTCTGCTTCAATTGCGTTACGATATAAAAGGATTTTTAAAAAATGGGCAACTTTAACTGATGAAGAAAATATAGGATTTATCGACTTTCAAGGACACGATTTTTCAATGAGAGGAATGGGAGGTTTACAAAGTGCAGTATTATCTGGAATGGGGCATGCAAGTGTTTTTTTAGGTTCGGATACTTTGCCAGTAATTAGTAGTTTGAGAAAATATTATAAAGCAACGGGTTTTGTTATCGGTTCGGTAAATGCAACAGAACATTCGGTGATGTGTGCAGGAACAAAGGATGATGAAATAGGAACTTTTAGAGAATTAATGAAAACATATCCGACAGGAATTTTATCTGTAGTAAGCGATACTTGGGATTTATGGAAAGTATTAACAACGTATTTACCAATTTTAAAATCGGAAGTTTTAAGTAGAGATGGAAAATTAGTAATTCGACCAGATAGCGGAGATCCTGTTGCTATTATTTGTGGTGAAAATAAGGATTTAAACGGAAATACTCCACGAGAAAAAGGCGTAGTAGAATTATTATGGAATATTTTTGGAGGAACTATAAACGAACAAGGTTTTAAAGTATTGGACACTCATATTGGTGCTATTTATGGCGATAGCATCACCACTGAAAGAGCCGAACAGATTTGTAAACAATTACACGATAAAGGTTTTGCAAGTACAAATGTTGTTTTAGGAATCGGTTCATTTACGTATCAATATAATACGAGAGATACTTTTGGTTTTGCTATGAAAGCAACTTCGGTTGTTGTTAATGGCGAAAGAAGAGAAATATTTAAAGACCCAATTACGGATGATGGAATTAAAAAATCAGCAAAAGGTTTGGTTAAAGTTGTTATAGAGAATGGAGAATATCGTTTAATTGATCAAGTTTCAGTAGCTCAAGAAAATGAAGGTGAGTTAAAAGAAATTTATAAAGATGGTCAATTTTACAATACTGTAACCTTAAATGAGGTTAGAGAACGCATCAATCAAAATATAAATAGTACTGTTTTAGTTTAAAAAATAAGTTATGAAATACGAAATAAAGAAATTTAATGACGGACAAGTAACTTCTAAAATTATTGAAAAAGGAAATTTACATGTTAAAATAAGGGGAAATAGTTATGAGGATTTATTTCGTATTGCATCGATAAAAGAAGCTTGGGATGCTGAGAATATCTTACATAAAACTGCTACTGCTATTTTAACTATTTATTGTTTGATAGGGCAACGATCTGATAGACGATTTAATGAAAAAGAATCTTTTGATTTAAAAGTAATTGCTAATTTTATAAATTCAATGGGTTTTGATAAAGTGGAGATTTTGCATCCGCACAGTTCAATAAGTTTAGCGTTGATTGATAATTCAATAGAAATAAAAAGTTATGAGTTTGTAAAAAAAGTATATAATGTTATTGGAAATCCAATATTGATAAGTCCAGATGCAGGAGCCTACAAAACAACACACGAAATAGCAGAAAAATTAGAAGCAGATTTAATTCCATCAAATAAAGTACGAATAGCAGGAGTACCAAAAATAACAATTCAAGGAGATGTTAAAAATAAAGAATGTTTAATTGTGGATGATTTAGCTGATGGCGGAAGAACTTTTAATTTTTTGGCCAAAGAATTGAAAAATCAAGGAGCAACCAAAGTATTTTTATACGTAACACACGGACAGTTTAATTATGGTTTTGATGAGTTAAAAGAAAATATCAATCATATTTATTGTACCAATAGTTATAAAGATATTTCTGATGATTTTGTAACGCAGTTTAAAGTGGTTTAAATAATTTATACATTATAAAAAACCTCATTAATTTTAAATTAATGAGGTTTAGGTTTTATCCAATAAAAGCTAAAAAAGCGTTTACAAAAATTGAAAATTTAGTATAAATCTTTAAATTTTGTAGGATTAGCTTCATTCATAATAGCATATATTTTTTCAAAAATATCTTCAGCTGATGGTTTTGAAAAATAATCGCCATCGGTACCGTAAGCAGGTCTGTGAGCTTTTGCAGTTAAAGTTTGTGGTTTACTATCTAAATATTTATATCCGTCTTGATTTTCAATAATTTCTTGTAATAAATACGCTGATGCTCCACCAGGAAGGTCTTCATCAACTACTAATAAACGATTTGTTTTTATGATTGATTTTACGGTGTCGTGATTGATATCAAAAGGAAGTAAACTTTGTGCATCAATAATTTCGATATCAATACCAACTTGCGCTAATTCTTTGGATGCTTCCTCGACAATTCGCAAGGTAGAACCATAAGAAATTACCGTAATATCGGTTCCTTTTTTGATGGTTTCCACCACACCTATTGGTGTTTTAAATTCTCCTAAATTGACGGGTAGTTCTTCTTTTAATCGGTATCCGTTTAAACATTCGATAACTAAAGCAGGATCATCTCCTTCTAACAAGGTATTGTAAAATCCTGAAGCTTGGGTCATATTTCTAGGAACTAACACGTGAATTCCACGAATATTATTAATAATTCCGCCCATTGGTGAACCAGAATGCCAAATTCCTTCTAAACGATGTCCTCTAGTTCGGATAATTAACGGTGCTTTTTGCTTTCCAAAAGTACGATAACGAAGTGTTGCTAAATCGTCACTCATAATTTGTAAAGCATATAATAAATAGTCTAAATATTGAATTTCTGCAATTGGACGTAAACCACGCATTGCCATTCCAATACCTTGTCCGATGATGGTCGCTTCTCGAATTCCTGTATCGGACACTCTTAATTCGCCATATTTTTCTTGCAAACCTTCCAATCCTTGATTTACATCACCAATATATCCTGCATCTTCCCCAAAAATTAAAGTTTCAGGATATTTCTTAAGAATTGCATCAAAATTATCACGCATAATAATACGTGCATCTACTAAATTTTTTTCAGGAGCATAGGTTGGTGCAATGGCTTTGTTATTTTCGATAGCACTTGTTGTTTCGCTTAGTAAGTGCGAAGAAAATTTATCAGCACCTGCTTTAATTGAAGTGATAATAAAATTTTGAAGTGCTTTTTTTTCTTCAAAATTTTCATCTTTCAGATATCGCAAACTTTTACGAGTTGCTATTAGCACGTCTTTTCTAAGCGGTTCAATAATTTTTGCTAAATCGTTTTTATATTTGGTGATAAACGAGCTATTATTACTTTTTTCGGCTACTTTTTCTAATAAATGAATTGCCGTAGCAACTTCCGATTTTATTTCATTTGTGTATGCGCTCCAAGCATTTCTTTTGGCGAGGCTAACTTCTTTTTTAGCTTCTTTTTCAATCGTTATTAATTCTTCTTCGGATGCTACAAGTTTTAAAACAGTGTTATTTTGGTCATTTTCATTTTTGGATTCAAAATTTAAAATCCATTTTCTCATTTGTGAAATACAGTCAAACTCTTGTTCCCACTGTAATCTTTCTGTTGATTTGTAGCGTTCATGTGAGCCAGAGGTGGAATGTCCTTGTGGTTGTGTTAATTCTTTTACGTGTATTAATACAGGAGTATGTTGTTCTCTCGCAATTTTTGATGCCTTTTTATAAACTTCTATTAATTGGGTATAATCCCATCCGTTTACTACAAAAATTTCATATCCGTTGGTATTTTTTTCTTTTTGAAATCCTTTTAAAATTTCAGAAATACTTTCTTTAGTTGTTTGATGTTTTGCGTGTACCGAAATTCCGTATTCATCATCCCAAACACTCATCACCATTGGCACTTGTAGAACGCCTCCAGCATTGATTGTTTCAAAAAATAATCCTTCGGAAGTACTTGCATTTCCGATAGTTCCCCAAGCAACTTCGTTTCCTTGGTTTGAAAAATCAGTAAAATTTTCCAATCCTTTTACATTTCGATAAATTTTAGATGCTTGTGCGAGTCCTAATAATCGGGGCATTTGTCCTGCTGTTGGTGAAATATCAGCAGACGAATTTTTTTGAGCAGTTAAATTTTTCCAGTTTCCGTTTTCATCTAAGGAATGTGTTGTAAAGTGTCCGCCCATTTGCCTACCTGCCGACATAGGTTCGAGTTGAATATCGGTATGTCCGTATAATCCTGCAAAAAATTGTAGTGGTGTTAATGCATCAATTGCCATCATAAAGGTTTGATCTCGGTAATATCCCGATCTAAAATCACCATTTTTAAACGCCTTTGCCATTGCCAATTGTGGTACTTCTTTACCATCTCCAAAAATCCCAAATTTTGCTTTTCCTGTGAGTACTTCTCTACGTCCTAACAAGCTACATTCTCTACTGATGCGTGCTATTTTATAATCCCGTAAAACTTCTTTTTTAAAATCTTCAAAAGAAAGTTGTTGCGTATCAGCTACTTTGGTATTTGGGGTCATAATTATTTAATTTTGGTATGCTTACAAAGATAGTTTTTTTAGTTGATATTTAAAAATCACTACTTTTATTGAGTAATATTAAATAAATATCATTAAAAGTATTTTTTATTGCAGTATTCGCAATAAATATTGCTTAATAAATTTTATTTTATAGCATCGTTTTTTTTCTGATAGGTTATAAAAAAATTATCAGATGAAAAATAAAAAAATAAGAGTAGTAATTACAGTAAACATAAAATGACAAGGTTTTTTATCTCCTTGTCATTTTATGTTTTTATATTTTTAAGTTTGTTCTAAATTTATTTTTTTTTAGAAATTTGGTTTTAGTTGATGTTTGGCATAGAATTTATTTAAATGATCTACGGCTTGTTCAGCAGTATCTACGATTCTAAATAAATTCAAGTCTTTTTCGTTGATATTTCCTTCTTCTAAGAGGGTGTTTTTAATCCAATCTAGCAATCCTCCCCAAAACTTTGTACCAACTAAAATAATTGGAAAACGTCCAATTTTATGGGTTTGAATTAAGGTAATTGCTTCAAATAATTCGTCCATAGTTCCAAAACCTCCAGGCATTACAACAAAACCTTGTGAGTATTTGACGAACATTACTTTACGGACAAAAAAGTAATCAAAATCTAAGCTTTTCCCTTGGTCAATCCAAGGATTATCGTGTTGTTCGAAAGGTAAATCGATGTTTAATCCTACGGAAACTCCTTTTCCTCGATGTGCTCCTTTATTTCCTGCTTCCATAATTCCAGGACCTCCGCCAGTAATTACTCCAAAGCCGTTTAATGTCAATTGATAACCAATTTCTTCGGCTAATTGGTAATATTTGCTATCGGGTTTTGTTCGTGCTGAACCAAAAATAGATACCGAAGGACCTATTTTACTTAATTTTTCATAGCCATCTACAAATTCAGCCATGATTTTAAAAATTGCCCAAGAGTCGTTTGTTTTTATTTCATTCCAAGTTTTTGGTTGTAATTTTTCTTTTATTTTTCTATCATCATTCGGGTTCATATTCTTATTTTTTTATAGATTATTTCTTCTTTTAGAGAATTAATTTGATACTTGCTTACGTAGAATTTTTGTGGTTAAAATTACTTTTTTAGCAAGCTTACTAAGATAGTTCTTTTTTCAAAAACTTCGCTGTATAACTTGTTTTATGTTTGGCAACTTTTTCAGGAGTTCCTGTTACTAGGACTTCGCCACCATTTTTTCCACCTTCCATACCGATATCAATAATAGTATCAGCAAGTTTGATAACATCCATATTATGTTCGATAATTAACACGGTATTTCCTTTATCGGCAAGTTTATTTAGTACGGTCATTAACACTCGAATATCTTCAAAATGTAAGCCAGTAGTAGGTTCATCTAAAATATAAAAAGTATTTCCTGTAGCTCTTTTTGATAATTCGGAAGCTAATTTAATACGTTGTGCTTCTCCTCCAGAAAGCGTGGTAGATTGCTGTCCTAGAGTGATATATCCTAATCCGACATCTTTAATGGTTTGTAATTTTCGATGTATTTTAGGAATTGCTTCAAAAAAATCGGTTGCTTGGTCGATAGTCATATTTAAAATATCTGAAATTGATTTTCCTTTATAGCGAATCTCTAGAGTTTCTCTGTTGAAGCGTTTTCCTTGACAGGTTTCACATTCGACTTGAACATCGGGTAGGAAATTCATTTCAATAACTCGAACACCGCCTCCTTTACAGGTTTCACAACGGCCGCCTTTTACGTTAAAACTAAAACGTCCAGCTTTGTAACCTCTGATTAATGCTTCTGGAGTTTTGGCAAATAAACTTCTGATTTCGCCAAAAGTCCCTGTATAAGTTGCTGGATTAGAACGTGGTGTTCTACCAATTGGCGATTGGTCAATAGCAATTACTTTATCAATATAATCTAATCCTTCAATTTTTTGATAAGGCATTGGTTTTTTAACGCCTCGATAAATATGTGCATTTAAAATCGGATATAAAGTTTCATTAATTAAGGTTGATTTTCCACTTCCAGAAACGCCTGTAACACAAATCATTTGTCCTAATGGAAATTTTACGGTAACATTTTTTAGGTTATTTCCTGATGCTCCCGAAAGTTTGATGAAATTTCCATTTCCTTTTCTGCGTTCTTTTGGTACGGAAATTTCTTTTTTCCCAGTTAGATAATCAGCCGTTAACGTGGGGTGTTTTTTTAGTTCTTCAAAAGTTCCTTGGCTTACAATTTCACCTCCGTGGATTCCTGCTCCTGCACCGATATCTAGTACAAAATCGGCTTGTTCAATCATATCTTTATCGTGTTCAACGACTAAAACAGAATTTCCAATATCTCGAAGTTTTATCAATGATTTTATTAATTTTTCATTATCACGTTGATGTAAACCGATGCTAGGTTCATCTAAAATATACAAAACACCCACGAGTTGCGAACCAATTTGAGTTGCCAATCGAATTCGTTGTGCTTCTCCGCCTGATAATGATTTTGAGGTTCTATCTAAAGTTAAATAATCCAAGCCAACATCTAATAGAAACTGTATTCTTGTACGAATTTCTTTGAGTATTTCAGAAGCAATTAATAGTTGTTTTTCTGATAAATCATTTTCAACATTTTCAAACCAATTGGCTAATTCAGTGATGTCCATTTGTGTTAAATCACTGATATTTTTATCGATGATTTTAAAATGTAAGGCTTCTTTTTTGAGTCTTTTTCCATGACAAACCGAGCAAGTAACTTCATCCATAAAATCTTTTGCCCAGCGTTTTATGGTCGTACTTTCGGCATTTTTATATTGATTTTCGATAAAAGCAATAATTCCTTCAAAATCAATTTCATAATTTCTAGTTACGCCAAGTTCTTTCGAATTTATTTCAAAAGATTCATTGCCTCCGTGCAAGATAATTTCCATTGCCGTTGCTGGAATTTTAGCTATTGGATCGGTTAATTTAAAATGATGTCTGTCGGCAATTGTTTGAAGTTGTTTAAAAATCCAACTATTTTTTTGAGTTCCTAACGGGATAATTCCACCATTTTTGATAGAAATACTATCATCAGGAATTAATTTTTTTATATTGATTTCATCAGTAATTCCAAGTCCGTTACAACAAGCACAAGCTCCTCGTGGTGAATTAAAAGAAAATGTATTTGGTTCAGGGTTTGGATATGAAATTCCTGTGGTCGGACACATTAATTCACGACTGAAATAACGAGGTTTTTCATCAGAAATTCCATCAGAGTTTGCATCAACATCAATAACCATTAAAATATTATTTCCTGTATATAAGGCTGTTTTAATAGTTTCTTCTAAGCGTTTTTCTGATTTTTCATTGACAATTAAACGATCGATAACCACTTCAATATCGTGGGTTTTATAGCGATCAAGTTTCATACCTTTTTCAATTTCTTTGATGTCGCCATCAACTCGAACTCTTACAAAACCTTGCTTCGAAATTTGTTCGAAAAGCTCCCGATAATGCCCTTTTCTAGCGTTTACTAAAGGCGCAAGAACGGCGATACGTTTTTCCTTGAAATCTTTTAAAATTAATTCTTTTATTTGCTGGTCAGCATAGCTAACCATTTTTTGGTTCGTATTATATGAATACGCATCTGAAGCTCTAGCGAATAATAATCGCAAAAAATCATAAATTTCGGTAATCGTTCCTACTGTTGAACGTGGACTTTTATTTGTCGTCTTCTGTTCGATAGCAATAACGGGCGATAAACCATCAATTTTATCGACATCAGGGCGTTCTAATCCGCCTAAAAACTGTCGAGCATACGCCGAAAAAGTTTCAATATATCGGCGTTGCCCTTCGGCGTAAATAGTGTCAAAAGCTAACGAAGATTTCCCACTACCGCTTAATCCTGTAATTACGACTAATTTTTCACGAGGAATTTTAACATCAATGTTTTTTAAATTATGAACTCTTGCACCGTAAACTTCTATGTAATTTTTTGCTTTCAAATTGAGTTTTTTTACCAAAAGCAAAGTTACAGAAACCATCTTTATTTTAAAGATGATGTATTACATAAATGCGTGTAAATTGGTATCTTGCCATTAAATAACAATAGAATTACATCAAAATAGAAAAAATAAAAATAATTAACATGAAATTTATTCATACGGTGCGTCATTTTTTTGAACGTCATGGTTTTGCAGTATCTTCCCGATTAGCCGATAAATTAGGAATGCGGGCAACTAATGTGCGTTTGTTTTTTATTTATATTTCCTTTGTAACGGTTGGTTTATCGTTTGGAATATATTTAACACTCGCTTTTTTATTACGATTAAAAGACATGATTTATACTAAAAGAACCTCTGTTTTTGATTTGTGAAATTTAGAAATTCTTCAAAAATTCTTCAATAAAAAAACATCAATCTATAAAAAATGTTACTTCAATCAAGATTATATAAAGCAATTTTATTTTCAATATTAATTTTATCCATAGGCGTTCTAGGATATATATTCCTGTTTAATTACACTCTTATTGATGCCTTATATATGACCATTATTACCATTACTACTATTGGTTTTGGGGAGGTTCATCCATTTGGAACTGCAGAGAAAATATTTACAATTGGCTTAATATTATCCAGTTTATTTACCTTTGGATATGCGGTGTCATTATTTTCAGAACATTTATTGAGCGGTCATTTCTTTGATCAACTAAAAATAAAAAAAGTGCAAAAAAAAATTAAAAAGCTAAAAGGACATACCATCGTTTGTGGATACGGAAGAAACGGAAAACAAGCAATTTCTAAATTAAAAAGCTACAATCAAGAAGTGGTCGTTATCGAAAAAATAGAAGAAGTTGTTAAAAAATTAGATAAAAATGGTTTGTTAAACATCGAAGGAGATGCCACAATCGATGAAACTTTACTCAAAGCAGGAATCTTACAAGCTTCCAATTTAATAACCGTTTTATCTTCAGATGCCGATAATTTATTTGTCGTATTAACAGCGCGTCAATTAAATAAAAATTGCAAAATAATTAGTAGAGCTTCCAAAGAAACGTCGTATAGTAAACTTAAAATCGCAGGGGCGGACAACGTAATAATGCCCGATAAATTAGGTGGTGCGCACATGGCTTCTTTAGTGGTTACGCCCGATGTTATTGAATTTGTCGATAGATTAACCATTGAAGCCGATACGACTACAAATTTGAAAGAAATCGCTATTGATAGTTTGCCGAAAGAGTATTTAAATAGAACTATTTTAGACTTGGATTTACGAAAAAAAACAGGCTGTAGTGTAGTTGGGTATCGTACTGAAAATAAGGAATATATAATAAATCCTGATGCAACTTTGGAATTAAAAGCAGGTGGAAATTTAATCGTTTTAGGACGTCCTGAACAAGTGCTTAAATTACGAGAGTTATTTTAAGAAAATACATCAAATTCTCGATATAATTTTAATTTATTTTTAGTGATTAAAATCACTTGAATTGACAAATAATTGACAAAGAATTGAAAAAAAAAATAACATAAAAAATCAAAATAATTGTTGAAATATAAATGAAAAATGTACTTATTACAGGAAGTAACGGGTTGCTAGGACAAACTTTAGTCAATTTATTAGTAGCAGAAAATCATCAAAATAAGCATCAGAATAAAATAAATAATAAATACAATGTAATCGGGTTCTCTCGAGGTGAAAATAGAAGCGGACGTACCGATTTTACATATATTTCTATTGATATTACTGATAAAAAAAATCTTCTTCAAGAATTAAAAAAACACCAACCAGACGTTATTATTAACACCGCCGCAATGACAAATGTCGATGCTTGTGAAAATAATAAAACCGCCTGCGATGCCTTAAATATTGATGCTGTTAAAAATTTAATAGCATTTTCAGAAGAAAATAAAACACATTTAATTCATCTATCTACGGATTTTATTTTTGATGGAAAAAAAGGTTTTTACAAAGAAACTGATGTGCCAAATCCGTTAAATTATTATGGAAAATCAAAACTAAAAGCAGAAGAAATCTTAACAAAATCAACCATAAAGTATACCATTCTTAGAACGATTTTGGTCTATGGAAAAGTGTTCGATATGTCACGAAGTAATATCGTTCTTTGGGTTAAAAAATCATTAGAAGAAAATAAGAAAATTACTATTGTAAATGACCAATATCGCATGCCAACCTATGTTGAAGACTTAGCACTAGCCTGCAAATTAGCGATGGATAATGACATTACAGGAATTTTTAATATTTCATCAAATACTTTGTTGAGTATTTATGAAATCGCTCAACAAATCGCTACAGTTTTTAATTTAGATAAACAGTTAATTGCACCAATTTCAACTAAAGAATTGGGACAGAAAGCAATGCGACCGCCGAAAACAGGGTTTGATCTAACGAATACGAAATCAGTTTTAAAATTTATTCCAAAATCATTTGAAGAAAATTTACAAATATTTAAGGAAAAACTAATATAAAAAACACATTTATCCCTTAAAACTTGCCAAAAATTCATTTTTTTAAGATATTAGCCAATACAAATATTAAAATAACAAATTAATTATGGATAAAAAACTTCTAACGCTATTAATGTTGATAGCACCAATGTTCTCATTTGCACAAGAAAAAGGTTTAGCTGAAAAGATAAATGAAGGGTTTAAGCCAGTTGCAGATGCTTGGGGTAGTTTCGTTTTTTATCCGATTAAAATAGGTGGAGATGTAGAAGTTCCGTTAGTTATTATTATGCTTTTGGCTTCTGGATTAATATTTACAGTTTTATTTAAATTCGTAAATATTCGATTGTTTCCAACTTCTATTAATATTGTTCGTGGAAAATATGATGAAATTGATCACGTAACCATGGATGTTATGGAAGGCGATCCAACGCCAGGTGGCGACGCTATTGAAACCATTAGAGTAGAAGGTGCTGATGGGGAAGTTTCTCATTTTCAGGCATTAACAGCCGCACTTTCAGGAACGGTTGGTTTAGGAAATATTGCAGGAGTTGCCGTTGCATTATCTCTAGGAGGTCCTGGAGCGACCTTGTGGATGATTGTTGCAGGATTAATAGGGATGTCTTCAAAATTTGTAGAATGTACGTTAGGAGTAAAATATAGAGATGTAGGTGAAGATGGAACTATTTACGGTGGACCAATGTACTATTTAAGAAAAGGTCTAGCCGATGTTGGTAAAACAACATTAGGTAAAGTATTAGCAGCTCTTTTTGCAATTATGGTTGTTGGTGGTTCTTTAGGAGGTGGAAATATGTTTCAGGCAAATCAGGCAGCACAACAATTTGGTAGCATGATCGGTTCGAATGATTTATCAACAGCCTTAACTTTTGGTATTGTAATGTCAATATTAGTTGGTATCGTAATTATCGGAGGAATAAAAAGAATTGGAAATATTACAGAGAAAATAGTGCCTTTTATGGTAGGAATTTACGTTTTAGCAGCTGTTGTTATTTTAGTAGCTAATTTTTCTCAAATCGGTGGAGCATTTGTTCAAATTTGGGACGGAGCTTTTAATACAAAAGGTATTTCAGGAGGTATTTTAGGAGTCTTAATTATAGGATTTCAAAGAGCCGCATTTTCAAATGAAGCAGGAGTTGGTTCGGCAGCAATTGCACATTCAGCAGTACGAACAAAATATCCAGCATCGGAAGGTTTGGTAGCGTTATTAGAGCCTTTTATCGATACCGTAGTGGTTTGTACTATGACCGCTTTGGTTATTATTATAACCAATAGTAATGGCGATATTATGACCTATGGAACAAAATCTCCAGATGGTGTTTTGGCAACCTCAAAAGCATTTGCTTCGGTATTGCCTTGGTTTCCTTATATCTTAACAATGGCGGTCGTGTTATTCGCTTTTTCAACGATGTTATCTTGGTCTTACTACGGTTTACAAGGTTGGATGTTTTTATTCGGACGCTCAAAAGCAGCCGATTATGCCTATAAAATATTATTTTGCTTATTCGTAATTATTGGTTCAGCAGCAAGTTTAGGAGCAGTTACCGATTTTTCTGATGCCATGATTTTTGCAATGGCAGTGCCAAATGTTATTGGTTTATTTTTCTTATATCCGAAGGTAAAAGAAGAATTAACAAAATATTTAAGTGCTATTAAAGCTAAAAATTTATAGAAAGTTTGCAAATAACTTACAAATAATTTATAAAGAATTTTTATATTAAAAATAATAAAAATGAAACTATTTAAATCCCATTTCTGGTATGATAAACGCCAAAGAAATGGGGTTTTCTTTTTGATAATTCTTCTGATACTTCTACAAAGTATCTATTTTTTTGTTGATTTTTCCTCGGCTTTCTCTTCGGATATAACAGCTACAAAATCAACAGAGATACGTAGTTTTCAACAACAAATCGATAGCTTAAAAAGAATCGCTTTAGCAACTAAAAAACCAAAAATATATCCGTTTAATCCAAACTTTATTACCGATTATAAAGGATATCAACTCGGAATGACACCCGAAGAAATTGATAAATTACATCAGTATAGAAAACAACGAAAATTTGTAAACTCATCTAAAGAATTTCAACAAATAACCAATATTTCCGATAGCTTATTACATAAAATTTCCCCCTATTTTAAATTCCCTGATTGGGTCGTAAAACGACATAAATCACAAGCGAAAAAAAATATAAATTCTCTTTCTTCTTCTTCTAATTTTTCTGAAAATAATTCTTCATCAGAAAATATATCAGGAAAAGAAACAGCAAACATTCAAAAAAAAATAATAAAAATCAATATAAATACCGCTTCATTTAAAGAAATATTGAAAATTCCGCATATCAACTACGAACTTTGTAAAAAAATTCTTGAATACAGAGAGGAAGTTGCTGAACTTCAAAATATATCAGAAATAAAAAACATAGCTGGTTTTCCTGCCGATAAATATGATAGAATAGCTTTATATTTGAAGGCAGAATAAGAAAGCAAAGAAAACAAAAAAGTAAATAGTATAAAAGAATATATAATTATGAATAGTATGTACTTTACAGAAGAACATATTTCTTTTCGTGAAAGCTTTAAAGAATTTTTACAAAAAGAAGTAGTTCCGCACATAAATAAATGGGAAAAAGAAGGCACAATTGAACGATTTATTTGGACGAAATTTGGCGAAATGGGCTATTTTGGAATAAATCAACCAGAAGAAGATGGCGGTTTAGGATTAGACCTTTTTTATACCGTAATATTTTTAGAAGAATTACAAAAAATAAATTCAGGTGGATTCGCTGCCGCAATGTGGGCACACGCGTATTTAGCAATGACGCACTTAAATAAAGAAGGAGATGCCCGTATCAAAAAAGCATATTTAACGCCAAGTATCAACGGAGAAAAAATAGGTTGCCTTTGTATTTCTGAACCTTTTGGAGGAAGTGACGTAGCAGGAATGCGAACCAATGCTGTAAAAAAAGACGATACTTATGTAATTAATGGTTCCAAAACATTTATTACAAACGGTGTCTATTCTGATTATTTGGTAGTTGCCGCCAAAACAAATCTTGAAGAAAAACACAAAGGAATGAGTATTTTTATAGTTGATAGAAATATACAAGGAATTACAGCAACTAAACTCGATAAACTAGGTTGGCGTGCTTCCGATACCGCAGAAATTGCATTCGATAATGTCGTAATTCCTGCTGAAAATTTAATGGGAGAAGAAGGAAAAGGATTCCCGTATATCATGCAACATTTTGCTTTAGAACGTTTAATTATGGCAATTAATGCGCATGCAAGAGCCGAATATGCAGTCGATTATGTATTGAAATATATGAGCGAAAGAGAAGCGTTTGGTAAAACATTAGACCAGTTTCAAGCATTGCGTCACAAAGTAGCTGAAATGGCATCAAAAGTTGATATGTGTAGAGAATATAATTATTCAATCACTAAAAGACTCGATGATGGTGCGTATGTTGTGAAAGAAGCAAGTATGAGTAAAATGCTATCAACAAAAATAGCAGATGAAGTTATTTATGATGCCTTACAATTATTAGGTGGTTACGGATATATGGAGGAATATCCATTAGCACGTTTGTTGCGTGATAGTCGTTTAGGACCTATTGGTGGCGGAACTTCAGAGATTTTAAAAGAAATTATCGCTAAAATGATTATCGATAAAAAAGAATATAAACCCGTAAGTTAATAATAGCATTTTAAATTAAATCAAAAATAACTTTAAATTAATTGTTAATTAAAATAAGACTCAGTACATTTGCAGTCCTAAAAATAAAAATTTAGAGACTACAATGAAGGGAGGTGCTAATATATGTTAATTATTCCAATTAAAGAGGGAGAGAATATCGATAGAGCGTTAAAACGTTACAAGCGAAAGTTTAGAGATGTAAAAATCTTAAGACAACTACGTGATAAAAAACAGTTCAATAAACCGTCTGTTGTGAAACGTGCTCAAATGAAGAAAGCGTCTTACGTTCAAGGATTAAGAACGAAAGAAGAAGTAAGCTAGAAATAACTTACTATTCAAAAATACTAAACCTGTGTTGATTCATTTCAATACAGGTTTTTTTGTATCTTTATTTTTTAAAAAAACAACATAATTAATGCTGGTAACTGCTTTCTTTAACTACTTAGAATACGAAAAAAAATACTCGAAAAATACCATCAAAGCGTATCATGTAGATATTATTGCGTTTAGAGATTTTTGTGTTACCGAATTTAATCAAGAGGAATTAAATGAAGTTCATTACAATCAAATAAGAACCTGGATCGTACAACTTGTTAATCAAGAAATTTCAAATAGAAGTATCAATAGAAAAATAAGCTCCCTAAAAACTTTTTATACTTTCTTACAAAAGATAGCAGAAATTGAAACAAATCCTTTAGCAAAACACAAAGCTTTAAAAGTTCAAAAAAAAATACAAACGCCTTTTGATACTAATGAAATAGAAGCTGTTATTACTCTTTTAAATAATGCTGATGATTTTGAAGCAGTTAGAAATAAATTAATCGTAGAATTACTCTATTCAACAGGAATGAGAAGAATAGAATTAATTAATATCAACGAAAAAGATATTGATTTTAGTAAAAAAGCTATAAAAGTACTCGGGAAAAGAAATAAAGAACGCTATGTAATGCTTTTACCATCAGTAATTAAGACATTATATCTTTATTTAGATGTAAAAAAAGAATATCAATTAGAAGGTGTTGATGCTCTTTTGATAACAAAAAAAGGACGTAAAGTTTACGAAACTCTTGTGTATCGAATAATAAATATGTACTTTAGTAGGGTCTCAACAAAAGCAAAAAAAAGCCCACATATATTAAGGCACGCTTTTGCTACGGATTTATTAAATAACGGTGCGTCGTTAAATTCGGTTAAAGAATTACTAGGACATTCAAGTTTAGCCTCCACTCAAGTATATACGCATAATAGCTTGGAGCAGATAAAAAAAGTGTATAACAAGGCGCATCCTAGAGCCCCAAAATAAACATTCGAAAATTATGAAAGTATTCACACAGTCAGTAAACTTTACAGCAGATAAAAGTTTGATCGATTACGTAGAAAAGAAAATAGCAGGTTTAGAGAAGTTTCATGATAAAATAGTTGATGCAGAAGTGTTTTTAAAAGTGCAAAATACAAGCGAGAAAGAAAATAAAATTACTGAAATAAAAATAAATATACCTGGAAGCGAAATTGTAGTTAAAAAACAAAATAAAACCTTCGAAGAAGGCGTAAACATTGCGATAGACTCTTTAAAAAGAAGTTTGAAAAAAGCAAAAGAGAAGCAAAGAAGTTCGTTAGTTGAATAAAAATTGAATAAAAAATTAAAAATTTATTCAAAAAAGTTTTAAAATACAAAAATTACTTTATACATTTGCAATCCGTTAGAAATAGCGGATTGTTTTATTGGCAATTAAAAAGCCGATGTAGCTCAGCTGGCTAGAGCAGCTGATTTGTAATCAGCAGGTCGTGGGTTCGAGTCCCTCCATCGGCTCAATAAAATAAAAGTTCATTAATTTATCAAATACCAAGGGGAGATACCAAAGCGGCCAACTGGGACGGACTGTAACTCCGTTGTCTTACGACTTCGCAGGTTCGAATCCTGCTCTCCCCACTTTTTTAAAACTGATTAATCAATGCATTAAGCTTCAATTTTTGATTGTTGACCAAAGGTTTTAAAAATATGCGAAAGTAGCTCAGTTGGTAGAGCGTCAGCCTTCCAAGCTGAATGTCGCCAGTTCGAACCTGGTCTTTCGCTCTAAAATTATCCACGCCGGTGTAGCTCAGTTGGTAGAGCGCATCCTTGGTAGGGATGAGGTCATCGGTTCAAATCCGATCATTGGCTCTTTTTTAGGGTTTTTTTAAAATTAAAGTAACACTAAATATATTTAACTAAGAATTAAAATTAATAATCATGGCAAAAGAAACTTACGATCGTTCGAAGCCCCACTTAAACGTTGGTACTATTGGTCACGTAGATCACGGTAAAACTACATTAACTGCTGCTATCACAAAAGTATTAGCTGATGCAGGATTCTCTGAAGCTAGAGATTTTGATCAAATCGATAACGCACCAGAAGAAAAAGAAAGAGGTATTACAATTAACTCTTCTCACGTTGAATATGCAACTCAAAACCGTCATTACGCTCACGTAGACTGTCCAGGTCACGCGGATTACGTAAAGAACATGGTAACTGGTGCTGCTCAAATGGATGGAGCTATTTTAGTAGTAGCTGCAACTGATGGTCCTATGCCACAAACACGTGAGCACATTTTATTAGGTCGTCAAGTAGGTATTCCTCGTATGGTTGTTTTCTTGAATAAAGTTGACATGGTTGATGATGAGGAGTTACTTGAGTTAGTAGAAATGGAAGTAAGAGAATTATTATCTTTCTATGAGTACGATGGAGATAATGGTCCTGTAGTTTCAGGTTCAGCTTTAGGAGCTTTAAATGGTGAAGAGAAATGGGTTAATACTGTTTTAGAATTAATGGCTGCTGTTGATGCTTGGATTGAAGAGCCTTTAAGAGAAACTGAAAAGCCTTTCTTAATGCCTATTGAAGATGTATTCTCTATTACTGGTCGTGGTACTGTTGCAACTGGTCGTATTGAAACAGGAATCATCAATTCTGGTGAATCTGTAGATATTATTGGTATGGGTACTGAGAAGTTAACTTCTACAGTTACTGGTATTGAAATGTTCCGTCAAATCTTAGATAGAGGTGAGGCTGGAGATAATGCAGGTATCTTATTAAGAGGTATTGCTAAAGAAGATATTAAAAGAGGAATGGTAATCTGTAAGCCAGGTTCTGTAACTCCACACGCTAAGTTTAAGGCTGAAGTGTATGTATTGAAAAAAGAAGAAGGTGGACGTCACACTCCATTCCATAATAACTATCGCCCTCAGTTTTACGTACGTACTACTGATGTAACAGGAAACATTTTCTTACCTGAAGGTGTAGAAATGGTTATGCCTGGTGATAACTTAACTATTACAGTTGAATTAATCCAACCAATTGCATTAAACTTAGGTTTACAGTTTGCTATCCGTGAAGGTGGTAGAACAGTAGGTGCAGGTCAGGTTACTGAAATTTTAGACTAATTTATTAGTTTATACTATAAAAAAAAGAAGTCTCTTAAATGAGAGACTTCTTTTTAAAATAAAAAATACGGACGTAGTTCAGCGGTAGAGCACTGGTCTCCAAAACCAGCTGTCGGGAGTTCGAATCTCTCCGTCCGTGCATAACCAAAGCGAGTTACGATGATGAATTGTAACTCGCTAAAAGGATAATAAAATGAATAACTTTATAGAGTACATCAAAGGTTCTTTTGAGGAATTAAATACAAACATGACTTGGGCATCTCGTGAAGAAGCTCAAAAGTCTACTGTAATTGTTGCGGCATTTACAATTGTTTTTGCTTTAGTAGTAGCGGGAGTAGATAAGGTTTTTCAAACAGGATTAGATAATTTCTTTAAAATGTTTTAATGATGACTGACTCAGTAATGAAGTGGTATGTGGTAAGAGCTGTTGGTGGTCAAGAGAATAAGGTTAAAGCTTATATTGAGACGGAAATCGCTCGCTTTGGATTATCTGACTTCGTAAGTAAAGTAATCGTTCCTACAGAAAAAGTTATTCAAGTAAGAAACGGAAAAAAAGTTAATCGAGAGAGAGTTTACTTTCCTGGTTATGTAATGGTAGAAGCTAATTTAGCTGGTGAAGTACCTCACGTAATAAAATCAGTAACAGGTGTTATTGGTTTTTTAGGTGAAACAAAAGGTGGTGAACCTGTACCAATGCGTAAATCAGAAGTAAATAGAATGTTAGGTAAAGTTGATGAACTTTCTGTTAAAGATGAAAATATCGCAATTCCTTTTAATGCTGGTGAAACAGTAAAAGTAATTGACGGTCCTTTTAATGGATTCGACGGTACTGTTGAAAAAGTTAATGAGGAAAAACGCAAGTTAGAAGTAATGGTTAAAATTTTCGGAAGAAAAACTCCATTAGAACTAAACTATATGCAAGTAGAAAAAATATAATCGTTACACCTATATTTTGATGTGTTTAAAGCTTCCATTTTAAACATGTCGTTTAAATCTTAAACAATGGCAAAAGAAATAAGTAAATTAGTTAAACTACAAGTTAGGGGAGGTGCTGCGAATCCGTCGCCACCAGTTGGACCCGCTTTAGGTGCTGCCGGTGTTAATATCATGGAGTTCTGTAAGCAATTTAATGCGCGTACACAGGACAAACAAGGTAAAGTTTTACCTGTTGTGATTACTGTTTATAAAGACAAATCTTTCGAGTTTGTTGTAAAAACACCACCAGCTGCAGTACAATTGTTAGAAGCGGCCAAAATTAAGAAAGGTTCGGGAGAACCAAATAGAAAAAAAGTAGCAAGTGTTTCTTGGGATCAAATTCGAGGAATTGCAGAAGACAAAATGGTAGATATGAATGCCTTTGAAGTTGAATCTGCAATGAAAATGATAGCTGGAACTGCTCGTTCTATGGGATTAACCGTAACAGGTAATGCACCTGCTTAAACTTTAAAATACATTAGAAATGGCAATTACTAGAAAGCAAAAAGAAGCTCGTTCTAAGGTAGATAGCTCTAAAGTTTACAGCTTAAAAGATGCATCAGCCTTGGTTAAAGAAATTACAACTGTAAAATTTGACGCATCAGTTGATTTAGCAGTTCGCTTAGGAGTAGATCCTCGTAAAGCAAATCAAATGGTACGTGGTGTTGTAACATTACCTCACGGAACAGGAAAAGACGTAAAAGTATTAGCGTTAGTTACTCCAGATAAAGAAGCAGAAGCTATTGCAGCTGGTGCAGATTATGTTGGATTAGATGAATACCTTCAGAAAATTAAAGGTGGTTGGACTGATGTTGATGTGATTATAACTATGCCTAGTGTTATGGGTAAGTTAGGTCCTTTAGGTCGTGTTTTAGGACCAAGAGGTTTGATGCCTAACCCAAAAACAGGTACGGTAACTATGAACGTTGCAAAAGCAGTACAAGAAGTAAAAGCTGGTAAAATTGACTTTAAAGTTGATAAAACTGGTATTGTACATGCTGCTATCGGAAAAGTATCTTTTGATGCTCAGAAGATTCAAGAAAACGCAAATGAGTTATTACAAACGTTAATTAAATTAAAGCCAACAGCGGCTAAAGGAGATTATATAAAGAGTATTTTTATGTCATCAACTATGAGTCCTAGTGTTGCTGTAGATGAAAAATCTATATCATTATAGGCACTTAAACTTTTAATTATGACAAGAGAAGACAAATTACAAGTAATACAAGATTTAACAGCAAGATTAGCAGATACAAGTACCATCTATTTAGCAGATATTTCTGGATTAGATGCCGTTACTACTTCTAACCTAAGAAGAGCTTGTTTTAAAGCAGACGTAGAATTAGCTGTTGTTAAAAACTCACTGCTTTCTAAAGCAATGGAAGCTTCTGATAAAGATTTCGGAGACTTACCAGATGTTTTAAAAGGAAATACTTCAATGATGATTTCAGAGGTGTCTAACGCCCCTGCAAAAGTTATTAAAGAGTTCAGAAAAAAATCAGACAAGCCTTTATTAAAAGGAGCTTTTGTTGAAGAGTCAGTTTATGTTGGAGATGACCAATTAGATGCTCTTGTTAACATTAAGTCTAAAGAAGAACTTATTGGAGATATTATCTCATTATTACAATCGCCTGCTAAGAATGTTGTTTCAGCATTACAATCAGGAGGTAACAAATTATCTGGTATCTTAAAGACATTATCAGAGAAATAATTACGCGCACTAATAAACTAAATAATAAAATTTAAAAACAATTAAAATGGCAGATTTAAAAGATTTCGCAGAGCAATTAGTTAACTTAACAGTAAAAGAAGTTAATGAATTAGCTGATATTTTAAAAGATGAGTACGGTATTGAGCCAGCAGCAGCAGCAGTAGCAGTAGCAGGTCCAGCAGCAGGAGGTGATGCAGCAGAAGAGAAAACTGAATTTGACGTTATCTTAAAAGCAGCAGGAGCTTCTAAATTAGCAGTTGTGAAATTAGTTAAAGAATTAACTGGTTTAGGCTTAAAAGATGCTAAAGCAATCGTTGATAGTGCACCAGCACCAATCAAAGAAGGAGTAACTAAAGATGAAGCAGAAGGTCTTCAAAAATCTTTAGAAGAAGCAGGAGCTGAAGTAGAGCTTAAGTAAGCTATACTCCCGATTTTATAATACGGGATAAAACAATTAAGGTTTAGGCACTAGAAACACTCGTTTCTAGTCCTAAACCATTTTGTGTATATATTCGTTCTTTATTTTATTACAATTATATAATTGCAATAACACGACTATAAAGAGCTGATTTTAAAATCAGCAAAGCAATTAAAATTGCATTATTGAAACAAGATAGTTTCAAAAAATAATATTTTTAATTTAAAAATAGCATCTCTTTTGGCAACGATAAAAACTACTGAAAGAATTAACTTCGCATCATCGCAATTAGGTACCGATTATCCAGATTTTTTGGATATTCAGGTGAAATCTTTCCAAGATTTTTTCCAATTGCAAACCAAAGCTGATGAGCGAGGTGAAGAAGGTTTGTATAAAACCTTTATGGATAACTTTCCGATTACAGATACCCGTAATCAATTTGTATTAGAATTTTTAGACTACTTTGTAGATCCACCAAGATATAGTATTCAAGAATGTATTGAAAGAGGATTAACACACAGTGTACCTTTAAAAGCAAGATTAAAGCTTTATTGTACAGATCCTGAACATGAAGATTTTGAAACAATTGTTCAAGACGTATATTTAGGTACAATTCCTTACATGACTAATTCTGGAACTTTCATTATTAATGGAGCAGAAAGAGTTGTTGTATCGCAATTACACCGTTCGCCTGGTGTGTTTTTTGGACAATCATTCCACGCAAATGGAACTAAGTTGTATTCAGCAAGAGTAATCCCTTTTAAAGGATCTTGGATAGAATTTGCAACTGATATCAATCAAGTAATGTATGCTTATATTGATAGAAAGAAAAAATTACCAGTAACCACATTATTCAGAGCCATCGGTTTTGAAAGAGATAAAGATATATTAGAAATCTTTGATTTAGCAGAAGAAATTAAAGTTTCTAAAGCTGGATTAAAAAAAGTATTAGGACGTAAACTAGCAGCTAGAGTTTTAAAAACTTGGCATGAAGATTTCGTAGATGAAGATACTGGAGAAGTAGTGTCTATTGAACGTAACGAAATTGTTTTCGATCGTGATACCATCATAGAGAAAGAACATATTGATGAAATAATTGAAGCAGGTGCTAAAACTATCTTATTACATAAGGTAGATAATGACATGGCTGATTATGCCATCATTCACAATACATTACAAAAAGATCCTACGAATTCTGAAAAAGAAGCAGTAGAACATGTCTACAGACAATTACGTAATGCTGAGCCGCCAGATGAGGAGACAGCAAGAGGAATTATTGAAAAATTATTCTTCTCTGAGCAACGTTATAGTTTAGGTGAAGTTGGGCGTTTTAGAATGAACACCAAGTTACAGTTAAATGAGCCGATTGATCAGAAGGTATTAACTAAGAATGACATTATTACCATTATCAAATACTTAATTGAGTTAATTAACTCAAAAGCAGAAGTAGATGATATTGACCATTTATCTAACCGTCGTGTAAGAACTGTTGGTGAACAATTAGCAGGTCAGTTCGGTGTAGGTTTAGCGCGTATGGCGCGTACGATTCGTGAAAGAATGAATGTACGTGATAACGAGGTATTTACTCCTATTGATTTAATTAATGCAAAGACGTTGTCTTCTGTTATTAATTCGTTTTTTGGAACGAACCAGTTGTCTCAATTTATGGATCAAACCAATCCATTAGCTGAGATTACACACAAACGTCGTTTATCAGCACTAGGACCTGGAGGATTATCTAGAGAAAGAGCAGGATTCGAGGTTCGTGATGTTCACTATACACACTACGGACGTTTATGTCCAATTGAAACTCCTGAGGGACCGAATATTGGATTAATTTCATCTTTAGCAGTATTTGCAAAGGTTAATAATTTAGGTTTTATCGAAACTCCTTATAAGAAGGTTATCGAAGGAAATGTAGATGTTAATCAAGAGCATATATATTTAAGTGCTGAAGAGGAAGAAGGAATGAAGTTTGCACAATCTAATTTAGAGGTGAATGCAGCTGGAGATTTTGTTGGAGATAAATTAATTTCAAGAGAAGGAGGTGATTTTCCTGTAGTAACACCTACTGAAATTGATTATATGGATGTTGCTCCTAATCAGATTGCATCTATTTCAGCATCATTAATTCCCTTCTTAGAGCATGATGATGCCAACCGTGCATTAATGGGATCGAACATGATGCGTCAAGCAGTTCCATTATTACGCCCAGAATCACCAATCGTAGGTACAGGATTAGAACGTAGAGTTGCAAAAGATTCTCGTATTTTAATCAATGCCGAAGGTCCTGGAGTTGTTGAGTATGTTGATGCTAATAAAATTAAAATTAAGTATGATAGATCTGATGAAGAACGCTTAGTAAGCTTTGAATCTGATGATATTTCATATAACTTAATTAAGTTTAGGAAAACAAACCAAGGTACAAATATCAACCTAAAACCAATTGTTAAAGTTGGGGATAGAGTGGAAGAAGGTCAAGTACTTTGTGAAGGATATGCAACACAAAAAGGAGAATTAGCTTTAGGAAGAAATATGAAAGTAGCCTTTATGCCTTGGAAAGGGTATAACTTTGAGGATGCGATTGTAATTTCAGAAAAAGTGGTTCGTGAAGATATCTTTACTTCTATACATATTGACGAATATTCATTAGATGTTCGTGATACAAAATTAGGAGCTGAAGAATTAACAAACGATATTCCAAACGTTTCAGAAGAGGCTACGAAAGACTTAGATGAAAATGGAATGATTCGTGTTGGAGCAGAGGTAAATCCTGGTGATATCTTAATTGGTAAAATTACACCAAAAGGAGAATCTGATCCAACACCTGAAGAAAAATTATTAAGAGCTATCTTTGGTGATAAAGCAGGTGATGTAAAAGATGCATCATTAAAAGCTTCTCCATCATTAAGAGGAGTAGTAATTAATAAAAAATTATTCCAACGTGCTGTAAAAGATAAAACAAAACGTGCTCGTGATAAAGAAGCAATTGCAACTTTAGAAGCATCGTATGTTCACAAGTTTGAAGGTTTAAAAGATATTTTAATTGAAAAATTATTCAATTTAATTACTGGAAAAACTTCTCAAGGAGTATTTAATGATTTAGGAGAGGAAGTATTACCAAAAGGTAAAAAATTCACTCAAAAAATGTTAAACTCTGTAGGTGATTTTACACACTTACACGGAACTTGGACTACTGATAAAACTTTAAATAGATTAGTGGTGGAATTAGTTCACAACTATAAAATTAAAGTAAACGATTTACAAGGAGCGTTGCGTCGTGAGAAATTTACGATTTCTGTAGGTGATGAGTTACCAGCAGGAATTTTAAAACTTGCTAAAATTTATGTAGCTAAAAAACGTAAATTAAAAGTAGGGGATAAAATGGCAGGACGTCACGGAAATAAAGGTATTGTTGCTCGTATTGTTAGAGCAGAAGATATGCCTTTCTTAGAGGACGGAACACCTGTTGATATCGTATTAAATCCATTAGGGGTACCATCGCGTATGAACATTGGTCAGATTTATGAAACTGTTCTTGGATGGGCAGGTCAAAAATTAGATCAAAAGTATGCAACACCAATTTTTGATGGAGCAAACATCGACCAGATAAATGCCTTAACCGATCAAGCAGGAATTCCACGTTATGGACATACCTACTTATATGATGGAGGTACTGGAAAACGTTTCGATCAACCAGCAACCGTAGGAATCATTTATATGATTAAACTAGGGCACATGATTGAAGATAAAATGCATGCACGTTCTATTGGACCGTACTCATTAATTACGCAGCAACCTCTTGGAGGTAAAGCGCAATTTGGAGGGCAGCGTTTTGGAGAGATGGAAGTTTGGGCATTAGAAGCATATGGTGCATCAAGTATATTAAGAGAAATCTTAACCGTTAAATCTGATGATGTATTAGGTAGAGCCAAAACTTACGAAGCAATCGTAAAAGGTGAAACGATGCCAGAACCAGGTTTACCAGAATCATTTAATGTATTAATGCACGAACTGAAAGGTTTAGGATTAGATGTTAAATTAGAGGAATAACAAACAGTGAAATATCATTAGGTAATCGTCAACTTTGATGATTGCCTAATGATAAATCATTTTAAATATCCGTCTCATTAGAGGCAAATTTTTAATTCGAATCCATTACTTATTATGGCAAGAAAGAACGAAAAATACACTGTTAAAAAGTTTAACAAAATTTCAATTGGTTTAGCATCTCCAGAGTCTATTTTAGAGGCATCTAGAGGTGAGGTTTTAAAACCAGAAACTATAAATTACCGTACACATAAACCAGAAAGAGATGGGTTGTTTTGTGAGCGTATATTCGGTCCTATAAAGGATTATGAGTGTGCCTGTGGTAAATACAAAAGAATCCGTTATAAAGGAATCATTTGTGATCGATGTGGAGTTGAAGTTACCGAGAAAAAGGTACGTAGAGATAGAGTAGGTCACATTAATTTAGTAGTACCAGTAGCACATATTTGGTATTTTAGATCATTGCCTAACAAAATGGGGTACCTTTTAGGGTTACCATCTAAGAAGTTAGATATGATTATTTACTACGAACGTTATGTAGTAATTCAAGCAGGTGATGCTAAAACTGCTGAAGGAGAGCCATTACATAAAATGGACTTCTTAACAGAAGAAGAGTATTTAGATATTTTAGATACACTTCCACAAGAAAACATGTATTTAGATGATACAGATCCTACTAAGTTTATCGCTAAAATGGGAGCTGAATGTTTAATCGATTTATTAGAAAGAATTGATTTAGACGCTTTATCATTTGAATTACGTCATAAAGCAAATACGGAAACTTCTAAACAGCGTAAAAACGAAGCATTAAAGCGTTTAAATGTTGTGGAAGCTTTTAGAGATTCGCAAAAAAATAGAGAAAACAATCCTGAGTGGATGATTATGAAGGCTGTACCAGTTATACCGCCAGAATTACGTCCTTTAGTGCCATTAGATGGTGGTCGTTTTGCTACTTCAGATTTAAACGATTTATACCGTCGTGTAATTATCCGTAACAATCGTTTAAAACGATTAATGGAAATTAAAGCACCTGAGGTTATTTTACGTAATGAGAAACGTATGTTACAAGAATCAGTAGATTCTTTATTTGATAACACACGTAAATCATCAGCAGTAAAAACAGAATCTAACAGACCGTTAAAATCGTTATCTGATAGTTTGAAAGGGAAACAAGGTCGTTTCCGTCAAAACTTACTAGGTAAGCGTGTTGATTATTCTGCACGTTCGGTAATTGTTGTTGGACCAGAATTAAGATTATTTGAATGTGGATTGCCAAAAGATATGGCAGCAGAATTATACAAACCTTTCGTTATTCGTAAGTTAATTGAAAGAGGAATTGTAAAAACTGTAAAATCTGCAAAGAAAATTATAGATAGAAAAGAACCAGTTGTTTGGGATATTTTAGAGAATGTAATTAAAGGACATCCAGTTTTATTAAACCGTGCACCTACATTACACCGTTTAGGTATTCAGTCTTTCCAACCAAAATTAATTGAAGGAAAAGCGATTCGTTTACATCCATTAGCATGTTCGGCATTTAATGCGGATTTTGATGGGGATCAAATGGCAGTTCACTTACCATTAGGGCCTGAAGCTATTTTAGAAGCGCAGATTTTAATGTTAGGATCTCACAATATTTTAAACCCTGCAAATGGAGCACCAGTAACGGTACCATCTCAGGATATGGTATTGGGTCTGTATTATATGACCAAAGAAAGAAAATCAACTCCTGAAGTACCTATTCAAGGAGAAGGATTAATTTTTTATTCTCCAGAAGAGGTAATTATCGCCTTAAATGAAGAAAAAGTAGACTTAAATGCAGGTATCAAAGTTCGTACACACGATGTTGTAGACGGACAAGATGTAACTAGAATTATAGCAACAACCGTTGGTAGAGTTTTATTTAATCAGGTAGTGCCTAAAGAAGCTGGGTATATTAATGATGTTTTAACTAAAAAATCATTAAGAGGAATTATTGGTGATATTTTAAAAGTAACCAATATTCCTGCTGTTGGTGATTTCTTAGATGAAATTAAAAATATGGGATATAAATACGCCTTTGAAGGTGGTTTATCATTCTCATTAGGAGATATTATTATTCCTGAAGAAAAAACAGGAATGATTGCCGAAGCAAATAAAGAGGTAGATATTATTGTATCTAACTATAACATGGGAATGTTAACTAACAAAGAACGTTACAATCAGGTAATTGATATTTGGGGATCTACCAATAATAGATTAACAGAGTTATCAATGAAACGTTTGCGTGAAGATCAGCAAGGATTTAACTCGGTATTTATGATGCTTGACTCTGGAGCGCGTGGTTCGAAAGAACAAATTCGTCAGCTTACAGGTATGCGTGGATTAATGGCAAAACCTAAAAAATCGACCGCTGGTGGTGGAGAAATTATTGAAAATCCAATTCTTTCTAACTTTAAGGAAGGGTTATCCATTTTAGAATACTTTATCTCAACACACGGTGCTCGTAAAGGTTTAGCGGATACGGCTCTTAAAACAGCCGATGCTGGTTACTTAACACGTCGTTTAGTAGATGTATCTCAGGATGTTATTGTAAACGAAGTTGATTGTGGAACTTTAAGAGGGTTAGAAGTAGCGCCATTAAAGAAAAATGATGAAATCGTGGAATCTTTATCTGATAGAATTACAGGGCGTACTTCTTTACAAGATGTATATGCACCTAATTCTGATGATTTATTAGTTGCTTCTGGGGAATTAATTACCTCAAAAATAGCCAATATAATTCAAGATTCAGGAATCGATAAAGTAGAAGTACGTTCCGCATTAACTTGTGAATCTGAAAGAGGAATTTGTGAGAAATGTTATGGACAATCGTTATCAACAGGAAATAAAGTTCAAAGAGGAGAAGCAGTTGGAGTAATTGCAGCGCAATCTATTGGAGAACCTGGTACACAGTTAACATTACGTACCTTCCACGTTGGAGGGGTAGCAGGAAATATATCCGAAGAAAATAAGTTAATTGCAAAATATGACGGTAACGTTAAAATTGAAGATTTACGTACTGTAAAAGGAAAAGATAGCGAAGGTAAAGAAATTGAAATCGTTATTTCTCGTACGGCAGAAATCAAAATTATTGACAAGAAAACCGATATCGTATTAAGTGCAAATATTATTCCTTACGGTTCTATTATCTTTAATAAAGATATTAAAACCATCAAAAAAGGAGATGCTGTATGTCAATGGGATCCATTTAACGGAGTTATTGTATCAGAATTTGGAGGTAAAGTGAAGTTTGATAACTTAGAACAAGGTATTAATTACTCTGTTGAAGTTGATGAACAAACTGGTTTCCAAGAGAAAGTTATGATTGATTCTAAAAACAAAAAAATCATTGCTTCATTAATTATTGAAGATGCCGATGGTAATGCGTTACGTTCGTATAGTTTACCAGTAGGTGCTCACTTAATGGTTAGCGATGGTGATAAAGTTCCAACAGGTCATACGTTAGTGAAAATTCCACGTAAGTCTGGTAAAGCAGGCGATATTACAGGAGGTTTACCACGTGTAACAGAATTATTTGAAGCACGTAACCCATCGAATCCAGCAGTAATTGCTCAAATTGATGGAGTTGTATCTTTCGGTAAAATTAAGCGAGGTAATCGTGAAATTATTATTGAATCTAAAACTGGTGATATTACGAAGTATTTAGTAAAATTATCGAACCAAATTTTAGTTCAAGAAAACGATTTTATTAAAGCAGGTATGCCTTTATCTGATGGAGCTACAACGCCTATCGATATTTTAAATATTCAAGGACCTTCAGCGGTACAAGAATACTTAGTAAACGAAATTCAAGAAGTATATCGTTTACAGGGTGTAAAAATTAATGACAAGCATTTCGAAGTAGTAGTACGTCAAATGATGCGTAAAGTTAGAATTATTGATTCTGGAGATACCTTATTACTAGAAAATCAATTAATTCATAAGAATGACTTTATCAAAGATAACGACGCTATCTACGGAATGAAAGTTGTTGAAGATGCAGGAGATTCTGAAAATTTAACCGCAGGACAAATCGTTTCTGCGCGTCAATTAAGAGATGAAAATTCTATTTTACGTAGAGCTGATAAAAATTTAGTAGCCGCTCGTGAAGCGAAACCAGCAACAGCTGAACAAGTTTTACAAGGAATTACTAGAGCTTCGTTACAAACGAAATCATTTATATCAGCAGCATCATTCCAGGAAACAACTAAAGTATTAAATGAAGCCGCAGTAAACGGTAAAATTGATACCTTAGAAGGATTAAAAGAAAATGTAATTGTAGGTAAACGTATACCAGCAGGTACAGGAATGAGATCGTATGACCGACAAATTGTAGGTCCAATGGAAGAAATGGAGAAAAATTTATAATTTTTAATACCAAAGGCCTCTAAAATTTAGAGGCCTTTTTTTATATTAATATTATGGAAGACAAGAAAGAACCACAATTAAATATTGAATTAGATCAAGATATTGCTGAAGGTACCTACAGTAACTTAGCAATTATTAATCATTCAGTATCAGAATTTATTGTTGATTTTATCAATATTATGCCTGGTGTACCAAAGGCAAAGGTAAAATCAAGAATTATTTTAACACCACAACATGCTAAAAGACTTGCAAAAGCATTAGCTGAAAATGTTCAAAAATTTGAACAAGCAAATGGTGAAATTAAAGATTATGAACAAGTACCAATTCCAATGAACTTTGGAGGAACAACAGGTGAAGCTTAAAAAAAAACAAAAATATTTCTATACTTTAGAAATATCTTTGTTTTTTAAATTTTAATAAAAGATAATATTATCTTTTATTAAATAAATAATTATCTTTACTTTCAAATATATCAGAATATATTTTTAAAAAAAAATTGTAAAAATTATATATGTTTTCAAAATCTTGTGAATATGGTTTAAGAGCCGCTATTTATATAGCAGAACAGTCTAGTTTAAAGAAAAAAGTAGGGCTTAAAGAAATTGCAAATGCAATCAATTCTCCAGAACCATTTACAGGTAAAATATTACAAATTTTAACAAAAAATAATATTGCAAATTCCTTAAAAGGACCACACGGAGGATTTTTTATAGAAGAAGTAAATCTGAAGAAAATAAAGTTAAGTAACATCGTATCGGTATTAGATGGAGATGCCATATATACAGGATGTGCTTTAGGATTAAAGCAATGTGACCATACTTCACCGTGTCCTTTACATACAAAATTTATCGAAATTAGAGAACGTTTAAAAGTAATGTTAGAAGAAAATACGCTGTACGATATTTTATATACACAAGGTGAAAAAAATATTTTTTGGTTAAAAAGATAATCAAAAAATGAAAAACTCAAAAGTTAATACTTTTGAGTTTTTTTTATGAAAGATAATTATGATTGCTAAAAATAATCAATAAAAATAGTTTTTATAATCCTTTTGATATTTTTTCTAATTCGCTAATATTTAAAATAAAAACTTCTTTTCCTTTTAAATCGATTAATTTTTTCTTTTTAAATTCAGATAATAATCGAATAGCAGATTCTGTTGCTGTACCAATAATATTGGCAATATCTTCACGAGATAAAAGAATATCTAACGCTCCATTTTTGTTTTTTTCAAACTTTTTTTCAAGATTTAACAAGGTCGTTGCTAAACGTTGTTTTACGGTTTTTTGAGCCATATCAACAATAAAATTATCGGCAAGTTTAAGTGAAGATGCCATGTTTTTAAGAACATCCATCGTAAATTTAGGATTCGTTTCTAAATTGTTAAGTATCTCTTCCTTAGGGATAAAGCAAACCTCCATATCGTTAATAGCGATGGCTTTTAAGTTAGATGCTTCATCAGTTATCAAACTACGTTCACCAAGTAAATCTCCTTTTTGAACAATATTTACTATTTGATCTCTTCCGTTATCACTCATTTTAGAAACCTTACTAATACCACTTTTAATACAAAAAACGCCGTTTATATGTTCTCCTTCTTCAAATAACACACTTCCTTTTTTTATTACTTTGGAAGTTTTACAACTAGCAATTCTTATCAATTCATTTTTTGTGAGTGATTTTAAAGAGTTAAATTGACGAATAATGCATTGTTCACATTTGCTCATAATAGTCTTTGGTTAGGCTAGTTCAAATATAATCAAAAGCTGATATATATCATATTTTAATTGCGATTCTTATAAGACCTTTGCACTAGGCAAAAGAGTAAATATGGAAAACGAAAAATGTTTTCATTGTGGTAACCAATGCGATACCGAAACCATTAAAATAGAAGATAAATCTTTTTGTTGTAATGGTTGTAAAACTGTTTATGAGATTTTTTCAGAAAACGACTTAACGTGTTACTACGATTTTCAAAACAATCCTGGAGCAATTCCAACAGAAATTCAAGGAAAATACGACTTTTTAGACAATCAACCTATTGTAGATAAACTACTAGAATTTAACGACGGCAATATACACGTTGTGAATCTGTACATACCACACATACATTGTAGTTCGTGTATTTGGGTGCTGGAAAATTTACACAAATTACAACGAAATATTAGTTCGGCACAAGTTAATTTCCCTGAAAAAACAGTACGGATTACTTATAATTCTGAAATTATTTCGTTAAAAGAAATTGTTTTATTATTGAGTGCCATCGGATATGAACCTTACATCAGTTTAGAAGATTACGAAGTTGGAAAGAAGAAAGTAGATAGAAGTTTAATTTATAAATTAGGAATTGCAGGTTTTTCTTTCGGAAATGTGATGTTTTTATCGTTTCCTGAATATTTTGAAGTAACTGGTTTTTGGCTAGAACAATACAAAGGAATATTCCGTTGGTTGATGTTTTTCTTCTCATTACCTGTAGTTTTTTATGCTGCACAGGATTATTTTATATCCGCGTATAAAGGGTTGCGTGCTAAAATTTTAAATATTGATGTTCCTATTGCTTTAGGAGTTGCTGTGTTGTTTATCCGAAGTTCTGCTGAAATTATTTTTGATATCGGAACTGGTTTTTTTGATAGCTTAACAGGCTTAGTTTTCTTTTTATTATTAGGGAAATTTTTTCAACAGAAAACCTATAATTTCTTGTCATTTGAACGCGATTATAAATCCTATTTTCCCATTGCGGTAACCCGAATTTCATCCGAAGGAAAAGAAGAAAATGTACAAATTTATGATATTGAAAAAGGCGATAGATTATTAATCAGAAATCAAGAATTAATTCCTGTTGATGGAATTTTAATCAACGGAAATGCCAAAATAGATTACAGTTTTGTTACAGGTGAAGCAGTTCCTGTAGCTAAAAAATCGGGCGATAAATTATTTGCAGGAGGAAAGCAATTATCGGGAGTTGTAGAAATGGAAGTTTTAAGTTCGGTTTCGCAAAGTTATTTGACACAATTGTGGAGTAATGACGTATTTAAGAAAGATAAAAACTCCTCATTTAAAACATTAACAGATAGAATCAGTCAAAATTTTACGGTAACAATTTTAATAATCGCTTTTTTTTCTACCGCATTTTGGCTGTATTATGATTCAAGTAAAGCCTTAAATGTATTTACCGCTGTGTTAATTATTGCGTGTCCGTGTGCGATTGCTTTAGCTGCTCCGTTTACTTTAGGAAATATGCTTCGGATTTTTGGAAAGAAGAAATTCTACTTGAAAAATGCCACGGTTGTAGAACAATTAGCGGCAATTGATACTGTTATTTTTGATAAAACAGGAACACTTACAACAAGTAAAGAAAATCAAATTGAGTATAAAGGAAGCGAATTGTCATCCGAAGAAAAAGTACTTTTAAAAAGTGCTTTACGAGCGTCAAATCATCCGTTAAGTAGAATGTTGTATAGTTCTTTAACTGCTGAAATGCTTGATATTACAAGCTTTAAAGAGTACACAGGAAAAGGAATTGAAGCGACATATAATAACAGAATTATAAAAATAGGTTCATCATCTTTTGTAAATAATACGGATGAAAAAATCAATTTAGATACTTCCGTTCATATTAGTTTTGATGGAGTTTATAAAGGAAAATATGTGTTTAAAAATGCGTATCGAAATGGCGTAAAAAGTTTGTTTTCTGAATTGGAAGAAAATTATAATTTGGCGGTTGTTTCTGGTGATAATGAAGGCGAAAAGACTTATTTAGAAACTTTATTGCCTAAAAACACCTCTTTTTTATTCAATCAAAAGCCAGAAGATAAATTAAATTACGTTGAGAATTTACAAAATAAAGGACAAAGCGTAATTATGATTGGCGATGGCTTAAATGATGCAGGGGCATTGGCACAAAGTAATGTTGGAATTTCATTATCAGAAAATATTAACGTGTTTTCTCCTGCTTGTGATGCTATTTTAGATGCTTCAAAATTTAATGAAATTGGCAATTATATAAAGGTATCAAAAAAGGCAATTAAAATAATAAAGTATAGTTTTATATTGTCGTTATGTTATAATTTAATTGGGTTGTATTTTGCTACAACAGGACAATTAAAGCCTGTGATTGCCGCAATTTTAATGCCGTTAAGTTCTATTAGTATTGTTTTATTTACAACGATTGCAACAAATTTAGTAGGAAAAAAAATAAAATAATTTAAAAGATAATACTTATGAAAGTAGCCTCATTTTTAGAAGATATTAAGTTTAATGAAAACAAACCTGCCGTATCATTATTATTGGATACGGGTTTTTCAAAAGAAATTCGCATTGTTTTTAAAAAAGGACAAGTAATGGAAGCGCATCAAGCACCTTTTGCAATAATTGTTCAGGTGATAAAAGGTTGTATTGATTTTGGCGTTGAGGGAGCGATAAAGCAATTAAATGCTGGGGATATAATTTCATTAAAACCACAAGTAGTACATGATTTAACAGCAGTAGAAGAAAGTGTTGTACGTTTGTCATTATCAAAAACAGATACTTTAAAAAGAGTTGAAAACGTATAAAAGAGATAAAATTGATGCAATTAAATACCTATATAGACCACACTTTACTAAAAGCAACCGCTACAGATAACGATATTATACAACTGTGTGAACAAGCCATTAAATACGGTTTTTATGCCGTTTGTGTAAACGGCTGTTATGTGAAATTAGCAAAAGAAACCTTAGTGGATTCTGATGTAAAAATAGCCGCTGTTATTGGGTTTCCTTTAGGGGCAATGACTACCGAAGCTAAAATTTTTGAGGCGGTTAATTGTATTGAAAATGGTGCGTCAGAAATTGATATGGTTATTAATGTTGGTAAATTGTTGGCTAGCGATTATGATTATGTTGAAAATGAAATAAGGTTGATAAAAAAAGCCATCGGAAATAATGTTTTAAAAGTAATTTTTGAGAATTGTTATTTATCCGAAGAAAAACTGAAAACAGTTTGTTTGCTCGCGGTAAATTCAGGTGCTAATTTTATAAAAACATCGACAGGTTTTGGTACAGGTGGCGCTACTTTTAAACAGGTTGAATTAATGAAGTTTACGGTTAAAAATAGCGTGCAAATAAAAGCGGCTGGCGGTATTAAAGATATCGAAACAGCAGCGAAATATATTAAACTAGGTGCAACTCGCTTAGGAACATCAGCAGGAGTTTCTTTGGTTACTAAAGGGGTTTCTGAAAATGATAATTATTAAAAAAAGGTTGTTTAGCTAAAGCGTATCAATTTATTATTAATCCGCTAAGTTTTTAGGCTAATTAACTTGATATTCTAAAAAAATATACATGAATTCACTGATACAAAAATACAACATTCCAGGACCAAGATATACGAGTTATCCGACGGTTCCTTATTGGGAAAATGAAACGTTTTCTAAAGATAAATGGATTGAAACCTTTAAAAAATCGTTTATAGAAAGCAATTTATCCGAAGGAATTAGTGTGTATATTCATTTGCCTTTTTGTGAGAGTATTTGTACATTTTGTGCATGTCATAAACATATTACAAAAAGACATGAAGTAGAAGAAGATTATATTGATACCGTTTTAAAAGAATGGAATTTATATACGAATTTAGTCGATGAAACGCCAATTATCAAGGAAATTCATTTAGGTGGCGGAACACCTACTTTTTTTTCAAAAGAAAATTTAAAAAAGTTAATTGATGGTTTATTTATCAATGCTAAAAAACATCCGAAGCACGAATTTAGTTTTGAAGGACATCCAAATAATACCACAAAAGCACAATTACAAACCTTGTTTGATGTTGGTTTTACACGAGTAAGTTACGGTGTGCAAGATTATAATTTAAAAGTACAAGAAGCAATTCATAGAGTACAGCCTTTTGAAAATGTCGAAAAAGCAACGCGTTGGGCACGTGAAATTGGATATACATCAATCAGTCACGATTTAATTTTTGGATTGCCATTTCAAACTAAAGAAAACGTAATTCATACCATTAATAAAACCAAAGAATTACAACCTGATAGAATTTCGTTTTATAGTTATGCACATGTTCCTTGGGTAAAAGGTGTTGGGCAACGAGGTTTTAAGGAGGAAGATTTACCTAAAAATGAAGAAAAACGTGAATTATACGAAATAGGGAAGGAGTTATTTGCTGAAATGGGTTATGTTGAAATAGGAATGGATCATTTTGCTTTAAAATCGGATAGTTTATATAAAGCAACTCAGGAAAAAACATTGCATCGTAATTTTATGGGTTATACTGCCAATAAAACGCAATTAATGATTGGTTTAGGAATGTCATCAATATCCGATTCTTGGTATGGATTTGCACAAAATGTAAAAACGGTAAAAGAATATCAAAAAATAGTGAATGAAGGAGAAATTCCTGTTTTTAGAGGACATATTTTATCCGAAGAAGATTTAGTTATCCGAAAGCATATTTTAAATATTATGTGTCATTTTACCACTTCGTGGGATGCTGAAAATTTAAAGGTTAAAGGTATCGAAATCCTTTTAGAAAAATTACAAGAAATGGTCGCTGATAGTTTGGTTTTTATCGATGGAAACACTTTAACAGTTCCTGAAAAAGCAAGACCCTATGTTCGAAATATCTGTATGGCGTTTGATAAGCGTTTGCATAATAACAAGCCCGAAACAAAATTGTTTTCGATGACAATTTAAAGTATTATATCAATATAATTAATTCTATAAAAACTAAAACCAAGGCTTGATAATAAGCCTTGGTTTGAAAAAGTAGAAATTCATAGTTTATTTTTATAGCACCCTTCACAATAACCATAATAGATAAACTAATTCTTTCAACAATAATTATTTTTTTATTACTTTCATTAACAAATACCTATAATTTTTATTTAATTCATAATTTTATACAAATAAACAAAGGTTACTTTAGTATATGAACAATATTTGTCTGTTAATTAAAAATTATTAGTCGTACATTTGTAGTTCTGATACGGCAAATATCGTATTTTTTTCCGTTCAATAAAACAATTAACGTATTTTTTTACGAATAATTATGGTAGCAACTAGAATAAAAGCATTTATAACATATAAAGATGTAGCGGTTAGTAAGTTAGAAAAAATAATAGGTGCTAGCGATGGCACATTACGAAATGCTTTAAAGAAAGGAACTGAAATTAATTCAAAATGGCTCGTATTAATTTCCGATAATTTCCCTGATTTAAATTTTAATTGGCTTATTACAGGTAAAGGAGAAATGCTTTTAAATACAAAGCCTATTAGCTTACAGAATACAAAAAATGAGGTAATATTAGATTATATTTTAGTGCATATCGAGGCCTTCAGAAGAGAACCTAAAATAGATGCTATCGCAGGTTTATTTTCTAATTTTGAGCAACAAAGAGAACTTCAGAAATTATATGATAAAATTAGAGAATATGAATCTTTATTAGCAGAGAAGAAAGAGGCTATTAAATAAAATTTAGCTCTTTAATTTCTCTTTAAAATCTAATTCTTTTATTTTTTTAGCAACCATATTTTTAATTAATATTGTTTTTTCTTGTTCTATTTTTAGTTTATTTTCAACGACTTTAGTTGTTTTTTCTTCTTTTTTCTTTCTTCTTTTTTGTTTAAATAGTATCAAAATGAAGAATTCTTTTAAAATAGTAACTACTTTTTTCATCAGATTATATTTCTTTTGTAATAATGAAATTCAAGAAATATTTTTGAAGAAAAGAGGTGGTTAATAGGTTCAATTCTTTTTTATTTTTTCTAGCTTTTTTTTTCATTTATAAAATAATTTTATTGCATTATTTATGCAATAAATTGATATAAAAAACACCTTTTTTTATTTAAAAATATGGTTATGTACTTGTAAATTAGTGTTTTATTTCTTTAGTAGTAGGCTAGCAAAATTTCGATTGTAAATTAATACTCTTTGCTTGGTATATTATATGATAAATATCATGTTTTAAGAAAATCTTCACAATTATCTTTGTGTAACAATTATCAGGCAAGATATGAGCGTTATTTACTTATTACTAACACTAAGTATTTTAGTGGCACTAATTTTTTTTATTGCATTTATTGTTTCGGTAAAAAGCGGCCAATACGATGATTCGTATACACCCTCTGTTCGTATCCTTTTTGATGACGAATTAGTGAAAGAAGAAACAGAAAATCAATAACTAACAATAGATATTAAATTAAATTAGATTATGGAAATGCAACAATTTTATTACGATAATAAAATCGTAAAAAAATTCATTTATGCTACACTATTTTGGGGAATTGTAGGTTTCTCGGTAGGTTTATTATTAGCATTTATGTTTTTATTCCCAAATGTAACAGACGGAATTTCGTGGTTAAGTTTTGGACGTTTAAGACCATTACATACCAATGCGGTAATTTTTGCATTTGTAGGAAACGCTATTTATGCAGGAGTCTATTATTCGTTACAGCGATTGCTCAAGGCACGTATGGCGAGTAATTTTTTAAGTAATCTTAATTTTTGGGGATGGCAGGCAATTATTGTCGCCGCCGCGATAACATTACCTTTAGGATATAGTAGTTCTAAAGAATATGCTGAATTAGAATGGCCTATCGATATTGCTATTGCAATTGTTTGGGTAGCCTTTGGAGTTAACATGATTTGGACGATTCTTCAAAGAAGACAGCGTCATTTATATGTTGCTATTTGGTTTTATTTAGGAACTTTTGTAACGGTAGCTGTTTTACATATCTTTAATAGTTTAGCATTACCTGTAAGTTTTTTCAAATCATATTCAGTATACGCAGGGGTACAAGATGCCTTGGTACAATGGTGGTACGGACATAATGCGGTAGCATTTTTCTTAACAACGCCATTTTTAGGATTGATGTATTATTTTGTTCCTAAAGCAGCAAACAGACCTGTATATTCTTACCGATTATCAATTGTTCACTTTTGGTCATTAATATTTATTTATATCTGGGCAGGACCTCACCATTTATTATATACGGCTTTACCAACATGGGCTCAAAATTTAGGAGTTGCCTTTTCAATTATGTTATTAGCGCCATCTTGGGGTGGAATGATAAACGGATTATTAACACTTCGTGGTGCTTGGGATAAAGTACGTACTGATCCTGTTTTAAAATTCTTCGTAGTTGCAATTACGGGTTACGGTATGGCAACTTTTGAAGGACCAATGTTATCTTTAAAAAATGTAAATGCTATTGCACACTTTAGTGACTGGATTATTGCACACGTTCACGTAGGAGCATTAGCTTGGAATGGTTTCTTTACCTTCGGGATGATTTACTGGATGGTACCAAGATTATTCAAAACAAAATTATATTCTACCGCTTTAGCAAACTTCCATTTCTGGATAGGAACTTTAGGAATTATTATGTATACATTACCGATGTATGTTGCAGGTTTTGTACAGGCATCAATGTGGAAACAATTTAATCCTGATGGAACATTAGCGTATGGTAACTTTTTAGAAACAGTAGCAGAAATAATTCCAATGTATTGGATGCGTGCTATTGGAGGAAGTATGTTTATTATTGGAGCATTTGTGATGATTTACAACATGGTGCAAACGATACGTTCAGGAAGTGATGTTACGGATGATTTAGCAGAAGCAGTTCCGTTAACCAAAGTATCTAAACATAGAACAAAAGGAGAAGCATGGCATACTTGGTTAGAAAGAAAACCAATTAAATTAACAATTTTTGCAACTATTGCCATTTTAATTGGAGGTATTGTTCAAATTGTACCAACTTTATTAGTGAAATCGAATATACCAACAATAGCAAGTGTTAAACCATATTCACCATTAGAATTAGAAGGTCGAGATCTTTATATTCGTGAAGGATGTGTAGGATGTCACTCTCAAATGGTACGTCCATTCAGGTCGGAAGTAGAGCGTTATGGAGAATACTCTAAAGCTGGAGAATTTGTATATGATCACCCGTTCTTATGGGGTTCTAAACGTACAGGACCAGATTTACATAGAATCGGAAGTAAATATTCTGATAGCTGGCATTTAAATCACATGTACGATCCGCAAAGTACGTCACCAGGTTCTATCATGCCATCATATAAATGGATTGTTAGAGATCGATTAGATAAAAGTGATACGCAAGCAAAAATGAGGGTAATGGTAACTTTAGGGGTTCCTTATTCTGAAGAGGAAATTGCAAACGCACAAGCAAGTATGGATGCACAAGGAGCTAAAATTCAAGAGAACTTACACCAAGATCCTGATTTTGCTAAAAACTATGCTTCGGATAAAAAATATGCTGAAGAAAACGGACAAGAATTTATCGAAATGAAAGATAGAGAAATTGTCGCTTTAATTGCTTATTTACAACGCTTAGGTACCGATATTAAAGTAAAAGATGTTCAAAAACAATTAAGTTCTAAATAAAAACACAGATGTTAAAATTCGTGAAAAATCATATGGAGAGCATTGCAGGTATCGAAATATACCCTTTGATTTCATTAACAATATTCTTTACCTTTTTCGTGGTATTATTTTGGTGGGTATTTACAGCTAAAAAAGAATATATAAGTAAGGTAAGCGACTTACCTTTAAATGATTAAAACAAATTATTATGAAAAAATATATACAATCAATAGTATCTTTTCTTTTTGTTTTTTCAATGCCATTTATTTTAGCAGCGGCATTTAAGGCATATAAAGAACCGTTTAACTTTTTAGAAAATCCGATAGTTTGGTATATTACAATAGGTTTTGGATTAGTGGTATTTCTAAAAGAAGTATTATCGAACACCGTTGTAAATAAAGCAAATGATGCAATGCCAAAGAACTATACAAGAGTTCAATCGGCAATATCATTTTTGTTTACTTTTTTAACACCTTTTGCATTAGCCAAAGCAATTACTTCATACAAAAATCCGTATGATATTTTAGAAAATCCATTAGTTTGGTTAGGATTAATTGCCTTCGGATTAGTGCTTTTAGCCAAAGAAGTACTTACAATTACTGGTGTTCAAAAAGTGGAAGAAATAGCCATGATTAAAGCAGGAATTAATCCAGAAGATATCGATAATTTAGCTTGGGCAAAGCAAATAATATCAAAATGGACAAAAGCCAAAGGACTTGAAAAAGAACAAGAAATTATTCTTGACCATAATTATGATGGAATTAAAGAATTAGACAATACATTACCGCCGTGGTGGGTTGGGTTATTTTATGCAACTATAATTTTTGCAGTAGTTTATTTAGTTCGATTTGAAGTTTTAGATGGATACACGCAAGTAATGGAATATGAAGAATCTGTAGCCATTGCAAAAAGAGAATTAGCGGCTTATAAATCAACCTCAAAAGAAGCTGTTATTGATGCTGAAACTGTTACTGTTTTAACATCAGAAAGTGATTTAAAAAGAGGAAAAGCAGTTTTTAATTTAAACTGTGCTGCCTGTCATATTGCTGATGGTGGTGGAGGTATCGGTCCTAACTTAACTGATAATTACTGGATTTTAGGTGGTGGAATTAAAAATATTTTCTCAACTATTTCTAACGGAGGTAGAGATGGAAAAGGAATGGTTGCTTGGAATAAAACCTTAAAACCTATCGATATGCAAAAAGTAGCAAGTTATATTGTGTCTTTACACGGTACTACGCCAGCAAATCCAAAAGCACCTCAAGGAGAATTATATAAAGATGATTCTAAACCAGTAGTGGAAGCAACAGTAGAAACTGTTGTAGAATAATCTAAATAATAACAAATAATAAGTATAATTGATTTTTTTTAATAGTTGATCATGGAAACACCCAAGGACGAACAATTTAGAGATAGTATAGGTACCATCAATAAGGAAGGTAAGCGTGCTTGGGTGTATCCTAAAAAGCCAAGCGGACGATTTTATAAATATAGGTCGTACGTAAGTTATTTTTTATTGACAATTTTATTAGCAGCACCATTTATCAAAATTAATGGAAATCAGTTTTTATTATTCAATGTCATCAAACGAAAATTTAATATTTTCGGATTTCCTTTTTGGCCACAAGATTTTCATTTATTAGTGATTTCGATGATTGTCGGCGTGGTATTTATTATTTTATTTACCGTTGTTTTTGGGCGGATTTTCTGCGGATGGATTTGTCCGCAAACCATCTTCTTAGAAATGGTTTTTAGAAAGATAGAATATTGGATCGATGGTGATAGAGGAAAACAAATCCGACTTGAAAAACAACCTTGGAATGCTGAGAAAATTAAGAAACGACTGTTAAAATGGTTTATCTTTTTTATCATTTCTTTTTTAATTGCCAATGTATTTTTGGCATATTTAATCGGAGGTGATACCGTTATTGACTATGTAACAGGTAATCCGCTAGACAACGTAAGTACCTTAATTTCATTGTTGATTTTTACAGGAGTTTTCTACTTTATCTTTGCATGGTTTAGAGAACAAGTATGTATTATTGCGTGTCCTTATGGAAGGTTACAAGGAGTTTTATTAGATAACAAAACAATTAATGTTGCCTATGATCACGTACGTGGAGAGGGTGAGAAAGGACGTGGAAAATTCAGTAAAAAAGAAGATAGAGCCACCACAGGAAAAGGAGATTGTATTGATTGTTTTCAATGTGTAAACGTTTGCCCTACGGGGATTGATATTAGAAACGGAACACAATTAGAGTGTGTGAATTGTACCGCTTGTATTGATGAGTGCGATCACATGATGGAAAAAGTAGGGCTACCAAAAGGATTAATTCGTTTTGCTAGTGAAGAAAATATTGAAAAGAAAACACCTTTTGAGTTTACTGCCAGAATGAAAGGTTATACCGCTGTTTTAGGTATTTTAATTGCTGTTTTAATAGGAATGTTATTTTTAAGAAATGATGTAGAAGCAACTATTCTACGATTACCAGGGCAGTTGTATCAGCATAAAAAAGGTAATATTATTAGCAACATTTATACTTATAAAGTAATTAATAAAACGACCAAACAAATTGATGATATAAGTTATAAAATACTTTCTCATAAAGGAAAAATTGAAACAGTAACACATCAAAATTTCCAAGTTCCAAAACAAGGATTAGCACAAGGAACGCTATTTATTGAAATGCATCAATCTGAAATGGAAGATGAAAAAGTAAACCTTAGAATTGGCGTTTATAGTGGCGATAAATTAATTGAAACTACACAAACTAATTTCTTAGGACCAAGAAGTTATCGCTAAAAAACAAGAAAAAAACAAAAAATATTAAGTTAAATAGCATATAAAATAACGTGAAGTAATCTGTTGGTTAAAATAGATTACTTCACGTTATATATAATATTACCTAAAAATAAGTAACATGAAACTAAACTGGGGTACAGGAATTGTCATTGCAATTATAGCGTTTATGAGTTTTATACTATATTTCGTTATATCGATGAGTACGGGGCAGAATTATACTCATGATTTGGTATCCGAAGAATACTATCAAAAAGAATTGGTGTTTCAAGATAATATTGATGCTACCAAAAATGCGAAAGCATTAACAGAAAATATTCAAGTAAAAAAAGTGCCAGAAGGATTAAAAGTCTATTTTCCAACAGCATTTAATCCTAAAGAGATTACAGGAAAAGTGTTCCTATATAGACCATCTAATAAACAATTAGATTTTGAAACCCCTATTTCAATTTCTGATACATATTTGCTCGTGCCTGAGAAACGTTTGTTAGGTGGTCGATGGAACATTATTGTTTCCTGGAATTACAAAAATACGCCATATTTATTTGAGAAAGAGTTGATTTATTAATGTTTCTTTCTGCGCTCATATTTGGTTTATTAGGTAGTTTTCACTGCATTGGAATGTGCGGTCCTATTGCCTTTATGTTGCCTGTTGATAGAAGCAATAAAATTAAACAATTCTTTCAGATTTTAAGTTATCATTTTGGGCGATTATTCACCTATAGTTTAATTGGATTGTTGTTTGGCTTGTTAGGAAAAGGGTTTTATTTCTTTGGATTTCAGCAACAATTATCAATAATAACGGGTGTTTTAATGATTTCGATGGTTTTATTGCCAAAGACATTTCAAAAGTATAATTTTTCAAAACCGATTACTAAATTGGTAATGAAAGTGAAGTCATCATTAGGAAAAGAATTAAAAAAGAAAGGCAATGATACTTTTTTCACGATCGGTTTTTTAAACGGATTTTTACCTTGTGGATTAGTTTACATGGCTGTTTTTGGTGCAATAGCAACTTCAAATCCTTTTTCAGGAAGTTTGTATATGTTTATCTTCGGATTAGGAACAGTTCCTTTAATGACGATTATCGTATATGTTGGAAATTTTGCCAACGGTTTAATCCGAAAAAGAATTCAGCAAGCGATTCCTTACGTAGTTGTTTTTATAGGGATTCTATTTATTTTACGTGGTTTAGGTTTAGGGATTCCGTATGTTTCACCAGTGCCAGTTAGCAATTTAGCGACTCCAGTGCAAGGGTGTTATTAAGGTAATTAGATGCTGTAAATCAGGTTTTTTGTCAATAATATTTAGTAACTTTAGTGAGTACTAAAACCTAAATAAATATCATGATGAAAAAAATAATTGTTCCTGTTGATTTTTCAGTATATTCAGAAAATGCGCTAAAAACAGCCGCTTCTTTAGCTAAAAAAAATAATTCAGAAATTATCGTAGTTCATATGTTAGAACTCTCACATGCGATGATGAATCAATCGGCAAATTTTACGCAATTAGAATCGGTTTTTCTATTAGAATTGGCGAAAAAAAAGTTTAACGAATTTTTAGAAAAAGACTATTTATCAGGCATTAAAGTAACACCAATTATTAAACATTTTAAAATTTTCACAGAATTAGATGCCTTGGCAAAGCGTGAAGAGGTCGATTTAATTGTTATCGGTTCTAAAGGGACAAGCGGTATTGAAGAGATGTTTATCGGTTCGAATACCGAAAAGGTAATCCGATATGCAACGACGCCTGTTTTAGTGGTAAAAGACGCGCCAATTACTTCACAATTACAAAAAGCGGTATTTGCTTGTGAATTTTCAACTGATGATGTAGCCTCGTATTTGAAAGCTAAAAACTTCTTTGAAAAACTAGATTGTGAATTAGAATTATTATATGTAAGTACGCCAACAATTAGTTTTAAAAGTAGTCAACAGATTGAACAAAGTATGCTAGATTTCTTTGAAAAAGCAGGAGAAGATGCTTCAAATCTGAAAAATGTAAAAATTATTTCGGAATACACCGTAGAGAGTGGCGTGTTGTATTATGCTGATAAAAGTAATGCCGATATTATCGCCGTGGCAACGCATGGACGCAAAGGAATTTCTCATTTCTTTGAAGGAAGTATTTCTGAAGATATTGCAAATCATAGTAAATTACCGATTATTTCTTTTAAAATCGAATAATTTATAATTCTACTAATTTTATAAATTGAAGCACTAAAAAAACTCGATATCATAATTGGTATCGAGTTTTTAGTATTTAAAATTTTAATTTGAAATTACTTTTTAGCTTTAATTTCGGTGATAAATTTCTGTAAACGTTTTCCATAATCAGAACTTTTAACATTGTCTGAAAGGCTATTATTAATGGTATCTAATAAGACTAAATTAGCATCAAATAATTCTGATAAAGCGATATAAGGAGCGACTTCGTTATCGGCATGAGCGATGGCAAAGTTTGTTGAAAATAAAAAACGACGACGCATCATTTTTTTATAATCGGTTTCTAATTTTTTTACAAGTGTATCGTTTTTTGCCTGACGTGCTTCAAAATCTCTTTTGATAAAATCTAAACGTTGGTCTTTAAATTTGTTATCGATTTGTCGAAATTCTTGAAGTATATCTTGATTTTTAGAGCCTTTTATCTCTGGATTAAAACCAAATTCCTCTAAGTTATCGTTAATCGTGATTTCTCCTTGTTCACCAAAAAACATAAGATGTTTGTCTTTGGTATTTCCATCAAAAGTTAAATAATACATAACAGGAGAGCTCACATTATCAGATAAAATAAAGGTATCATTTCCTAATAAAGCCATTGAATCGACAGAAATTAAGTTGGTATCTTTCATTTTCTGAAGATATAACGTTCCTTTTTTCAATCCTTTAATTTGACCTTTTACAATCATGTTTCCTTCTTTTTTAGAAGAACAAGCAAAAGCCAGTATAGAAAACGCTAAAAGTGCGATAATTTTTTTCATAATGAGTATAATTTTTGAGTTGCAAATATGCTGAAATTCTCTTATAAAGTAGCCGATAATTCCATTAAAATTGTACAGATGATCGCTCCGACTGTTCCGATGGCGTATCCGAAGACTGCCAATAAAACGCCCACAGACGCTAATGACGGGTGAAAAGCTTGTGCAATAATCGGGGCAGAGGCGGCACCACCAACATTTGCTTGGCTTCCAACGGCTAAAAAGAAATACGGTGCTTTTATTAATTTTGCTACAAATATTAACAATCCTGCGTGAATGCTCATCCAAACAATACCGATGGCAATTAAACCAACATTATCAAAAATCATGGTTAAATCCATTTTCATTCCGATAGTCGCCACTAAAATATAAATGAAAATACTTCCGAGTTTACTCGCACCCGCACCTTCATAATTCTTGGCTTTTGTAAACGATAATCCAATGGCGATAATTGTAGAAATACTAATCAACCAAAAGAAACTTGAGCCTAAAAATGAAAAAATATTACGCCAACTTTGTGATTCAATACTTGAAACTACATCGCTAAAAAAAGTACTTAAATATCCTGATGCAAAATGTCCAAAACCAACCGTACCAAATCCGATAGCCAACATCAACATAAAATCAGTTAAACTAGGATTTCTTTCTACGCCTTTTGCAAAACTCGACATCGTTTCTTTTAACTCTTCGATAGCAGTAGTATCGGCTTTTAACCACTTATTTATTTTATCTTTTTTACCAATTCCGATTAATAAAATAGCCATCCAAATATTGGCAACCACAATATCAACAAATACCATTCCGCCGTATTTTTGAGGATTATATTGATAAATCTCTAACATTGCTGTTTGATTTGCACCTCCGCCAATCCAACTTCCCGCAAGGGTTGAGAGTCCTCGCCAAACGGCATCAAAACCAGCACCGCCAACGGTGTCTGGTGAAAATATCGAAATTAATAAAATAGCAATTGGTCCTCCGATAATAATTCCGACAGTTCCTGTAAAAAACATAATTAAGGCTTTTGAGCCTAAGTTAAATATGGCTTTCAAATCGATACTTATGGTCATTAAAACCAATGCGGCGGGTAATAAAAATCGACTCGCTACATAATATAATTGCGATTTTCCTTTCACTAATTCTCCTACCGAATTTATTGTTTCCCATTCGGGAGAAATAACGCCAAAAGTGGTGAAAAGTGCAGGTATAAAATATGCCATGAATAATCCTGGAACTATTTTATAAAATTTATGCCAAAAACCCGTAGTTTTTGATTCCGTATAAAATACAAAGCCTAAAGAAATCATTAAAATTCCGAAAACAATGGCATCGTTTGTAATTGTTGGTGCTGTCATTAATATCTAATTTTCTGCTAAAGTATCAAAATTATAGCATAAAAAAACCGAAGTTTTATTACTAGCTTTTATTTTTGAGTCTTATTTCTATTTAATTTTCCTTGTATTTTCTCAAATAATAAATTAGTAAACCAATAAATACTAACTGTGCAATTATATGAGTAATTCTAACGATTGGGTCATTATTAATTATATGTGGTCTCAAACTTTCAATATGAAGAAAGGCTTCGTTTATTGCTCCTCCAATTAAAAGATAATAACTGATTACTAAACAAATTATATGAATTTTAAGCCAATGTTTAGTCCATTTTAGTTTTATAGCTAATATTCCAGGAATAATTACAATTAAACAAGCAACGGCGAGCCAATGAGGGAAAAACCATTTTCCGATAGCATTTAGAATAACTAGTGCTGTTAGATTATTTATTAGCATAGCATAGAAATAATAAAGTCCTATTTTTCTATGTTTTATATCTCCTTTTTTTCCAAATAATACAACTACACCAAAAATTAGGGATAGCGTTGCAGATATTATATGAGTCCAACTAATTATTTCTTTAAATATTTCCATTTAATTCAAGTTTAAATATTTTTTCATTTGCTTAACGTATTCTTCAAATGCTTTTTTTCCTTTTGAAGTTAAGCTACAATAAGTTTTAGGATAGTTTTTTTCAAAGGTTTTTGTGATATTTATATATTCAGCTTCTTTGAGTTTTTTCAATTGATGACTTAAATTTCCTTGTGTTGTTTGTGTTTGTTCTTTAAGATATTTGAAATCAGCTTTTTTAACTTTAATTAATATTGAAACAACGGCTAATCTTATTTGTTGATTTAATATTGAATCTAAATTATCATACATAATTTAAAAATGATTTAAAAATTAGTTAGAATTATTTAAATTTTTAAGCAAGTAAGCAGGAATTAAAAAGCCAATTATAATAGCAATTCCATTTACTAATAATGTTTCAGAATTATTAACATATAATGAAATTATTGAAAAAATAAAGAGTAAAACTCCACCAATAGCGAGTGGTTTAAATTTCATTGTTAATCCTGATATAAGTGTACCAATTCCTGTTAATAAAAGAAGAAAGGCTGTTGGATTTACTTTTAAAGAAAAGGAAATAAATTTTATAATAAAAAATGAGACTCCTATTACTATCCATAAATTTTTTAAAAATGTATCTAAATAGGTTTCATATTTTAATTTTTTCTCTTTTTTTATAGTATAAATTATGCTGAGAATCCAGCCTAAAGGTATTAGTATTGACCAAACTAAATGAGATTGTTTCAAATTAGTGAAAGCTAATAATAAATAGTGCGTAAAAGAAGCAATTGCAATAATCCAGCCCCACATTATGTAATAAAAACTTTGTTCTTTAATATTCTCCTTTGTTTGATGAATAGCTTCAGAAATTATTTGTAAACTTTCAGTTGGATTAAGTTGATTTTGATTTTTCATAATAAATTAATTAAAAAGTTATAAACTACTTCTCAAAAATAATATAGTTTGTAATACAAACCAAATGTTTTTTCATTAAAAAAGAAATAATAATAAAGTTTAAATAACAATAAGTTAAAATATCCGAAGAAATAAATGTATATTTTTGCGAAAATTTAAACGTAATTTATTTATGAAAATATTAGTATTGTTTTCTGCTTTTTTAATAAGTGTATCGGCAATTGCAAACAATGAACATTTTGGAGAAGATTTCTGGGGACCAACAGGACACAGAGCTACAGGAGAAATTGCTCAAAATAATTTAACCAAAAAAGCAAAACGACAAATTGATAAACTATTGCAAGGCGAAAGTCTAGCATTCGTAGCTACTTTTGGCGATGAAATAAAATCAGATAGAAAAAAATATGGGAAATTTTACGCATGGCATTACGTAAATATGCCCTTAGATGGAAACTATAATGAAGTGAAAAAAAATCCGAAAGGCGATTTAATTACTGGAATTAAAGAATGTATTGAAATCTTACAATCAAAAGAAAGTTCAATCGAAGATAAACGTTTTTATTTGAAAATGTTAGTCCATTTAGTTGGCGATTTACATCAACCAATGCACATTGGACAAAAAGAAGATAAAGGAGGAAATGCAATACAAGTACAATGGCATGGAAAAGGATCTAATTTACACCGAGTTTGGGATGAAGATTTAATCAATAAATGGGATATGAGCTACATGGAATTAGCCAATAACGCCAAAGATTTATCAAAAAATCAAATTAAAAATCTTCAAAAAGGAAATGTAATCGATTGGATGAAAGATACGCATACATTGACCAAAAAAATATATGCATCAGCAGAAAAAGGCGATAAATTAAGCTATCGTTATTCGTATGATTATTTTCCTGTCGTTAGAGAACAATTACAAAAAGGCGGATTGCGTTTAGCAAAATTATTAAACGAAATTTTTAGCTAAAATTAAACGTAAAAGCAAGGGATTAAAACCCCCTTGTTATTTTTCTTGTTTTTAGTTAAAATCACGCCTATATTTATGAGTTTACTTTAAAATATCAGTAAAAAATAATAATACTATAAAATAATAGCCGAAATACTGATAATCTGTTTTAAATGTCGGAAATTGATGCCTCTTATTTTTCCTATCTTTGAAAGATAAACTATAAATAAGAAAATCAATGTTGGATTATGTAATAATTGGAGGTGCTCAAGCTGGATTATCAATGGCGTATCATTTAAAAAAACTAGATAAAAAATTTATCGTTTTAGATGGAGAAAAAGAAATTGGCGCTTCTTGGTTAAACAGATGGGATTCCTTAAAATTATTTACACCAACAGAATATAATCATTTACCAGGTTTAAAATTTGACGCTCCAAAAGGACATTATCCAACGAAAATTGAGGTTAGTAATTATTTCAAAAAGTATGTTACTGAATTTAAAATCCCGATACAATTAGATACCTTAGTAACATCGGTGAAAAAAAATGAAACAGGTTTTTGCGTAATCTATAAAGATGGCGAAATTCAAACCGAAAATGTAATCGTTGCCACAGGACCTTTCCATATTCCATATACACCGCCTTGTCATACCAAAATTTCTGAAAGCGTTTTGCAAATGCATAGTAACTTTTATAAAAGTAAAAATCAGTTACAAAAAGGAGATGCGTTAGTTGTTGGAGCAGGAGATTCTGGCTATCAAATTTTAGATGAAATTTCTAAAGATGGAACAAGAACCGTTTATTTTTCAGGAAATACCAACGTAAAATCATTACCACAACAATTTCTAGGAAAAACACTTTGGTGGTGGTTTACACTTATCGGGTTTTTAAGTTACAGCAAATATAGCTGGATTGGTAAAAAAATAAATTCATCAATACAACCTGTTATCGGAACGAATGTGAAAGAAATACTTTCAAGAAAAAATGTAATTGCCGTAGGACGAACAAAAACAGCATCAAATACTGATATTACTTTTGAAAAAGAAACGATTTCTAGTATCAAAAATATTGTTTGGGCAACAGGATATCGCCCTAATTTTTCATGGATTGAAAGCCTAGAATTAGATAAAGATGGTTATCCTAAAAATTATAGAGGCGTAAGTACTATTGATGGCTTATATTTTATAGGATTACCGTGGATGTTTACGCGTGGTTCTGCAACTTTAGGAGGCGTATCAAAAGATGCTAATTATTTAGCCGATATCATCAGAAATAAATAAATTTTATACAAGTACATTTTAAATTTAATACTTTTAAGCGCATGCAACAAACGACCAATACTATTTTAATGATTCGCCCTGCGAGTTTCAGAATGAACGAGCAAACCGCTGTAAATAATTTTTATCAGCAAGAATTAAAAAATATGTTACCTGCCACAATTAACGCAAAAGCACAACAAGAATTTGATGCTTTTGTACTCAAATTAAAAGCTGTTGGTGTTGAGGTTATTGTTGTTGAAGATACCAAAACAACAGATACTCCTGACGCATTATTTCCTAATAATTGGATTTCTTTTCATGAAAATGGCGATGTCGCAATGTATCCGATGTTTGCCGAAAATAGACGTTTAGAAAAACGAGAAGATATATTGGATCTTTTAGAAGAAAAAGGGTTTAAAATAAATAGTATTGTTGATTATTCTGATGCCGAAAAAGAAGGAATTTTTTTAGAAGGTACGGGAAGTATGGTTTTAGATCGTGCTAATAGAAAAGCATATTGTGCTTTATCGCCAAGAGCTGACGAAGAATTATTTATTGAATTTTGTGAAGATTTTGAATATACGCCCGTAATTTTTACAGCAAATCAAACTGTAAACGGAGAAATTGCAGCGATTTATCATACCAACGTAATGATGTGCGTTGCTGAAACTTTTGCCATTCTTTGTTTAGCGTCTATTGATGATAAAAAAGAAAAAAAATCGGTTGTAAAACACTTAAAATCGAGCGGAAAACAGGTAATTGGAATAACGGAAGAACAAGTAGTGCAATTTGCAGGAAATATGCTACAAGTAAAAGGGAAAAATGAAGAACGCTTTTTAATTATGAGTTCATCTGCTTATAATTCTTTGACAAATAATCAATTACAAGAGATAAATAAACATACCAAAATTATTCATTCATCACTAGAAACTATTGAAACCTGTGGTGGTGGAAGTGCCCGCTGTATGATGGCTGAGGTGTTTTTAAAATAAAGTAATATTTGTTATACTAAACCATCAAAAGTTAAGTTTATTAGTATCTAACCAATAAATATAAAAGTAATGAAAAAAATTTTCATTTTAGTAGCAGTCGTTATAATGGGAACATCTTGTGTCTCTAAAAAAAAGTATGTTCAATTAGAAAAAAACTATAAAGCAACTCAGGGAGCACTCCAGAAAACAGCTTTTGAAAAACAACAGTTAGAAGTTAAATTTGCTAAAATTGAGCAAAGAGTAGATCGTTATAACACTAAAATCAATTCATTAAAAGGAATTAATTCTGATCTAAAACAAAAAAATGATGTAAAATTAGATATGGTGGAAGGAACTGTAATGTCTAATTCGATGAAAGTAAAAATGCGTAAAACTTTAGCGAATGTTGACGCAACCAAACTAGCAAATGCAAAAACATTAAAAGATTCGATGAATTTAGCAGTTGCGTATCAGTTAAATAAATCGATAAATGTTGCACAATTAGAAAATTCTGATGATGTTAATGTAAATATTGACAAAACAGTTGTGATGATTTCTATTTCAGATAAAATGTTGTTTAAAACAGCAAGTTATAATGTAAATAGTAAGGCTTATAGTACGCTTAAAAAATTAGCAGATATTATTAAATCGGAGCCAAGTATGGATGTTATGATTGAAGGACACACCGATTCAAGAGGAATCCATAACGAAGTAATTAAAGATAACTGGGATTTAAGTGTAAAAAGAGCTACTTCTATAGTACGTATTTTAGAAAATAAATATGGTATTAATCCAAGCAGATTAATAGCAGCAGGTAGAGGTTCATCTTTACCGCTAGTAGATAATAAAACAAGTGCAAACAGAGCTAGAAATAGAAGAACAAAAATTGTTATTTTACCTAACTTAGATAAGTTTTTTGGTTTATTAGCTGAAGAAGAAGTAATTCAGCCATAACACCTTAAAATACAGATAACGTATTCTAGACAAAAGCTTTCGATTATAAATCGAAAGCTTTTGTTATTTTTAGATTTTCCTATTTTGTTATTTTTGATTTAAAATTAAATCAAAGCTTCTCTTAAAATAGTAACAGGGTGTTTTGCTATTCGTTTTGTACCGTCAAAAATTTGATGACGACAACTTGTACCCGCAGCTACAATTTCGGTATCTTTTGAACAATTTCTAATCTTCGGAAATAACGTATCTTCCCCAACTTGCATACTTACTTTGTAATGTTCTTTTTCATACCCAAAAGAACCAGCCATTCCACAACAACCAGTGTTCATAATAGTAACTTTATAGTTTTCAGGAATATTTAAAATTGAAAAACTAGCATGAGTTGATGACAATGCTTTTTGATGACAATGTCCATGAATTTTTAGTGTTTTAGTATTTGTTGTAAATAATGCTGTATCTATATTTTCTTTTTGATGTTCAGATGCTAAAAATTCTTCAAAAGTAAACACATTTTTAGCTATTTTTTTAGCAGATATTTTATCATCAGCTAAACGGATATATTCATCTCTAAAAGTTAAAATTGCAGAAGGTTCTATTCCTATTAATGGCGTTTCTTCAGATATTAAATCTTTAAAAATAGCTATGTTTTTATTAGCCAGCATTTTTGCTTCGTTTAAAAAACCTTTAGAAATATGACTTCTTCCGCTTTCTTCGTGTAGAATATTTTTAACTTCGTAGCTTAATTTTTCTAATAAAATAACAGTGTCTTTACCAATTTCGGCATCGTAAAAATTGGTAAATTCATCGTTAAATAAATACACTGTTTTTTTAGCTGTTTTGTCATTTATATTTGAAGGTGTATTTTTAAGCCAAGCCGATAAAGGTTGTTTTGCTAACTTTGGAACAGTTCGTTCTACAGCAACACCCATTATTTTTTTAGCTAATAAAGTGTTGGTTAAAAAATTGGTTAGAGCAGGAATTTTACTTCCTAGTTTATTATATTTTGCATTATTCGCAAATAAAGTACTTCTAAAAGAATAACCGTTTGTTTCTTGATATTGATATAAAAATTCGGCTTTCATTGAAGCGATATCAACATTACTCGGACATTCCGTAGCACAAGCTTTACAACTTAAACATAAATCTAAAACTTGCTTCAATTCTTTGGAATCAAATTTATTTTTAGCGGTATTATTTGTTAAAACTTCTCGCAACATATTTGCTCTTGCACGCGTTGTTTCTTTTTCGTTTCTGGTGGCTCTATAACTTGGGCATAATGTTCCGCCTGCTTCTGGTGATTTTCTACAATCTCCCGAGCCATTACATTTTTCAGCTAATTTTAAAATTCCTTCGCTTTCAGAAAAATCTTGCAATGTTTTTATAACAGGTTCTTTTCTGTCAATTTCATATCGTAAATTTTTATCCATCGGAAAAGCGTCTGTAATTTTTCCTTGATTAAAAACATTATTTGGGTCAAACGCTTTTTTTATCCTTCTTAATAATTGATAATTTTTATCGCCAATCATTAAAGGAATAAATTCGGCACGAACAATTCCATCTCCATGTTCGCCACTAAACGAACCTTTATATTTTTTTACAAGTTCGGCAGTTTCTGTGGTTATTTTTCGGAATAAAACAACATCTTCTTTTTTCTTCAGATTTAAAATAGGGCGTAAATGTAATTCTCCAGCACCAGCATGCGCATAATAAACGGCATCTTGCTGATATTTATCCATAACTTGAGTAAACTCTTCAATATATTCTGGCAAATCCTCTAAAGCAACGGCGGTATCTTCAATACACGCAACGGCTTTCATATCGCCAACAATATTTCCTAATAAACCTAAACCTGCTTTTCGTAAGTGATGTACTTTTGCTATATCATCGCCATAAACTTTCGGATAATGATGTCCAAAATTATTCGCTTTTAAATCTTCAATTAATTTATTAGCTTGAATTTCTGCATCTTCTAAAGTATCCGAAGAAACTTCTAACATTAAAACTGCTTCAGGATCTCCTTGTAAAAAGAATCGATTTTTAGCTTGTTCTCGGTTGTTTTTAGTACAATCTAAAATAACTTTGTCCATTAATTCACAGGCATACAATTTGTGTTTCATGGCGGTAACCGTAGCTTTTAAACTTTGGTTGATACTTGTAAAATGCGGACAAACCATAATACTAAAAGTAGGAGGTAAGTCGTTTAATTGTATGGTGATTTCTGTGGAAAAAACCAATGTACCTTCACTTCCTGATAAAAATTTTGCAGGATTTATAGTGGTTTCATTTCCTCCGAATAAATCAGATTTTAAAAATTCATCAACAGCATATCCTGTATTTCTTCTGTGGATTTCTGGCTTTGGAAATTCATTTATAATTTCTTTTTGAATTGCTTCTTGAGAAAGTTCATTGTAAATAGTTTTATAAATAGCTCCTTCTAAAGTATTCGCTATTTTTTTCTGATGAAACTCTTTCGAAGTAATTTCTGAAAAAAGAACATCGCTTCCATCAGATAAAATCCCTTGGATAGCAATTACTTTATCACGAGTAACTCCGTAGCGAATTGAAGTACTTCCTGATGAATTATTTCCAACCATTCCACCAATCATACAGCGATTAGAAGTGGAAGTATTCGGGCCAAAAAATAATCCGTAGGGTTTTAAAAACCGATTTAAATCATCACGAATAATTCCAGGTTGTACGGTAATTGTTTTATTTTTTTCATCAAAAGCTAAAATATTGGTAAAATGTTTCGAAACATCGACCACAATTCCATCGCCAACACATTGCCCTGCTAACGAAGTTCCCGCAGTTCTAGGAATTAAAGTAATTTTATGTTCCGTAGCAAAAGAAATCAATAATTTTATATCTTCTGCATCTTTCGGATAGGCAACTGCCAACGGAATTTTTCGATATACAGAAGCATCCGTAGCGTATAAGGTTTTGTGTAAATCATCAAAAAATAATTGACCTTGTAAGCTTTTATCTAAATTTAATAATAGTGTTTTTTTTATTGTCGCTGTCATCTTTTCAAGTATTCAATTTTATTCAATTGGAATATTTCTTTTAAAACAAGTATCAAAACAAATAAAAGTATCAGTACCTGCTACACCATTTATTAAATGTACATTATCGTATAAAACCTTTTGTAAATGTTCATTATCTCTAGCGTAAATTAAAATAAAAATGGCGTAATTACCCGATACAAAGTTACATTCGGTAATTTCGGGAATTTTTTCTAATTCTTTCATAACGTCTTTTGCAAAACGTGCTTCTCGTAAACGGATACCTGTGTATGATTTTGTTTTGTAACCTAACATTTTTTCATCTAAAACAAATTCGGCATTTTTTATAACGCCTTCCGAAGTTAGTTTTTTTATCCGTTGATGAATTAATGAATTAGAAACTTTTAATTCTTCGGCTATTTGCGAATATGCTTTTCGAGCATCGGAACGTAGTTTTAAAAGTATTTGTGTATCAATATAATCAAATTGATTATTCATTTTCTATTTTTTAGATGATTTTAGTTAAGGTAATGTTATTTTGATTATTTTTATTTTGATAATCGTGTAATTCAATATAAAAGTATATAATAAGTGGTAAAATTAACTATTTTAATTCTTCTTTTTAAGTAATATGATTTATTTTTGAAGTAAAAATTACATAATTATGACAGCAGTACAAATATTCGACAAATTATGGAAAGAGTATACAGAACGTACTCCTTCTGCACAAAAAATTAAAAATTTATTAACAGAAAAAGGAAATACGGTATATAATGATCATATCGCTATTCGAACTTTTGATGATGAACGTGTTAATATTGAAGTATTAGCAACGCCATTTTTAGAAGCTGGTTACCAAGAATGTGGTGATTATATTTTTGAAGCTAAAAAATTATACGCAAAACATTACGAGCATACAACGGATAAAAACGCGCCACGTGTATTTATTAGTCAATTAAAAACAAAAGAGTTTTCTTCGGAATTACAAGCAACGGTTAAACGTTTAATCGATGGATTATCTGAAGAAGATTTAAACCCTGCCGAATTAGTTTTTAAAGGTCGTTTATGGGAACAACCTTCTTTTGAAGTTTATGAAAAATTACAAGCAGAAACGGAATACGCAGCTTGGTTATATGTAAACGGATTTTGCTCAAATCATTTTACGGTAGATGTAAATAAATTAGCTACTTTTAAATCGTTACAAGAAGTGAACGAGTTTTTAAAAGATAATGGCTTTAAAATGAACACTTCTGGTGGCGAAATTAAAGGAACTCCAGCGGTATTTTTAGAGCAATCAAGTATTTTAGCGGATAGAATTCCTGTAGTTTTTAAACAAAATGAAACCGAAGTTACTAAAGAAATCACGTCTTGTTATTATGAATTTGCGTTCCGTCATGCGATGGAAAATGGTGAATTATATTCTGGTTTTATTGCAGGTTCAGCTGATAAAATTTTCGAAAGTACCGATATGAAATTGTAATATTTATTTACAAATAACAATTTTTTAAGAGCATAAAAAAACCTTGCATCATTATTTTATATTTTTCAACTTATTTTTGATATAAAATTTGATGCAAGGTTTTCTATTTAATAATCAAAAAATAGAGAATTAATTTTTATAGCATTTCAACAAATTCTGAAAACACTTTTTTGTGCAATTCTACATCCATAGTAGGAGAAATTGAAACTCGTACAATATAATCCTTGTCGCCTTCTTTGGTTGTTCCTTGGGTTGATGTTGCGGGAATTGTCCAATAACAGCCATTTAATTGCCCATAACTTACGCAAAATTTACTTTCTTGCGGAATTTTAGTAATCATTAAATTGATTAATTTTAAATTTAAGGCTCTTTTATAGCTTTCTTTTTCTTGATGCGTATTTCCTTTTGTTGGTAAATCTAAAGAAAAAACAGAGGGCATAAAACTTTGAGAAGCTAATTCTTCGGATACAAAATTTATGTTAGCTGTTGGTAATTTTTCACTGATAAAGGTAACAAATTCACGGGTATTTTTATAAGCATCTTCGATTCGTTGATTCATCGAAGGCAATTGTTTTGCTAATATTTCATATTGATAATCCGTTGCTTGGTTATCAGAAATGGTTAAATGTGTGTCAATTTTTTCGATTAACGCGTGCGTTTTTGCATTTCCGACACAATATCCAGCGGTACATTTTCCTCCACTAGGAAATTTAGAACCACTTACATACGAAATTACGTTAACGTTTGAAAGAATATCATTTTCGCCTAAAAAGTGTACGTTTGGGCAAAAAGTTTGATCTAAAATAAAAACAGGAGCAATTGCCATTTCGCCTGTTTTTGTGCTACGTTTTGTACTTAAAACCTTGTTTAAATCTTGAAGATTTGGTACTTCAACTCTTGGGTTTGTAGGAATTTCGGCAATGATATACGGAATTGCATCTTGTTCAGCGATTTCGGCTAAAATACGGTCTAAACTTTGTACCATTTCATTATCACCATCGACTAATAAATCGACAACAGCGACATTTTCAATAGAATCTGCGACACGTCTGGCTTGGTCGTTGGTACCGCCATAACAATTTGGAGGCACAATAAATTTAATCTTTTTTGATGGATGATTTTGTTGTGCATCATCAATAAGTCCCATCATAATGGCGTATTGCATTGATAATCCGCTAGAGGCAACTAAGGGTTTTGTGCTTGATGTTGTAATTTTTGAAATGGTTTCTAAAACTATTTTTTTTGCTTCTTTTATGTCTTTTTTTACGTCTTTTTTTATTTCTTGATTATTTTCTTTTGCTGTAAATTTTTGCAATGCGATAAGCGAGTTTTCAGGAGTCATTGCAATTGACTCTCTTCGTCTTACGTGTTGAATAGCAGCAATATAATTGTTGATTTCTGCTTGATTATTTTCTTTTATTTTGGTATCAATTTTATCATTTTCAATTTTATTATTTATAATGATAATACTTCCTAATTTGTTGTTTGTATTGACACAAAAATCAATAGTTGGCAGTAGTTGAAAATCACAAATATTTTCTTTTTCAGCGATTAAAATAGTGCTACCTTCAAAGGTTTCAGATTTATAAATATTAGAGAAATCAGCAAGTTCTTTTTGACTTATTTTTTGTAATTCAAATTGATATCCGTAGGTATTTTTTAATATTTCAGCATCAAAATTACTTGGTAATTTTTCGATATAAAAAATTTTGGTATTTTTATTTTCGAGTAAATTTTTTCTTAGGATAGCTAAAACAGGCATTGTTTTAGACGAAAAACTAATTATGTTTTCTGATTTTAATTGTTTTTCTGTAGCGATACTCCATTCTAAAATACAAGAAAGCGGATGTCCTAAACGAATATAATCGTAAGCTGTCGGCAGTTGATATAGTGCTTTATTGTCTGAATTATTATTGATGTATAAGTTTTGAAACTGTTCTAAAAATTGTGTTTTCGCTAATTTTTCATTATAAATATCTAATCGATGTGTTGTTAATTTCAGCCAATCTTCGGGCATGTTTTTTAAAACTTCGTTGATATAGTTTGCTATGTTTGTGTGTTGATTCTGTTGCATAATTATTGCCTTTTATAAGGGTACAAGATACGTTAATATAGGATGTTTTAAAAGCGAATTTAAGCGCTTATTTTGTTTGAAAAACTATTTTATAACTAATCTTTCTCCTTTTGAATGACTACTAAATTCTGGTGCATACATATTTTGTATAGTTGTAATTCCGTTGCTAAAATTACCAGCATTATTTACACGAACATCATATTCGAATACAAAAACACCTTTTGGTAAACGGTCGAAAAAGAAATTTGTTGAAGCGTCTTTTGTAGCTTCGTAATAATATAAATTGTCTTGTGATTTATATTGCGAAAGTACATTTATTGGTTCAACTCCTGAAGCTCTCATATCTTTCATGTGTACAAATTCCATGTTTCTATCGCATCGTAATTCGATTCTTACAGTAATTAAATCGCCAACTTTTAAGGTTGTTTTATCGGTTATTTTGATAAGTTCTTTACCAGTATCCGAAGTTATTTTTTTAAATAGGTTTTTACGTAATTTCAACGGAGTTTCTGCCGATGTAATTTTATCTAAATCTTCAAAATACTGCCAATATACACCTCCCCAAGCAATACCTGTTCCTTTTTTAGAAATAGTAACTTCGCTCATATTTGGTGTAATTTCGTTACCATTCCACGATGTTTTAAAATATCCTGTACCAGCTTCTACTTTTACATTTTCTAGTTTTGATGCTTCAATTTTATTATTTCCAATTTTCACATCCACCATATCGGTAATTGAAAGCCAGTCGCTTCCTTGTAAAAGTAAGGCGTAAACGGCTTCGGTAGTTGCTTTTGTTGTTTTCCAACGATTTGTTTGCTTATTTTTAAGCAACCAGATTTTTAAGTTATCAACAGTTTTTGTGTCATTTTCAATTTCAGAAAAAGCTTCAATTAACAAAGATTGCGTTTCAATTGGTGCTTGATAACTGTAATATCCTGCAACATTACTTTTCCAATACATTCCTAATTCATCCGAAGTAATACTATTTTCTTTTAATGATTTTAAAATTTTAGAGGCAAGAGTTTTACTATTATCTCTAAATTGAATTAAAGATATTTGCCCTTGTGCATATAAATTGTAATCTTTCCAAAAAGTAGCAGATTGCTTTTTATAATATGAAATTGCTGTTTTGGTTTTAGAAGCAACATTTATTTCAGGATAAAAACTACGCATATATAAATATTGAATAGTTGCATAACTCAAATGATTTTTCTTTAGATATTCTTCTGATGCAGTTTGTCCTTTTTTGGCTTTTATTCTTGCCGCTTCTTTTAGTAAATTATCGTATTGAATTGCTATTTCAGCATCTAAAAAACGAACTGCTTTTTCTAAAACTTGTGTTGTTTTAGTATCAAAATTAGATACGCCTAATTTTTTTAAGTGTCCAAACCCGCTAGCAATATGCTGCGTAATATAAGTATTTGGATAAATCCCTCCTTTAAACCAAGGAAAACCTCCGTTACTCATTTGCATATTTTGAAGTTTATTGATTGCATTTTCTTGCTCGTTTTTCATTTTATTCAAATCGAATAATAACCCAATACGTTTCTTTTGTTCGTTTTCCGATTGTGCATCACGAAGCCAAGGCGTTTCTTGAATTATCAATGATTTTAACTCTTGATTTTTTTCAAGATTTGATAATAATGCATCGCTCGATTTCCATTGCTTAAAAACTTCTTGAATCTTCAGATTTGAATTTGCTATAAAACTTGCCAAGGTATTTGCATAATAACGTGCAAAAGTTTGTTCGCTACATTCATACGGATATTCCATTAAATACGGCAAAGCTTGCACTGCATACCACACAGGATTTGAAGTTATTTCTAACGTTAATTTATGATGTTTTAAACTTGTAGAAGTATTGTTTTTCAATTTATCTAAGGTAAAAGTTTTTGTTTGATTCGAACGCACCCACATCGGCAAGGTTTCGGTAACTAACATTCTATTTGATAAAACAGGTAACATATTTTGTTCTCCATCAGAAAAATTGCCAGCTTTTGCTACAATTTTATATTGAACAGCTTGAATATTATCAAGAATAGCCAAGTTCCAAGAAACACTGGTATTTCCTTTTGAATTTACACTAAAACTTTGATTTTTAGTTGAGTTATCTAATAATTGAATTTCTTTTCCTGTAATGGCATCAGTTAAAATTAATTGAGAAATTCCTTGTAAATTTTCTTCGGATAAATTCGAAATTTTAGCACTCAATGTTATGTTGTCACCTTCTCTTAAAAATCGTGGTGCATTTGGTGTAATCATTAACTCTTTTTGAGTTATGGTTGTAAGTGTTTTAGTTGCTGATAAAGCTTCTTTTGTGTGTGCTAATAATTGTAATTTCCATTTGGTTAATGCCTCAGGAGTTGTAAAACTAAAAGAGATGTTCCCTTTTTTATCCGTAGTTAAATGCGGATAAAAGAAAGCAGTTTCTTGTAAGTTTTTACGAATTTTAATGCCTTTTAAATCTATTTTTTCAGAATTAGAAGACTCTTTTTTTACAGAACCTTGAGGAGCTCCTTCTTCACCTTCAATGCTGTTTATAGCTATTCCATCGGCTCTATCAGAAAGCGAAGCACTAATACTTTTGCTAACTCTTTTAATACCTAAAGCTGTAACAATAACTTCATCTAAAGAATTATTATCACTAACCATAGTGATATTAATTTTTGAAAAATCACCAATAGTTTTTTTAACAGTTTTCATGCCAACAAAACTAATAATTAGAACACTTCCTTTTTTAGCTTTGATAGTAAAATTCCCATCAAAATCAGTTTCTGTACCTTCTGTACTTCCTTTTACTATAATACTAGCTCCTGGTAATGGTCCAGATTCATCAGAAATAGTACCCGATATAACACCAGAGTATTTTCCAGAAGTTTCAATTTTTTCTTTTTCTTGTATTCTTTGCTGCGCTATTTTTCTTCTATAGTTTTTATTTGCCCAATTATTATTATTAAAACTAAATCCAAACAATTTTAGTTTATCATATTGTTGATTCGGATAACTATTATTCGAATAATATCTATTAAAAACTCGAAAATGTTCGTTTCCAAAACTATGATGTGCACTTGCCGAATTTCCACGAGAATAATAAGTCGCTGTTCTTATTGGGTTAAATGACCAATTATGAGATTTAAATTCATCTAAAGAAGCATCGTACATACTTGCTAAAACTTCGGCAGTTACTTTGTTTTTCTTATCGTTTTTAATAGTGAAACTCCATTTTTCGGTAGTTCCAGGTTGTAATTTATCTCTAAAAGTATTGGTTTCAATACTGATATTTTCTTGTTCATTTTCTACTGAAATATTTAACAATCCAGTATCAAAAGAATTATAATTCACAAAATAATATTTGATAGCAAAACCTTTAACATCATCTTTATGAACAGGGATTTCAATATTTTTTATCTCATTATTTAGATGAATAAATTTAGTGTCAATCGTTTTATAATCTTTTTCAATTTCAACAATTACGGTCATATCTTTTGATGCCGAGCCAATTTGTACACAAACAGTTTCATCAATATTATAAGACTTTTTATCTGTTTTGATAAAAAATAATTGATTATCAGCTACTTTTTCTTCGGATGTACTCGTAATATTAAAATGTGCTTTGTCTGTTACTTTTTGATTAAATTTATCTGTAGTATTTAAAATAGCAATATATGCTCCTGAAGTCCAATTTTTAAGATGATTTAAAATAAGTGCTGTTGATTTTTGTGTATCGAAAGATTCTTCAAAAACAAGCGCACCTTTTTTCCAAGTAGTTTGATTTACTTCTTCTTTAGAATAGGCATCATGCGGAAATAATTTATTGAATTCATTTTCAGAAATATCTTGATAATCAGGCGTATTCCAAGGTCTTTTACGCAACGGGTTTTTAGGAGCTTGAAGCTTGTAAATTTTTACAGTTCCTCTGCTAGGTGCAAACTGCCCGTTTAAATTATTGGTTGTAATAGTTATTTCGTGCTGTTTTTCGTGCTTTTTATCGTCCTTATTTATGGTCGAATTAATTTGTAACGAAGCCAATAAAGCATGATATCCAACATTTACAATAGTTGTTGTACTTCGTGTTTCGCCATTTACATCGGTAATATCTGCGGTAATTTCGTAGTTAAAAACAGGCAAACTTTCTTTGTTTACACTTTCATCAGGAATTGCTTTAAATTGAATTGAAAAATTACCTGATGCATCTGTAATGCTTTCTCCGTGTGTAATTTCTTGAGCTTCTACCGATGAATTAGCACCACGCCAATACCACCAACTCGGATACTGTACTTTTCTATGTACACGATATACCACTTTAGCATCGGTAACATTTGCACCAGAAAAAGCTTTTGCAAATCCGTTTACGGTAATAATATCATTTACTTTAAAAGTTTGAGTAACGGGTTTAAAATCGGTTTCAAATTTTGGACGTTTATATTCTTCAACTAAAATATTGTTGATATTATTTTCTCGTTCAAAGTAAAAAGGAATACCGTTTATAAGACTGTTTTTTTCTTTTGAACTTTTACGAATAGAAAAATTATATTCACCTGTTAAACCTGTATTTGGCAATATAATTTCACCAGATGCCGAACCAAATTCATTAAGTTTTAAATCTAAGGTTTTTACTTTTTGTCCGTTTACATCATTTAAGGTTACTTCAATATATGAATCTGAAAAAGAGGTGTTTTTTTCTCCTTTCTTTTGAATTAAAATCGTTTTAAAATAAACCGTTTGCCCAGGTCGATAAATACTTCTATCAGTAAAAATAAATGGTTTTATTGTAATACTTTCTTTGTTCTTTTTTACCGTATTTTTTTCATGTTTATATAAATAATAATCGCCAAAAATAGCGCTGTCATTTTTCGATGTAACTGTTATTGATACATTATAATATCTATCATTACTTATATAAGTTGCAAAACCATTTTTATCTGTAATTAATTTTTGATGTAGTTTTTTTTCGCCTCTACGTTCATTATTTTGTAATAATAATTGGGCATTTTCAATTGGTTTTCCAGTGTTTCTGTTTACAATCTGATACTTTGTTATATTGTTATCAGTATTTTCAATTAACACTAAATTACTTACTTGAATATTTGCGGTAGCGTATAAAGTATCGGTATTTAAAACGCTATTTTCATGAGCTACAATTAAATAATTATCTTGCGTAAGTTTCGGAATAATTACTTCTGTGGTGTGCTGTTTGTAATCAAATTCATTTCTTAATTTATCATTCCAAGAAGTTACTTTGGTTAGTTTTTTAATAAAATTGATTCGCTCTTCTTCCTTGTAAAGATTGTTTAATTCCGTTATTTTATTTTTGTCAATTTTATAAGCTGTAAAATAAAGTTTATCAATATTATTGTAGGTAATTAATAATCGAGAAGCTGTATTTATAGGACTAAATTTTTCTGATAAAAGTGACAGTGATTTGTTTGTTATTTGTCCTTTTAAAGCCTTACATTTTTCTGATGCAACACTCTTCGGAAATTTAGAAATTACAGCATCACAAATAGTTAAAGCTTCTTTATTTTTAAAACGGAAATCTTCATTTTTATTAGGACGATAACTGTTTGCTTGTTGTCTGTAAACTTCTGCAATTTGATGACTATACAATCCTGAAGTAGCATTTTTTTGCTGTTTTTCTTCGGATGATTTTAATGTTTGTAAAAATAAATCTTGTTTATCATTAAAAATAGCATGACTATTTACAAAATTTAAACGCTCTAAATCTACGGTAGCTAAGGCTTTTAAATTTTTGTTTTTTAGATGGAAATTAATTAATTCTTGATAAATTTTTAAGGCATTAAATTGAAGCGATGTTGCATCTTTTGTAACCAAGTTTAGTTGCGTAAATTTTTTTGCAGTTCCTATTAATTCCGAATTATCAATTTTAAATTGATAGCTAGGTTTTGTAATATTTGTTTCTGATGTTTTATAAAAATCAAGTGCGTTATGTGCTAAAAAATCAAATAAGCTAGGACGGTATTCTTTTGAACCTTGTACGATATATAAAATATCAGAAAATTCACGAATATCGGTTTGTTGTAATAATAATCCGTTTTCTAATGATTTTTGATAATGTGTATGAATTTCGGCAAAAAGTGTATCTAAATCCCAAGTTCTAAAATCGATAGTATCAACTTTTTCACTTGTTTTTGTTCTGTTATAAAACTTCCATTTATTTTGATTGAAATATTGCCAATATAAATTTGCCAATATATTTTCCAATACATTTTTTGTAGGAAAAGCGCTTTTATCAATATGTATTTTAAATTGATTGATAATTTTTAATTGCGCATCCTCTTCTAAAGTCAACGAAAATTTACTTTTATAAAAAAGTGCTTTAATAATTTGTGGCGAATTTTTAGCAACATCCGCTTTAGCGTAAATAGTTTCTACGACTTTTAAAGCTGATTTTGGTAAATTTTCTTTTTCAAATTTCTGTACCTGTTCCCAAAGATTTTCGTAATTTTCTTGAGCGTTTAGTGTAGTAGCGAAAAATGTAATCATAAATAACAGTGTTGTGACTTTTTTCATAACGGATGTTTTTTTGGTCGGTCAGGCGTTAGTAAGCATGTAAATTAAAATTCTGATTTTTAAAGGGAGTTGTAGGTCAAAAAGCGGGCCAATTATTGTTTTTTTTGATGTTAAATGCTAACATCTTATTGTTTAAAATACTACATAATTTATTAATGATATTTTTTAAATATAATAATATATTTGTCCTTTATTTTTAGAAATATGGCTATAGAAAACATTCCCGAAGCATATTTAGGTGCTACAATTACAAAACCTGAATTATTTGTTTATGATTTTAAAATGACAAATGATGTTATAAAAAGTAAGGTGAATTTAAGCATGAATATGTTTAGTTTTTTGCAAGTAGGTAAAAAACAGGTTCATTTTGCCGATACCGCTGTTTCTGTAAATAAAGAGCAGTCGTTACTTATAAAAAATGGTAATTGTTTGTGGACAGAATTATTAGATAATGAAGATATTTATTACTGTAAACTTCTTTTTTTTTCTGAAGATAAATTAAAGTGTTTTTTAGAAAAACATGCAACATTAACTAAAATTAAACCTGAAGAAATTTCTTATTTTGTTATTGAAAATGATGCGTATATTACTTGGTATTTAAATTCGCTAACAAGTATTACATTAACAAATACCGCTTTTAAAGATAAAATTCTTTCGGTTAAATTTGAAGAGATAATGCTCTATTTATTAGGTAAATATGGCGAAAAATTTGAAATTTACTTACATTCCTTAATAGCTAAAGAAAGTTCATCTTTTAAAAAAACGGTAGAAAGTAATGTGTATTCTAACTTAAAATTAGAAGAAATCGCCTTTTTATGCAACATGAGTTTATCTACCTTTAAACGTCATTTCACCTCAGAATACAACGTAACACCGGGAAAATGGTTGCAGGACAAGCGCTTGCAAAAAGCAAAAGAAGCCTTAGAAAACGGTAGTTTAAAAGCTTCTGATATTTATTTAGAGTACGGGTATAACAATTTATCTAATTTTAGTATTGCCTTTAAGAATAAATTTGGTGTAAACCCTAGAGATATTTATTAGATAAAAACTCGATAAAACAAACTTGGACTTTTTTCATAAGTAGTTGAACCATATTAGTAATTCTTTTTTGAAAGCGTCGCAGTAGTTTTGCATCATAATTATAAAACAACATTACGATGGCAAAATTTATTGTACCAAAAGAAATACATCACGGACTAGGAAGTCTTGAAAACATAAAAAACTTAAAAGGAAACAAAGCAGTTATCGTTATCGGTGGTAGTTCTGTAAAGAAAAATGGTTCTTTAGAAAGAACTCAAAAATTTCTTTCAGAAGCTTCAATAGAATCTTCAATATTTGAAGGAGTAGAGCCAGATCCATCAATTGATACAGTACTTAAAGGTGCGGCTTTTTTCACACAAGAACAACCAGATATTATTATCGGTTTAGGAGGGTGTTCGGCTATTGATGCAGCAAAAGCAATGTGGATTTATTATGAATATCCAGATTCAAAACTAGAAGAATTAGCAGCTCCTTTTGCTGTAAAACCTTTGCGTAATAAAGCAATTTTTGTAGCAATACCTTCAACAAGTGGAACAGGAACTGAGGTTACAGGACTTTCAGTAATTACTGATAGAGAAAAAGGAACAAAATACCCAATTGTATCGCACGAATTAACACCAGATGTTGCAATTATTGATGGTGAGCTTTGTGTAAGTATGCCAAAACATGTTACTGCAAACACAGGTTTAGACGTGTTAAGTCATGGGGTAGAGGCTTTTGCTTCAAATATTGCCGACAGGTATAATGACGCTTTAGCAAAAGAAGCTATTGATTTAGTATTTAAAACATTACCGACCGTTCTTGAGGAGCCACAAAACTTAGAAGCACGTCAAATAATGCATGATGCTTCTTGTATGGGAGGTATGGCGTTTACCAATGTTTGGTTAGGAATTGTACATTCAATGTCGCATCAATTAGGTGGTACTTTTGGTATTCCTCATGGATGTGCGAATGCTATTTTAATGCCAAATGTTGTTCGTTTCAACTCAAAAGTAACCGATAAATACGAAATTTTAGCTAAAATGTTAGGGAAATCTACTGCAGAAGATTTTGCACAAGATATTTCAACTTTACGTGAAACTGCTGGAGTTGTTGGTTCTTTAAAAGAATACGGAATTTCAAAAGAAGATTGGGAAGCTAAATTGGATACATTAACTGAAAATGCAATGAAAGATCCTTGTACGCTTTTTAACCCAAGAAAACCAAAATTCGAAGAAATTAAAGCCATTTATCAAGCATGTTATAATGGTGTAGCTGCTACGGTATAATAATAGTATTTTTAGTTTTTAGAGAAAAAAGGCTTCCAATTTTGGAAGCCTTTTTTACTGTTTTTTATGTATCCGAAGAAAATATTCTAATTATTTTTTATAAACAAACTAGTAAACCATTTTTATAGTTTATTATCTTTACATAAAATTTAGAATATTTAAATGAGAGTACATTTTATAGCTATCGGCGGAAGTGCAATGCATAATTTAGCAATTGCCCTACATCAAAAAGGAGACATCGTAACAGGAAGTGATGATACAATTCATAATCCATCTAAAACTCGTTTAGAAAAACACGGATTATTACCGAACGAATTTGGTTGGTTCTCTGAAAAGATAACCACTGATTTAGAGGCTATAATTTTAGGAATGCACGCTAAAAAAGACAATCCAGAATTGTTAAAAGCACAAGAATTAGGTGTTAAAATATATTCATATCCTGAATTTTTATATGAGCAATCTAAAGATAAAACGCGTGTCGTTATTGGTGGTTCTCACGGAAAAACAACCATTACTTCAATGATTTTACATGTGATGAATTATCATGAAAGAGAGGTTGATTATATGGTAGGAGCTCAGTTAGATGGCTTTGAAACCATGGTGCATTTAACCAAAGAAAATGAATTTATTGTTTTAGAAGGCGATGAATATTTAAGTTCGCCAATAGATATGCGTCCTAAATTCCATTTATACAAACCAAATATAGCCTTGTTAAGCGGAATTTCTTGGGATCATATTAACGTATTTCCAACTATTGAAAACTATAATGAGCAGTTTAAAATTTTTACAGATTCGCTTACCAACGGAGGAATGATGGTGTATAATGAGCAAGATACGGTTGTAAAAGATATCGTTGAAAACTCAACAAATGCTATTAAAATTTATCCGTATAAAACCCCTGAATATTTTATTGATAATGGAATTACGTATTTAGATTCTCCTGACGGTGATTTGCCTTTAGAAATTTTTGGAGAACATAATTTACAAAATATAGCAGGAGCAAAGTGGATTTGTCAGCACATGGGAATTGATGAAGATGAATTTTATGAAGCAATTGCTAGTTTTAAAGGAGCAAGTAAACGTTTAGAAAAAATTGCGGAAAATAAAAATTCGGTAATTTTCAAAGATTTTGCACACAGCCCAAGTAAAGTAAAAGCAACTACCAGGGCGGTAAAAAATCAATATAAAGAACGCAGTGTTTTAGCCTGTTTAGAATTGCACACCTATTCTAGCTTAAATGCAGAATTTTTAAAAGAGTATAAAGGCGCATTAGCTAAAGCTGATAAAGCCGTTGTATTTTATTCACCAGATGCGGTTAAAATTAAACAATTAGAAGCCGTTACTGAGCAACAAATAGCAACCGCTTTTGAGCGTGATGATTTAATTATTTATACAAATCCTACCGATTTCAAAGAATTTTTATTTAATCAAAATTTAGAAAACACTGCTTTACTATTAATGAGTTCAGGTAATTATGGAGGGTTAGATTTTGAAGCGGTTAAGGAGTTGATTTAATTCTGTTTAGATGTTTTAAGTTCTTTTATTCTATCGAATATATAAGTACGATATTCTTTTAGGTAAAATGCTCTTATAATAACAGATAACGTTTCTTTTGTCATAAAATAGGAAAGCCAAAAATTTTTATTTAAATTAAAAATTTTTGGCTTTTTAATTAATGAAACTTGCTTTTTCACAAATTTTTCAGCTTGTTTTGTTTTGGTATATTTTAAGGAAATAGGTGCATTAAAAAAATAACTACAACTAGCTATAAAATTGTTCAAATAATCCGCTTCAGAATGTTTAAAATTGCTGATTACTGTTTCTGTATCGGTAAATTTTGATAATAAATACACGTCATAAAAGTTTCTAAAAGCAATACTTTTTGTCCATTGTCCTCTATCATTAATTTGTTTATTAAAGCAGGTTAATAATAGTTGATTATTATATGATAGTATTGTAGTTGTATCCTTTAAAGTTTTTAAACTGTTTTTTACATCATTATAGGAAAATCCTTTTTCGTTACGAACCATTTTATAATGAACTTCAATAGCAGTTATTTTACCTTTTTTTGTTAACTTAGGATAGTGTCTATTTACAAGTGTATTATCTACAAAATTTTCAGATTTTTCACTGTATCCATTTTCTTTTAGAACACGTATTGCTTTTCTAAAATTGTTATTATTGACCAATATATCAGCATCACCAACCATTCGTTCGGCAATATCTTGGTACAAACCTTCTAATAAATTCCCTGTTCCTTTTAAGAAAATAGGCGTAATATTATTTGCTAATAATAGTGTGTTTATTTCTTTAGCTTCTTTAATTATTTGCTGATTTCTATCCCGATTTAAGTCAGTAATATATTTCATATATTCTACTAAATCTTCGGGTAAATAATGAAGGAAATCAGCACGTTTTAAGTTGCAATATAATGCAGGAAATACATAATGACCAGTAGTTATTTTAACAATATTATCCCAATTTATAGTATCGGATTTTAATTCTTTTTCAACTAAAATACGATTATCTTTTTCATGGGTAATCGTTAAACATTTTCCGATAAAAAATAACGTTTCTTTATAATTCATCATTAAAAATTTTATGCACGGTAGCAATCATTTTTTTGTTATCAGAATACGTAAGTTGATAACAAGGCAGTTTTTCAAACCAATTTAAAAATTTCTCCGCATTTTCAGCAATTGGCGATAGCCAAGAATCAGGAACTAATTGCTCAAAAGCATTTAAGTTTGATATTTCTGAAATCTGTAAATCACTATCTTTTTCATATTTGATAAAAATCAATGCTTTGCAAGGCAAATGTTGTTGATAATCGGTGTTGTTAGGAATTAAGTAACGTACAATTTTATGTAATCTTTCAAAATTATATTCTGCCGAAGTTTCCAATTCAGGATAAATAGGAAGTAGGGCAGGCAAGCTATTTTTTTTGATAGAAATCGCTGAAGGAAAACTATAAATATGCTTTTTTTCAGCATCAATTGGCACAAAATCGTCGGCTAAACAGGTAAAATAATTGGCTTGTAATAAGGCTAAAGACGTACTTTTACCGTTACCAGAATCACCTAAAAAAAGCATTGATTCCTTGCCGTTACTTATTGCGGATGCGTGAAAAACTCCCAGCCATTCTGCTTCTTCTTTTTGGTGGATATGTTCTACAATTTTCATAGAAAATTTCCCTTGAAAATAATGAACTTCGTTTAACTCCCAAGTATCAATAATGTTATTATCAATAGAAAAAGAAATGTGTTTTTCAGTGCTATAAACTTTGTAATGATGGCTTATTTCTGAAGGTTTATCTATTTCTAAATGTGCAAATTTTGGATGCACTAAATATTTTTCATAATCCGATAAATAGCTTACTTTAATGATAATAGTATTCATTTTGTAGTAATAATGATACTCAAATTTTTGAGGAACATCCAAAATAATATTATTTTTAAGATTGTTATCGTCTTTATTTTCAGAAAGTATATTGTTGGCTATTTCTTGAATAAAAGTAATTAGTTCTTGTTGAGGAACGGTTATTTTATCCGCTAAAGTATGGGCAATTTCTTTGTTTGAAAAATTATTATTTAAAAGCGTTATTATTTGTGCAACAACAGGTTCAACAACAATATATTGATTTTTATTTTGAAGCCATAAAATCCTTTTATCTTCGAGTTTTTTTTCTAAAATCATAATTTAATCAAATATAATTTTTTTGTTGATTTTTCCTAAATCAGTATGTAATTCGACAATATAAATCCCTTTTGCCATTTTTGGTATTTCAATAATGTTTGTTTGCGTGGCATTAAATTGTTTGTTGAGCATTTTTTTTCCTAAAATAGAAAATATTTTTAAAGATACTTTTTGTGTTTCTTGATTTTCTAGTCCTGTAATTATAAGGGTATTATTGGCTGATTTATAAATAGAAATTTTCTGTATTTTTTTCTGAATATTATTTTTTTCTAAATTATCAGTAGTGGTATGAATATAGAATCTTCCGCTAGATTTTGTGTTATTTTCTAAAATTAATGGATGTTTTTTAGTTGAAATATTCGTAAAAGTATTGTTGATTCTATCTTCTAAATAAATTTGAATATTTTCAGGAAAGTTTGTTTTATGAATCGAAAAAGTTATTTTTTGAGATTTTTTTGCGTTTAAACCAATAGGGATTATTAGTTCTTCAATTTTAGAAGTCGGCAATGTTTGTATGGCTAATTTTGGTTGATTTTTATGTTGTTTATTTTTGGTGATTAATTCGGTAAATACTTCAAAATTTGAAGATGTTGTGCCTCCAAATATTTTAGAATCATAGCCATTATCAAAGCCAGTTGTTTTGTTTTCGACATAGAAAACTTTTGTAGATTTTGTGTTTTTTTCATCTGTTACAAATAATTCAAAAGACGGGTTTTTTTGTGGTCTTTTAAAAGTATCTGTTGTTTGATGTTTTTGATTTGAAGCATCAAAAATAATATTTTCATTGCTTATTGCTTCCACAAAAAATGCTTGTCCTGGTGCGATTTCAATAGGATTATTGGCATTATACGTTTCATAATATGAGCCATTCCAAATCCAAATTGTTTGAGATTCAAGTACGTTTGTGTTGCTAAGTGCAAAGTTTTGAGAATTTATATATGCTGTAAATGGATTTCCGACTAAATTAAAATTATTTCGAGAACCTGTTGAAATTGGGTAAGAAACACTTGATGTATTTGCCCTTCCTGTAAAGGAGAAACTTTTAGGAGTTGTTAATTTTACAGACATTCCTTTTCCTGATAAAATATCATTATTGCTTGTTTTCGTGGCGTAAATCCAAGGAGTATTTCCATTATTACTAAAATTTGCAAGTCCGATATTCGTCTGTAATCCTGTTGCTAAAGGTTCATTTTGAATAATATTTTGAGTATTCTCTCCTAAAACAGGCGATGAAATTAAATGCCATTTAGTATCAGGAATCATTCTTTTATAGGTGATGTTACCTGTAACTTTATCTTTAGGGATAAAAGAAGCTCCTGAATGTAAGGTTAACGATTTAAAAGTTACCGCCGAATTTGCTGTTGGATACTTATTTAAATCAGCAGGAATAATAATATCGCTAGTAGCGGAAGGTACGGTATTTGAAAACCAATTAGAGAAAATATGCCAATCATTATTGGTATTTCCCGTCCATGTTGCTGTGCTTGGAGGCGTAGGAATACCAGTAAAAGAAGTATGTAAAAAAAACTGTCCAACACCATTGGTGTTTTTAGTAATTGTATGATTATGTGTACCTTTTGATAGATTGATAAATAAATTATTAACCCTATCTTCTAAGTATACTTCAAGGTTTTCTGGGAAGTTTTCAATTGTTGCTGAAAAAGTTATTTCTTGATTTGCACTGATAATTAATCCAATAGGAATTACCATTTTTTCATACGCTTGTGGTACTGTTTGAATGCCTAATTTTTTCCCATTTTTATCTGAAACTAATTGTGTATATAATGCAAAACTAAGTGCAACTCCTCCAAATAAAGAACCATCATATCCATTATCGAAATTTGTTGTTTTTCCTTGGGTATAATATATTCTGGTATTTCTTTCTGCGGTAGCTGTACTGATCTTTAAGCGTACGTTAGGACTGCTATTTATTGGTTTGGCAAGTGCAATATTTGAAGAGATAAAAATAAAAAAACAAAGAATAAATAAAGAAAAAGTATTATTTATATGTTTATATTTTAAAATAGTAAAAGAATCTGCATTCATTTTTAATTTTTTTAGCGATTATCTTGAAGCTAACAAATAAAGATAATTTATTGTTATAAACAAGAAAAACCCCGATAAAATTGGGGTTTTCTTATTTTATGATTTGTTTTTTATAAAATATAAAGATATTATGAAATATTAATTTTTACGCCAAAAGAAAGGAGTAAATAAAATAAGTACTGTAAAAAGTTCCAAACGACCTATGAGCATTAAAAAGGAACAAAACCATTTTGCACCGATTGATAAATGATTGAAATTATCAACAGGACTTACCGTACCGATTCCAGGGCCAATATTTCCTAACGAAGAGGCACAAGCTCCTAGGGCAGAATAAAAATCTAAACCAAAGAAAGTAAGTATAATTGTTCCTACAATAAAAATTAACATATACAATACAAAGAATGATAAAATGTTAAATACAATGGTTTGTTTTACCGCTTTTCCGTCATAACGAACGGGAATTATTGCATTCGGATGTAAGGTTCTTTTAAATTCTAAAAAACTACTTTTTAGTAAGATAATATGTCGTACAATTTTAACACCTCCAGAGGTAGAACCTGCTGAACCTCCCAAGAAAAATAGGGAAAAGAAAATTGCTGTAACAAAATAACTCCACATGGTAAAATCTGCGGTAACAAAACCTGTGGTGGTTACTACTGATATTACTGAGAATAAGGAATGTCGTATCGCGCTTTCAACTTTTCCGTACACCATCGGATGTGCTATCGAAGTATGTAACGATGGATCCTGATTAAAAATAATCATGATGGCTATAATTCCTGAAATACCTAATACTCCGAATAAATAATATTTAAATTCTTCACTTTGAATAACTTTTCGAACCTTTCCTTTTAAGGCAAAATAAGTAAGTACGAAATTGATACCTGCTAAAAACATGAAAAATATAATGATATATTGTATAAAAGGAGCGTTATTCCAATGAGCAACACTCGCATTTTTAGTAGAAAAACCACCTGTACTAATGGTTGCCATTGCATGATTTATCGCATCAAACCACCCCATGCCAGCAACTTTTAAAAGTAAAAATTCAGCAAGAGTAAGCAGTACATAAATTAACCATAAACGCTTTGCGGTATCGGTAATACGAGGGTGTAATTTATCTGCGGATGGACCTGGTGCTTCTGCCATAAATAATTGCATTCCTCCAATTCCTAATAAGGGTAAAATTGCAATAGTAAGCACGATGATTCCCATTCCACCAATCCAGTGGGTTGCACTTCGCCAAAAAAGAATTCCTTTTGGCATGGATTCGATATCAGTTAAAATAGAAGAACCTGTGGTAGAATATCCTGATATTGTTTCAAAAAAAGCATTGGTAACGCTCGGAATACTGCCCGATAATAAATAAGGTAACATACCTGTAAGTGTTAAAATAAGCCAGCCTAAACTTACGATTAAATACCCTTCTTTCTTTTTGATTTTTTTACTATCAGGTTTATTAAAAAAATAAAGTATTAAGCCTAATCCAACGGTAATAATACCTGCCGTGGCGATTCCCCATTTAGATGATTCATCATAATAAAAACTAAAAGGTAATGAAAACCACATAAATAATCCGTTAAGAACAGCGGTAATTCCTAAAAATCGATAAATTAATTTTAGATTAAATTTCTCCATTAGTTAAACAAATCTTCTACGATTGATACAGCTTCAGGCAAACAAAAAACAATAGCTTTATCGCCAGCTTTCAGTTGGAAATCACCAAAAGACATGTGTGGTTTTCCATCTCTAATAACGCCTCCAAAAACAGCTTCTCTAGGGAAACGTAATTCTTTAATTGGTTTTTGAGCTGCTTTTGCGCTATCGCGTACTTCAAACTCAAAAACTTCAGCATCAATATTATGTAGGTTTGCCAAGGCTAAAATTTCTCCTTTACGGATATGACGAAAAATATTACTCGCAGCAATTAATTTTTTATTGATAAGTGTATCAATACCAATAGTTTGTGAAATACTGATATAATCCATATTTTCAACTAAGGCAATTGTTTTTTTAACACCTTTAGATTTAGCGACCAAACAAGACATTATATTAGTTTCCGAATCGCCTGTTACGGCAATAAAAGCATCCATTCCTCGAATATTTTCATCTTCTAAAAGTTGTATATTTCTACCGTCGCCATGCACGACTAAGGTGTCAATTAAATCATCAGCAAGATTTAGTGCTTTTTCTTTTTTACGTTCAATGATTTTTACATTAAAGTTATCTTTGCAAAGGCTTCTTGAGGTTTTTCGCCCAATGCTACTACCGCCAAGAATCATTACATTTTTAATATTTACTTGTTCTTTACCGATAATAGGATATAAATCTGAAATACTATAACTTGGTACCGAAAAATAAACTTGGTCGTTTATTTTATAGATGGTATCACCACGAGGAATAATTGTTTGAGCAATACCTTCTCGTTTTATAGCGATGCTGATAAAATCAACATTACTAAATTTATCTTTAGCTTCTTTAACGGTTAGTCCTAATATTGGCGATTTATAACTAAGATTTGTTCCCATAATATTAAAAACACCATTTTCAAAAGCTACGGTATCGTTAAAGCACGATCTGTTTAAAAGGAGTTTTATTTCCTCGGCAGCTAATGCTTCTGGAGAAATCATAAAATCTACGCCAAAATCTTTAAAATTGATACTTTCGTTTTTTAAAAATTCAGGATTGTTAATTCTGGCGATTGTTTTTTTAGCTCCTAAAGCTTTCCCGATAACGGCAACTGTAAAATTGGTATTTTGGCTTTCGGTAACGGCTAATAATAAATCGGCAGATTCAATGCCAACTTCTTTTAATAAACTAATAGAAGCAGCATCTCCTTTTTTGGTAATAACATCTAAATGGTTGTTGATATGATCTAATTTTTCGCCATCAAAATCAATTACGTAGGTATCTTGCGATTCGTAAGAAAGGAGTTTAGCTAAATGAAAACCAACGTCTCCAGCCCCAGCTATAATAATTTTCATAAGTAAGAAATATTGTTTGCAAAGATACATTTGTATTTTGGCTTGTGCAAAAAATGAATTATATTTATCTGGAAATTAGTGATTAAAAAAAGTAGCTTTGCAAGTAGGTACTAATTTCTTTAAAAAGGCTTTTAATAAATTCATGATTTTAATTTATACTCCTAAAATTACGCCTCGTATTCGGTATGTTTTTAAACATATTTTTACGCGTATTTTACAGATTCCGATTCAATTTACGGGAAAAGTAGAAGAATTTGTGGCATATAATGGCGCTAAATTTACCTATACGAAAGTGGCTTTAGGAAGTGAGTTTTTCATTAAAAGTAATGATTTATTATTACAACAAGGCATTAAAGATTTTGATGTAGATGTTCAAAAATGGGACGGTATTCCTTGTTTTTTCGCTACGGATAGTTCTTCGGAAATTCCTTTTGATATTTTTGCGGCTACTTTTTATTTAATTTCGAGATATGAAGAGTATTTACCGTATGTAAAAGATGTTCATGGCAGGTTTTCAGCTAAAGAAAGCATTGCTTTTCAGCATAATTTTTTAGAAAAACCATTGGTTGATATTTGGGCATATAAATTTTTAGAAATCTTAAAAAATAGATTTCCAGCGTATGTGCATGCGACTCGAAAATATGAATATATTTCAATTATTGATGTCGATAATGCATTTGCTTATAAGCATAAAAGTTTTGTACGCACTATTGGTGGTTTTTTAAAGGATGCTTGGTATTTAAAAATTTTTATGATTTGGAATCGTCTAGCGGTTTTATTAAATTTGAAACCCGATCCTTTTAATACTTTTAATTCGATTATAGCGTTAAAAAAAAACTATGAGATAAGAACTATTTTTTTCTTTTTAGTAGGCGATTATACCACTTTTGATACGAATGTTTCTACTTCAAAGCGCAAATTTAAATTGCTGATAAAAGATATGGTTGATTATGCTCGAGTAGGCTTGCATTCGTCGTATTTTACGATGAATAATTCAGCGTTATTAAAAAAAGAGAAAGAACGTTTAGAGCATATTATTAATATGTCGATAAAGCGTTCTCGTCAGCATTATTTACGGATTTCGTTGCCAGAAACGTATCAAAATTTAATCGATTTAGAAATTGAAGAAGATTATTCAATGGGGTATGAAACGCATGTCGGTTTTCGTGCAAGTACCTGTACGCCTTTTTATTTTTATGATTTAGCGTTCGAGATTCAAACTCCCTTAAAAATATTTCCTGTTGCTTTGGTCGATACAACTTTGAATGATTATATGAAGCTCACACCCAAGCAATCTTTAGGTAAAATTAGAGATTTAAATAATGCTATAAAAGCTGTAAACGGTGTTTTTATTACTGTTTTTCACAATGAAAGTTTAAGTAATTATCAGCGTTGGAGAGGATGGAAGCGAGTATACAATGCGACATTGAAAATAGTTAAAAATGGATAATTTAAGTATAAAAAATAGCGGAAACAGCTAAAAATATAAAGATGAATATACAACATATTTTTTTTGATTTAGATCACACACTTTGGGATTTTGATAAAAACGCTGCTTTAGCTTTTCAGCAGATTTTTAGTGAACAAAATATCTCGTTAGAAGTGGGCTTTTTTTTAGAAGCTTATATGCCGATAAATTTAAAATATTGGAAGTTGTATCGAGAGGATAAAATATCAAGAGAATCTTTAAAAACTAACAGATTAAAAGATGCTTTTGATGCGTTAAATTATAATATTTCTCAGGATTTAATTGCAACTATTTCTGATAAATACATTGCTTATTTACCAACATATAATCATTTATTTGAAGGAACTATTGAAGTTTTAGACTATTTGAAACAAAAATATCATTTACATATAATTACCAATGGTTTTGATGAAGTTCAAAATTTAAAATTACAAAAATCGGGAATTGCTAGTTATTTTCAAGAAATTATAACCTCGCAAAGTATCGGATTAAAAAAGCCAAATCCTAAAGTTTTTGAATTTGCGTTGAATAAAGCAAATACGATACCGCAAAACGCTTTAATGATTGGCGATAGTTATGAAGCAGATATTTTAGGAGCTTTAAATTCAGGGATGTTAGCAATTCATTTTGCTAATGAACATCAGGAATATCAAAATAAAACAGGTGTTTTACGTATCTCAAATTTAATAGAACTAAAAACATATTTGTAATATTTCATCAGAAAAAAGCCTTTAAAAACAAAATAATTACTAATTAATAAAAAGAAATGAGAAAAATATTTTTCATGCTATGTCTGATAACTTCATCAGTATTTTCACAAAAAGAAGTAAATTCATATAAATATATTATCGTTGAAAAGAAGTTTGATTTTTTAAGAACAACAGATGAGTATCAAACAAGTTCATTAACAAAATTTTTGTTTAACAAATATGGTTTTACGGCATTTTTAGCTGATGAAAAATTACCAGATGATGTCGCAAAAAATAGATGTTTAGCATTAACAGCAACTATTGTAGATGATTCAGGATTGTTAACAACAAAAAATAAAGTAGCGTTGAAAGACTGTTCTAATACGCTTGTTTTTTTATCAAAAGAAGGAAAAAGTAGGGAGAAAAATTATAAAAAAGCATATCATCAGGCAATTCGAAATGCTTTTAAAAGTATTGAAGCACTCAAATATAAGTATGATTTCACAGATGAAATTGTCTTAAATACACAAATCGAGAAAAGTCCTCAGCAAGTTCAAACTGATGTTATTCGTCTGACGGCGACACCAGTTGTTGATGGTTTTAAACTTTTAAATACTTCGTCTGAAGTGATTTTGGAACTCTTAAAAACAGAACTTACAACTATTTTTATCTTAAAAAATAAAAAAGGAATTTTATATAAAACAAACACTACTTGGACGGCTGAATATTATCAAAATGGTCGTAAAATTCGTGAAAAATATCAGGTTAAATTTTAATACTGATATTTATCTTTCCAGCGTTTTTTAAGGATTTCTCTAAATTGATTTTCTCGAGGATTATTTCCTGGTTCGTAGAATTTGGTATTTTTTATTTCTTCGGGCAAAAACTCTTGATTTACAAAATTTCCTGAATAATTATGTGAATATTGATAGTCTTTTCCGTAATTCAAATCTTTCATTAATTTGGTTGGAGCATTTCTTAAATGCAACGGAATTGGTAAATCGCCTGTTGTTTTTACTAGGTTTTGAGCCTCGCCAATTGCCATATAAGAAGCGTTACTTTTAGCCGAATTTGCTAAATAAATAGCACATTGACTTAAAATAATTCGTGATTCTGGATAGCCAATTACCGAAACCGCTTGAAACGTATTATTTGCCATAATAAATGCTGTTGGATTGGCGTTTCCAATATCTTCAGAAGCTGCAATTAGCATTCTTCGGGCAATAAATTTGACATCTTCACCACCTTCAATCATTCTAGCGAGCCAATAAACTGCGCCATTTGGGTCGCTTCCTCGGATTGATTTTATAAAAGCCGAAACAATATCGTAATGTTGTTCACCAGTTTTGTCGTAGCGAACCGTGTTTTTTTGAATTTTTGATAAAACAAGTTCATTCGTAATCTCGATTTCTGTTTCAGGAGCAACTAATAATTCAAAAATATTTAAAAGTTTTCGAGCATCGCCACCAGATACTTGCAATAAAGCATCTGTTTCTTTTAAAATTATTTTTTTATCAGCAATAAAAGCATCTTTTTCGATGGCTCGATGTAACAATGCGATTAAATCATTTTTATCAAAAGAATTTAAAATATACACCTGACAGCGAGAAAGTAGGGCAGGAATTACTTCAAAACTTGGGTTTTCGGTGGTGGCGCCAATTAAGGTAATCCAGCCTTTTTCGACTGCTCCAAGTAAAGAATCTTGTTGTGATTTGCTAAAGCGATGAATTTCATCAATAAATAAAATAGGATTTTTTTGACTAAACAATCCGCCGCTTTTCTTCGCTTTTTCAATAATTTCACGCACATCTTTTACACCTGCGCTAATGGCGCTCAAAGTATAAAAAGGTCTCCCAGATTCGTTGGCAATAATATTGGCAAGTGTTGTTTTTCCAATTCCTGGAGGACCCCAAAGAATTAATGACGGAATAATTCCTTGCTTAATATGATTGGTTAAAATACCGTTTTCACCAACCAAATGTTGTTGACTTATATAATCTGATAAATGTTGTGGACGTATTCTTTCTGCCAAAGGTTGATTCATTTGGTAAAAATAGCAAAGATTTCTGACAGATGTTCCGAAATTTTTAGTTGGATTTATTTTTGATATTTTAGTAATTATGAAAACAGCTACTCAATTAAAATATTCGAACCGCATTTTTTTGTTGCCATTTATTTTTGTATTTTCTATTTGGATTATCTATTGGATAGAAATTACTTTTGGCTTCAATTTCAATAAATTTGGTATTTTACCAAGAGAACTAAGTGGTTTAAAAGGAATTTTGATGTCACCTTTTATCCATGGCGATACAGGGCATTTGTTTAATAATTCCGTGCCATTATTTGTGCTTTCGGCGAGTTTATTTTATTTTTATAGAGAAGTTGCTTTAAAAATATTGATTTTCGGTGGATTATTTACCGGTTTTTTAACGTGGAGTATTGCTCGTGAATCCTATCATATTGGGGCGAGTGGCGTTGTTTATTTATTGTTTAGTTTTGTGTTTTTTAGCGGAATTATAAAAAAACAGTATCGACTTGTCGCAGTTTCGTTAATTATGATATTTTTATACGGAAGTATGATTTGGTATGTGTTGCCAATTAAAGATGGTATTTCATGGGAAGGACATTTATCAGGGTTTATTACAGGGATTTTATTGGCGATTTTTTATCGAAAAAAAGGCGTAATTAAAGAAAAATTTGTGTTCTCTAAAACAGCTTTTGATGAATTGTTTGATGAAAATGGAAATTACGTTCCACCAGTAATTCAAGAAGAAATTGTATCAGAAGAAGATACTGAAAAAGAGAAAGAAGAGAAAGAAGATAAAAAAATAGAAATTAATATATCCGAAGAAAAAAAAGAAATAGAAAAATCATCAGAATTAAATTACAAGTATATTTATACAGAAAACAATCATAAATCATAAATAAAAAAATCCCGCAAAAAGCAGGATTTTAATTTTTATAATTCTCTAATAAATGTATTATCTCTTTTTATTGTCTTTGACGGATAGCTTCATAAAGAAAAACGCCACAAGCAACAGAAACATTTAAAGATTCTATTTCACCAAGTAATGGTAATTTAGCTTTATAATCTGCCATTTTTAATACAGAATTACTAACTCCTTTATGTTCAGAACCCATTATAATAGCAACTGGCTGATTAAAATCAACATCAAAAACAGAATCTTCTGTCTTTTCAGTAGCGGCAACTAATTTTATGTTTTCAGCCTGTAATTGAAACATTGCGTCTTTAATATGATCAACCTTACAAATAGGAATTTTAAAAGCAGCACCTGCTGATGTTTTAATCGTTTCTGCATTTACAGGAGCACTTCCACTTTTTTGAATGATAATTCCGTTTACACCCGTACACTCAGCAGTTCTAATAATTGCTCCAAAATTTCGAACATCAGATACTTGATCTAATAATAAGAACAATGGAATTTTATCAGATGCTAAAGTCGTTTCAATTAAGGTTTCTAAATCATGAAAATCAACAGGAGAAATTCTTGCAACCGCTCCTTGATGATTACTATGTTTAGATAATCTATCTAGTTTTTCTGTAGGAACAACACTGATGGAAATTTTATTTTTTCTTAATAATTTATCTAATTCAAAAAATAATTCTCCACGAAGTCCTTTCTGTAAATATACTTTGTTAATTGATGCTTCACTTTCAATCGCTTCAATTATTGCTCTAATACCAAAAATAGTAGTGTTTTCTTCCATACGGCAAAGGTAGTTGAATTTTTTTAACAAAAAAACGCTCTAATAAATTAGAGCGTTAATAAAATAAAATAAATCTAAAAAAAAGTGTTAATACTTATCCCAAAATAATTTTTGTTCCGTAGTATCGCCTCCAATTGCTGAAGAAGCATTTTTGTGATTACTTCCGTTTAACGTTTGTTCTACCACAGGATATGTGTATCGGTTTGGAAAACCAGAATAAGCATCCGTAGGAGTCGCTAATTTAGGAAAATCTAAAAGCCTGATTGATGTCCAAGCCTCTAATCCTCTGTTGTATAAAGCAATCCATTTTTGTGTACCAATTATTTCTTTCCAAGTTTTACTTGCTAAAAGTGTGTTATAATCTACGCTTGGTGCAGCTAAAAATGTAGTAGCATCTGCGGTAGAAAGTCCCCAATCTTCAAAAGAAGCGGTAATTGCCATATCATAATGACTCTTAGCAGTTCCTCCAACTGAAAAAGAACGAGCCGCAGCTTCCGCTAGTAAAAATTGTACTTCCGAATAATCAAAAATAACACCTTTGGTCGTTGCTGCTTTTATAACGTCAGCAACTTGTGTGTGTTTCTTGAAATTAGAAGAACTTCCAATTTCACCACCTAAATAAACAACTTGAGGTACCGTAAGATCAGCATCTACATTTGAAGAAAAATAGGAAGCCATTCTTGGATCTGTAAAAGTTACAGAACCTGGAACAACCGTTGCATTATCTTTTGAATCGATAACATCATCTTCATTCGAATCTGTTAAATATTCATAGGTTCTTGGTTGCATAATTTCGATGATTGTCTTTCCTGCAACAAAATCATTTCTTCCACTTAATACTAAGTTATCATGAATTGGATTGGTATTTGGATCAGCAGAATAATACGTAAAAGTTGCATTATCAGCATTGCTTGTAAAAACACCCGTAGCAACCGCAGATTCAATAGTCGATTTAGCCAATGTATTATCGACATCAGAAAGTAAAATCCCCATTCTTAATTTTAAAGAAGCTCCCAGTTTTTTCCACTTTGTTACATCTCCATTATAAATATTATCGGCAGCTCCATAACTCGATAAATTAGGATTTAACGTGTTAATTGCTGTTGTTAAACGTACAATCAAATCTTTGTAAACTGTTAATCCGTCATCATATTTAGGTAAAAGATTATCGATATCTAAAGCTTCCGTGTAAGGAACATCGCCAAACGTTTCCACTAATGAAGCGTATGCATACACGTTTAATATTTCAATAATTGCTAATTTATTCGACTTTAAAGCATTTAATTCATTCGTTGAATATGTGGTTGCTTTAATTGTCTTTTTTGCCTGATCTAAATCTTTTAAGACATCTTTATATAAAATGTCCCAATGATTTTTAGGAATACTACGTGTTAATTGATCGTAATTACTCTCGTCTGTATAAGTGGTTTCCTGTAAATATTGTGACCAAAGCTTTGTGTTATTATTATTGACATTTAAATCAACAATTTGATCGACTAAAGCTTTCTGTGCTCCAGAAAATAAACTTTCTCCTGGTACGTTTGCGGGATCTTTAATGTTCTTATTTAAGCTTTCTAAATTATCAGAACAAGAAGCAATAAATATTGCGGATACTAAAATTAATATTTTTTTCATTTTGTTGTCTTTAGAATTTTAATTTAAGGTTAAACCCAAAATTTCTTGTTGTTGGAAGTGAACCAGTAGAATATCCTTGTAAGTTACCAGATGATAAACCAGATTCTGGATCTGCGTGTGGTAAATTCTTATGGATTATCCATAGATTTGAACCAGAAAAACTAATAGAACCTCCTGTTAAAAAGGTATTGTTCATCATTTTATCCGTAAAGTTATAAGTTATTGCTACTTCTCTTAATTTTACGAAACTAGCATCATATACAAAAGCGGCATTTGGTAATCCTCTTCGGTATCCAAAAGCACCGTATCTATCAGTTCTAATACGCGTAGTATTGGTTGCACCATCAGAATTAACACCTGGATTAATCATACCTCCACCATCTGCAATAGAATTTCTTACAGGGTTGCCTAAATCATTTATAAAAGCAGTTTCAGCATTTACTCCTGTTGCTAATCCATACGATTGATCTAAAGAAAAAATACTTCCTCCTTTTTGAAAATCAACTAAGAAACTTAACGATACATTTTTATATTTAAAACTGTTCGAAATTCCCATTAACCAATCTGGGCTAGTATCCCCAATTATTTTATCAGAACTACTTGTTTTAACATATTCACCACTTTCGGCATCAACGACTTTTTTACCGTTCAAATAGGTGAAATCAGTTCCTTGAATAACACCATATGGTTGACCAACCGTAGCATTAATGGTTACACCTCCTTGAAAATCTCCTAATTGTAAGTTCGAAATACCTTCTGTTAATGAAATAACTTTACTTTCATTTTTAGACCAGTTTACATTGGCTTTCCAAGAAAAATTATCAGTTTTTATAGGCGTACCATTTATAGATACTTCTAATCCTTTATTTTCAATTTCTCCAGCATTTAATATTTTACTAGAGTATCCAGTAGCTGTTGATACAGGCACTCCTACAATTTGATCTATTGAATTATTTTTATAATAAGCAAGGTCAAAACCTAAACGATTTTGTAATACTTTCATTTCAAGACCAACTTCAATACTTTCAGTTCTTTCAGGTTTTAAATCTATATTTTTTTTGGTATTTCCTACTGATGTACTTGGTGTTCCAGGAGCAATATTTACTCTATAGGTATCATTTAAATAATCAAAAGGAGCACTGTTTCCTACCTCTGCGTAGTTTGCTCTTAATTTACCAAATGATAACCAATCTTGATTTAATAGTTTAGAAAATACAAAACTACCAGCAAATGAAGGATAGTAGAAAGTACTATTATCATTAGGTAAGGTAGAGGAGTGGTCTCTTCTTATAGTTGCATCAAAAAAGAACGTATTTTTGAATCCTAAAGAGGCACTTCCGTAAACTCCATCTACCCCAACTTTTTCATCTCTTTCAATAGGTAAAGGTAATGGACCAATACTGTTTTGTAAAGAATAAAGTTTAGGCACACTTAATCCACCAGCTGTAGAAGCATATATAGATTTAAATGTATTTCTTCGGATGTTTGTTCCTACAATGGCTTTTAAATTAAGGTCTTCGGTTAAATTTCTGTCTAAGTTAAACATGAAATCATAATTTGTTTCTGTATTAGAAATATTTTTTCTACCATAACCAGCATCAACATTACCTCTACTAACACCAAAAGCAGCAGGAACACTTCCGTTTGCTCTTCTTTCTTCTTGAATTTCGTTGTAAGTATCTGTTGATATTCTACCAGTAACATTTAACCAGTCGTTTATTTCATAATTTAAAGAGATATTTCCTACAAAACGATCTCTTGAATCATTTTGATAATTTTCGTATCGTTTCCAGTATGGATTATCCCAAAAGATAGGAGCAGAACCAGCGTCAGATGTTGCAGGATTCCAAGTTATGTTTCTTTTAGTTGAAAAATAGCTATCTTTTTGTTGTTGTAAATCTACATTTGTTTGTCCCCATTGCTTGAACATTGTTAAGATATTGTCATTATATCCAGTAGAGTTACGTCCTTTTGCTTTTGATTTGATGTAATTCGCATAGGCTGTTGCTGTAAATTTCTCTGTCATTTTAAGGTTACCGCTCATCGAAAAATTATGTTTTTTCTGAGAACTGTTAGGCATTAATCCTGTTTGATCAAACTGTGTATAGTTAATTCTAAAATTACCTTTTTCAGAAGATTGATCTAAAGAGATTGAATTTGTAATTGTGATAGGTGTTTCAAAAAACTCGATAGGCCCATTTTTAGGACTAACCCAAGGCGTTTTTTTCTTATAATTAGGAGAAGCAGGATCAAAAGAATCCCATTGGTATACTAATAATTTAGGATCAAAAGCAGCTCCATAAGAAGCGTCTTCCATATAAGGAGCTACTAAATCTTTTGTTCCATCACCATTAATATCTTCTAAAAGCCATTGACTACCAGGACCATCATAAAAAGGACCGTAACCAGCACCATATTTTGTTTGAAACTTTGTAAAAGTACTTTTGTCAATTTTACCAAAAGATGCACCAGAATTAATAGTTACTCCAATTCCTTTTGAATCTTTTCCTTTTTTAGTGGTAATCATAATAACACCATTGGCAGCTCTAGAACCGTATAATGCAGAAGCGGCAGCTCCTTTAAGAATGTTAATAGAAGCAATATCCTCAGGGTTAATATCTGAAGCAGGATTTCCATAATCATAATATCCACCAACTCCTTCAGCTTGGCTAGAAGCGTTTGAGCTTGAATTACCAATTGGCACACCATCAATAACAAATAAAGCTTGGTTATTTCCTGTAAGAGATGCATTTCCACGGATTACTACATTGGTAGATCCTCCCATGTTATTGTTCTTTCTAATTTGAATACCAGAGGCTTTCCCAGATAAAGCATTTACAAAATTTCCACTTTTATTGGTTGTTAATTCGTCTCCTTTTACTTCTTGAGTTGCGTATCCTAACGATTTTTTATCTCTAGAAATTCCCAAAGCAGTAACGACAACTTCATCAAGAATATTATCATTTTTCATAATAATATTAATGGTATTTGAAGATCCAATTATTTTTTGGATACTCTTCATACCGATAAAGCTAAAAACCAAAACATCACCAGTTTTAGTTTTGATAGTGTATTTACCATCAAAATTAGTTTCGGTACCTTGATTCGTTCCTTTTTTCAATACGGTAACTCCAGGTAAAGGACCTGATTCGTCAGATACTGTACCAGAAACCGTTTTTTCTTGAGCAAACGATATTTGCACAATCAACGCTAGTAGTAGCGTTAAAATTCCATTAAACGTTGTTTTCATTTTGTGTAAGTTTGAATTATCTTCTAAATATCCTGATTTTATGTTAAGTAGCCAAACTTTTCCTTAAAGTTTTCTTAAATAAATATTAATTTTGATGTTTATTGATACTTTTTAGTATCACATTTTTAACAGTAATAGCTCTTTTGGCTTGTTATTGTTATATTCATATTTTTTTAAAAAAATATGAATATGTAGTTTCTATATAATGTTATTATTGATTTGGTGTGTCAATATTTTATTTTCAGGAGATTAAAATAAATATTTTGTAAAACAACTTACTGATATTTGAATGTTTAGAAAAAAAAACGTAAGTTTGCACACTCTTTTAAAACAGAGTAATTTAAGTACAAATTAAAAACAAGCAATAATAGTATGCCAACTATTCAACAATTAGTTCGTAAAGGAAGAACCAAAATAACTAAGAAGAGTAAATCGGCTGCATTACAAGCTTGTCCTCAGAGACGTGGAGTTTGTACGCGTGTATATACCACTACACCTAAGAAACCTAACTCAGCAATGCGTAAGGTAGCAAGGGTAAGATTAACAAATGGTAACGAAATTAACGCGTATATCCCAGGTGAAGGACACAACTTGCAAGAGCACTCGATAGTATTAGTTAGAGGTGGAAGGGTAAAAGATTTGCCAGGTGTTAAGTATCACGTAGTACGTGGTGCGTTAGATACTGCAGGAGTTGAGGGTAGAACCCAACGTAGGTCTAAGTACGGAGCAAAACGCCCAAAGAAGTAAAATTAATCAACTAACTTTTTTAATGTAAAGACATGAGAAAAAGAAAAGCGAAAAAAAGAGTCCTTTTACCGGATCCAAGGTTTAATGACCAATTGGTAACACGTTTTGTGAATAACTTAATGTGGGATGGTAAAAAGTCTGTGGCTTTTAAAGTATTTTATGATGCAATAGACATCGTAAATGAAAAAAAGACTGACGAGGAAAAGTCAGCTTTAGAAATTTGGAAAGACGGTTTGTCTAATGTTATGCCACATGTAGAGGTTCGTTCTCGTCGTGTAGGTGGAGCAACTTTCCAGATACCAATGCAAATTCGCCCAGATCGTAAAGTATCTATGGCAATTAAATGGATGATTACTTATACGCGTAAGCGTAATGAGAAAACAATGGCACAGCGTTTAGCTGCTGAAATCTTAGCTGCGGCTAAAGAAGAAGGAGCCGCTGTTAAAAAGCGTACTGATACGCATAAAATGGCTGAAGCTAACAAAGCATTCTCACACTTTAGATTCTAAGAAATGGCTAGAGATTTAAAATTTACTAGAAATATTGGTATTGCTGCACATATTGATGCAGGTAAAACCACTACTACAGAGCGTGTATTGTATTATACAGGTGTGAGCCATAAAATAGGTGAGGTACATGATGGTGCCGCAACTATGGACTGGATGGAGCAAGAGCAAGAAAGAGGTATTACAATTACTTCTGCTGCTACCACTTGTGAGTGGAAGTTTCCATTAAATAACGGTGAAGCTACTGATCAAACAAAAGGATATCACTTTAATATTATTGATACTCCTGGTCACGTTGATTTTACGGTAGAGGTGAATCGTTCATTAAGAGTTCTTGATGGTTTAGTATTCTTATTTAGTGCTGTTGATGGTGTTGAGCCTCAATCAGAAACTAACTGGAGACTTGCTGATAACTATAAAGTACCTCGTATTGGATTTGTGAATAAAATGGACCGTCAGGGATCTAACTTTATGGCTGTTTGTCAGCAAGTAAAGGATATGTTAAAGTCAAATGCAGTGCCAATTGTGATGAACATTGGTGATGAGGATGAGTTTAAAGGTATTGTAGATTTAGTGAAGAATCGTGCTATTATATGGCATGATGCAACACAAGGAGCTACGTTTGATGAAATTGAAATTCCAGAGGATTTAAAAGAAGAAGCTGCTGAATTAAGAGGGAAACTTATTGAAGAGGTTGCTGCTTATGATGAAAATCTTTTAGAAAAATACATGGAAGATGAAGATTCAATTACGGAAGATGAGGTGCATGCTGCACTTCGTGCTGCTGTAATGGATATGTCTATCATTCCTATGATTTGTGGATCAGCATTTAAAAATAAAGGTGTTCAGTTCTTGTTAGATGCTGTATGTCGTTATTTACCTTCTCCAATGGATAAGGAAGCTGTTATCGGGACAAATCCTAGTACAGGTGAAGAAGAAAGAAGAAAGCCAGATGTTAAGGAGCCTTTTGCTGCTTTAGCATTTAAAATTGCTACGGATCCTTTCGTAGGACGTTTAGCCTTTTTTAGAGCTTATTCTGGGCGTTTAGACGCTGGTTCTTATGTTTTAAATAACCGTTCAGGTAAAAAAGAACGTATTTCTCGTATCTATCAAATGCACGCTAATAAGCAAAACGCTATTCCTTACATCGAAGCAGGGGATATCGGAGCAGCGGTAGGATTTAAATCGATTAAAACAGGAGATACTTTATCTGATGAAAAGCATCCTATTGTTTTAGAATCTATGGATTTCCCTGATCCGGTAATTGGTATCGCGGTTGAGCCTAAAACGAAAGCAGATGTTGATAAATTAGGAATGTCTTTAGCGAAGTTAGCAGAAGAAGATCCTACATTTACAGTTAGAACTGACGAAGCTTCAGGACAGACTATTATTTCTGGAATGGGCGAGTTACACTTAGATATTATTGTTGATCGTTTAAAACGTGAATTCAAGGTAGAAGTAAACGAAGGTCAGCCACAGGTAGAATATAAAGAGGCTATTACAGCTGCTGCAGAACATAGAGAAGTTTATAAGAAACAATCTGGAGGTCGTGGTAAGTTCGCTGATATTGTATTTACTATGGAACCAGCTGATGAGGGTGTTCAAGGGTTACAGTTTGAATCTGTAATTAAAGGTGGAAACGTTCCTAAAGAATTTGTTCCTTCTGTAGAGAAAGGATTCAAAGAAGCTATGAAGAACGGTCCTTTAGCAGGATACGAAATGGATTCAATGAAAGTAACTTTAAGAGATGGATCTTTCCACCCTGTGGATTCTGATGCATTATCTTTTGAGTTAGCTGCAAAAATGGGGTATAAGGCTGCTGCTAAAGCTGCCAAAGCCAGAATTATGGAGCCGTTAATGAAGGTCGAAGTGTTAACTCCAGAGGAGAACATGGGAGATATCGTAGGGGATTTAAACAGAAGAAGAGGGCAGGTAAACGACATGAGTGATCGTGCTGGAGCTAAAGTTGTAAAAGCATTAGTACCGTTATCAGAAATGTTCGGTTATGTTACTGCTTTAAGAACGATGTCTTCTGGTAGAGCTACTTCTACTATGGAATTTTCTCATTATACAGAAACTCCTTCAAATGTTTCTGAAGATGTAATTGCAAAAGCTAAAGGTTAATAAGATATTAAGATGAGCCAAAAAATTAGAATTAAATTAAAATCTTACGATTATAACTTGGTAGATAAATCTGCTGAAAAAATTGTAAAGACAGTAAAGGCTACTGGAGCTGTAGTAAACGGTCCTATTCCTTTACCAACAAATAAAAAGATTTTTACTGTATTACGTTCACCACACGTAAACAAAAAATCTAGAGAGCAATTTCAATTATCTGCTTACAAAAGATTATTAGACATCTATAGTTCTTCTTCTAAAACTATTGATGCTTTAATGAAACTTGAGTTACCTAGTGGAGTTGAAGTTGAAATAAAAGTATAATACAACTAACTTTCGGTTTAATTTTTTTAAACCGAAAGTTTTTTATACTTTTGCACACCGGAATTTAGGTTCTGTGGTGTACAAATTCTGGTTTTTAATCAGAGTTTAACATGTCCTGAGGGTTTCGCAAGGGAAAGATGGTAAAAAACAAATTCAGAGCGAAGGTGTTTTTTCAGCTCTTTTTTTTGCTCAAAACTTAAAAAGGGAAAAATGAAACATTCGTTTCAAATAATTATTATTAATAGACGCGCTGGATACATAAATTAAATCTATCGTCTTAAAATTAACAAATATGTCTGGGTTAATAGGTAGAAAAGTAGGTATGACCAGCTTATTCGACGAAAACGGGAAGAATATTCCTTGTACAGTAATCGAAGCAGGGCCATGCGTGGTTACCCAAGTCAGAACTGAAGAAGTTGACGGCTATAGTGCGTTACAACTAGGTTTCGATGACAAAAAAGCAAAAAGCTCTAATAAAGCTTTAGATGGACACTTTACAAAAGCTGGTACATCTGCTAAGAAAAAAGTCATTGAATTTCAAGGTTTTGATGGAGAGTATAAATTAGGTGATTCAATTAGCGTTGATTACTTTACTGAAGGAGAATTCGTAGATGTTTCTGGAGTTTCAAAAGGTAAAGGTTTTCAAGGTGTTGTTAAACGTCATGGTTTTGCCGGTGTTGGTCAAGCAACTCACGGTCAGCATAACCGTTTAAGAGCTCCTGGTTCTATTGGTGCTGCATCATATCCTGCAAGAGTATTCAAAGGAATGCGAATGGCAGGTCGTATGGGTGGAGACAAAGTAAAAGTTCAAAATTTAAAAGTATTAAAAGTGGTTGCTGATAAGAATCTTATCGTAGTTAAGGGAGCAATTCCTGGTCACAAGAATACTTTTGTAACTATCGAAAAATAATGAAAGTAGCAGTTTTAGATATTACAGGAAAAGATACCGGTAGAAAAGTTGAACTTTCTAACGAGGTATTCGCAATTGAGCCAAATGATCACGCAATTTATTTAGATGTAAAGCAGTACTTGGCTAATCAAAGACAAGGTACTCATAAAGCTAAAGAAAGAGCTGAGATTGCAGGTAGTACAAGAAAGATTAAAAAGCAAAAAGGAACAGGTACTGCACGTGCGGGTTCTATTAAATCTGGAGTTTTCAGAGGAGGTGGACGTATGTTTGGACCAAGACCAAGAAGCTATTCTTTCAAGTTAAATAAAAACTTAAAGCGTTTAGCACGTAAGTCTGCTTTAAGTATTCAAGCAAAAGATAGTAATTTAGTAGTTATTGAAGATTTCGATTTTGAATCTCCAAAAACTAAAGAATTTATCAATGTTTTAAAAGCTTTAGATTTAGAGACTACTAAGTCTTTATTCGTTTTAGGAGAAGAAAATGCTAATGTTTATTTATCATCTCGTAACTTAAAAGGAACTAAAGTTGTAAATGCTACAGGAGTAAATACTTACAGTGTTTTAAACGCTAACAAAGTAATTATTTCTGAAAGCTCTTTAGAAGGAATTCAATCTAATTTAAGTAAATAGGAAAGATATGAGTATTTTAATAAAACCTATTATTACGGAAAAAGCAACACAGGATAGCGAAGTTAATAATCGTTATGCATTTGTGGTAAATAGTAAGGCTAATAAATTGGAAATCAGAAGTGCTGTTGAAGCAACTTACGGTGTAGCAATTAAGTCTGTGAAAACTATGAATTATCCTATTAAAAGAAATACTAAACATACCAAAAAAGGTTTAGTTACAGGGATAACAAGTGGATACAAAAAAGCAATCATTCAGTTAGCTGAAGGACATGCTATTGATTTTTATAACAATCTTTAAGAAAAGACAACATGTCAGTTAGAAAATTAAAACCAATAACACCAGGTCAGCGTTTTAGAGTTGTAAATGGGTTCGACACCATAACAACTGATAAGCCGGAGAAATCTTTATTAGCTCCGAAAAAACGATCTGGAGGTCGAAACAACCAGGGTAGAATGACAACACGTAACATTGGTGGTGGTCATAAACAAAAATATCGTATTATCGATTTCAAAAAAGATAAGCATGGTATTCCTGCAACAGTAAAAACTATAGAGTACGATCCAAATCGTACTGCATTTATTGCTTTACTTAGTTATGCTGATGGTGAGAAGCGTTATGTAATTGCACAAAACGGTTTAAAAGTAGGTCAGGTAATCGTTTCAGGAAAAAACTTAGCTCCAGAAGTAGGGAATGGTTTATTCTTAAGCGAAATTCCTTTAGGAACTACAATTTCTTGTATTGAGTTACACCCAGGTCAAGGAGCTGTTATGGCTCGTTCAGCTGGTTCATTTGCTCAATTAATGGCAAGAGATGGAAAGTATGCAACAGTAAAGTTACCTTCAGGTGAAACAAGATTAATCTTGTTAACTTGTATGGCAACTATTGGAGTTGTATCGAACTCAGATCACCAATTACTAGTTTCTGGTAAAGCTGGTAGATCTAGATGGTTAGGTAAGCGTCCAAGAACGAACGCTGTACGTATGAATCCAGTGGATCACCCAATGGGTGGTGGTGAAGGACGTTCTTCAGGAGGACATCCAAGATCAAGAAACGGTATTCCAGCTAAAGGGTTTAAGACTAGATCTAAAACTAAAGCTAGTAATAAGTATATTATAGAACGTAGAAAGAAATAAACCATGGCAAGATCATTAAAAAAAGGACCTTTCGTTCACTATAAATTAGAGAAAAAAGTGTTAGCTAACGTTGAAACTGAGAGTACTTCAGTTATCAAAACTTGGTCAAGAGCAAGTATGATTACTCCAGATTTCGTTGGGCAAACAATTGCCGTTCATAATGGACGTCAGTTTGTACCAGTTTACGTTACTGAAAACATGGTAGGTCATAAATTAGGCGAATTTTCACCAACACGTTCTTTTAGAGGGCACGCTGGTGCAAAAAATAAAGGAAAAAAATAGTAGGAAATTATGGGAAGTCGTAAACATAACATGGCAACACAGTTAAAAGAAGCAAGAAAGTCTAAAGCTTTCGCTAAAATAACTAATTGTCCTACATCACCAAGAAAAATGCGCTTGGTAGCAGATTTAGTAAGAGGTGTTGAAGTTGAAAAAGCTTTACAAATCTTGAAATTTAGCTCGAAAGAAGCAGCTACAAATTTAGAGAAATTGTTATTGTCTGCAATTGCAAACTGGCAAGCTAAAAATGAAGACGCTAGTATCGAAGATGCTGGATTATTCGTGAAATCTATTTGTGTAGATAGCGCAGGTATGTTAAAGAGATTAAGACCAGCTCCACAAGGTCGTGCTCATAGAATTCGTAAGCGTTCTAATCACGTTACTTTAGAGTTAGGTACTAAAATTAAAAGCAATTAATCAAAGTAGATATGGGACAAAAAACAAATCCAATTGGAAATCGTTTAGGAATTATCAGAGGATGGGAATCTAACTGGTACGGTGGAAACGACTACGGAGATAAATTAGCTGAAGACTATAAAATAAGAGAGTATGTTAGTGCTCGTTTATTTAAAGCAAGTGTATCAAGAATTATTATTGAGCGCACACTTAAACTTGTAACCGTTACTATCACTACTGCTAGACCTGGTATTATTATTGGAAAAGGTGGGCAAGAGGTAGACAAGTTAAAAGAAGAGCTTAAGAAAATTACAGGAAAAGAAGTTCAAATTAATATTTTCGAAATTAAGCGTCCAGAATTAGATGCTAATTTAGTAGCAGCTAGTGTTGCGCGTCAAATTGAAAATAGAATTTCTTACAAGCGTGCTACCAAAATGGCTATTACAGCAGCAATGAGAATGAATTCAGAAGGGATTAAAATCCAAATTTCTGGTCGTTTGAATGGAGCAGAAATGGCACGTTCTGAGCACTATAAAGAAGGAAGAATTCCTCTTTCTACTTTTAGAGCAGATATCGATTATGCACTTGTTGAGGCACATACACAATACGGAAGATTAGGTATTAAGGTATGGATCATGAAAGGTGAGGTATATGGAAAACGTGAATTATCTCCATTAGCAGGACTATCTAAACAAAAAGGTGGTGCTAATAAAGGTGGCGGTAATGCTAAACGTCAACAACCTCGCAGAAGAAAATAATTTTTAAAATTAGAAATTAAAAATGTTACAGCCAAAAAGAGTAAAATACCGTAAGGTACAGAAGGCGAAAGGAAATATGAAAGGTAACTCTGGTAGAGGTGCTCAACTTTCTAACGGAACGTTTGGTATCAAATCATTAGATCAGAATTTACTTACCTCGCGCCAAATAGAGGCAGCTCGTATTGCGGCAACTCGTCACATGAAGAGAGAAGGACAGCTTTGGATTAAAATATTTCCAGACAAGCCTATTACAAAGAAACCTTTAGAAGTACGTATGGGTAAGGGTAAAGGTGCTCCAGATCATTTTGTTTCAGTAATTAAACCAGGTAGAATTTTGTTTGAAATTGGTGGTGTACCAATGAATGTAGCAAAAGAAGCTTTACGTTTAGCTGCACAAAAACTTCCAGTTAAAACGAGGTTTGTTATTGCAAGAGATTTTGATTTTAACGCTTAATTCTATATACAATGAAACAATCAGCAATTAAAGAATTAACCACTACCGACTTACAAGGAAGGTTAGTGACGTTAAAGAAAAATTATACGGATCTTAAGATGGCTCACGCCATAACTCCATTGGAGAACCCAATGCAGATTAAAAGCTTAAGAAAAACTGTAGCAAGAATTGCTACAGAGTTAACTAAAAGAGAATTACAATAATTCTAGTCAGTTTTAAAGATGGAGAAAAGAAATCTTAGAAAAGAGAGAATAGGTGTAGTATCTAGTAGCAAAATGGAGAAATCTATTGTTGTTAATGAGGTAAAAAGAACCAAGCACCCAATGTACGGTAAGTTCGTATTAAAGACGAAAAAGTACGTTGCACATGACGAGAATAACGATTGCAACGAAGGAGATACTGTTAGGATCATGGAAACACGTCCTATGAGTAAATCTAAACGTTGGAGATTAGTAGAAATCCTAGATAGAGCTAAATAATATGTTACAGACAGAATCAAGATTAAGAGTCGCAGATAACACTGGAGCAAAAGAAGTTTTAGTGATTAGAGTATTAGGAGGAACAAGAAAGCGTTACGCTAGTGTTGGTGATAAGATTGTTGTTACAATCAAATCTACAACTCCAAATGGAAGTGTAAAGAAAGGTCAAGTATCTCGTGCTGTTGTTGTTCGTACTAAAAAAGAAATTAGACGTAAGGACGGATCATATATCAGATTTGATGATAATGCTTGTGTACTTTTAAATCCTACTGAGGAAATGAGAGGGACACGTGTATTTGGTCCTGTTGCCCGTGAATTACGTGATAAGCAATTTATGAAGATAGTATCATTAGCACCTGAAGTGCTTTAAATCGACATTAAGATGAAGAAGTTCAAAATAAAATCAGGAGATACTGTTAGAGTATTAGCAGGAGATCACAAAGGATCGGAAGGTAAAGTTTTACAAATCCTTAGAGATAAGGACAGAGTATTAGTAGAAGGTGTGAACATGGTGTCTAAACACACTAAACCATCTGCAGCTAGTCCTCAAGGAGGAATTGTAAAAAAGGAAGCTTCTTTACACATATCTAACTTAGCGTTAATCGAAAACGGTGAAGCTGTAAAAGTTGGTTATAAAGTAGAAGAAGGTAAGAAAATTAGATTTTCAAAAAAATCGGATAAAGCAATATAACAATGAGTTACGTACCAAGATTAAAAGAGGAGTACAAGAGCAGAGTTATAAAAGCTCTTACTGAGGAATTCGGTTATAGTAATGTAATGCAAGTGCCTAAATTACAAAAGATTGTTGTAAATAAAGGTGTTGGTGCAGCTATAGCAGATAAGAAATTAATAGAATACGCTATTGACGAGTTAAGTACAATTACAGGTCAAAAAGCAGTTTCAACGATCTCTAAGAAAGATGTTGCAAACTTCAAATTACGTAAAGGGATGCCAATTGGTGCGAAAGTTACGTTAAGAGGAGTTAAAATGTACGAATTTTTAGACAGATTAGTTACTGCTTCTTTACCACGTGTAAGAGACTTTAACGGAATTAAAGCGAACGGTTTTGATGGTAGAGGTAATTACAACTTAGGAATTACTGAACAAATCATCTACCCTGAAATTAATATTGATCAAGTAAAAAAGATTAGTGGAATGGATATTACTTTTGTAACGTCTGCAAACACTGATAAAGAAGCTAAATCTTTATTAACTGAATTAGGTTTACCATTTAAAAAGAACTAGAAGATGGCTAAAGAATCAATGAAAGCGCGTGAGCGTAAAAGAGCTAAAACGGTAGCAAAGTATGCAGATAAGAGAAAGGCTTTAAAAGCAGCTGGAGACTATGAAGGTTTACAAAAGTTACCTAAGAATGCATCACCAGTTAGAATGCACAATCGTTGTAAATTAACAGGTCGTCCGAAAGGATATATGCGTCAGTTCGGTGTTTCACGTGTTACTTTCCGTGAAATGGCTAACAATGGATTAATTCCAGGTGTTAAAAAAGCAAGCTGGTAAACAGCACTTTTTATAAAAAATAAAAAGCATATCACAATTTTGTGGTATGCTTTTTTTTATATGTGATATTTTTAATAGTGATATTATTTGTTGTATAAAAAATATATTTTAGTTTTTACTTCTAATTTTACTTCCAAGTAAGTAATAAAAAAAATTGTCAAACTGAATTTATTTTAGTTTTGTCTCCTCTATATACGACGGTTTTTATTTTTTGCAAATTTCATTCATTTTGAAGCTAAAAAATTTCTTGAATTGATAAGTTATTTATGAATTCCTTTAGAAATTTTTTATTGAATAAAATTTAAACAGGCTTTATATAAAACACGTAAAATTTAATTATTGATTTCTATTAAAATGAATAATTTTAAAGGTTTAAATACGCCAATAGATTAAAAACCAAAATGATAATTCATAAAAATGTTTATTTCTGATTTTTTTTATTATATTTGCACTCTGTTTTGTAAGATAAATTGTGCCTTGTAAGTAAATACTCTCTAAATATAGTATAATGCTTATGAGATTTTATCTTAAAAACTAAAAATAAATATTAACGGGTTTCAGGTTCGGTAGTCTCTTTTATCTGCAAAGAAAAAGAATTATTGAAAACCAAAACCATAATTTAATTAATTATGTATACAGATCCAATTGCGGATTTTCTTACTCGAGTGAGAAATGCTATTGCAGCAAATCATCGAGTGGTTGAGATTCCTGCTTCAAAATTGAAGAAGGAAATGACGAAAATTTTGTTCGATCAAGGTTATGTTTTAAGCTACCAGTTCAATGAAGATAAAGTTCAGGGAACAATCAAAATCGCTTTAAAATACGACAGAGACACGAAAGAATCAGTAATCAGAAAGATTCAAAGAATTTCAACACCAGGTTTACGTAAATACGTTGGCGCTAAAGAAATGCCAAGAGTATTAAACGGTTTAGGTATTGCTATTGTTTCTACATCGAGAGGTGTAATGACAAACAAAAAAGCAAAACTTGAAAATGTTGGTGGTGAAGTATTATGTTACGTTTATTAATCACTTTGTACGATGAGTAGAATAGGGAAAAATCCAATCGCATTACCACAAGGTGTTGAAGTTAAAGTAGACGGAAATGTGGTTACAGTAAAAGGTAAATTAGGAACATTAACTCAAGAGTTAAAGTCTGAAATTACTGCAGAAATTGAAGATGGTGTTTTAACAGTTAAAAGAGCATCAGATAGTAAAGATCATAGAGCAGCGCACGGTTTATACCGTTCTTTAATCAGTAACATGATTGAAGGTGTTTCTAATGGTTATACTAAGGAATTAGAGTTAGTAGGTGTAGGTTACAGAGCATCTAACCAAGGGCAAAAGTTAGATTTAGCTTTAGGTTTCTCTCATAATATTGTTTTAAACTTAGCTCCTGAAGTAAAGGTTGAAACGGTATCAGATAAAGGGAAAAACCCAATCATTAAGTTATCTTCATTTGACAAGCAGTTAGTTGGTCAAGTTGCAGCGAAAATTCGTTCTTTCCGTGCTCCAGAGCCATATAAAGGAAAAGGAATTAAGTTTGTAGGTGAAGTATTAAGAAGAAAAGCAGGTAAATCTGCATAATAAATAAGAGAAATTATTATGGCATTATCAAAGCTTGAAAGAAGACAACGAATTAAGTATAGAATTAGAAAAGTTATTACTGGAACAGCTGCTAAACCTAGGTTATCAGTTTTCAGAAGTAACAAAGAAATTTATGCTCAATTAATTGATGACGTTACTGGTGCTACAATTGCATCTGCATCATCAAGAGATAAAGAAATTACATCTGGTTCTAAATCAGAAGCTGCTACTGCAGTAGGAAAAGCAATTGCTGAAAGAGCTGCTGGAAAAGGTGTTGAAACTGTTTCTTTTGATAGAAATGGATTTTTATACCACGGTAGAGTTAAAGTATTAGCTGAAGCTGCTAGAGAAGCTGGTTTAAAATTTTAAGAAATTATATTATGTTAGGATATAAAAACGTAGAAAGAGTAAAACCAAGCGGATTAGAGCTTGTAGATAAATTAGTAGGTGTACAACGTGTTACTAAGGTTACAAAAGGGGGTAGAGCATTTGGTTTCTCTGCAATCGTAATTGTAGGTGATGGTAATGGTGTTGTAGGTCATGGATTAGGAAAGTCTAAAGATGTTGCTTCTGCAATTGCTAAAGCGATTGAAGATGCAAAGAAAAGTTTAGTACGTATTCCTCTTCTAGACGGTACTTTACCTCATGAACAAAAAGGTAAATTTGGTGGTGCGAAAGTATTCATCAAGCCTGCTTCACATGGTACAGGGGTTATCGCCGGTGGTGCAGTACGTTCAGTATTGGAATCAGTTGGTGTTAAAGACGTATTATCAAAATCTCAAGGATCTTCAAATCCTCATAACGTAGTGAAAGCAACTTTTGATGCTTTATTACAATTACGTAATGCGGCAACTATTGCTAAGCAAAGAGGTATTTCTTTAGAGAAAGTTTTTAACGGTTAAAATTTAAGACGATGAGTAAAATTAAAGTTACACAAGTAAAGAGTAAAATTGGTCGCCTTAAAAGTCAAAAAGCAACGTTAGAGGCATTAGGTTTACGCAAATTGAACCAAACTGTAGAGCACAATGCAACAGCTCCAATTTTGGGAATGGTAAAAACAGTTTCACACTTAGTTTCTGTAGAGGAAATTAAATAAGACAATAATAAGATGAGTTTACATAACTTAAAACCTGCAGTAGGATCTACAAAGAGCCGTAAACGTATAGCACGTGGAGAAGGTTCTGGTAAAGGAGGTACTGCAACAAGAGGTCATAATGGTCAGAAATCTCGTTCTGGTTATTCTCGTAAAATAGGATTTGAAGGAGGTCAGATGCCACTTCAAAGACGTGTACCTAAATTTGGTTTCACAAACATTAACCGTAAAGAATATGTTGGTGTTAATTTAGAGAAATTACAAGAATTAGTTGAAAACGGAAAGATTTCAGATACAGTAACTTTAGCGATTTTAGTAGAAAATCGTTTAGCTCGTAAAAATGACTTAGTAAAAATACTAGGAAATGGTGAGTTAAAAGCTAAATTAAACATAACCGTACACAAATTTACTGCAACAGCAAAAGCCGCTATTGAAGCTGCAGGAGGTGAGGTAGTTACATTATAAAACAACTGTAAATGATGAATTTTATAAATACATTAAAAGACATTTGGAAGATAGAAGAGTTGAAGGAGAAATTACTTTTAACTTTAGGTTTAATTGCTGTTTACCGCTTTATGTCGGCAGTTCCATTACCTGGAATTGATCCTACACAGTTATCAGCATTGCAAGACAGTACTTCTAGTGGACTTTTGGGTTTATTAAACGCATTTACAGGTGGGGCATTTGCTAGAGCGTCAGTAATGGCTCTTGGTATAATGCCTTATATTTCTGCTTCTATTGTAGTTCAGTTAATGGGTATCGCGGTACCATATTTGCAAAAATTACAAAAAGATGGAGAAAGTGGACGTAAGAAAATTACACAAATAACAAGATGGTTAACAATTGCTATTACATTGTTTCAAGCACCAACCTATATTGGTATTATTCAAAACCAAATGGGCTTAGGACCTGAAGCTTTCTTAGTAACAGGATTCACATTTTGGGTATCATCAATTATTCTTTTAACTGCAGGAACAGTTTTTGCAATGTGGTTAGGAGAGCGTATTACAGACAAAGGAGTTGGTAATGGTATTTCATTATTAATTACAGTAGGTATTATTGCAAATTTTCCAGCAGCTTTTATTCAGGAATTAGTTTCTAAACAAACAGCAGGAGCAGGAGGTATTATGATGATTCTAATCGAATTAATAGTTTGGTTTGTAGTGATTTTGTTAACCGTATTATTAGTTACCGCAGTACGTAAAGTTGCCGTTCAATACGCACGTCGTACAGCAGTTACCGATATTAAAGATGTTGATGGTGCACGCCAATACATTCCTTTAAAATTGAATGCATCTGGTGTAATGCCAATTATTTTTGCACAAGCTATTATGTTTTTACCAGTAGCTTTAGGTCAAAAATTTCCAGCATTAAATAGTTTAACCGATAACTTCGGATTGTGGTATAACGTTATATTTGCTATCTTGATTGTTGTTTTTAGTTATTTTTATACGGCGATTACAATCCCTACAAATAAAATGGCTGAAGACTTAAAAAGAAGTAATGGTTTCGTTCCAGGGTATAAACCAGGAGAAGAAACTGCAAATTATTTAGATGCCGTGTTATCTAAGATAACATTTCCAGGGTCTTTATTTTTAGCAGCTTTATCTATCTTACCTGCAATTATTGTAAAGTTTGGGGTAACTCAAAACTGGGCAATGTTCTTCGGAGGAACTTCTCTAATCATTATGGTTGGAGTGGCAATAGATACCATACAGCAAATTAACTCGTATTTATTAAACAGTCGTTATGATGGTTTAATGAAAACAGGTAACAGTAACAGAAAATCATTAAAATAATATGGCTAAACAACCAGCAATTCAACAAGACGGAACGATTACAGAAGCATTATCAAATGCAATGTTTCGTGTAGAATTAGAAAACGGACATATTGTTACGGCTCACATTTCAGGGAAAATGCGTATGCATTATATTAAGCTTTTACCTGGAGATAAGGTGAAGTTAGAAATGAGTCCGTATGATTTATCAAAGGCAAGAATTACTTACAGATATTAAAAACACAGACTGATGAAAGTAAGAGCATCATTAAAGAAAAGAAGTGCCGAGTGCAAGATTGTACGACGAAAAGGCAGATTATACGTAATAAATAAAAAGAATCCTAGATTTAAACAAAGACAAGGGTAATGGCAAGAATAGCAGGTATTGATATTCCAAAGAATAAAAGAGGTGTTATCGCTTTAACTTACATCTTTGGTATAGGGAACAGCAGAGCTAAAGAACTTTTAGCAGCAGCAAAAATAGATGAGAGTATCAAAGTTCAAGATTGGAGCGATGATCAAATTGCAGCAATTCGTGAGCAAGTAGGGAATTTTACTATTGAAGGTGAGTTACGTTCAGAGGTTCAATTAAGCATTAAACGTTTAATGGATATCGGATGTCAAAGAGGTATTCGTCATAGACTTGGCTTACCTTTAAGAGGTCAAAGAACAAAGAATAACTCTCGTACTAGAAAAGGTAAGAGAAAAACTGTAGCTAACAAGAAAAAATAAGTTAGATAAGTAATAAAGATCTAATAATAGTTGTAAAACTATAAAGTTAGAAAACTAAATTACTAAAACTATAAAATCATGGCAAAGTCTAAAGTAGCAAAAAAACGTAAAGTTGTAATAGAATCAGTTGGTGAAGCTCACGTAACTGCATCTTTCAACAATATTATTATTTCTTTAACAAATAAAAAAGGTGACGTTATTTCTTGGTCATCTGCAGGTAAAATGGGTTTTAGAGGTTCTAAAAAGAACACTCCATACGCAGCTCAATTAGCCGCAGAAGATTGTGCTAACGTAGCAAAAGAAGCAGGTTTACGTAAAGTAAAAGTGTATGTTAAAGGACCTGGTAACGGTAGAGAGTCTGCAATCAGATCTATCCACAATGCTGGAATCGAAGTAACTGAAATTATTGATGTTACCCCTATTCCTCATAACGGATGTCGTCCTCCAAAAAGAAGAAGAGTATAAGTTGATTTTATCAACTTATATTTTTTTAGCGTAACATAGAAGTACGCAAAATAAAATATTTTAACTAAAGTAGGAATCCGATTATCGAAGGAGTACGCCTTAATTCATAATCCCTGCTAAAATAACAAGAAATGGCAAGATATACAGGACCAAAAACTAAAATTGCTCGTAAATTTGGCGAAGCAATTTTTGGAGAAGATAAAAGCTTCGAAAAAAGAAACTACCCTCCAGGACAACACGGAAACGCTAGAAGAAGAGGTAAGAAATCAGAATATGCAACTCAATTAATGGAGAAGCAAAAAGCGAAATACATGTATGGTATTTTAGAACGTCAATTCCGTAATTTATTCAAGAGCGCACAAGCTGCTGGAGGAGTTACAGGTGAGGTTTTATTACAATTATGTGAGTCTCGTTTAGATAACGTAGTGTTTCGTTTAGGAATTGCGAACTCTCGTAGTGGAGCTCGTCAATTAGTTTCTCACCGTCATATTACTGTAAATGGATCAATCGTAAATATTCCATCATACAACTTACAGCCAGGAGATGTTGTAGCTGTAAGAGAGAAGTCTAAATCATTATTAGCTATCGAAAATGCATTAGCATCGAATAGTAATGTTTACGAATGGTTAAGCTGGAATTCTGATTTGAAATCTGGAAGCTTTATCAAAGCTCCTGAGAGATTACAAATTCCTGAAAATATCAAGGAACAATTAATCGTAGAATTATATTCTAAATAATAAATTATTTATATTGTTATTTAGCCAAAGGGTTTATCTGTATTTCTTCAAACTAATAAACCGCGCAACTAAATAACAATTAAAACGAAGATACATGGCAATTTTAAATTTTCAAAAGCCCGATAAAGTAATAATGATTGAATCTACTGAGTTTAAAGGTAGATTTGAATTCAGACCTCTTGAACCAGGTTTTGGATTAACCGTTGGTAATGCTTTAAGAAGAGTCCTTTTATCTTCTTTAGAAGGATTTGCTATTACATCATTACGTGTTGATGGGGTTGATCATGAATTTTCAACAATTCAAGGAGTTGTAGAAGATGTTACAGAAATCATCTTAAACTTAAAACAAGTTCGTTTTAAGAAACAAATTGAAGAAACTGATAGAGAAACTGTATCAGTTGCAGTTTCGGGTCAAGAGCAATTTACTGCGGGAGATTTACAGAAATTTACGTCAGGTTTTCAAGTATTAAATCCAGATTTAGTATTATTTAACCTTGATAAATCAGTAAGCTTTAACGCTGAAATCACTATCGAAAAAGGTAGAGGTTTTGTGCCAGCAGAAGAAAATAAAAGAGCAGGTGCACCCTTAGGAACAATTTTTACAGACTCTATTTACACTCCTATAAAGAATGTGAAATATGCTGTTGAGAATTTTCGTGTAGAACAAAAGACCGATTATGAAAAATTAGTTTTCGATATCGATACCGATGGTTCTATCAATCCTAAAGATGCCTTAACAGAAGGAGCTAAAATTTTAATTCACCACTTTATGTTATTCTCTGATGAGCGTATCACTTTAGAGGCTGATGAAATTGCTCAAACTGAAACATATGATGAGGAATCATTACATATGCGTCAGTTATTAAAGACGAAATTAGTAGATATGGATTTATCTGTTCGTGCTTTAAACTGTTTAAAAGCGGCTGAAGTAGATACTTTAGGAGACTTAGTATCATTCAACAAAAGCGATTTAATGAAATTTAGAAACTTTGGTAAAAAATCATTAACTGAATTAGATGAGTTAGTGGCGAATAAAAACCTTAATTTCGGAATGGATTTAAGCAAATACAAATTAGATAGAGATTAACCTTTCATATTTTGCTCCCCAAAAAGGGTTGTAGCAAGATGAAAGATAAAAACCAAAGTCATGAGACACGGAAAGAAATTTAATCATTTAGGAAGACAAACAGCGCACAGAAAAGCAATGTTAGCTAATATGGGATGTTCTTTAATCGAACACAAACGTATTAACACAACAGTAGCTAAAGCAAAAGCTTTTCGTACGTTTATTGAGCCTATCATTACAAAATCTAAAACAGATACTACTCATAATCGTCGTACAGTATTTAGCTATTTACGTAGCAAAGAAGCTGTAACCGAATTATTTAAAGAAGTTTCTGTAAAAGTAGCAGATAGACCAGGAGGATATGTACGTATCATCAAGTTAGGAAACCGTCAGGGAGATAATGCTCCTATGGCAATGGTAGAATTAGTTGATTATAACGAATTATACAATCCTAAAGGAAATAAAGCGAAAAAGAACACCCGTCGTAGCCGTCGTGGTGGAGCTAAAACTGCTGATGCAGCTGTTGAAACTCAAACTTCACAAGAAGAAGAATAAAAATGAAAATTTTTATAATTTATATCAAAGGGATAAACATTTAATGTTTATCCCTTTTTTTTTATTTATTTTTGCAAACAAAATATTACACAACACATACTAAATGAAATATCAACAACGTAAAAAAGCACTAGTTTTGTTAGCAGACGGAACTATTTTCTATGGAAAATCTATTGGAATAGAAGGTACTTCAACTGGAGAAATTTGTTTTAATACTGGTATGACTGGTTATCAAGAAATATTTACAGATCCTTCTTATTTCGGTCAGCTTATGGTAGCTACAAATGCCCATATCGGAAATTACGGAGTCAATAATGACGAAGTAGAATCTGAAGGAATTAAAATTGCAGGATTAATTTGTCGTAACTTTAGTTTTACGCATTCACGTCAGGATTCTGATGGAAATTTATTTGACTGGTTTAAAAAACATAACATCGTTGCTATTTCTGATGTAGACACCAGAGCTTTAGTTGCCTATATTAGAGATAATGGCGCAATGAATGCCATTATTTCTACCGATGTAACCAATATTGAATCCTTAAAAAAACAGTTAGCCGATACCCCAAACATGGAAGGTTTAGAGTTAGCATCAAAAGTATCAACCAAAGAAGCTTACTTTGTTGGAGATGAAAATGCACCACTTAAAATAGCAGCTTTAGATATTGGAATCAAAAAGAATATTTTAAGAAACTTAGTCAAAAGAGGTGCTTACATAAAAGTATATCCTTATAATGCTACTTTTGAAGAAATGAGTAGTTTTAATCCTGATGGCTATTTTATCTCAAACGGTCCTGGAGATCCTGAACCTTTAGTAGATGCTCAAAATACCGCTAAAGAAATTATCAAAAGAAATTTACCATTATTTGGTATCTGTTTAGGACACCAAGTTATCGCCCTAGCAAACGGAATCGCTACTTATAAAATGCACAACGGACACAGAGGAATTAATCATCCTGTGAAAAATTTATTGACAGGAAAAGGAGAAATCACCTCTCAAAATCATGGTTTTGCTATCAACAGAAAAGAAACTGAAGCGCACGATGATGTCGAAATTACACACGTACATTTAAATGATCACACGGTTGCTGGTATTAGAATGAAATCTAAAAATGTGTTTTCAGTACAATATCATCCAGAGGCAAGCCCTGGACCACACGATGCAGAATATTTATTTGATGAGTTTATTGAAAACATCAAAAAAGCAAAAACCGAAGCATAATCATTTTAGCAATTAGTTGTAATAATTAATTAATTAAAAATGAGTTTCAATTTATAAATTAGAAATTGTAAAAATAGCATTCCTGTGAAATTATTCACAGGAAGCTATATTAAAAATAAATAACTATGAGTATTATAATCAACATTCACGCACGTCAAATTTTTGATTCAAGAGGAAATCCAACGGTAGAAGTAGATGTTACCACTGAAAACGGTGTTATCGGAAGAGCCGCAGTTCCTTCTGGAGCTTCTACTGGAGAACACGAAGCTGTTGAATTACGTGATGGCGGAAAAGATTATATGGGTAAAGGTGTGTTAAATGCAGTAAAAAATGTAAACACATTAATTGCTCAAGAATTATTAGGTGTTTCTGTTTTTGAACAAAATATGATTGACCAAATGATGATTGATTTAGATGGAACATCTAACAAATCTAAATTAGGTGCAAATGCTATTTTAGGAGTTTCTTTAGCTGCCGCAAAAGCTGCTGCCAATGAATTAGGATTGCCTTTATACAGATATATAGGCGGTGTTTCAGCAAATACATTACCAGTTCCGATGATGAATATTATCAACGGAGGTTCGCATTCTGATGCACCAATTGCATTTCAAGAATTTATGATTATGCCCGTAAAAGCTGAAAACTTTACGCAAGCAATGCAAATTGGTTCTGAAATTTTTCATCATCTTAAAAAAGTATTACACGATAGAAATTTATCAACAGCTGTTGGTGATGAAGGTGGTTTTGCACCAACTTTAGACGGTACCGAAGATGCTATTGAAACTATTGCTTTAGCTACTAAAAATGCAGGATATAAATTCGGAGAAGAAGTAATGATCGCCTTAGATTGTGCTGCTGCTGAATTTTTTGTAGATGGAAAATATGATTATACCAAGTTCGAAGGAACAAAAGGAAAAATCAGAACAAGTAAAGAACAAGCCGATTATTTAGCCGAATTAGCTCAAAAATATCCAATTATTTCTATCGAAGATGGAATGGATGAAAATGACTGGGAAGGTTGGAAATATTTAACAGAAATTTCAGGTGATAAAGTGCAATTAGTTGGAGATGATTTATTTGTTACCAATGTCGAGCGTTTATCAAAAGGAATTGAAAACGGAATCGCAAATTCAATTTTAATTAAAGTAAACCAAATAGGAACTTTAACTGAAACAATTTCAGCAGTAAACATGGCACATAACGCAGGTTATACATCTGTTATGAGTCATCGTTCTGGTGAAACAGAAGATAATACTATTGCTGATTTAGCAGTGGCTTTAAACTGTGGACAAATTAAAACAGGTTCGGCTTCTCGTTCAGATAGAATGGCAAAATACAACCAATTATTACGTATTGAGGAAGAATTAGCAGATACTGCTTATTTCCCTCAAAATAAAGCATTTAAAATTAAATAATTGTTTTTTCAGTGTTTTAAGTATGTATACTTACAATACTTTTTTATAAAAAATAATAGTAAAAACTCATACTTCGGTATGAGTTTTTTTTCATTTAAAATTATAAATTTATCTGAAATTATACAAATAATCATCAAAATATAATGATACTAAAGGTTATTATAATTGTAAATAATCGAAAATAATCATAAAAAAAAATAATATAGAAATACGAAAAATCTATAAATACCTATTTTAAAAATACTTTAAAAATGGTATATTCGCAACTCACTTCAACTTAAAAAAAAAGATAAAAATGGCAGATATAGCAAAACTACAAATTGGTGATAATACGTATGAATTTCCGTTAGTTAAAGGAACAGAAAATGAAACTGCCATTGATATTAAAACATTAAGAGCAGCTTCTGAAGGTATTATTACAATCGATCCAGGGTATAAAAATACAGGCTCTTGTAAAAGTGCTATTACATTTTTAAATGGTGAAGAAGGTGTTTTAAGATACAGAGGGTATTCAATAGAAGAATTAGCCGAAAAAGCAGATTTCCTAGAAGTCGCTTTCTTATTAATTTTTGGAGAATTACCAACAGCTGTCGAATTAGAAAAATTTAAACAAGATATTTGTTCGCAATCAATTGTGGATGAAGATATCAGAAAAATTGTTGATGCGTTTCCTAAAACAGCGCATCCAATGGGTGTTATTTCATCATTAACATCTGCATTAACTGCCTTTAATCCTTCTTCGGTAAATGTAGATTCTGAAGAAGAAATGTACAATGCAATTGTTAAAATTTTAGGGAAGTTTCCAGTATTAGTTGCCTGGACAATGCGTAAAAAACAAGGACTTCCGTTAGATTATGGAGATTGTAGTTTAGGATATGTAGAGAATACCTATAAAATGATGTTTAAACAACCTAATAAAGATTATGTACGTAATGATGTGGTTGTTAGTGCGTTAAATAAATTATTAATCTTACATGCTGACCATGAACAAAACTGTTCGACCTCTACGGTAAGAATTGTAGGTTCTTCGCATGCAGGTTTATTTGCATCACTTTCAGCAGGAATTTCTGCACTTTGGGGCCCTTTACACGGTGGAGCAAATCAAGCAGTATTAGAAATGCTAGAAGCTATTAAAGCCGATGGTGGAGATACTAAAAAATATATGGCAAAAGCCAAAGATAAAAACGATCCGTTCCGTTTAATGGGATTCGGACACCGTGTTTATAAAAACTTCGATCCAAGAGCAAAAATTATTAAAGTTGCCGCAGAAGAAGTTTTAAATGATTTAGGAATTGAAGATCCTATCTTAGATATCGCAAAAGGATTGGCTAAAGAAGCATTAAGCGATCCGTATTTTGTTGATAGAAAATTATATCCAAACGTAGATTTTTATTCAGGAATAATTTATCGCGCAATGGGCGTGCCTGTTGAAATGTTTACCGTAATGTTTGCCTTAGGTCGTTTACCAGGTTGGATTGCTCAATGGAAAGAAATGCGTTTAGGAAAAGAACCAATCGGACGTCCGCGTCAAGTATACATTGGAGAAAATCTTAGACCTTTCAAAGAAGTAAGCGAAAGATAATCTGAAAAAATAATATTAAAAGTGTCATTAAAAAATATCATTAAAAATGATGTATTAATGACACTTTTTTAGGTGAAATAGTACTCTTTAAACTATCAAAAATAAAAAGTACAAGAACATTAAATACAAGAACACAAAGAAAATGAATACCATAAAAATTATAAAAAATAGATCAGATATTGGAGCAGGAACACGTGGTGCCGATATGGGAATTGATGCCATCGAAATTGCAGCAATTAATCAAGATAATGATTTCTTTAATAAATACGATTTTGAAGATGTAATTACCGAAAATGAATCTGTTTATAATAAAAAAAATAACTCCTTCGGAAAACAAATAAACAGTGTTTTCAATCAATGTAAAAGAGTTAGTAATCATGTAAAAGTAAATTTACAAGAAGGTCATTTTCCAATCGTTTTATCAGGAGATCACTCATCAGCATTAGGAACTATTAGTGGTGTTAAAGCGGCAAACCCAACAAAAAGAGTGGGTGTTATTTGGATTGATGCACACGGTGATTTACATACACCATACACTTCTCCATCAGGAAATATTCACGGAATGCCTTTAGGCGCTGTAATTTCTGATGATAATTTAGACTGTCAAATAAATGAAGTAGATAGAGAAACTGCCGATTTATGGGATAGAATGAAAAATATCGGAACACCAGGACAGAAAGCTTTGCCTGAAGATATCGTGTTTTTTGGCGTTCGAGATACCGAAGAACCTGAAGAAAAACAAATGGAAAAATATGGCATCAAAAATTATATGGTTGCCGAGGTTCGTTATAGAGGGTTAGAAGTTTGTGTAAACGAAGCTTTAGAGAAATTATCAGATTGTGATATCCTTTATATTTCTTTTGATGTAGATGCAATGGATTGTGATATGATTTCTTACGGAACAGGAACTCCTGTTGCAAAAGGGTTTGATGACAAAGAAATTGTTCAAATTATCAACGGATTATTAACTAGTAAAAAAGTAGCTTGTGTTGAATTTGTAGAGGTAAATCCTTTATTAGATTTAAAAGGAAATAAAATGGCAGAAACCGCTTTTGATGTACTTCAACAAGTAGCAAAAACTATTGAAAAATTATAGGAAATTTATATAAAAATTAGTTATTTAATTTTTTGAAATTAGTTAAAAAAGCATCAAACTTTATTGTTTGATGCTTTTTGTTTTTTAAAATTATATTAAATAATTTGATGGGCGAACACATAGGTTCGCCCATACGAAATTTATCGATGTAGGGGCAGACCTATGTGTCTGCCCAAATTTGATGAAATTATAATCTAGAATAGTTTTTTTATCAAAAATAATAACAATACATTTGCCTTGTAAACTTTAGGAGTAGCTATTAAATTAGTTTGAGAAACATCCTTAGAACCTGATTTGGTTAAGACCAACGTAGGAAAAAGTTATGTTCGATACTATATCGAAAATACTACCATTCGGTTTACAGTAATATTTTATAAATATGATTACTATAAAAGTAAACCAAAAAGACCATCAAATTTTAGAAAACCTAACGCTACAAGAGTTCGTTGAATACTTAAATATTCCAACGAATGGTATTGCTATTGCTATAAATAGTAGTGTAGTTAAAAAAACTACTTGGTCTTTAAAGTTACTTCAACATAATGATGATATTTTAATTATAAAATCAACTCAAGGAGGTTAAATCTGAAAGTTATTTTATTTAAAAAATTAAAAGAAAAACTAAATTATCAAATGAAGAACAAAGACACTGCTCCAAAACAAGACGGAATTACTAGAAGTCCATTTCCTAATTCAAAGAAAATTTATGTAAACGGAACAATTCACCCGCAAATTAAAGTTGCAATGCGTGAAATAGCGTTAAGTGATACGGTCGATTCTATGACCAAAAAGAAAACACCAAACGAACCAGTAACTGTTTATGATACTTCAGGACCATATACAGATCCTAGTAAAGAAATTGACGTACATGCAGGAATTGAAAGAATCCGTGAACCTTGGATTAAAGAACGTGGTGATGTAGAACAATTAACGGAGTTTTCTTCAAAATACTGTAACGAACGTTTAAATGATACTAGTTTAGATCATATGCGTTTTAAGTTATTAAAAAATCCTTTACGTGCTAAAAAAGGACAAAATGTAACACAATTACATTACGCTAAAAAAGGAATCATTACGCCAGAAATGGAATATATCGCTATTCGTGAAAATCAACGAATAGATGAAATGACCGAAATTAGAAAACAACATAAAGGAGAGCATTTTGGTGCTAACATTCCAGATAAAATTACACCAGAATTTGTAAGATCAGAAGTTGCAAGAGGACGTGCAATTATTCCATCAAACATAAATCATCCAGAAGCAGAACCTATGATTTTAGGTAGAAACTTCTTAGTAAAAATAAATGCAAATATTGGTAATTCTGCCGTAACATCTTCTATTGAAGAAGAAGTAGAAAAAGCAGTTTGGGCTTGTCGTTGGGGAGCAGATAATATTATGGATTTATCTACAGGAGAAAATATTCACGAAACTCGTGAGTGGATTATCCGTAACTCACCAGTACCAGTAGGAACAGTGCCAATTTATCAAGCATTAGAAAAGGTAAACGGTGTTGCTGAAGATTTAACATGGGAAATTTTCCGTGATACGTTAATCGAGCAAGCCGAGCAAGGAGTAGATTATTTTACCATTCACGCAGGCGTTTTGTTGCGTTATGTGCCAATGACCGCAAAACGTGTTACAGGAATCGTTTCTCGTGGAGGGTCAATTATGGCAAAATGGTGTTTAGCACATCATAAAGAAAGCTTTTTATATACACATTTCGAAGATATTTGTGAAATATTAAAACAGTATGATGTTGCCTTTTCTTTAGGTGATGGATTACGTCCAGGTTCGGTAGCTGATGCCAATGACGAAGCACAATTTGCTGAGTTAGAAACATTAGGAGAGTTAACACAAATAGCTCGTAAACACGAAGTACAGTGTTTTATTGAAGGACCAGGTCACGTGCCAATGCACATGATTAAAGAAAATATGGAGAAGCAAATTGAACTTTGCGACGAAGCTCCTTTTTACACTTTAGGACCTTTAACTACAGATATTGCACCAGGTTATGACCATATTACTTCAGGAATTGGAGCAGCTATGATTGGTTGGTACGGATGTGCAATGTTATGTTATGTAACACCAAAAGAACATTTAGGATTACCAAATAAAGAAGACGTAAGAGTAGGAGTAATTACTTATAAATTAGCGGCTCATGCTGCCGATTTAGCAAAAGGACATCCAGGTTCTCAGCACAGAGATAATGCTTTAAGTATGGCTCGTTTTGAATTCCGTTGGGAAGATCAATTTAATTTAGGATTAGATCCTGAGCGTGCTCGTGAATATCATGATGAAACTTTGCCAGCTGCTGGAGCTAAAGTAGCGCATTTCTGTTCTATGTGTGGTCCAAAATTCTGTTCAATGAAAATTTCACAAGAAGTTCGTGATTTTGCTGCCGTTAACGACATTGTAGATAATGAAGTAATTGCCAAAGGAATGGAGGAGAAATCAAAAGAATTTATAGAAAAAGGATCAGAAGTATATTTATAAAATAAAAGTAAGAAGAAGAGGAAGAAAAAAAGAAAAAGAAGAAGATGGAGGTTCCTACGCCTTGAAAAAAGGCGTAGTCGGGCTTTCCGTTATATCTTTTTTATTTTGAAAAAAAATAAAAAAGGATGCCACTGCAATCCCTAACCCAAAAAGTCCCTCGTAATTATGAAGTCCCCCGTAATTATAAGAAAGTACTTAGTAAGTAATTTGCCGTTCCAAGAATAAATTAGGTTATTTTTGACAAAAATAAGTATCCATAAAATTAAACGAATATGATAGTTCTTATATCTCCAGAAAAAGACGTAGAAAATGAAATACAAATACTACATCAATTATTCGAAGCGGGTTTAGAATATTATCATTTAAGAAAACCATTTAAAGATTATCAAGCGCATGTTTCCTATTTAAATGAGGTATCAGAAAAATACCATAATCGAATAGTAATACATTATTTTCATAAATTAGTTAATGAATATCCTTTAAAAGGAATTCATTTTCAAGAACAAAAAAGGCGTGATGCGTTAGAAAATGGCAGTCGTTATTTTATAGGGTTACAAATGTTAGGTAAAACAATGAGTAGTTCTTTTCATGAGCCTGAAGAATTATCAGCTTGTGATATCGAATTTGATTACCATTTATTAAGTCCTGTTTTTTCATCTATCTCAAAAAAAGGATACGAAGGAAGAAATTTTGATGTCAATAATATTGATAAAACAATTGTAGGTATGGGCGGAATTACAACTAAAACCATAGCGCCAACCATTGAATTAGGTTTTCAAGGAATTGGTGTTTTAGGTGGTGTTTGGAATTCTGAAAATCCTGTAGAAAGTTTTAAAAACATCCAAAAAGAGTTTGATTCATTACAATAAAGCGTTGAAATTTGAAAACACAAAATTACATACTCACCATTGCAGGGCTTGACCCGTCAAGTGGTGCGGGCATTACTTCAGATATTAAAACCTTTGAAGCACATGGTTTACATGGATTGTCGGTATGTACGGCTGTGACCGTTCAAAATGATATCGCTTTTAAAAATTGTATTTGGATTGAAGAACAAATAATACTCAATCAAATTGAAACATTATTTGAACGTTTTGAAATTGCTGTTGTAAAAATAGGAATTATTCAATCTTGGGAAGTTTTATTAGCTGTTGTTTTAGCTTTAAAAAGTGAAAATCCGAATATAAAAATCATTTTAGATCCTGTTTTGAAAGCAAGTGCAGGATTCGATTTTCATAGCACACAAAATTTAAAGGTATTTGAAAAAGTATTGCAAAATTGTTATTTTGTAACACCAAATTATGATGAGATAAAAGCCTTGTTTCCTATTAAAAACATTGAAGAAACAATTGATTTTATTTCAGAAAAAACAAATATCTATTTAAAAGGAGGACATAGAGCAGATAAAAAAGGTTGGGATGAAGTTTATTATAGTAAAATAGTAAAACTAAATATTCCGCCTATAACAACTGTTGTTTCTGAAAAACACGGAAGCGGTTGTGTTTTGTCATCCGCTTTAGCGGCTAATTTAGCGTTAAATGTTTCTTTAGAAGATGCTTGTAAAAACACGAAATGGTATACCGAACAATTTTTAAATTCAAACAAATCGTTACTAGGAACGCATAATTATAAATAAGATGATAAGTAAATTACAGTACATAACACAGGGGAAAACAGCACAAGATCATTTAGATCATATTCAAACAGCTTGTGCTTCAGGAGCAGAATGGGTACAGTTACGATTAAAAGGTTTTGATCCTAAAACAATTTTAGAAACCGCAAAGAAAGCCAGAGAATTAACGGCTCATTATCAAACAAGATTAATTATAAACGATTACTACAGAGTTGCCAAAGAAGTAAATGCAGATGGTGTTCATTTAGGTAAAAAAGATGATTGTCCGTTAAAAGTACGTGCTTATTTGGGTAAATTTTATGCCATTGGAGGAACTGCAAACACATTAGAAGAATGTAAAGTTCTATTAGATAAAAAAGTAGATTATATCGGTTTAGGTCCTTTTCGTTTTACTGAAACTAAAAAGAATTTAAGCCCTGTTTTAGGAACATCAGGATATAAAAAACTACTAGAAGAGCTACAAACAGAAACACCAATAATTGCTATTGGAGGCATTACTTTAGATGATGTTGCAGAAATTGTAGAAACAGGTATTTATGGAGTTGCTGCATCAGGAGCTATTACCAAAGATTTTACAAGTATTCCTGTTTTTCATAAAATTTTAAGTTCACCAAGTACACAAGAACAAGTGTATAAGATGGATGACAAGTAGTTTTTTAAAAACAAAAAATGAACGATATATTAAAAATAGCAGATAAAGAGTTTACATCACGTTTATTCACAGGAACAGGTAAGTTTAGTTCATCAAAATTAATGAAAGAAGCCTTATTAGCTTCTGAAAGTGAATTGATAACTGTTGCTTTAAAAAGAGTAGATGTTCAAAATAAAGAGGACGATATTTTAACACATTTAAAACATCCTCATATAAGTTTATTACCAAATACATCAGGTGTTCGAACGGCAAAAGAAGCAGTTTTTGCAGCAGAATTATCAAGAGAAGCATTAGAAACAAATTGGGTTAAATTAGAAATTCATCCTGATCCTAGATATTTATTACCAGATCCTATTGAAACTTTAAAAGCTGCTGAAGAATTGGTTAAAAAAGGTTTTGTAGTGATGCCTTATATTCATGCTGATCCTGTTTTATGTAAACGTTTAGAAGATGTTGGAACACAATGTGTAATGCCATTAGGCGCACCAATAGGAAGTAATAAAGGCTTAAAAACACAAGATTTTTTAGAAATTATTATAGAACAATCTAATGTTCCTGTAATTGTTGATGCTGGTATTGGAGCACCATCGCATGCAGCATATGCAATGGAATTAGGAGCTGATGCAGTTTTAGTAAATACAGCAATTGCTGTATCTCAAAATCCTGTGGCAATGGCAAAAGCATTCAAAATGGCTGTTGAAGCTGGAAGAATGGCGTATGAAGCAAAACTAGCACCTGTTCAAAAACAAGCAGTAGCAAGTAGTCCGTTAACTAGTTTTTTAAATTAAAATATGAGTAATTTTAAAGAACTTTTTGATACGTATAATTGGGATGATAATTTAAAAAGTATTTTTGATAAAACAGCCGTTGAGGTAGAATATGCTTTATCAAAAGATAAATTAGATTTAGAAGATTTTAAAGCATTAATATCTCCTGCTGCACGTCCGTATATTGAGCAAATGGCTCAAAAAAGTAGCTTGCTTACTAAAAAACGTTTTGGTAATACTATACAGATGTATGCGCCAATGTATTTGAGTAATGAGTGTCAGAATATTTGTACGTATTGCGGATTTAGTATGACCAATAAAATACCTAGACGCACTTTATCTGATTCTGAAATTTTAAAAGAAGTCGCTTTTTTAAAAGATAAAGGATACGATCATATTTTATTAGTTACAGGTGAAGCAAATAAAACAGTTGGCGTTGATTATATTAAAAATGCGATTCAGTTAATTCGTTCTCAATTTTCAAATATTACTATCGAGGTTCAGCCTTTGAATCAAGAGGAATATGAATCGTTAATTGAAGCAGGATTGTATGCTGTGTTGGTGTATCAAGAAACATATCACAGAGAGGAGTATAAGAAACATCATCCGAAGGGAAAAAAATCTAATTTCGATTATCGTTTAGATACGCCTGATAGATTAGGAAAAGCAGGAATTCATAAAATTGGTTTAGGTGCTTTATTCGGATTAGAAGATTGGCGTGCTGATAGTTTTTTTACAGCATTACATTTAAAATATCTACAAAAAACATATTGGAAAACAAAGTATTCTATTTCGTTTCCGAGGTTACGACCACATTCGGGAGGTTTAGAACCAAAAGTGGAAATGACAGATGCCGATTTGGTGCAATTAATGTGTGCTTTTCGTTTGTTAGACCAAGATATTGAACTGTCAATGTCAACAAGAGAAAGTGAAGTTTTTAGAAATAATATCGTAAATTTAGGGACAACTTCTATCAGTGCAGAATCAAAAACAAATCCAGGTGGTTATACGGTTGAACCTCAATCGTTAGAGCAATTTGAGATTTCAGATGAAAGAAGTACCGAAGAAGTAGTGAAAATGCTGAAAAGTCAAGGTTTAGAAGTGGTTTGGAAAGACTGGGAACAGTTTGAATCAATATAAAAAAAATGAACTTAACAGAAGAAGAAAAAAAACAATATAATCGTCATCTTATTTTAGATAAAATTGGCGAAAAAGGACAGTTAAAACTCAAGAAATCAAAAGTTTTGGTAATTGGAGCAGGAGGTTTAGGTTGTCCTGTATTGCAATATTTAACAGCAGCAGGAGTTGGTACAATCGGAATTATTGATGATGATAAAGTTTCACAAAGTAATTTACAACGTCAAATTTTATATACTGTTGATGATATTGGATTTTCAAAAGCTGAAACTGCCAAAAACCGATTATCAAAATTAAATCCTTTTGTAAAGTTTAATGTTTATAACGAAAAATTAACAAAAGATAATGCCATTTCATTATTCAATAAATATGATGTTATTGTTGATGGAAGCGATAATTTTTCAACGCGTTATTTAACAAATGATACTTCGGTAATTACTCAAAAACCGTTAGTTTATGGGGCAATTTTTAAGTTTGAAGGACAAGTAAGCGTATTTAATTACAAAGGAAGTGGAACGTACAGATGTTTATATCCTACGCCACCAAAACCAGATGAATCGCCAAATTGTTCGCAAATTGGGGTTTTAGGAGTTTTACCAGGAATTATAGGTAGTTTACAAGCTAATGAAACTATTAAAATAATTTGTGAAATAGGCAATGTTTTAGCAAATAAATTATTGATGTATGATACATTAACAATGCGTCAAATGGTTTTAGATTTTGAAAAAACGCCAGAAGGAGCTATTACAAAATTAGAAGATAATTATGATTTTTTCTGCGGAATTATTGCTACTGAAAATGAAATAACAATCGAAGAATTACAAGTAGATTTATTAAAATATAATTTATTAGATGTTCGTGAAGATTGGGAAAGAGAACAACATCATATTGGTGGTCAGCATATTCGTTTGGTAGAATTACCAGACCGATTAAATGAAATTGATACTAGTAAACCTGTAATTGTGTATTGTAAATCGGGTATGCGAAGTAAAAGAGCGATTTCTTTTTTAGAAGATTCCTTAAAAGAGGCTATTTTAATAAATCTTAAAAATGGTTTAAATTAAAAAATTAACACGTATTTATTTTTAGAACCTGTTTAAATTTCATTTAGACAGGTTTATAGCATAAAAATAAAAAATCGAATCCGTCATGCTGAATTTATTTCAGCATGACGATAATTTAATTTTTAAACTAGCGGCTCTTATAAAAAGATAAATACGTGTTAAAAACAACAAATAGATGATTATTTTCTAAAATATTTATATATTTAAAGTCTTAAAAAAAAATTAAGCCTTGAAATTAATCAAACAAAAGAAATTATATTTTTCAGATGAAAAATCAGACAAAGTTTATGAAGTTGACCTATGTGAAAGTCAAGATTTATTTATAGTAAACTTTAGATATGGTAGAAGAGGCACGAGTTTAAGAGAAGGAACAAAAACTGTTTTTCCTGTATCTTATGAAGAAGCCGAGAAAATCTTCAATAAATTAGTCGGAAGTAAAGAAAAGAAAGGATATTCAGAAGAAATTCAAGTAACAACTCAAGAAGTTGAAAATCCGAAGAAAGAAGAAAAAAGTACTACACGAAAAGATACTATTTTAAAGTATCTAAATCAAGCTTTAAAAGGAACTTATACCCGAAATTGGAAAGTATCTAGAATTATAAATAGAGTTGGTGTTTTAAAAATAAGAGAAGCAATACCATTAATCGCTCAATTTATTCATTCATCAGATAAATTTGAACAATATAATGCGTTATCGGTATTAATTGATTTTAATGAATCAAATTATGTTGAAGATGCAATTAAAATCTTCAAAAAAGATACTTTTAATACTATTGGAGCTAGAATTTCCGTAGCTTATATTTTAAAGTATGGAAATGCTACAAATATAAAAATAGTACAAAACGAAGTTGCAAAGCATATTACAAAATCTGAAATAGATTCTTTAGCAACACAGTTTTTAGGAGAAGGAAGTAAAAACTCAATGTTATTGTTTTACGCGTATATTCATTCCTATAATAATGATGTGGAGAGAGCTACTTTATTTGATATAATAGCGAAAATTCCTTTAAAAGTAAACACTTTTAAATCTGTACGTTATATTTATAGAGCGGCTTATGCTATAAATGATATTCAATTTTTTGCCTTAGTATCTAAACGAATTGCTATTAGTAACGCTACTTACAGTTCTGATTATCCAAATATAGATGATGAATATAATTGGGTAGAAGCATCCGTAGAAAAGAAAAAAACAAATCCAAGAATTGCTTTTTCAGGAAAAACTAAAAACTATTTCAATAAAAATACCTATCAGAAAATATATACCTTAAGTACAGAGAATCAACAAGGGTATATTGCATGTGCTAAAGAGATATTATGTTCTTTAAATGATCAGATAGATGTAGCTCCTGAAAATACAGTTAGTGAGTGGGTTTATAATCAGGAAACTGGTTATGAATTAGAAAAAAGACAGTATCCGAAATACCATCAATTTTTAGCTTTGATGTATATCTTATATGGAAATTCAACAAGGTTTAAATGTATCGGTAATAAATGGTTTTATATTGATGAACTTACCGATAATACTATAAGAGAAGATATTCTTCCGATTCTTTGGAATGAAAAACCATCCGAAGTATTATATATTCTTGCCAATGCAAAAAGTAGTATTGCTGTTGATTTTTCGTTAAAAATTATAAAAGAAAATCCTCATTTTTTAGAAAATTTATCCGAAGAAATACTAGCCAAATTAATACGACATTATCATCCGAAGGTATTAGATTTAATAGCTGAGGTTTTAGAACAAAAATATGCAACAACACAAGCGTCTGAAGATATTTTATTGATTTTAGTAGCTTCAAAAAATAAAAAAGCTGTTGAATTAGGAATAAAATGGTTGGGTAAATATGAAGCTTCGTATTTATCAAGTACTTCTTTAGTAACAAAATTATTACTTACTGATGAGGTTTTAGTTATTGATTATTTAAGTAATTTGTATCAAAATAGAGTAGCGTATAATACGCCGATATTTATAGATGATTTAATAACATTGTTTGATGAATCATCTAATTATACTGCTGATTTTTTAATTTCGGTTAATAATTTAATCGGAAATACATTTTTTGGAAAATTATTAAGTGCTACATCTGCTCAATATATTGTCAGTTTATCGGCTTCAAGTTCTGTAACAAATCAGTTATTTGCAATCAATTTAGCAAAACATAATACTACATCTGTTTACGAACTTTTTAAAGATACTTATAAAGAATATATTACTTCAGATGAAGCGGTTTTAAGAACTGCAGGTATTGAACTTTTAGCATATTTTCCTGATGAATTTTTATTAGAAAATAAACAAGATATTATTCGTTTTTGTTTTTCAGAACATGAAGCCGTTAGAAAAGCAATACAACCAACAATTCGTAAATTAATTCATTTAGATGAAGAATTTAAAGAATATTTACGTAAAAAATTACTAGCTTCTTTAACAGAAGATGAAACGTATGAGGGTTTACATCAAAATTGTTTTAATATTTTAATACAATTTTACGGAACTCAAAAAGAGGTAGTATCCGAAGAAGAAATAATAGCATTAATTTTATCAAAACATGAATTTGCACAGAAGTTAGGAACGCCACTTTTTGAAAGAAGAGTAGACATGAATAATTTAAAAATGTCTGAATTAGTACGTTTAGCACATAGTGATGTGTTTTCTGTGAGAACACAATTACATGATTATTTCAAAAATAACGTAGCCAGAGTAAATTACGAATTAGAAGAAGCATTGCCTATTTTTAATACGAATTGGCAAGATGTTATCGATTGGGCTGATGCTTATTTTAGAACTCATATTAAACCTAAAAATTGGACAGTCGCATTACTATTATATGTATGTGATCATATAAAAGACCAAGTACAGCATTTAGGTAGAAGCCTAATTACAACGCATTTTTCAGAAGAAAAAGGATTGCCGTTACTTGTTAGTTTACAAGAACATCCAACGAAAAGTATGCAGTTTTTTGTGACTAATTATTTAGAAGGATATGCTTCGGATAATATAAAAGTTATCTTACAATTAGAAGATTATTTTAAAACAACCTTGTTTTATATAAATACTAACAGAGCTACAAAAACAAGAGTGTATTCTTTTTTAGAAAATCAATCGAAAAAATATAAAGAAATTGCTGTAATGACCGTACGCGTTTTAACAGCTATTTTAGATACAAAAACAGCCATTGATAAAGATAAAATTATAGATATTTTAATCACTATTTCTGAAATACATACAGATGTAGAAGTTCCATTATTAATTAAATAAGCGTAAGAAAAAGAATGAAGTTTAATTTTAAATATAGTGGCAATAGTACTGTTAATAACGGAATTGCATCTACAGGCGTAAGTTTTGCACCAGATGTATTAAGAGAACCTACGTATTTTGTAGGAAGCTTAGATAAGAAAATTCCTTTTAGAGAAGCTATTTCAGCCTTACATCATGTAGTAATTGCCGATTTTAATTTTCAACCTAAAGATAATACAGAATACTTAGCTTGGTTAAAAGGTCAGGAAGAAGTATGGATTGCAGATGCAACAGCAGAATTATCTGGGCTAAAAGAAGATGTTAGAGAAGTTCAAGAAAAATTAAAAAAATTACGCTCAAAAAGAGAAGAAATTACAAAACCTTTTTATGATGCGCAACGAAAATATTTTAATTATTTATATAAACGAGATTATGCTGCTTGGTTTGTTTTAGATCCTGTAATTACAGTACATCCAGATCAAGTATTTTTTGAATGTTTTAGTCAAGATGAATCTGTTTACGGGAAATTATCTTGTGGTTATGATGTCTTTAAAAATATAAATGAGTTTAAATGTGGAACAACTAATATTGATTATTCTAAGGCGTTATATAATGAGTTTCAAAAAATAAGAACTTATAAAGAAACCGAATTTAAAGTTGATCCGAAGGGTTTTGATGTAAAAACAACAGGAGAAGACACCTACAGAGAAGTAAAAATTGATTTGCCTGATAGTTGGGTTCGTGGTTTTTTACAAGTAAGTAGTGCCATGACAAGCGATAAAGTATCTTTTGATTTGCATCCTGTGGATATTGCTAATTTTATATCCGTATTAAAAAGACACAAAGAGAAGAAAGGACCAAGGGCGATAAAATATATTTTAAAACCTGGTAAACCTATTATTGCTGTTTTTGAACCTTGGAATATTGAAGTAGCTTGTTTACAATCGATATATGAAGGTGATGAAGAGAAGGAAATAAGAGTTTGGGGAAGAAGAAGAATAACGCTTTTGGAACGATTATTACCAGTTACTACTAAATTTACAGTTCATTTATTGGGTAGCGGTATGCCATCTTTTTATATCGCACATTTGGCAAATGATATGTATTTTACATTAGGATTATCTGGTTGGACAGCCAATGATTGGACGCAAACAACAAATTTAGATTTGCTTTCGCCAAGAGGACAAGTTCCTGCTACAACCATGCAAACTATTTATTTGGAATTGCGAAAAGATTGGTTAAATACTCCAAGTAATTTAGCAAATAATTTAGGATTAGATAAAACAATTGTAACGCAATCGTTACAAACTTTTACACAAGCAGGAAAAGTAGTGTACGATTTAAAGAATAATGTATATCGAATTCGGGAATTAAAGAAAGATGGAATCGATTTAGATAGCTTACGTTTTTCTAATGAAATTGATAAAACAGCCTATGAATTGATGGAATCAGGAGCTGTTGAAAACTTAAAAACAACTATTGATGGCAATAATATAACGATAAATGCGACAGTAAGTAATAATTATAAGACAAGTGTACTTATTAACAACGACCTTCAAATTGTTGATGCTAAGTGTGTTTGCAGTTATTATCATCAAAATAAAATGACAAAAGGACCTTGTGAACATATTTTAGCCACAAGAATCGCTTTTGATAAAAAAAATTAATATATTTAAACCTTGGTAGTAATAAGATAACAACCTTGCAATTTGATTGGTGTATCGCCAATCTAGCTTACAGACACCCAACGCGTCACTGACTCGAACTTAACTTGTGAAATAGGTACTATAATGCCATTTCCGGTTAAACTTCTTCGAAGTGAAATAGCACTATAGTACCTATTTCACTGGAGTTGTTCAATTCAGTCTTTAGAATTGTACGAAGGGAAAAAATATACATCTTATTGCTACCTCTTTTTTGTTTTATGGATAATTCAGCTACGAGAAAACAAGAGATTTACGACAAAATTAAAGAATCATCAAAACATGAATTTATTCTTTCAGAAATGAAACGATTAGGTTTTTGGGGCGATGACAAAGTAAATTTCGAAAAAGTAAACGCCTTTTTAAAAGAAGAAAATGCCCTATCGGGGGATTTATCAAAACTTGTAAAAAAGGAAAAATTAATAAAAGATACCGATGCTTTTATCGCAAATAAACACAAAGAGCGAAAGAAGTTATCAAAAGAAAAACAAAAAGAAACTAAGCTTAAAAGAGAACAAATCCGTAAGGAAAAAGCGGAAAAATGGCAGCAAACTAAAAAAGAAGATATTACTTATTTAGGTGCTGGTTATTCTCATCAGTTAAACGATACTCAAATAGATGAAGTAAGACTGAAAGAAGCTGGTTTACCAATTTATCATTCGGTAAAAGATTTGGCTGAGGCGATGAAAATTACTGTAAATGAACTTCGGTTTTTAGCTTTTTCAAGAAAAAACTCACAAATTGAACACTACAAACGTTTTAAAGTTGCTAAAAAATCAGGCGGATATCGTTTAATTTCTGCGCCAATGCCTCGTTTGAAAAGAGCGCAACATTTTATTCTAGAAAATATTTTAAATAAAGTAATTGTTCACGATAAGGCGCATGGTTGTGTAAAAGAACGTTCAATTGTTAGTAATGCAGCGCCTCACGTAGATAAAGCGGTTGTTATTAATCAAGATTTGAAAAACTTTTTTCCTTCGGTTACTTATAAAAGAATAAAGGGAGTTTTTAAATCATTAGGATATTCAGAACAATTAGCGGTTATTTTTTCATTGTTATGTTCAGAATCTAAAATTTTAGATATTTCTTTATTAGGAGAAAATTATTTTTCACAAAGAGGAGAACGTTTTTTACCACAAGGTTCGCCTTGTAGCCCAGTAATAACGAATATTTTATGTCGTAAAATGGATTTTCGTTTAGATGGTTTGGCTATTAAATATGGTTTTGCTTATTCTCGATATGTAGATGATACTACTTTTTCAGGAAATCAAGCACAATTTAAGCACATTACGGCGATATTAAAATATTCTAAAAAAATTATATCCGAAGAAAACTTTAATTTACATCCTGATAAGCTTAAAATAATGAAGCGAAATCAACGACAGGAAGTAACTGGTATTGTGGTGAATGAAAAATTGAATATCAATAAAAAATCATTAAAACGTTTTAGAGCTTTATTATATCAAATTGAAAAAGAAGGTATCGCAGGGAAAACATGGAACGGCGGATTGAATGTTTTAGCAGAAATTGACGGATATGCAAATTATATTTATCAAGTAGATAAAGAAAAAGGTGTTAAATATAAAAGTCAAGTAGGTGATATTCTGAAAGCACATTCTTATAAAGAAAGTCATCAAGAAAAATATGTTAAAAACACTAATGATATTCAAGGAAATGATGTTTCAGAATTAACTTCTAAAGTAGAAAGTAAAGAAGGTTTGGGGATTTTAAAAAAAATAAGTTCTTTGTTTAAAAAATAAATATTTCATCAAAAAAAAGCGTTTTCTTATTATTTATCTGATAAATTAATAAGAAAACGCCTATTAAAAATTATCTAAATTATGGATTTGTTGACCATAAAGAAGCGCCTTTTAACATTGCTCTTCTTGGTAACATTAAACCAGCGACAATTAATTCGGCAAAATCATCAGGTTGTAATACTTTTTCAGGATTTCCGTCTGTAATTCCTAATTCTAAAGACATATCCGAAGCAATTGTACTAGGAGTAAGTGTACAAACACGAATATTATTTTTACGAACTTCTTTCATTAACGATTCCGACATTCCAATAACCGCAAATTTAGAGGCTGAATAGGCTGAGGTTGTCGCATTTCCACTCAAACCAGCTGTTGAAGCAATATTAATAATATCACCTTGATTTTTTTCGATTAAATACGGTAAAACCTCTTTGGTAACGTAGTACATTCCCATTAAATTGGTTTGTATAATTTGCGACCAATCTGAAACTTTCATCTCGTTAAAAGTTCCAAAGGCTGCAATTCCTGCATTGTTTACTAAAATATCAACGGTTTTAAAGGTGTCAATAATTTCTTTGATTCCTTTTTGAACTTGCTCATAATTACCAACATCAAAAACGGTATAGATAGCATCAATTCCGTATGATTTTAATTCGGCAACGGTTTCTTGCAATCGTTTTTCGTTTCTACCTGTAATGGCAACGTGTATTCCTTTTTGAGCAAAAGCGATTGCGGTTGCCTTTCCTAATCCTCTACTTCCACCAGTAATGATGGCTTTTTTATTTGTTAAATCTTCCATTTTTATAAACTGTTTGTATAAGTAAAGGTATTGTTTTTTGGAGCTATTTCCCGCTTTCCGCACTCGCTCTTTTTTGAAAAAAATCAAAAAAGGAGCTCAAACAAATGCTTCAATCGGGGCTAGCCCTACTTACAAAGTTTTAGATTTTTCTATTTTTTCTTTCTTTTTAACATTAATTAATAATATGGTTATTAGTATGATGAAAATTCCAACACCTTGTAAAAAACCAATCTGTTCATTTAGTATTAAAAAGGCACTTAAAACCGAAATAGGTATTTCTAAAGCGGCAATAATACTTGTTAATCCGTTACCAATTGCGGGCACACCTTTGCTAAATAAGATAGGAGGTAATACGGTACCAAACAATCCTAAAACCATTCCCCATTTTAGTATTTCTACGGAATTTACTTCTTCAATAATTTGAAAATTCCAAAATATAAGGATTGCTAAAAAACCTCCATATACTAAATATTTACTTCTAGTTAAACTTGGTAATTCTAACGAAATTTTATTAGAAGCATACATAGAAGCGGTATAAAATATAGCCGCAAATAAACCATATATAACGCCTAATAAATTTAAATTAAAATCACTTTCAAAAACTTTTGAGGCTAATAAAGTACCTAGTAATACCATTATTGAACCTATTATTTTTGCTTTTGAAACAAGTTTTCTATCGATAAAAAACTCTAAAAGGATGCCCATCCAAACGGTTTGCATTAACAGAATAATCCCCACAGAAACAGGAACATATTGTATTGATAAATAATAAAAACTACTGGTAAGCCCTAGCGAAGTACCAAAAAGCATCAATTTTAATTTCGGGTATTTTGATGTTGATATAGCTGTTTTGTTTGCTGTATTTGTTGCTAAAATCGGTTTTTTTGATGTTCTATTAATAACAAAAGTAGCGATACTTAAAACAAGTACTCCAAAGAGATATTGTAAAAAAGTAAGCCCTGCTGTACCAAAATTATTATTATTGGCTAATTTGATAATGGTTGCTAAAATACCGTAACTAGCCGCTCCTATAGAAACGAATATGATTCCTTTTATTTTGTTCATATGTAATATTTTATATATGATTTTAAGTAATACTTATTTTTAGTAGCTATAAAAAGCTTCGTAATTAAGATTACTGCTTTATTAAAAAAGTAAAAACGCATCAAATTGATGCGTTTTTTTAGGTGAAAAAATAGGTGTTATTATTTTTTAGCAGGAACTTTATCTACGATTAATCTTTTTTCACGATTGGCAACTTCCCAAGCGGTATGAAAAACTAATCGAGTTCTATTTTCCAATAATTCGTAGTTAATTTTATCGGGAGTATCGGTTGGTTTATGATAATCTTCGTGTGTTCCATTGAAGTAAAAAATCACAGGAATATTATGCTTTGCAAAGTTATAATGATCTGAACGATAGTAAAAACGATTTGGGTCATTTTCATCATTATATTTATAATCTAACGCAATATTGGTATATTTTTTATTCATTTCTTCAGAAATATTATGTAATTCGGTACTTAATTTATCGGCACCAATTAGGTATACATAATTAGGGTTTTCTGTATGAAATTCATCTACACGTCCAATCATATCGATATTTAAATTGGTTACGGTATTTTTGAGTGGAAAAATAGGATTTTCGGTATAATATTTTGAACCTAACAAACCTTTTTCTTCGCCAGTAACGTGTAAAAATAGGATAGAGCGTTTAGGTCTTTTACCAGCATCGGTTGCTTTTTTAAAGGCTTCAGCGATTTCTAAAATAGCTACTGTACCTGAACCATCATCATCGGCACCGTTATAAATTTCGCCATCTTTAATTCCTTCGTGGTCTAAATGTGCCGAAATAACCACAATTTCATCAGGTTTTTCAGAACCTTTAATAAAAGCAAGTACATTTTCAGAATCTTTCAATTGCAAATCACGACGGTTATTACTTAAAAAAGCACTTGGTACTTCTTGAAAATAATCGCTACCTCCTAAGGGTGATTTAATTCCTTGCGCTATGTAAAAATCTTTTAAATATGCAACGGCTTTTTTCTGCCCAGGTTCTCCAGTGTTTCTTCCTTCAAATTCATCTGAAGCATAGATAAATAGATGCTTACCTAAATCTTTAGCTGTAATTGTTTTTGCAAATTTATCAGCATAATCTATATTTTTATCAGTGTCAATACTTGTCGTTTCTTTAGTAGTTCCACAGGCAATAAAAGCGATGGTACTTGCTAGATAAAGTAATTTTTTCATCAATAATTAATTAAGTTTTTGGAATTTTTTTATTAAATTTTGTGTTTGCAATGATATTAAAATATCTTAAAAAAACAGTTATTTAAGAAAGGAACAAATTTAATTATTCTTTATGATGAACTGTTGTAATGTTTTGTTAAAAATTATGAGTTCTTTAGGGAATAAGGTTTCAAAAGCGTTTTTTTTGATTAATTCTTCTGAATTACCGCAATAAATTTGGGAATCAGTAAGTAAGATAAATTCATCAGCAAGTTGAATGGCAATATTTACTTCATGTGTGGAAATAATAATGGTTTTTCCTGTTTGTTTGACGAGTTTTTTCAGTAAAGAAAACACTTTAAAAGTATGATGAATATCTAAATGTGCAGTTGGTTCGTCTAAAATAATCAGGTCGGTATCTTGTGCTAAGGCTCGTGCAATAAGGACTCGTTGCAATTGTCCATCGCTTAATTCATAAAAACGTTTTTCTTTTAAATGCTCGATATCTGTTTGATGAATTGCCCAATTAATTTTTTGAATATCTTTTGCTGATAATGTATCAATCCAGTTTGTGTAAGGTTGTCTTCCTAAGGCGATTAGTTCAAAAACTGTCAATTGACTTTCTGGTAATTTTTCGGTTAAAACGAGGCTTAATGAAGTTGCTAATTCTTGATGCGAATATTCTGAAATATTTTTTTTATTAATTTTAATATTTCCTTTTAGCGGTTTTTGAACATTAGAAATTGTTCGTAATAAGGTTGATTTTCCGATGCCATTTTTTCCTAAAAGTGCGACAAATTTTCCTTTTTCAATTGATAAATTAATATCAGGAACAATAATAGTTTGTTGTTTTTTTGTTTGATAACCAACTGTTAAATTTTCAGTTTCAAGAACTATATTTTTTATAGAATTTATCAAAATTACACGTATATTTTTTTATTTCGAACTAATAACCAAATCACAACAGGCGCTCCGAATAGCGATGTAATTGCGTTAATTGGCAAGGTAAATTCGCTGTTTGGTAATTGTGCAATTGCATCACAAATCAACAATACAATTGCACCGATAAGTGCCGATGCAGGGATTAAAATTTTATGGTTTGAGGTGGTGAAAATCATTTTAGCAATATGCGGAATAGCGATTCCAACAAAAGCAATTGGTCCAGAAAAAGCGGTAATTACACCTGTTAATAAGCTGGAAATTAGTAGAATAATAGTTCTACTTTTTTTTATATTGATACCCAAACTTTTGGCATAATTCTCTCCTAATAAAAAACTATTTAAAGGTTTTATAATGCTCGATGTTCCTAAAATTCCGAGCATATAAATTATGCCAAAAATGCCTAATTCTTGCCATGATAAATTGCCTAAACTACCGAAGCTCCAAAATAAATATTGTTGAATTTGTGCCGCTTCACTAAAATAAGATAATACGCTAATTATAGCCGAAGTTAAAGAGCCGAACATCAAACCGATAATTAAAATAGACATCGTATTTCGGACTTTATTTGCCATTATAATAACTGCTGACAACACTAAAAAAGCACCTAAACTTGCCGAAATAGCCATTGTCCAGTTAGAAAGAATTATTGATGTGAAAATTCCGCCAAATAATCCTGAACCTAAAATAAGTAAGGCAACGCCCAAACTTGCGCCTGATGAAATTCCTAATACAAAAGGTCCTGCCAACGGGTTTCTGAATAAAGTTTGCATCAATAATCCACAAATAGACAAGCCTGAACCGACCATAATTGCGGTAATTGCTTTTGGTAATCTAAAATTTAAAATGATGGTTTGCCAACTTTCTTTGGAAGAAATTCCGCCAGTTAATGTGTTGAAAATTTCTTCAAAAGGAATGGAAACTGAGCCTAAACTGATATTTATAAAAAATATGACGACTAGTAAAATCGCCAATCCGATAAAATAGTTGCTGTTTTTTTTGGACGTATTCAATCGAATATAAGTTTGATGAAATATTTAATAAAGTATTTAATTTAAGCGTTTGCTTTTAAAAATTCGATTAATTTTTTGATAGCTAATCCACGATGGCTAATCGTATTTTTTTCTTCGGATGTCATTTGTGCAAATGATTTTTGAAATCCTTCTGGTTGAAAAATTGGGTCATATCCGAAGCCTTTTTCGCCTTGTTTTTCGGTTAAAATTTCGCCTTTACAAATTCCGTTAAATAAAAATTGTTGTCCGTTTAAATTCAAACAAATAGACGTTCGAAATTGTGCTTTCCTATTTTTATTATCATCTTGATTCTTGTTTAATTCTGTCAATAATTTTTGCATATTATTTTCAGAATTAGAAGGTTCACCTGCATAACGTGCCGAATAAACGCCTGGTTGTCCGTCTAAACTTTCGACTTCTAAACCTGTATCATCAGCAAAACAATTGAAGCCAAAATTTTGAGTAATATGGTTTGCTTTAATTTTGGCATTTCCATCTAAAGTTGTGGCGGTTTCTTCAATATCATCAAAACAATGAATATCTTTTAAAGAAAGTAACTCAATAGAATTCGGAAGCATTTTTTGTACTTCGGCTAATTTATTTAGATTATTTGTGGCAAAAACAAGTTTCATAAAATTAAAATAATAATTAAAAAGTAGTTTAAAATTTTAGATAAACAAATGTATTGTTTTTTAATTCATCAAAATTCACTGAAACAAAAAAAGACGAAATATAACAGTTATATTTCGTCTTTTTTTGAAACTTGTTTGATAAATTATCTAAAATAAAAGTATTATTTTTTTAATTTGGCTAATTCTAGTTCTTTGGCTGTTATTTCAGCTTGTATATTGTTTAAGCGTTCTTCAATTTTAATGATAATAGCTTCTTTACGAGTAATACTTTCTTTAGAGGTTGTTGGGTCTAATTTAGCATTTTTTAATTTAGTTTTCATTCTGGCTAAGCCTTCTTTTCCACTAATTAAAATTTCTTGATTGATACTAATAGCATCTTCATAATCGCTAATTAACGTTCCTTTTTCTTTAATGATAGATTTTTCTTCTGCCTTAATTTGGTTCCCTAATTGTTTTAGTTTTTCAGCTTCTAAATGTAATGTTTCTTGTTCTTTTAAGTAGGCAATTTCTTTTGCTTTGCGTTCTTCTTCTAGTTTTATACGAGCCTCTTCTAGTTTTTGTTTACGTAATGCTAATTCATTAATTGTGTTATTTGTGTTTTGAATCGGTTTGGTTACGTTTATTTTTTTTGGTTTTTCAGTAGGTTTTATTTTTTTATTTTTTACAGTAATTTCTTGTTGTTTTTCCTGCTGTTTTTCCTGCTGTTTTTCTTGTTCTTTTTTGGGTTGTTCTATTGTTTTTGATGATTTTATTTCAAGAGCAAGTAGTTCTTCTTTTTGACGGTCAATTTTAGCATTCAGTTTTGTTAATTTTTCTTGTATATTATTAACAATATATTCTTTTCTAGCAATATTTTCTTTAGTTGCTTTTCTACTTTTTTTAAAGTTTTCTAGATTGGCATTTACACGTTTTAAGGCTTTAATACCGCTCATTAATACTTCTTCGTCGGCACTAATTTTATTTTTTAATGTTTTAATTTCATTTTGAGCAGTTGTTTGTTGTATCCCAAGAATAAAAGTTAAAAAAATAGTGGTTACTATAATTTTTAATGTGTTCATAATAATGTATTTATATTTGTTTTTGTTAATTTTTTTGGGATGACAAATTTATCGTTTTAGAAGGTTAAAAACAGTTTTTTAGTGTTAAAAAAAGACTAAAAAATTTTGAAAACTGTTGAAACATTATTCATGATGATACGGTTCATTTCGTAAAATGGTAAACCCTCGATAAAGTTGTTCGACAATAAATAAACGAATCATTTGATGTGAAAAGGTCATTTTTGAGAGCGATATTTTCCCCATTGCTTTTTGATAAACGGCATCAGAAAAACCATAAGGACCGCCAATAACCAATACTAATTGTTTAATTCCTGAATTCATTTTCTTCTGTAAATACTGTGAAAACTCCATAGAAGTATGTTGTTTTCCTTTGTCATCTAATAAAATTAGTTGGTCAGTTGGTTGTAATTTGGCTAAAATCAACGCGCCTTCTTTTTCTTTTTGTTCCGATTCGCTTAGGTTTTTTACATTTTTGATATCTGCAATAATCTCCAATTCAAACTTGATATAATGTTTTAACCTGTTTTGATAGGTTTCAATTAATTGCATTAAATTTTTATCATCTGTTTTTCCGATGGCAAGTAGTTTTATTTTCATACAGCAAAATTATGAATTATCAACTACGAAATTTGTATTTTTACAAGATAATTAAAGAGAACAGAAAAGCATAAAAAATATGATATCAAAAGAACAATTTAATACAGAATTAGATTTAATTATTGCCAATGCGATTCGAGAAGATGTTGGTGATGGCGACCACACGTCATTATCTTGTATTCCAGAAGATGCTGTTGGAAAAGCAAAATTATTGGTAAAAGATCAAGGAATTATCGCTGGAGTTGAATTTGCTAAAAAGGTTTTCAAGTATGTTGATGCTGATTTGAAAGTAGAAACGTTTATAAATGATGGGGAATCGGTAAAATATGGTGACATTGTTTTTTATGTTTCAGGAAAATCACAATCGATATTAATGGCGGAACGTTTGGTTTTAAATGCGATGCAACGAATGAGTGCGATTGCTACAAAAACGGCTTTTTTTGCCGATTTATTAAAAGGAACAAAAACAAAAATATTAGATACTCGTAAAACAACGCCAGGAATTCGTGCTTTAGAAAAATGGGCAGTGAAAATTGGCGGTGGTGAAAATCATCGATTTGCCTTGTACGATATGGTCATGATTAAAGATAATCATATTGATTTTGCGGGCGGAATTACCCAAGCAATTACGAAAACTAAAAAATATTTAGCCGAAAAAAATCTGGATATTAAAATTATCGTAGAAGCACGAAGTTTAGAAGAAATCAAAGAAATTTTAGCCAATAAAGGTGTTTACAGAATTTTAATTGATAATTTTAATTATGAAGATACACGCAAGGCAGTTGCTCTAATTGGCGATACTTGTTTAACCGAATCATCAGGAGGAATTACCGAAGAAACCATTCGGAAATATGCCGATTGTGGCGTTGATTTTATTTCATCAGGAGCTTTAACGCATTCGGTGTATAATTTGGATTTAAGCTTAAAAGCTGTTGATTAATCGTATATTTTAATCAATATTTAATTACTGTTTTTTAAATAAAAAGGCAACCAAAATAAAAGCAATCAAAAAAACATTATGACCAAACAGATAGAAAATAAATTGGAGAAAATACCAGTATTAAATTTATTTGTGATTTTTTTGAAGAAAATTAAAATTCCAGCATTGCACGGAATGTCATTATATGATATTCTGGAATTATATGTTATCGGAATTGTAAAAGGTGCTTTAACAACCAGAGCAGGAGGGATTGCATTCAGTTTTTTTATGGCGATTTTTCCATTTATGCTGTTTATTTTAACACTGATTCCATACATTCCGATTGATGGATTTCAAGAAAATTTGTTTGGATTAATTCAAGAAATGTTACCGCCCAAAACTTTTGATGCCGTAGATTTTGTCTTAAAAGATATTATTAATAATCAGTATGGAGGCTTGTTATCTTTTGGATTTTTAGCGTCTATTTTTTTAATGACCAACGGCGTAAATGCTATTTTTGGAGGTTTTGAATATTCGTATCATATCAAAGAAATGAGAAGTATTTTTAAAGCCTATTTTATTTCATTGGGCGTTTCTTTGTTGATGTCATTTTTCTTAATAATAACGGTTGTTTTAATTATTTTATATCAAATTGCATTGGTTCGAATTGACAATACAGGCTGGTTACATACTGATGATTTAAACTTATTTTATTGGGGGAGAGGCTTGTTATTTTTAATTATGATTTTCACGATTGTTTCGTTGTTATTTCGCTTTGGAACAACGCAAGGAAAGGAAGTGAAATTCTTTTCTCCAGGAGCTATTTTAACCACTGTTTTATCCTTATTTACCTTTTATATTTTCGGGATTTATGTCGTGGAATTTTCAAATTATAATCAATTATATGGCTCGATTGGCGCACTTTTAATCCTGATGCTCTTTATTTGGATAAACGCCATTATTTTATTGTTAGGTTTCGAATTAAACGCATCGATTTATCGATTAAAACGTACGCATAAAACTTTATAAATTAACGATAAATTTAGATATTTGCACATAACTTTGTATTAAAGTAAAAAATTACCATCAATTATGAAACCATCAATTCCAAAAGGAACAAGAGATTTTTCATCAACAGAAGTTGCGAAAAGAAATTATATATTTAATGTTATCAAACATTCCTTTGAAAACTTTGGATTTCAACCTATTGAAACACCAAGTTTCGAAAACTCATCAACCTTAATGGGAAAATATGGGGAAGAAGGAGACCGATTAATCTTTAAAATTTTAAATTCTGGAGATTATCTAAATAAAGCAGATGAAATTTTATTATCAGAAAAAAATAGTCAAAAAGTAACGGCTCAAATTTCCGAAAAAGCATTGCGTTACGACTTAACCGTGCCATTCGCTCGTTATGTAGTACAACATCAAAATGATATTACCTTTCCATTTAAAAGATACCAAATTCAACCTGTTTGGAGAGCTGATCGTCCGCAAAAAGGACGCTTTAGAGAATTTTATCAATGTGATGCCGATGTCGTTGGAAGCACATCATTATTGCAAGAAATTGAATTTGTGCAATTATATGATACCGTTTTTAGTAAGTTAGGTTTACACGGTACGACTATCAAAATTAATAATCGAAAAATATTATCAGGAATTGCAGAAGTTATTGGTGCATCTGATAAATTAATCGATTTTACCGTAGCCTTAGATAAATTAGATAAAATCGGAAAAGAAGGCGTTGTCAAAGAAATGCTCGAAAAAGGAATTTCTGAAAATGCCATCGAAAAAGTTGCACCGTTATTTAGTTTTTCAGGAACAAATCAAGATAAATTAAACGATTTAGAAGCAATGTTACAAGCTTCCGAAGAAGGTTTAAAAGGCGTTGAAGAATTGCGAACCGTTGTAAATATGATTCAAGAATTAGGCTTAGCATCAGCAACATTAGTATTAGATGTAACCTTGGCACGTGGTTTAAATTATTACACAGGAGCAATTTATGAAGTTGCTGCACCAAAAGAAGTAAAAATGGGTTCTATCGGTGGTGGAGGTCGTTATGACGATTTAACAGGAATCTTCGGATTAAAAGATGTTTCAGGCGTTGGAATTTCTTTCGGATTAGACAGAATTTACTTAGTTATGGAAGAGTTAAACCTGTTTGAAACTGTTGAATTGCCAAAACCTCGTGTATTATTTTTAAATTTTGAGGCATCAGAGAATTTATCAAAAATAAAAGCAATTAAAAATTTAAGAGAAAACAATATAAAATCAGAATTATATCCTGATACCGCAACGAGTAATAAACAACAAAAGAAACAATGGAAATACGTAAGTAGTAGAGGCATAGAATTTGTTGTTACTGATGTTGAGAACGATGTATTTGTCTTAAAAAATATGATAAACGGAGAGCAAACTACTTGTTCTTTAGCCGAATTGAAAAAAATAATATCGTAAATTAATTACAATGTTGTAAATTTACGTCTTAATAAAAGAAAGAAATGTTTGAAGTGAACAACAACAAAATGAATGACGAACGAATTGATGATATAGGAGATAATCATGTAGGAACCTCGGCAAAAAACCCTTTAAGAGATGATGCTTTTGATCTTTCTGACCAAGAAAAAATAGCTAAAATTCAAGAAAGTGTAAAAGATATTCTGGAAACTTTAGGAATGGATTTAACAGATGATAGTATGCAAGGAACACCAAAACGTGTTGCAAAATCATTTGTAAACGAAATTTTTATGGGATTGAATCCTGCTAACATGCCAAAAGCATCGACTTTTGAAAATAATTATAATTATGGCGAAATGTTGGTGGAGAAGAATATCGTCGTATATTCAACTTGCGAGCATCATTTATTGCCAATTATAGGACGTGCGCACGTAGCGTATATTTCTGGAGGAAGAGTTATCGGTTTATCTAAAATGAATCGTCTTGTCGAATATTTTTCTAAAAGACCACAGGTACAAGAGCGTTTAACCATGCAAATCGTACAAGCAATGCAAGAAGCATTAGGAACGCAAGATGTAGCTTGTGTTATTGATGCAAAACATTTGTGTGTAAATTCAAGAGGAATTAAAGATATTGAAAGTTCAACAGTTACCGCCGAATTTGGGGGTAAATTCAAAGAAAAAAATACCAAACGTGAATTTTTAGATTATCTAAAAATGAATACCGATTTTAATTAAAATATATATTTTTAACTAAAAAAAGCGTTTGACTTAAAAATTTTTAAGTTAAACGCTTTTTTAATTTGTCTATTTTTTCTTAATCTAAAATAATTTTTTGGCTGATTTTTTTATCAGAATTTAAAATTACTTCAACAATATAAACACCTTTCGTTAATTTCGGTAAATTAACTTCCTGAATTTGTTTCAAAGCAGTAACGGTTGAGGTTAAATTTGTAGAAAACACTTTTTTTCCTACTATTGAATACACGTTTATTGAAGCATTTTCAGTTTGCAAACCTGAAATTTTAATGCTATTATCTTTAGATGCATAAATCTTTATAGATGCTTTTGTTATGATTTTTTGTGGTGTATTTTCTTTTAATTTTTCAGTTTTAGTGTGTAGGTAAAACTGCCCGATTCCAGTACTATTATTTTTCAACTGTATCGTATAATTTTCTTCGGATAAATTAATGATATTATTATTGATTTTATCTTCAAGATAAATAGTTACATTGCTTGGTAAATTGATAGAATTTGCTGAAAATGTTATTTCATTTCCTAAATTCGCTTTTAAACCTATTGGAATTACGGTATTTTCCATATTATTTATAGGCAAAGATTGAATAGCATAATTTTGTCCCTTATTTTCAGAAACTAATTGGCTACAAATTGAAAAATCATAAGAAACTCCGCCAAATTCTGCACCATCATAACCGTTATCAAAACCTGTAGTTGTATCGTTTATGTAATATAATTTAGTATTACTTTTTTTGTTATTATTGGTCGCTGTTAATTGTATTTCGGGTCTGTTTTTTTTATGGGAAGTGTTTGTTTTTTGATGTTCTTGATTTTTGATATCAAAAGAAACAGTACCCGTAGTTTTGGCATCAATAAAATAAGCTTGTGTTGGAGCTATGATATAATTATCGGTAGTAACTTTTGTTTCATAATTGTTTCCATTCCATATCCAAATGGTTTGAGAAGCAAGAATATTGCTGTTTTCTGTTAAAAAAGTAGCCGTATTTAAGTGCGAAGTATAAGGATTTCCGATTAAATTATAACCATTTTTATTTTTTGATATATTTGTATGTATGGTTTTATCATTGATGTTTCCTGAAAATTTCAGTTTTCCAGCAGTGATTAATTTTACAGTTAAACCAGTTCCTTTTTCAATATTTCCTTCGGATGCTTTATTTTGATATAGCCATTTATTTTTTTCATTTTGATACGGAGCAATTCCAATTCTACCAGCTGCAGAACCTTTTGCAAAATTGTGATTGTTAATTAAATTCTCTATAGTTTCTCCATTGAGCGGGCTTGAAATTAAGTGCCAATTTGTATTTAAATCTTGCTGATAGATAATCGTTCCTGTAACTTTTGCATTTGCAATTAAAGAAGCACCAGATTCTAATTTAATTCCTTTTATCGTGATTGGTGCATTTATTGTTGGATAATTTGTTAAGCCATTTGGGATTAAAACATCACTTGTTTCTGTGGGGATATTTTCAGGAGTCCAGTTTGATTTTGTAGTCCAATTTGTATCTATATTTCCATTCCAAGTAGCATTAATTATCGAGAATTTTTTGGTAGAAAAAGGTAGTAAATCTTCACCATTTCCATTTACAACATTTTTCCAATTTTTAACATCAGCGATTAAGGAATAATAATTAGAAAGAGTGGCTTGTCCTACTTTATCACCTTTATATATTGCGCCATCAGGAGTGGCAGAAGCATCAAAAATAATAATAGATTTTCCTTTTTGTAAACCAGTTCCTGTTAGGGTAATTCCGTCTGCGTCGTATGTTCCAAGTTGTGTTGGGTCATTTCCAATTTGAATCGCAGTGATAAAAGTAGTAGGCGTATTAGCGTCCGTTCCTAGATAAATAAAAAGACCGTCTTTTGTAGTTGTCGTTAAATTAAAGCGTCCATTTCTGGTAATACTTCCGATAGAAACTCCAAAATTTAGATTCGTTGCATTATCAATATCTGTAAAGTTAATAATTGTACCAGCATCAATATTTTTAGTACCTGTAAGCCAAGTTAAATATCCTTCTCCATTGGTGAATTTTCCTGTATTATCGAGTTCTTTATCTGTAATATAAATGGTAGAATTTGCAGGGATATCAGCAAGTGTAGCGATGGATAAATCTTTATCTCCATCGGCATTGAAGCCAACAAAAACAAAATCACCAGCAGATTGAGCTCTTGCATTTATATTAATTAACGTTAAAAAAAGAACTCCTAAAAGTACTTTTAAAAAGCAAGTGTGTTTCATAGCATTATGTTTATAATTTTATCTTTTCAGTACAAACATAGTTTATAAAACAGATATCAAGGGTTAATTAATTGCTAGTTATAGGTTATTTTTTTAAGTAAGCTGTGAATTAAGACGTAAAAAAAACCTGAACATTATTGTTCAGGTTTTTAAATTTATTTTTTTTTTTTTGATAAATTATTTTAATGAGCTTCTAAGGTGAAATTAATAGGAATAAAATATTCAACATTTGCTGGTTTACCATTTTGTGCTCCAGGAATAAAGGTTGAAAGCTTAGAAACCATTCTTCTAGCTTCTTCTTCTAATAATTCGCCATTTTTAGGACCTTTCATTTTTATATTCTGAATTTTCCCTTGTGTATCGATAATAAAACGTACCCAAACTCTACCTTCAATATTTTGAATAGCTGCTTGTTCTGGATAGTTAAAGTTTCTTTGAATATGACTAATCATTCTTTCATTAAAACAGTTATTTTTTTCTGTATCGGCTACTTTTGAGCAGGCTTTAAAGTTTGGAATACTTTCAACATCACTAAATTTAATAAAGTCTGTAATTATTTTACTATCTTCTGTAATGATTTTTTTTACGGTTTGTTTTTTGTTGTTTATACTTGAATTTAGAACTAATTTAGGATTTGGATGTTTAAAAGTAATTGGAATTCCATATTTAACTTTTACGCTTTTTCCGTTGTGTTTTCCTGGGATAAATTTAGGTAATTTGCTAATAATTCTATTTGCTTCTTTTTCAAGAGAAGCACCGTTTTTAGGTCCTCTAATTTGAAGACTATTTACGCTCCCTTGTTCATCAATGGTAAACTGTACCAAAACTCGTCCTTGAATACCTGCTTTAATCGCATCTTCTGGATACACAAAGTTTTTTATAATATGTTTAGACATTTGTGTTTCAAAACATTTTGCTTGTTTAATTAAAGGCACATTATTACATTTTGAAAATAAAGGAATTTCTTCTACAAGGTTAAAAGGGATTCGTTCAATAGTTTCAGCATGGTCGTCTAATTCTAATTTACCAACTAAGAGGTTATTTTTTTTGATATTTGCAACTTTTTGAGAAGTCGTAGCTCCTCCGATAGCAGCAACTGCTTCATTTTTTTTACGTACGATACGTCTTCTAGTAGATACTTTTATAGAAAGTTGTTTTTTTACTCCATCTTTTGTGTCTTTTACAGCACATTTAGTAATACTGTTAGGATCTGCAATCGATTCATCAGGAGACGTACATTTTTCTTGCTGAGCAAAAGTTATAACAGCCATAAACATTGCTGTTATTAGTAAGATAGATTTCATCATAGTCACGCTCTTTTTAGTTATTTACAATTTGGTAATATTGTAAATGTATACATAAAAAAACAGAAATACAAAAATATTTCTGTTTTTTGTTTAATTAAAGTGTTAATTATGATGATTTTAGCGGTTAATAAGAGAAGTAGACTGTTAAAATTATGTTTCTTAAAACTATTTTATATTTTTTATTTTATTTAAAAAGCTATTTTTTTATGCTAATTAGATGTTAAATTTAGTGGAAATGCATAGCTTACAATCACTGGTAATCCTTTTTCTTTTCCTGGGTTAAAGCGAGGTAATTTTTTAATGATTCTATCTAATTCTTTGTGTAATCGTTGGTTATTTTGACGACTTCTTATTTGAGAGTCAGTTATTTTTCCGTAAACATCGATACTAAATTGAATATATACTTTAATACTACTATTTTCAGGAATATAATCTTCGGCATATAAATTTTTAGATATATGATTGTTAATCTTTTGTTTAAAGCATTTTATATCAGTTTGTTTGTCTATTTTTTTACATGATTCAAACATTGGAATTTCTTCAACTAAAGTAAATAGAACTTCTTTAGAATTAGTGCTATTTTTTTTAACGATGTTTCCGTTAGTATTTAAGTGGTCTGCTTTTTTTCTCGCTCTATTATTAACTCTTTTTCTAGTAATATTTGTTTTTGATATTGTACGAGTATTTTTTTTGTTGACATCACATTTTTTAATAGAGATTTCATTCAAATCAACAATTTCTTGTTCAGGAGCTTCACATACTTTTTTTTGACTGTAAGTATTTAGAAAATTCAAAATAAAGAATAAGATAAATAGGGGAGCATTTTTCATTTTTAGGAGTTTTGGCTAGTTTTTTTTAACACTGTAAAGATGAGGAAGTAAACTTGTTTTAGTTTTAAGTAAATGTAGTTTTTGGGTTAATTTATAGTTAATTTAATGTAAATAAAAAAACGTACTATTAAAATAGTACGTTTTTATTTTTTGATTTTTCTTAAAAATTAGTATTAAAATTTCGAGAAAAAATCAGGAATATTATGTGGTAAAAATTATTTTACATCCATTAATTCTACATCAAAAATTAAGGTTGCGTTTGCAGGAATTACACCTCCAGCACCAGCTTTTCCGTATGCTAAGTTCGATGGAATTACAAATCGAGCTTTATCACCAACTTTTAATAATAAAATTCCTTCGTCCCAACCAGCAATTACTTGCCCAACACCAACAGCAAAATCAATTGGTTGCTTGCGTTTGTAAGATGAATCAAAAACAGTTCCATCTAATAATTGTCCTTTATAATGTACTGAAACATTTGCACCTTTGGTAGCTTGTTTTCCGTTTCCATTTTGTAAGATAGTATAACGTAATCCTGATGGAGTTTCGTCATAACCTTTAGCTACAGAATCTAATAATTCAGCTTGTTTTGCTTTTTCTTCTGCTTCACGTTTTTCACGAGAACCTTCAAAAGTTCTAAAAGCTTCTACGGCATTAAATTTTTCAGCATCTTCTCCTACACGAATAATTTCAACATCCATGGTATCATTTTGAGCGATAGCATCTACGATATCTTGTCCTTCAACAACGTTTCCAAAAACAGTATGATTACCATCTAAATGAGGCGTTGCTGTATGCGTAATAAAAAATTGAGAACCATTTGTTCCAGGTCCTGCGTTTGCCATCGATAATTTCCCTGGTGCATCATGTTTTAAATCTGGATGAAATTCATCTTCAAATTTATATCCAGGATTTCCAGTTCCTGTTCCTTGAGGACAACCACCTTGAATCATAAAATCAGCAATTACACGGTGAAACTTTAAGCCATCATAATATGGTGTTCCTTGTGGTTTTGCAGTATTTTCTAAATTTCCTTCGGCTAAAGCAACGAAGTTACCTACAGTTCCTGGGGTTTTTTGGTATTCTAAATTTACTAGAATACCTCCTTTTGATGTTTTAAATTTTGCGTAAATTCCGTTATTCATTTTGTTAGATTATCTTAATTAATATTCAAAAAACTTTTTCTCAAAAAATTATCTAAAAAAATATTTAAATAAAATCTAAAGAAAAAGCAAAATTAGTTTTTTACTGATAAAGTTGAAAGGTTTAAGCTTAAACCTATGTTAATATTTGTGGCATTTACCTTTCCGAAAGGCGAATTATATTTTCCTGTTGAAGCAATAATTGAAATATTTTTATGAATATCATAGCTAAATCCAAGTATTGGACGCATAATAATTCCTTCATCGGTATCGACACCAGCACCACCGCCAGCGCCTGCCATTATTTCGGCAAAGCCACGTGCTTTATTGTTTAAAAATCGGGGTGAATATATTCCTGCACCAACCAGGCCGTGAGCATATCCGCCCGAACGACCATCGTAGGCAAAACTAGCTTCTCCTGCAATGTATAGCCATTTATTAAGGTCATAATTTACTTTTAAACCGATAAGCTGTAAATCAATTTCTTTGGCATTATAAATATCATCGGTTTTGGCAACATCGAAATACGTTTGATTCTGAATTTCAATGCGTAAACCTTGCGTATAAAAATTGGTATATTTTTTTTGATGCTTATTTTGAGATTTTGTTCCTCCGTTTAATCCGTAATATTTCAATCCAAAACCAACAGTATATGCTTCTAAATCACCAGCAATGGCACGATAATAACCAGCGTGTCCGCTTAATGCGAGATTATTAGCTAATTTCAAATCAATTCCTGCGGATGGATACACCATCAAACCACCTTCAGGAGCAACACGTCCGCCAGCTGCACCAACGCCTAATTTTGTAAAAAGATTAATGTATTTTGATTGATACGGATGATATCCTGCACCAAAAAATAAGTCCATAAAACCGGCACGTAATCCTTTATATATGGCATCGGTATGCGCGAATAAAAAAGTATTTTCACTTACATATTTTTGATATTCAAAACCTAATACATATAATGTTTCGTTTAAAGTTTCTCCGTTGTCTTTTTTTGAATTTCCAAAAGGTTTGAAAAAATCAAAACGAACTTGTTGTACATTTTTTACAACAGGTTTACTCCAGAAATTATCCGAAGAAATATTTTTTGCTGTAAAATTTTGATGTGCTTTATTATAATCAGTAAAACGTAAAACGCTTGGAATTTCAACAAATAGAGATATCGAATTACTTTTTATTTCTCCTGATAAAAAATTCAAATGACTGTATTGAACACCAAAAGAATAGTTATCTTTTTTATATTGTAAACCAATATTTGGATTGATAAAGCCACCATCATTTACTAAATTTCGGTATCCGCCACCGCCACCAAAATGAAGGTTTGCATCGACATATAAATTTTTATAAAGTTGTTTATTTACGCCTAATTCTGCACCTAACGTAAATAAACCTCCTTGGTCACCAGTTACGGCAAAATGAAACCCAGCGCCACCATACAACCAATTATTAATCGGTATTTGATAGTGTAAACCAGCCAATCCCATAGTTGGTTTTAAATTTGGAAATTTATCCGTAGGCATTTTTACAGGAATAAAATTCAAACGAACTTTATTGTGTAATGCTGTTCCTTTTAAATTAGATGAATTTTCTTGACTGAAAGTTATAAAAGAGAAAAAAGAAAAAAGAAAAATCAGAAATACATCATTACGAATGTAGTGAAGTAATCCATCTAAAAAGATTGCTTTATTTCTTATAATGATACATTGTTTTTTTGTTTCCATTTTTCTAAAAAATATTAAATATCAATTATTAACTATTCAAATTCACTTGTAAAATGTAGTTTTACGGTTGGATATTTACTTTGTGTCATTTGCATCGTAAATGATGAATCGGCTAAAAACACTAATTTCCCTTGTTTATCTTTGGCTAAATAACGTTGTTTAACACGTTTAAATTCTTTAAATTCTTCACTTTTTTCATCTTCAGGTTCCACCCAACATGCTTTGTGTACTGAAATATTTTCATAGGTACATTTCGCACCATATTCGTGTTCTAATCGATATTGAATTACTTCATATTGTAATGCTCCAACAGTTCCTACAATTTTACGACCATTCATTTCCATGGTAAATAATTGCGCTACACCTTCGTCCATTAATTGATCTAAACCTTTGTATAATTGTTTCGATTTCATCGGATCGGCATTATTTACATAACGGAAATGCTCTGGAGAAAAACTTGGAATTCCTTTGAAATTTAATTGTTCGCCTTCGGTTAAGGTATCACCAATTTTGAAGTTTCCTGTATCATGAACACCAACAATATCACCAGGAAAAGATTCATCAACAATTTGTTTCTTTTCAGCGAAAAAGGCATTTGGGCTTGAAAATTTCATTTTCTTACCATTACGAACATGTAAATAAGGCGAATTTCTTTTAAAAGTTCCTGATACAATTTTGATAAAAGCAAGTCTATCTCTGTGTTTAGGATCCATATTTGCGTGAATCTTAAATACAAAACCTGTTAATTTTTCTTCTTTAGAATCAACTAAACGTTCTTCTGCTTTTTTAGGTTGTGGTTCAGGCGCAATTTCAATGAAAGCATCTAATAATTCTTTTACACCAAAATTATTTAAAGCCGAACCAAAGAAAACGGGTTGTAAATCACCCGCTAAATATTCTTGTTGATTAAATTCAGGATATACTTCTGAAACTAATTCTGCTTCTTCACGCAATGTTTCGGCAGCTGCTTCCCCAATAATTTCATCTAATTTTGGATTTGATAAATCATCAAATTGAACACCTTCTGAAATTTTTGTTTTATTATCACCAGAAAAAATATTTAATTTCTTTTCCCAGATATTATAAATTCCTTTAAAATCGTAGCCCATTCCAATTGGGAAACTCATCGGAGTTACTCGCAATCCTAATTTTTGCTCCACTTCATCTAATAAATCGAAGGCATCTTTTCCTTCTCTATCCAATTTATTGATAAAAACTAACATCGGAATTTTACGCATTCGACAAACTGCTACTAATTTTTCAGTTTGAGGCTCGACACCTTTTGCAACATCAATAACCACAATTACACTATCCACGGCGGTTAATGTTCGAAAAGTATCTTCTGCAAAATCTTTATGCCCAGGGGTATCTAAAATATTTATTTTTTTGTCTTTATAAATAAAAGCCAATACAGAGGTCGCTACCGAAATACCTCTTTGACGTTCAATTTCCATAAAATCGGAAGTAGCTCCCTTTTTTATTTTGTTGTTTTTTACCGCACCAGCTTCCTGAATTGCTCCTCCAAATAATAATAACTTTTCGGTTAAAGTGGTTTTACCAGCATCTGGATGCGATATAATTCCGAATGTACGTCGTTTTTGTATTTCTTTTAAAAAGCTCATGTATCAAATTTAAGGGTGCAAAGATACGGTTTAATGCGTAATTTTTCAAAGCTTTACTGCTTTACTGTTTGCAAGCTTTTACAGTTTCATTGTCGAATTGATTCCAATTTTGTATGTTTGCTTTGCATAAATTTTATACATGAAAGAACAGGTAATTTTAGTCGATATACAAGATAATCCTATCGGATTTATGGAAAAAATAGAAGCACATGAAAAAGCCCTGTTACATAGAGCATTTTCCGTTTTTGTTTTTAATGATAAAAAAGAATTAATGTTGCAACAACGTGCCAAAACGAAATATCATTCACCGTTATTATGGACCAATACCTGTTGCTCGCATCAACGTGTTGGAGAAACAAATATAGGTGCTGGAAAACGTAGGCTTCAAGAAGAAATGGGCTTTGTTTGTGAATTAAAAGATATATTTTCTTTTATCTACAAAGCACCTTTTGATAACGGATTAACAGAACATGAATTAGATCACGTAATGGTCGGGACTTTTAATGACCAACCAACAATCAATAAAGAAGAGGTTGAAAGCCATAAATGGATGACTTTAGAAGCCGTTAAAAAAGATATGCAAGAAAATCCTGAAATATACACCGCTTGGTTTAAAATTATATTTGATGAATCTTACGAGGTTTTAAATAATTCTCTTATAAATATCTAAAAAAAATATAAAAATGCCTAAAGTAACTGTACATAGAAAAGCCCATTTTAATGCGGCGCATCGATTATTTAATGAAAAATGGTCTGCAGAGAAAAATTTTGAAATCTTCGGAAAATGTAGCAATCCAAATTATCACGGGCATAATTATGATTTAATTGTTTCTTTAACAGGAGAAATAGATCCTGAAACTGGTTTTGTGTACGATTTAGGAAAATTAAAAAACGTAATTAAATCAGAAATAGAAAATTCTTTCGATCATAAAAATTTAAATATTGATGTTCCAGATTTTCAAAATTTAAACCCAACAGCTGAAAATATATCTGTCGTTATTTTTAATAAATTACGAGTTTGTATTCCAGAAAAATTAGCGTTATCAATTACGCTCTACGAAACACGCAGAAATTATGTAACTTATAGTGGTGCTTAATTTATGATACATCAATTATTACGGTTTGAACCTATTTTAAAATCTAAAATTTGGGGCGGACAAAAGCTAAAAACAGTACTCCATAAAAAAGCAACCAAAAAAGATGTTGGTGAGAGTTGGGAAATTTCAGACGTACAAGAAGATATTTCAATCGTTAATAATGGCGATTTAAAAGGACGCGCTTTAAAAGGACTTATTCAAGAATTTAAAGAACAAATTGTTGGCGAAAAAGTGTATTTAATTTTTCAAGATAAATTTCCATTGTTAATTAAATTTATTGATGCCAAAAAAACCTTGAGTTTACAAGTACATCCCAACGATATTCTGGCACAAAGAAGACACAATTCTCTAGGGAAAACCGAAATGTGGTATATTGTTGATGCCGATAAAAAAGCAAAAATAATTATTGGTTTTTCAGAAGAAACTGATAAAAAATCGTTTTTAAAAACTGTTAAATCTAACGATGAATTAGCATTGCTTAATGTAGATTATGTAAAAAAAGGCGATACTTTTTTAGTGCCATCAGGACGTGTACACGCTATTGGAAAAGGTGTTTTATTAGCCGAAATACAAGAAACTTCCGATGTTACCTATCGAATTTCTGATTGGGGAAGAAAAGATTCCAACGGAAAATTAAGAGATTTACACCTGAATTTGGCATTAGATGCGATTGATTATTCTGCAAAATCAAACTATAAAGCCGAATATTTAAAACGTAAAAATAATCCATCAACGATTGTCGATTGTAAATATTTTACCACAAATTATTTGCATTTAACACAAGATTTTATCATCAATAATCATGATAAAGATAGTTTCGTAATTTATATGTGCGTGGAAGGAACAGTGGTTTTTGTATATCGAAATCAACATGAAAAATTACGCTTAGGAGAAACTATTTTAGTGCCAGCCTGTATTAAAAATGTAACCGTTATCACCGAAAATGCCAAACTTTTAGAAGTTTTTATCAAATAAAAAATACTTCAAAAATAAGTGTAAAATAAGCCCAAAATAAGTAAGTTTCCCATTTTGAGCTTCTTGTTTTTTAAACTTTAAACATCAAAATTAAGATGCTTTTTGTAAATGATATCCAAAGATTGCTTTACAGATAATTTCTTGCTTTTTTTCTTTTTTTGAAACCGTTATCTGTAAAATAATTTCGGTGTCACTCAATTTTTTAATATTATTTTTAATGATAAGATTATCATTTAAATAGGCATTTTTGATAATATCAAATTCAATGCTTTTAAAACTTAAATTGGAGAAATTTTTGTGAAGTATAAGAGAAGAACTTACGCTAGTTTCAATTTTATCATATAAAATACCCGTTTTTAGGATTTTATTTTTATGAACCTGTTTTTTACTAACCGTAAATTGTGAAGAATTATTTTTAGAAATGATATACGTATTCATGATATTATGGATTTATCGGTGGAAATTTAGATTTTTTATAAAACGGATTTTGGACGAAATACATTGTTTTTTTTAAGCGCATATTCATTTTTTTTGAGATTTTTACAGTGTTCATAAGTTGTTTAATTTTAAAAAGTAAATAAAAAAAAGGTGCTTTTTATAAAAAAGCACCTTTTGTAGTTTGTATTAAATATCGGTTTTAAAACCGTTCTTTAAAGCTATTGTTAGTGGTACTTTTTATATAGATATATTTTTTATGCATACGCATAGTGCACTCAATCGTGACGATAGTGTTTGAAATAATGCGATATATATATAAAAGTATGTTCATAATGTAGCCAAATTTAGTCATTTTTTTTAGAAATCAAGAATAATCAAGAAAAACTAAGGACATAATATTGTTAAAGTTTTACAAACCCTAATTCTGTAAAATTAAAAAACGTGTTTAAATATGTATCTTTGGATACAATAAATGATATAAATTAAGTATACTATATGAAAATAATTGCAATGATTCCTGCACGTTATAGTGCGTCTCGTTTTCCTGGAAAATTAATGAAAAATTTAGGCGGAAAACCTGTAATTGTAAGAACATATCAAGCTGCCGTGAATGCCCATTTATTTGATGAAGTTTATGTTGTAACGGATTCGGAACTAATCTTCAAAACCATAGAAGAAACAGGAGGGAAGGCAATAATGAGCATCAAAGAACACGAATGTGGTTCGGATAGAATTGCCGAAGCTGTCGAGAATTTAGACGTTGATATTGTCGTAAACGTGCAAGGAGATGAACCTTTTATTGATACGGTTTCGTTATCAAAATTGATAAAAGCCTTTGAAGAAGACACTAAAAAGGAAATAGATTTAGCATCGCTAAAAGTAGCAATGACAACCTTAGAAGATATTGAAAATCCGAATAATGTAAAAGTAATTACCGATATCCATAATTTTGCTATTTATTTTTCGAGAAGCGTTATTCCGTTTCATAGAGATCAAGAATTAAAGGTTACATATTACAAGCACAAAGGCGTATACGCCTTTAGAAAACAAGCCTTACTCGATTTCTATAAAACACCAATGACACCAATTGAAGCTGCCGAAAAAATAGAATGTATCCGTTATTTAGAAGTTGGGAAAAAAATAAAAATGATTGAAACTTCTGTGGAAAGTATCGGGATTGATACGCCCGAAGATTTAGAAAAAGCTAAAAAAATCCTCGAAAATGACTAAAATTAAAGTAATCGCTTTTGATGCCGATGATACACTTTGGGTAAATGAAACCTTTTTTAGAAACGCCGAAAAAGAATTTGCAAAACTTCTATCGGGATACGAAACTGAAAATAAAATTCATCAAGAACTCTATAAAAAACATATCGATAATCTTGCAATTTATGGATACGGAATTAAAGGATTCGTACTCTCGATGATCGAAACTGCCGTGGAATTATCAAACTATAAAATCAATCAAAAAATAATTGAAAGAATTTTAGAAATTGGTAAAGAAATGCTCGAAGAACCAATCGATTTGTTAGACGGAGTCGTAGAAATACTTCAAGAATTACAAGGAAAATATAAAATAATCGTAGCCACAAAAGGCGATTTATTAGACCAAGAACGAAAATTAGAAAAATCAGGAATCTTACAATATTTTCATCATACCGAAGTGATGAGCGATAAAAAAATAGCCGATTATCTAAAATTGATAAAACGTTTAGAAATTCATCCATCAGAATTATTGATGATTGGAAATTCCTTGAAATCAGATGTTTTACCATTGCTGGAAATTGGCGCTTCCGCAATTCACGTGCCGTTTCATACTACCTGGATTCACGAACAAGTTAGTAATCAACAAAAAAATGATAGCTATAAAACAGTTTCCAAAATTACCGATATTTTGCCACTGTTATAAAAGAGTTATCCATAAAATTTAATAAATAACGACAATAACAATAATAATAAGATTAAATCAAGTAATTTTGCAAAAAAAATAATAATTATGGCAAGCATTAAAAATTTAAAAAAAGATATTGACTATACTTTAGGAGATATTATTGATATCTGTAGATTATCTACTCAATTAAATCCTGAGGTAGATGCAGAAAAGTCAGAAGCAATTGTAGAAGAAGTTTTTGAAACGTATGACGAATTAATTTCAAAAATAAATGCTAAAAAAGTTGAAAATAAAAAAGCACACTTTAAAGCAATAAGTACAGAATTAGAACAAAAAGCAAACGCTTTAATAGAAAAAGTAAATAGCTTATAGTTAACTGTATGTTAAATAATTAAAAACCGATACTTGTAATAAGTATCGGTTTTTTTTTGTAAAAATTTAACATTTTATACCTGAAAAAATGTTGTAAATTACCTGGAATTAATACTATAATTAAACCCCCGTTAATAACATGGCAAGAGCAATGTATGAGTATAGAAAGACTGTATTAGAGAAAGTAAGTTTTAATACAGGCTTATTTTGTAGAGAATTAGAAAAGGCATTAAATAGTTTGTTACCTTACGAAATTAATGAATTAACAATTTGGTTAAAAGAATATACCGCAAATAAACCGAATTTATATGTTAGTTTAGCGTTAGTTAAAAAACAACTATAAAACAATTATAGATTACTTACAGAATACGTAACCTATAAGTATATAAGATTATAAAAAAAAAGAAGCTGTTTTAGCTTCTTTTTTTATGATTTTTATTTTTAAGTTTTCTCATTAATTTTCGATTGAAATTATGTTCAGAAACTTGTAAACGCAAAATCTTTTTAAATGATATTACTTTTGAAATTTGATGATAAAACAATGTCCTCATCTCGTATTCTTGTTTATTGATACGTTGTATTTTTTCTAAAATTTCTTTGGATTCTTTTTCTGAAATTTCATCAATTTGCCCTGTATTTAATAGTTTTTTCTTGAAAATAAAACGTTTTTCTTTACGAAGCAATCTCATTTTTTGGTCATATTGATGATAAATTGGCCAAAATTTTTTGGTTTCGGCGTCTGTTAAATTTAATTTTTCGGTTAAATAGGCGATTTTATACGTACGAATTTTTTCATAATTCCCCTTTTTTGATTGTGCTTTTCCTGAAAAAAATCCGAAGAATATCAGAAAAACTAAAAGAATGTTTTTTTTCATTTTTTATTAATTTTCATTTAAAAAAGTAGCGTCATTACTCATATTTAAGTAATCTTCTAAATTTTCATCATTTATAGAAGATAAAATATCACGTTCATCAATTGTTGAGCTTTCTAACATTATAGCTAATTCATTATTATTGGTCGTACCGTATCCGTTTTCATACCAAAAACTAATATCTGCGGGAGTGATATCATCTAAAGAATAATGGGCTTTTGTAGTATTTAGATAGTAAAATCCAATAAATACTACTATTGATGCTGCTGCAATTAGTGTAATAAATGAGGGTGTTTTTTTATATAAATTTTGAGATAAATAAATAATCTTATTATCTTTATTTTTTTCTACCTTATTATTTTCTTCTATTTCATCTTTCTTATTTTTAACTTTTTTAATTTCTGTAACTTTTTTCTGATTTATTTTATTTAAAATAGTCGCATCAATTGTCTGAAAATAATTTTCAGGAATAGAAAAACCTGCTTTATTACTTATCTTTTGATTTTTAAAATCCAAGGTATGTTTTAATTCTTTATCCATCTCAATGCTAAGACTTTAATATCTGTAAAAGGTTTAATGGTTGTTTTTAATAAATTGCTCAATTTTTTTTACCGCAATATGATAGGACGCTTTTAAAGCACCTACAGAAGTTCCTAAAATTTCTGAAATTTCATGATATTTTAAGGTGTCAAAATATTTCATATTAAAAACTAATTGTTGTTTTTCGGGCAGAGTTGCAATTGCTTTTTGTAGGATTTGTTCAATTTCATTGCCTGTAAACCAAGTATCGCTATCTAAAGAAGAAACTAATTGTTGTTGATATTCGGCAATAGCTACATTTTTTTGTGAAGCTCTTTTATTGATAAAAGTAATGGCTTCATTGGTGGCTATTCTGTACATCCAAGAATAGAGTTTACTTTGTTTTTTAAAGCCGTCAATATTTTTAAAAATCTTGATAAAAGTATTTTGTAAAACATCATCGGTATCGGTGTGCGAAATTACAATTTTTCGAATATGCCAATACAATCGCTCTTTATAGAGTGATAGTAATTGTTTAAAAGCCAGTTCTTTAGTTTTGGGGTTTTGTAACTCGGCTATAAGTTTTTGCTCGTTAATTGGCATTAATTGACCACTAAATTTATCATGTTTAAATGTAGTGTTTAGACTTTAAAAAAAGTAAAAGGTTTAAAATAGCGAGTATAATTTATTAAATAAACTGTCAGTTTGAGTGCTTTTTTTCCTTCAAAAAAATAGTATCGAGAACTTTTTAAGCTTCAAAATCAATTAAAATCAATCAAAATTTATCAACAAAAAATAATTCAAATTCTCGATACCATTTTAATTTATTAAATTCGTTTTCTAGAGCATCCAAATAAACGTTTCTCTTTAATGGTTTTCGAAACTCCTTCAGGAAGCATTTTTTCCCAACCTTCTTCGTTATTTTTAATCATTTTTAAGACTCTTCGAGAAAAGATATGTAAACTATTTTGATCAATATTTTTAATATCGACAAGCCTTCCGTTATTTTTGAAAAACTTATATAATTCTTTCATTCTCGGATGAACTTTTAGGTTTTCACTATTGATAAAATCGCCTGTTTCTTCATCTTTATACGGATACATATATACTTTTAAATCTCTGTAAAAAAGTTTACCAGAAGCCTCTAAAATTCCACCACTAAGGTTTCGATAATATTTTTCATCAAAAATTTGAACAAGATTTTGAACGCCCATTGCTAATCCCATTCGTTCTTTGGTAAATTCACCAAAATAATCAACCAATCTAAAGTATTCTTGATAATTGGTAATCATTACATTTTGTCCTAAGGCACAGAGTAATTCGGCTCTATCTAAAAAGTCTCGTTCATTAATTTCACCTTCTGAGCGAAGATTACTAAGGGTAATTTCGAATATAATTTGTGTTTTATCAGGATTTACTTTCTTTTCGGCTAAAAATAATTTTTTAGCACGTTCAAACATATCCATATTTACTTTGGTTACAGGACGATAACTTCCACGTAAGGCTAAAATATTCTTTTTATATAAAACTTGAGCGGGCAATAAGTTATTTCCATCAGGACCGAACATTACGGCATTTGTCATTCCGTTTTTAACTAATTGTAGGCTCATTAAACGATTATCAACATAGGTAAAACGAGGTCCCGAGAAATTAATCATATCAATTTCTAAGCGATCGCTATCAATATTATCGTAAAAAGATTTTAATAATTCCTTTGGATTATCATTTAAATAATACGCACCATAAATTAAATTAACGCCTAAAACGCCTAAGGTTTCTTGTTGCTGACGTGCATCTGTTTCTTTAAAACGCAGGTGTAAAATTATTTCATTATAATCTTCCAGAGGATCTAATTGAAAACGAATACCAACCCATCCGTGTCCTTTAAATTTTTTAGAAAAATTGATTGTTGCAACGGTATTTGCATAGCTAAAAAACAATTTATCAGGATGTTTTTGACGGTCAAGACGGTCTTCAATTAAATCCATTTCATGTTTTAGCATTTTTTTCAATCGTTTTTCGGTTACATAACGATTGTCATTTTCAATACCATAAATAGCATCTGAAAAATCTTTATCATAGGCACTCATTGCTTTAGCGATAGTCCCTGAAGCTCCACCAGCTCTAAAAAAATTACGAACAGTTTCTTGTCCCGCACCAATTTCTGCGAATGTTCCATAAATATGGGCATTTAAGTTGATTTTTAACGCTTTACTATTGGTTGTCGGTACGGTACTTATTTTCTTATCTCCTTTTAGTGTGATGGCCATTTTTCTAATTTTATGTTATTGCAACAAATGTACTTAAAATAGCAGTTATCAGGTAATTTTTGTCTTATTTTTGTGTTAACAATGAAGAAAAATATACAATTAAAAGTAACCTTTTTAGGTACAGGAACTTCTACGGGTGTTCCGATGATTAACAGCACACATCCTGTGGCATTGTCTAACGATTTTCGAGATAAACGTTTACGTTCTTCCATCGTTATTTCTTGGGATAACATTAATTATGTAATAGATTGCGGTCCTGATTTTCGCCAACAAATGATGCGTGAAAAAGTAACTTCAATAAACGGTATTTTATTCACACACGAACACGCCGATCATATTGCAGGATTAGATGAAATACGTCCGTATTGTTTCCAAATGGGCGAAGTTCCTATCTATACGAGTAAGCGAGTTTTAGGTGTTTTGAAGAAAAGATACGACTATATTTTTACTACCGAAAATAGATATCCAAGTGCGCCAGCGGTTTTCAGTACTGTTATTTCGCATCATAATAGTTTTTATTTAGATGCCGTAAAAGTAACGCCAATAGAATTAATGCACGGGCGATTGCCTATTTTGGGCTATCGATTTAATAATATAGCGTATCTTACGGATATTAAAACGATTTCAGAAGAAGAGAAAAAAAAGTTAACAAATTTAGAGGTGTTAATTGTTACATCCTTGCGAAAAGAAGTGCATGCAACACATTTTAATTTAGAAGAATCGCTGGCTTTTATTGACGAAATAAAACCTAAAAAAGCGTATTTAACACATATTAGCGAATTGTTAGGTTTACATGAAGAGGTTGAAAAAGAATTACCAGAAAATGTTTTTTTAGCCTATGATGGTTTAAAAATTTAATATTTATTTTTCTAATATTCATATTGATTTAAAGTATCATAATTAATTTTATCTTTTAAAATAGCGTCTTATTTTTACATCAAAATAAGATCAGAAACTACTTAAAAAACTTTTTTGAATGAAAATAATTATATCGCCAGCAAAGTCCTTAGATTTTGAAACAAAAGCTTCTACAAAATTATATTCGCAACCACGTTTTTTAGAACAGTCAACAAAATTAAATCAGCAATTAAAAACACTTTCTTCACAGCAATTAAGCGATTTAATGAAAATTTCGGATGCTTTAGCAATCTTAAATTATCAAAGAAACCAAGATTGGCAACCGCCTTTCAATTTAGAAAATGCAAAACAGGCAATTTATTCTTTTACAGGAGCCGTTTTTAAAGGGATTGATGTAAATTCATTATCCGAAGAAAAAATACCAACCTTACAAAACAATCTTCGAATTTTATCAGGATTATATGGTTTGTTAAAACCGTTGGATTTAATACAGCCATATCGTTTGGAAATGGGAACGAAATTGAAAGTCGGCGAAACCGAAAACTTATATAAATTTTGGAATGATAGCTTAGTAAATTCGTTAAATGATGAATTAGAAGAGGGAGAGTTATTAGTCAATTTAGCGAGTTTAGAATATTTTAAAGCCTTGCCAAAAAAACTATTAAAAGTTCCGATGATAACGCCTGTTTTTAAAGATTTTAAAAATGGTGAATATAAAACTATCATGACTTTTGCTAAAAAAGCACGCGGTTTAATGGTGCGTTATATCATCGAAAATGATGTAAAAACAATCAATGAATTAAAAGCTTTTAATGTTGATAACTATGCTTTTTCAGAAGAAATGTCCACAGAAACGGAGTTGTATTTTACAAGATAAATATCTTGTTTCGTATATCAGAAATTAAAAAAACCTTAAAAATTAATTTATTTTAATAATGTATAATCTCGTTAAAATACTCAAAATAATCGCTTTATTAACGGTTTTTATACTCGGTCTCATTTTTGTCTGTAATTTTTTAGTAGAAAATAATGCGAAAAATAACACTTATACAAGTACAAAAGAAATTCCAAAGCGTAAGGTTGGGCTTGTTTTAGGGACGGGAAAATATTTAACAAATGGACGTGTAAATCTATATTATACCTTTCGGATTAGGGCAGTAGTATCATTATATAAAGCACAAAAAATAACGTTTATCGTGATAAGTGGCGATAACAGTTCCAAAACATATGACGAACCAACTACTTTTAAAAATGATTTGATAAAAGCGGGGATTCCTGAGGATAAAATCTTTTTAGATTACGCAGGTTTTCGAACTTTAGATTCTGTAGTAAGAGTAAAAGAGGTCTTTGGGCAAACCGATATTACTATTATTTCTCAAAAATTTCATAATGAAAGAGCACTTTATTTAGCCAATCATTTTGGAGTAAAAGCAATCGGATTTAATGCTAAAGATGTTTCTGGAAAATATGGGCTAAAAGTTCGATTAAGAGAATATTTAGCCCGAGTAAAAGTTTTTGTTGATATTTTATGTAATGTGCAACCGAAATTTTTAGGAAAAAAAATAACGATTAAATAAATTAAATCATTATTAAGTAATTATAAGAGCCTGTTTAAATTTTATTCCAAAATTTTTTGTAACATCAAAATAGTATGGCAAGGGGTTAAAACCCCTTGTTTTAAAAATAAAAATGCGTCAAAGGGATTTTAGTTCAGTTTCTCATCCTGATTTGCTACATTTTTTAGCTTTTTTTGTAATTTTAGCTCTTTTTAACAAGGGGTTTTAACCCCTTGCCGTCATTTTTTGCAACTATATTTTTTTCAGATGAAATTTAAAGGCTCTAATGATTTAATTTATTATTTTAACAATCTGCTAAACCGACAGTAATTGCTAAACCTCCTTCGGATGTTTCTTTATAATTTCGATGCATATCTTTTGCGGTTTGCCACATGGTATCGATTACTTTATCCAACGGAACTAACGATTCTTTAGGATTCGTTTCTAAAGCTAATTCAGCGGCATTAATTGCCTTAATTGCGCCCATTGCATTACGTTCAATACACGGGATTTGCACCAAACCGCCAATAGGATCGCAGGTTAATCCTAAGTGATGTTCCATGGCGATTTCCGCTGCCACTAAACATTGTGCAGGAGTTCCGCCTAAAAGTTCGGTAAGTGCCGCCGCCGCCATTGCTGATGAAACGCCAATTTCTGCCTGACAACCGCCCATTGCTGCTGAAATAGTCGCATTTTTCTTAAAAATACTTCCGATTTCTCCCGCAACTAATAAGAATTTTTTTACGTGTTCAAAATCGGCATCATGATTTTCAATCACTAAATAATACATTAAAACCGCAGGAATTACTCCCGCACTTCCATTAGTTGGAGCGGTTACAACTCTTCCTAATGCCGCATTTACTTCGTTTACCGATAATGCCAAACAGCTTACCCATTTCAAGATTTCACGAAATTTGACTTCCGTGCTTCTAATAGCAGTAATCCATTCTTGTTCGTTGGTGTAAGTAGCGTCTTTTATTAATTTTTGATGCGTACCAAAAGCTCTACGTTTTACGTTTAATCCGCCAGGTAAAATACCGCCCGTATGACAACCGATATACATACATTCAAGCATGGTATCCCACACACGTTTTAACTCGAAATCAATCTCTGAAGCAGTTTTTAAAACCAGTTCATTTTGATATACAATCTCAGAAATAGTTTTGTCTTCTTTTTCGCAATAATACTCCAATTCGGTAGCTCTATTTATTGGATACGGAAAATTTTTTTTGTTTATTTCTGTTTCTAAAGGAATTTCTAATTCTTCCTGAATCACAAAACCACCTCCGATAGAATAATAGGTTTCTGTAGAAATTTCTTTTCCTTTACAAAAACCTCTAAAAATAAATCCGTTGGAATGAAAGGGTAAAAAATCTTTATTAAAAACAACATTTTCAACAGAAAAATTAATATTTTTTTCTGCGTTAAAGTGTAATTTATTGGTTTCTTTTATTTTATTGATGATAGTTTCAATATCCTCTACAGGAATGTATTCTGGATCGGTACCGCTTAATCCTAATAAAACGGCCAAATCGGTAGCGTGTCCTATTCCTGTAAGCGATAAAGAACCGTATAAATCTATTTTGATGCCATCAATAACATCAAAAATATCAGTTTCTTTTAATTTTTCAATCCATTGTTGCGCGCCTCTCCAAGGACCTAAAGTGTGTGAGCTAGAAGGACCTACGCCAATTTTAAGCATATCAAAAACACTAATAAACTGCGACATAAATTTAATTTATTTGTTGGTGGCTAAAATAGAAAAAGTCTTGTATTAAAATTAATACAAGACTTTTATTTATGATTTTTTATAAAAGTTAATCACTTTTTATAAAAAATGTAAGATTTGTAGTGAAGTTTATAATCCGTACACGTCTTCTTTGTTGAATTTCTTTGCTAATAAATAGTAAACTACGGCACGATATTTACTTCGTTCTGAACGTCCTATTTCTTCCATCACTTCATCAATTGCTTTGTCTAATGCTGGTGAATCAGCTAAACCTAATTTCTTGATTAAAAAATTATTTTTAACGGTTAATAATTCTTTAGGATCGCTACCAGATACTGTTTCTGCATCTTTTTTGTAAATCGAAGGTCCTAAGCCTTTGGTTACAGCGGTTAATAACTCAAGATTTACGGGAAGATTTCTATCATCCATAAATTTCTTGTACAATTCTACTTTTTCGTCAAATTTACTCATGATTTTTTTTTTAGTTATAATTAATGTTGTTTAAAAACATCCTTCCAAATATAACGAATATTTTGTTTTCTTTTAAAGAAATTACTTGATTTCTTATTGATTTGTTATCGATTCTTGTTTATAAAAATTTAAAAAATAAACTAAATAATTGTTGATTATTGATTCTAATATAGTATATTTAACTATAATCAAATAAAGATTTTATGTCGATATCAAAATTTGAATCTATGTTAAAAACCAACGATGTCTATTTTTTTGATGCCGTTGAGTTTGAAACTATTATTGAACATTATTTAACCATCTCGAAGTATTCTTTGGCTAAAAAAGCGGTTGTATTAGGTTTGGAACAGCATCCATCTTCTATTCAATTAAAATTAATGAAAGTTGAAATTTTAGTGCTTGAAGATGAGTTAGTACAGGCATCTAAAATGTTAAAAGATATTGAAGCATTAGTTCCTTATAATGATGAGGTTTTTATTCAAAAAGCATTGATTTTATCCAAAGAAGAAAAGCATGAACAAGCTATTGTGGTATTGCATGATTCGTTAAAATTCGTGGAAGATCCTGCTGATATTTGGTCGATGTTAGGAATGGAATTTTTATATTTAGATGATTATGAAAATGCCCGTTTAAATTTTGAAAAATGTTTAGAAGTTGATTACGAAGATTTTTCATCATTATATAATATCGTGTATTGTTTCGATATGGAGGAAAGCCACATTGAAGCCATACAATTTCTGAATAACTATATCAATAAAAACCCCTATTGTGAAGTGGCTTGGCATCAATTAGGAAGACAATATTCTGAAATTGGAATGCATAAAGAAGCCTTAAGATCTTTTGATTATTCGGTATTAATCGATGAAGAATTTATTGGTGGATATTTAGAAAAAGCACAAACTTTAGAAGATTTAAACAGGTACGAAGAAGCCGTGAAAAATTATAAGATAGCCTTAGAATTAGATGATCCTACGGCGTTTATATACATGAAAATAGGGGGTTGTTATCAACAATTAAATAATCCTATGACGGCGATTAATTTTTATAAGAAAGCGGTAAAAGAAGATGCTTCATTTGATAAAGCGTGGATATTGTTAACAAACGTTTATTTTGATGCAGAAGATTTTCAAAAAGCATTGTATTACGTAAAAAAAGCCATCGAAATTGACGCAGAAAATGTTTCTTATTGGAAGAAATGTGCAAGCATAAATTTGAAATTAAATTTTTATGAAGAAGCGGTAACGGCATTTTATACTTGTATCGAATTGGGTGATGATGAAATGGTGCTTTATACCGATTTAGCAGATGTTTTATTGTTTTTAGGTGAGTTTGATCAGGCATTAAAAATACTTATTAAAGCCAAAAAAACATATACTAATTTTGCTGAAATCGAGTATCGTTTGTGTGGTTTATTTATGATTTTAGATAAGCAAGCCTATGGTTTAACACATTTAAAAAATGCGTTAGCTATTGATTATGAAGCGCATCAGCTTATAAGTTTTTTATATCCAACGGTTTACCAAAGTGAAAAAGTACAAGAAATCATAGCGTGTTATAAAAAAGCCTTGAAATAATTTTCAAGGCTTTTGGCTATTTTAGGATACTTCTTTTCACTGTTTTTTATAAAATGATTTCTATATTTGGAAACTTTAATTTAGGCATTTTTTTATGCTGATTTTTACTTCAAATATGGAAACATCATACGGTTTTATAGAGTTTTTAGGTCCTTATATGCTTGGTATTTTAATTGCCACAGGTTTAGGACTTATCATCGGATTGGAAAGAGAATTTGATAGAATTCAAGAAAAAGGTTTTGCAGGAATTCGAACCTTTCCGATTGTTAGTATTATTGGTTTTTCGTTAGGAAGTTTAGCCTCTGAATTTTCGCCGTGGTTAGTGATTATTGGCTTGGGATGTTTTATTTTATTCTTAGCTTTGTATCATTTTTCACCAGAAAAAGAAGAATATGGGCAAGGACTTACCACTAATTTAGCATTAATGGCAACCTGTATTTTAGGTGTAATGGTTTCGGTAACCTTGTATCGAGAAGCCGTTTCTACTGCGGTGATTATCGTTACATTATTGTCTTTAAAAACTAAGTTTAGAGCTGTTATTAGCAATATTACTTCCGAAGAACTTTTTGCTTTTATTAAGTTTTCAATAATGGCATTATTGATACTTCCTTTTTTACCGAATAAAAATTTTGGACCAAATAATTTAATCAATCTTTTTGAAATAGGAGCGATTGTTGTTATTGTATCGTTTATAAATTTTATTGGTTATTTTCTGGTAAAATTTGTAGGATCTAAAAAAGGAATTATTATAACGGCAATTCTCGGCGGACTTATCTCGAGTACTGCTGTTGCTTGGAATTATGCATCAAGAAGTAAAGAAACACCTGAATTATCAAAAAAATATAGTGCTGGTATTATCATTGCTTCAGCGATTATGTTTCCAAGGTTAGCCTTTGTTTCGTATCTTTTTAATCATCAGATTTTTAAACATATTGTCATTCCTTTTACGCTTTTAACGTTGGTGTGTGTGGTGGCAACTTTTATTTTAATTCGAAAAGATAATCATCATCCGAATACGAATATTAAATTGGGGAATCCTTTAAATTTTTTAAATGCCCTTGGGTTTGGTGTTATTTATTTGCTGATTCTTTTTGCTGTTTTTTACAGTAATCAATTCTTCGGGGAAGCAGGATTGTATTATTCGGCATTTATTGCAGGATTAGCTGATACCGATGCAATTACAATTAGTATGGCAAAATTTTCATTAAATAATGATAAATTATCATTGGCATCTTCAGTAATAATTGTGGCAACATTGAGTAATATGTTGGTAAAATTAGGAATTACGTATTTCAAAGGAGCAACATCCGCAGGAAAATACGTTGGTTATGCCTTTGGAAGTGTTATTTTAATAGGGATTTTCAATATCATAATCAATAATTTGTAAAGCTGTGCTTTGTTCAGAAGGCACAGCTTTTAATAGGTAAATTGCTTATTTTTTAGATATTTGTCTTTGTAACTTGAATGGTATTTTTTTGATACATTTTATGTTCAATTACTTGCGAAGGCATTTCGATATTATTTTGGTCTAAAATTTCTTTTATTTCTGTTAATATTTTTCCTCGGATGGTATTTCCAAGATAATGTTCTGCAAGTTCTTTATTTTTTAATAAATCAATCCAAAAATGCACTTGAATATTGGTTGTATATTCGGCTAATTCTTGCACGGTAACTTTAAATTCGGGTGTTTTTAAAACATCTTTTTGATTTGTTAAATAGTTTAAAATAAGTTTTCTAGTGGTTTCGATATCGCATTCAGGAGCAATACCGATGCTGAAATTAACTCTTAAAAGTCCATCTTTTGTATAATTAACTAGCGCATTTTTTAGCAGATAAGAATTAGGAACATAAATATCTTTTCCATCAGAATTACGTAAGTGTGTCATTCGCAAATTGAGTTGTTTAACAGTTCCTTTATTTCCTTGAACTTCAATAATATCTCCAATATCAAAAGGCGGTTTTACGGCTAAAATGATTCCTGAAATAAAATTTTCGCCAATATCTTTAAAGGCAAAACCAAAAATAATAGCCCCTACACCAGCTCCTGCGAAAATGGTGCTTGCAATATTGGCAAATCCCATTACGCTAAAGGCGGATAGGATTCCAAATAAATAAATAGCCCATTTTATTCCTTGAGAAAAAAAGTTAGCTAATAGTTTGTCTTTCCATTTTTCTTCGGTTGTTTTTTCGATGATTTTAGTGGTTATTCTAGCGATAAAAACAGCAATTATTAAAATGATAATTGCGGTTATAACGTTAGGAAGTAGGGTTGCTATTTCGGTAAAATAGTCTGAGAAAATTTTCTTTAAATCTGGTTTCATTTATTTTTAGTTAAGTTTTTTTGATGTTTTTATTACGAAATACGTTTCCAAATTTTCAGTAATATAAAAACACAAAGTAAGGTTATTATTGTTAATACAGATGCTAGAATTGTTTTGCCATAAATCCAATTTCCTGTGGCAAATAAGAAACTATAAACACCGATTGTTCCTGTAATAAAACCGACAATTTTTACGCCAATGTTTTTGAATTTATCTTCGCTTTCAAAGATTAAATCTTCAAATTTTTTGATGGTTTTTGCATCGGTTGGTTTTGTTAAAAGTGTGGTTAAAATCCATCCAAAAGTGGTGATTACAACGCCAATAATTAATTCCCAATATCCTGCGATTTCAAAAAATGGATTTTCTAATTTTCTATTGATAAAAAAGAAACCTGCAATTATGAATGAAATTACCATTGCTGCAATTTCGCTATACGGATTAATTCTGCTCCAAAACCATCTTAAAATAAATAACAAACCAGTTCCCGCGCCGATTTGCAATAATAAATCGAACACATCTTTTGCCGATTGCAAATAAAATGAAAATAAAGCGGCACAGATCATTAAAACGACGGTAGAAATTCGACCAACGACTACTTTTTGTTTTTCGGATGCATTTTTATTGATAAAACGGCTGTAAAAATCATTGACAACATAGGAACTTCCCCAATTTAATTGGGTAGAAATCGTACTCATAAAAGCGGCAATTAAAGACGTTAAAACAATTCCTAATAAACCTGCGGGTAAATAGGTCATCATGGCGGCGTATCCAACGTCGTGTCCTTGCATTTCTTCGGATAAATTTGGAAAAGCTTGATTCATACTTTCTAAACTTGGGAAAATTATTAATGAAGCTAATCCGACAATAATCCACGGCCAAGGACGCAAGGCATAGTGTGCGAAATTGAAAAATAAAGTTGCCCACGTTGCATTTTTTTCATCTTTAGCAGCGAGCATTCTTTGAGCGATATATCCACCGCCACCAGGCTCTGCGCCTGGATACCAAGTACTCCACCATTGCACGGCAAACGGAATGATAAATAAGGTAATTAATGATTCTGTATTTGAAAAATCAGGCAACATATTTAATTTTCCACTGACATTCGGGTGGCTTAATAAATTCGATAAACCGTTTATTTCAGGCATATTTACAATATAAACTGTTGCCCAAACTGAACCAATCATCGCAAGTATAAATTGTACAAAATCGGTAAGTAAAACGCCTTTTAATCCGCCTAAAGAGGAATAAACAACCACAATAATAGACGAATAAAGTAACATTTCTGTTTGTGAAATTCCCAATAAAATATTGGCGATTTTTGCACCCGCCAAACAAACTCCTGCCATGGTAATTATATTAAAAATTACGCCTAAATAAATGGCTCGAAATCCTCTTAAAAATCCTGCGATTTTACCCGAATAGCGCAATTCATAAAATTCTAAATCGGTAGTAATTCCTGATTTTCTCCATAACTTCGCATAAAAAAATACGGTCAACATTCCTGTGAGCAACATTGCCCACCAAACCCAATTTCCTGAAACACCATTTTTACGAACTAATTCGGTAACTAACCCAGGTGTATCGGCGGCGAAAGTCGTAGCAACCATCGAAACTCCCAACAACCACCAAGGCATATTTCTTCCTGATAAAAAGAAATCAGCACTGCTTTTTCCTGCGGATTTTGATGCCCAAATACCTATCAGTAATGAAATAATGAAAAATCCGATAATAATTGTGTAATCAAGCGTGGTTAATGTCATTGTGTGTTTTTAAAATCATTTTTGAAAGGGCTAAATGTAGTTAAATAATATGATACGTTAAATTTCAATAAAATTACTAAAAATCATCAAAAATCCGCAAAAATGAGTAAATTTGAAACTAGCTTTATGGGAAAAATAAAAAAAATAGCCGTGATGACCTCTGGAGGAGATGCTCCAGGAATGAATGCTGCAATTAGGTCAGTTGTAAGAACCTGTGCATATTATCGTGCAGAATGTATGGGAATTTATAGAGGATATCAAGGTTTGATAGAAGGAGATTTAGTGCCTTTTACCGCTAGAAGTGTCAATAATATTATCAATAAAGGAGGAACAATTCTAAAAACAGCTCGTTCCAATGATTTTAGAACCAAAGAAGGACGCAAAAAAGCGCATCAGAAATTATTAGAAAATAAAGTCGATGCCCTAATTGTTATCGGTGGTGATGGCTCTTTTACAGGAGCGGTTCTTTTTGGTAAAGAATTTAATTTTCCAATTATCGGAATCCCTGGAACAATTGATAATGATATTTTTGGAACAAGTCATACCATCGGTTATGATACCGCCTTAAATACCGCCGTGGAAGCAATTGATAAAATTAGAGATACCGCTTCTTCACATAATCGCTTGTTTTTTGTCGAAGTTATGGGAAGAGATGCAGGGTTTATCGCCTTAAATGCAGGTGTTGGAGCAGGAGCAGAAGAAATTTTAATTCCTGAAGAAAATTTAGGATTAGAACGAATGCTCGAATCCTTAAAGAAAAGCCGAAGAACAGGAAAATCTTCTAGTATTGTTGTGGTATCCGAAGGAGATAAAACAGGTAAAAATGTGTTTGAATTAGCCGATTATGTTGAGCAAAATATGCCCGAATATGAAGTACGTGTATCGGTTTTAGGACACATGCAAAGAGGCGGTTCGCCAAGTTGTTTTGATCGAGTTTTAGCCAGCAGGTTAGGCGTAAAAGCCGTAGAATTATTACTCGATGGAAAAACGAATTTTATGGTCGGATTGCAAAATAATAAAGTAGCGACCACCAATTTAGAAAAAGCAATAAAAGGGCATAATACTATCAATATGGAACTTTTAAGAGTTTCTGATATTATGACGACATAATAAGAAATCTAAATTGAAAATTTAAGCAAAAAATTTAAGACAAAAGATAAAAAAAATAGATATTAAATAGTTAAATAATGATAAAAGTAGGAATTAACGGATTTGGTAGAATAGGGAGGTTAGCATTCCGAACTGCGATGAAAAGAAAAAATGTGCAAGTTGTTGCCATTAATGATTTGTTAGATGTCGAGTATTTGGCTTATTTGTTAAAATATGATTCTGTACACGGTCGTTTTGAGGGCGAAGTAAGCGTAAAAGATGGAAATCTAGTCGTAAATGAACAAGTTATCAGAATTACTGGGGATAAAAATCCTGAGAATTTAAAATGGGATGAAGTAGGAGCAGACTATATTTTGGAAGCAACAGGTTTATTTACCGATAAAGATAAAGCAAGTTTACATATAAAAGGAGGTGCAAAAAAAGTAATTATTTCAGCACCTTCTAAAGATGCAAATATGTATGTAATGGGTGTAAATCATCAGAATTTAAAAGCCGATGAGCTTGTGTTTTCAAACGCTTCTTGTACTACAAACTGTTTAGCGCCCGTAGTTAAAATCATTAATGATACCTATGGTTTAACCGAAGGAATTATGACCACGGTTCACGCCGCAACTGCTACACAAAATGCCGTTGATGGTTTTAATAAAAAATGGCGAAGAGGACGTTCGGCAATAAATAATATTATTCCAACATCCACAGGCGCAGGAAGTGCGTTGGTAAAAGTAATTCCAGAGATGAAAGGAAAATTAACCGCAATGGCAATTCGAGTTCCTGTAGCAGATGTTTCTCTAATCGATTTGACGTTTAAAACTGCTCAAAAAACGTCGCTAAAAAAAATTATGGAAACTTTCAAAAAAGCATCAGAAAATGAATTTAAAGGAATTATCGGATATACCGAAGATGCCGTAGTTTCTCAAGATTTTGTGTCAGAACCGAGAATATCAGTTATTGACGCATCGGCAAGTATGGAACTGAATGAACAATTTTTTAAAATCATTTCTTGGTATGATAATGAATTCGGATACGCCACTAAAATTGTTGATTTATTAGAATATTCCGCTTCTTTATAAAATTTAAATTTTTTATAAAGTTAAAAATAAGTATCTAAAAATAGTATTTTAAAAAAGCCTGTTTTCATGAAGTTTGTATAAATTTACATGAAACAGGCTTTTTAACTTTTTAATATATAAGTTTATTTTTCATCAAATATGATATGTTGATACGCACCAATATCAGGAGTTGTATTTCTTGAAACGCCTAAAATATCCTTAGAAATCGCTGTTTTTTTAGCTTTATGAATGGCATCAGAATATTCTCCGATACTGAAATTATTTGAATACATTGCTTTAAAATCAGGCGTACCGTTTAAAATAATATTTTTATAATTGCTTGATGAATTTACAGAAGTATCAAAATTATAGAATCGAAGCATTGAATTTTCAACGGCATATTTAAAAATATAGTCTCCTTTTTTATCGGTAATAAATTCACGACTGCCATTTCCTTCGATAATACAATTGACAAAATTAGCCGAATATAAATTATATAAATCTGTCTTTTTTTTCTGATTTTCTTGCTGATTTTCTTGAATTACTTCTTGATAATTGCTAATTAAAACCGTCGGGTTTTGACGTAAACTATTATTCCAATAATTGGCAAATGTACTATGTGTAAAGCTATAATTTCCGCCAGCAATACAAGCTAATGAAGATTTTCCAGCATTACCAATAACTAAATTTGCTGCTTTAAGATGCGTGTTTCTGGCTAAAATTCCATAATTAGAATGATTATAAATTTCGGTATTTTCAAGCTGTAATGCAGGATTTTCATTCGCAACGGCATCGACTAAAAGACCAATGCTTCCATTTTTTATAATTGCGTGATGAATCTCATTTTTCAAACTTCCAGCACCAAGCCAAATACAGCCCCATTGTCCAGGGATTTCATTATACATATGTGCTAATCTATCGCCTTGAAAAGTGACTTTTTTATCGAGTGTTCCGTTGATTTTCAAACTTGCGTTATCACCAATAAGTAACCCAGAATTTTTATGAAAATAAATGTTTGAACCTGCGTCAATATGTAATGTTTTCCCCGTTGGAACTGCCATATATCCATAAATAACATAGGGTTTTTCAGCGGTGAAATTTAACTCCGAATCCGTTAAAAAACGTGCCTGTATTTTGATGTTTTCATTATCAAAAGTAATGTTTCGTACCGCAGGAATTATAGCAGTATTTTTTTTAGGCGGAAACAATAAATGAGCATCTTGTATTAAGGTTACTAAATTTACATTTTGTTGCTGATTTCCGTTATCAAATAAAATTTTATCGGTGTATAATGGATTGATAACTGTGCTAACATCTACTGTCGTTTCTACAAAAATAAACAGACTATCTTTGGCTAAAATATCAATATTACTAAAGTTTTTACCTGATTCTCCATCAACATTTAGTCGATATTTAGACGTATTTCCATTTTCTAACTTTATTTCAGGAATTGTAATGGCTTTATTACTCCGATTATACACTTTTAAATTGTAGGTTGCCGAGCCAATTTTTGAAAAAATCGTGTCTAAAAAAATAGTATCGCTAGAAAATTCTAATTTTCCAAAATTAGCCACCGTATTAAAATCTTTTCGACAAGATAAACTAATCGTAATTATTGAAATTAACACTAAAAAAAGAAACGTATTTTTCATACATATTTACAATAAAAATATTCAGAATAAAAACAGCAACATAAATAATTAAACAATAATATTTACAAAATATTATTGTTTAATCAGCTCGATTTCAAATAATTTGTCCCAATGTTTTCCAGTAACAAACAAGCGATTATTTTCTGTATCAAAAGCAATTCCGTTTAAAACATCATCGTTTGGATCTAGTGTTTGATTTTTTGCAACAATATCTCTTAAGCCGTTTAAATTCGCTACGCCTTCGACAACACCTGTTTCAGGATTGATAATTAAAATAGAGTTTTGTTGCCATTTATTGGCGTAAATTTTCCCATTTATTAGTTCAATTTCATTCAAATTATCTACTGAATATTTGTTGGTATATACTTGAATACTTCTTTTTTCTTGCTGATTATCAGTATTTAAAAACCAAATTTTATTAGTCCCGTCCGATTTTATTAATTCTGTATTATTGTGGGTTAATCCCCAACCTTGATTGCTATTTTCATATTTAAATTCGCCAAGTTGCTTAAAAGTTTCCAAATCATAGATAAAACCTTTGCGAGCTTGCCAAGTCAGCCAATAAATTTTTTGATTAAAAATAGTCATTCCTTCACCAAAATATTTTTTATCTAAATCGATTTTTTGAAGAACTTCTCCTGTTTTTAAAGCAACTTTTCGCAAAGAAGATTCACCTCTTCGCCCTGTAGTTTCGTATAAAAAACCATTTTTAAATTCCAAACCTTGCGTGTATGCATTTTTATCGTGTGGATATGTATTTACAATTTTATAGGAATATACATTAGGCGCATTTTTGGCTAAAACTTCAATACTATTGGTAATTTTTGTTGATTTATGAGGATAAAAAGCTAGTGCAGTAACGGAGTGTTTTCCTACGCCAAAATCAGCGGTATTAATTTCGATGTTTGTTTGGGTTTTATTTACCCGTTTTTTATTGATGAATAATTGTACAGAATCTATTTTTTGACCTGCGACTTGCTCAAATTTGATACTTGCTTTTTGTCCTAAAGTAGTTTTTTTAGAAGTATCTAACTTAAATTTATATTCTGATGAGTTACAAGAAGTAACCGCAATTACTGATAAAGCCAAGGCAAAATAGGTGTAAATACGCATCTTTTATAGGTTGTTTTTGTTGTTTATTCGTACTTTATTGAATGATACTACAAATTAAAACAATTTATTTGTTTGAAAATAAAAAAATATCGTTAAATTTGCCACTTCAAACAGTTAAAATATTTTTAGTGTAAAACTTTACCATTTTTACACTTGTTAATAATGTTTGAGAAAAAAATAAAACAATATTTAAAAGTCATTTAAGATGCGTAAAGGAATACATCCAGAAAATTATAGAATGGTAGCTTTTAAAGATATGTCTAACGGAGATGTATTTTTAACACGTTCAACTGCTAATACTAAAGAAACTTTAGACGTAGAAGGAACAGAGTATCCATTAATCAAATTAGAAATTTCAAGAACTTCTCACCCTTTTTACACAGGTAAGTCTAAATTAATTGATACTGCAGGTCGTATTGATAAGTTTAAAAACAAATACTCGAAGTTTAAAAAATAATTTCAAGTTTATAGCATATTTTAAAGCCCTAACATTTATTTGTTAGGGCTTTTTTTGTGCAAAAAAACACGTATTTTTGCATATTAATTTAAAAGAAAATGAGAAATACTATTTTAGCCATTGTAATTTTTATAAACATTCTTTGTGGAGTTTTAGTTTATTTTATGCCTGATGTTGGCAATTACATTTTATTAAGCATTGCTTCGGCGGTAACTCTATTGGCAATATATGATGCTTTTATTCAAAAAAAGCATTCTTTAATGCGTGCATTTCCTATTATTTCGCGTTTGCGTTGGGTTTTTGAAGAGGAGCGTGAAAAAATACAACAGTATTTTATTGAAGACAATTTAAACGGAACACCTATAAACAGAGAAAAAAGAAGTATTGTTTATCAGCGTTCAAAAAAACAAATTGAAACGATTCCTTTTGGTACACAACATAATGTGTATAAAAAAGGATATGAATTTGTAAAACACTCGATGTTTCCAAAAAATCACCACGATGTTCAGGGAGATAGAGTACTTATTGGTTCTGATAAATGTTTTCAAAAATACAGTGCTTCTATCGTTAATATTTCTGCGATGTCTTTTGGTTCATTGAGTAAAAATGCCGTTATGGCGTTAAATCAAGGAGCTAAAATGGCAAATTTTGCCCATAATACTGGTGAAGGAGGAATTTCACCGTATCATTTACAAGGTGGTGATTTAATTTTTCAAGTAGGAACAGGTTATTTTGGAGCAGGAAAAAGCGTAGACGGAAAACGTGTTTTTGATGATGCTGTTTTTAATAGAAACGCTATTCTACCAGAAGTAAAAATGATTGAAATTAAATTTTCACAAGGTGCAAAACCAGGGCATGGAGGAATTTTACCTGCCAAAAAAAATACCAAAGAAATTGCAGCAATTCGTTCTGTTGAGCCGTTTACACGTGTAGATTCGCCTCCAGGTCATTCTGCTTTTTCTAATTTTGATGAAATGATTGTTTTTATTCAAAAATTAAGAGATTTATCCGAAGGAAAACCTGTAGGAATTAAACTTTGTGTTGGTGATAATCAGGAGATAGAAAATATGATAAAAGCATTTGCTGATGCTAATAATTATCCTGATTTTATTTCTGTTGATGGAGGTGAAGGAGGTACAGGTTCTGCACCTTTGGAATTTTCAAATTATATAGGAACGCCTTTGTTAGATGGATTGGTTTTTATCAATAAAACATTAAAAAAATATCAACTAAAAGAGCAAGTAAAAATAATAGCAAGTGGTAAAGCAATCGATGCTTTTGATATCTTGAAATACAAAGCTTTAGGTGCCGATGTTATTGGAATGGCACGTAGTTTTATGCTGAGTTTAGGCTGTATTCAGGCACGTGAATGTAATTTAGATACTTGTCCTGTTGGTGTGGCAACACAGAATAAAGATTTAGTAAAAGCCTTAGTTGTTGGCGATAAAAATGTTCGTGTTAAAAACTACCATGAAAACACTATTGAAGCAGTTAAAGAAATGGTTGGTGCTATGGGAAAAGAATCAATTTCCGATGTTAATGCAACACATATTTTTAGAAGAGATAAAGAAACGATAAAATCTTTTGCTGATATTTATCAGTTAGAAGATTATAATGAAAACACTATTTTTCAGGAAGATACAATTTCTAAAGCTAAAGAAAATAAGGAAGTTTTAACAACCGTATAGCGTTTATATCTTGTTAAATTTCTGTAGTTAATTTAAAAAATCAAACAAAAAATAATATTAAATTTATTGGAAACAACAGTAGAAATTGATGCTAAAGCGTATGAGTTAGTGCGTTATCCGAAAACAGAAGATCATTCTTTACGCGCTTGGAGCAATGCAGAATTGTTAATTTTAAAGCATATTTCTGATTTTAAAACAACTGATATTCAGACTTATAACGATAGATTTGGGTTTTTTAATTGTTTTTTAAATGATAAAAAAATTACCACTATTTGGACGTATGCAAGTCAGCAAAAAGCAATTTATAATAACTTAGCATTAAATTCATTAGCTACAGATGTTGTTTATAAAACACCTTTCGATACTTTAGAAAAAGCATCGTTGGTATTGTTAAAAATTCCAAAATCTTTAGGATTGTTTACTTTGTTTCTACAGCAGATTTATAAGGCTTCGGATACTCAAACAATTGTTGTTTGTGGGTTTATGACCAAAAATTTTACAGCTTCTTATTTGAAAATAGCAACAACATATTTTGAAGATGTTTCACAAACAAAAGCATGGAAAAAAGCACGATTGTTAATTTTAAAGAATCCTAAAAAAGATAGTTCTTTAACAAAAATGACACATCAAATCACTTGGAAAAGTAAAGAAATACAACAATATTACGGCGTATTTTCGGCGACTAAAATTGATATTGGTACGCAATTTTTACTAGATACTTTACAAGTGAAATCAACAGAGGTAAAGGTGTTAGATGTTGCATCAGGAAATGGCATTATTGCTTGTGAAGTTTTGGAGCAAAATCCGAACGCAACACTTACTTTAGTCGATGATTTTAATGTTGCAATTGAATCTTCTAAGTTAAATGTAAGGGCAGAAAATACACATTTTTTATGTGCTGATAATTTAGATGATTTAGCAAAAGAAAGTTTTGATTTAGTTGTTTCGAATCCGCCTTTTCATTTTGAATATGAAAATAATATTGAAGTTGCGATATCACTTTTTAAAGGTGTTGCAAACTGTTTAAAAACAAGTGGACGTTTCGTGTTAGTTGCTAATACACATTTAAATTATACGACACATTTACAGAAACTTTTTAAAGAAGTTACGATTCTTAATCAAAATAAAAAGTTTCAAATTATCGAATGTAAAAAGTAAGAAAACTAAGAAATAATAAAAAATGCTTCAAATTAATTTAATTTGAAGCATTTTTTAATTGAAATTTATTCTATCTTGTTAGAAATTAACAATGTATAATGTGTTACCATCAATATCTTTTTTTGTTTTATTAGATGGTAAATATTTTTGATTTAATTTATCTGTTCCAGTAACTGCAAAATCATCATCATTTAAAACACCAATAGTAGTAGGATTAATTAACCAAATTCCTTCTAATTTTTCATGAGGATAATCACCTAATTTCTGCACTAAATCTACTGCTAAACTTTTAGTAACAGGTTTTATATTTGCTTTTGATAATTCTTCCCAAGTATTTTCCTCTATTGTTTTACCATTTACAAGCATACCGTCTAAAGCGTTAAAATCATCTCCAGAAACGTCTGTTGCATTGCTAATATCTATTCTATAAATATGTTTTTGAGCAGTAGCGTCATTTCCTGTAAATAAACCATCACGCTCAACGATTAAAAACTCGGTATTATTTAATGCGACTATTTCAGAATTTGAATTTTTTGCTTTTTCTTGTTTTAATAAATATTGTTTTGTTTTGGCTGTTTCTAAATTAAAAGTTACAATTCTGGTGATTGTAAAATCGGCAACTTTTGCTTTTGATGGATTATATAAGGTAGATTGCATTATACCAACTAATGTTTTTTGATCAGGAGTAATTGCTAAACCTTCCATACCTCGGTTTGCCCAGCGTCTTTCAAAAACTGCGGGTAACTTTCGTTTTCCAGTTTCTACATTTACAGGACTGATTCGTTCTAGTTCTTTACCAGTAGCATCGAAATGAACGATATGCGGTCCGTATTCATCAGATACCCAAAATGTTCCATCTTTTAGAGCAACTAAACCTTCACTATCTAGCCCGTATCTATCGGTTTTTAAAATATTCTTTTTTAAATCATAAGGAATTTCTCCTGTAGTTCCATAGCCTTCAGGATTTGGTCGTCCACTGATAACTGTTCCTGTTGGGTCTTTAAATAGAATTTCTTTAATCATTTCAACTTTACCATTATCATTGAGTTTAAAATGACCTATTCGTGGTGTATAATCAGGAGTTGGGAATATTTTTCCGCCTTTAGTTTTTAAATTTGCACCTCTATCAGTTAAAGCATAAAATTCTCCTTGATTGCTTGGATGAGCAGTTGCTGCAGAACCAAAACCTCCATTTCTAATTTCTACATTATCAACTGTTTTTAAAACATTATAGGGTAATTTAGCACCTAAGTTTGTTAGTTCAGGGATTTGATATTCTTTAGCGTCATCATTATTACAAGATGAAATTGCTATGGCAGCAAAAACACACAATGCTGTTTTACTAATATTAGTTTTCATTTTTGGTTTGGTTTATTTTGAGTGAGCAAAACTATAGCAGAGAGTTGAGGTATGTGTTTTTAATAGGTTATTTGAATATTAATTATTTTTGATTTAATTACTTTTTAATAACATTATATTGCTAAAATAATAAAGCTAAAAAAACCTCACTGATTTAGTGAGGTTTTTTATTTTTATTGATATTTTTTTGATGAAATTTTAAGCTTCTTCGTCCATATAATCTTCAATAGGATTACAAGAACAGATTAAATTTCTATCTCCATAAGCGTCATCAACTCTACGAACAGATGGCCAAAACTTATTATCAGCAATATATGCTAATGGAAATGCTGCTTGTTTTCTAGAATATGGTAATGTCCATTGGTCTGAAGTTAGCATTTCTTGTGTATGTGGTGCATTTTTCAGTGTATTGTTAGGCTCTTCTTTGGTAGCACTTTCAATTTCTTTTCTGATAGCAATCATAGCATCACAGAAACGGTCTAATTCAGCAACATTTTCAGATTCTGTAGGTTCAATCATCATAGTTCCACCTACAGGGAAAGAAACTGTTGGTGCGTGAAAACCGTAATCCATCAAACGTTTTGCGATATCAACCACTTCGATTCCGTTTTGTTTAAAATCTCTACAATCGATAATCATTTCGTGTGCAGCTCTATTCATTTCTCCTGAATATAACGTTTCGTAATGACCATGTAAACGCTCTTTAATATAATTGGCGTTTAATATAGCATTTTTTGTAGAATCTGTTACTCCTTTAGCACCTAACATGGTGATGTATCCATAAGAAATTAAACAGACTAAAGCAGAACCCCAAGGAGCTGCAGAAACTGCGGTAATGGCATTTTCTCCTCCAGTTTGGATTAATGGATTACTTGGTAAAAATGGTACTAATTGTGGTGCTACACAAATTGGTCCAACACCAGGTCCACCACCTCCGTGAGGAATAGCGAATGTTTTATGTAGATTTAAGTGACAAACATCAGCTCCAATAGTTGCTGGATTTGTTAATCCAACTTGCGCATTCATATTGGCACCGTCCATATAAACTTGCCCGCCATTATCATGAATAATTTGGGTAATTTCTTTAATCGCTCTCTCGTACACTCCATGTGTTGATGGATAGGTTACCATTAAAGCAGCTAAATTATCTTTATGTTTTTCGGCTTTTGCACGTAAATCAGCTACGTCAATATTTCCTTTTTCATCGGTTTTGGTAACCACCACTTTCATACCAGCCATTATTGCTGATGCTGGGTTTGTTCCGTGTGCCGATGCTGGAATTAAACAAATATTTCTATGAGCATCATCATTTGCTTTATGATATTCACGAATTACCATTAATCCAGTAAATTCTCCTTGTGCTCCAGAATTTGGTTGTAAAGAAGTTCCTGCAAAACCAGTAATAACGTTTAATTGTTCTTCTAGGTTTTTTAATACTGTTTGATATCCTTCTGCTTGGTTTAACGGCACAAATGGATGAATATTTCCCCATTGTGGATTACTTAAAGGAAGCATTTCTGAAGCTGCATTTAACTTCATGGTACAAGACCCTAAAGAAATCATCGAATGATTTAAGGCTAAATCTTTACGTTCTAATTTTTTAATATAACGCATCATTTCAGTTTCTGATTGATACGTATTAAACACGTCATTTTCTAAGAAAGAAGTATTTCTTTGAGTATTTTCGGTGATAACATCAACAGAAGTAAGCGTTGTAACTGGGGTATTTTTGATGTTAAAAGCTGTTGCAAAACAAGCAATAATTGCATTGATTTCTTTTAAACTAACGGTTTCGTTTATCGAAATAGAAACGTTATTAGCATCAATATAATTAAAGTTGATATTATTTGCTTCAGCGACAGGACGTAAAACAGCCGTTTCTGCTTCTATTAAAATAGTATCGAAATATGCCTTATTTTTTTGTTTGAAACCTAGTTTTTCTAAAGCAGTTGCTACAGTATTTGCTGAAGTATGTGTAGTGTCAGCAATATATTGCAATCCATCTTTTCCATGATATACAGCATACATTCCTGCCATTACCGCTAATAAAACTTGTGCAGTACAAATATTAGAAGTCGCTTTTTCACGTTTAATATGTTGTTCACGAGTTTGTAAAGCCATACGTAAGGCACGACCACCATCAGCATCTTTAGTGATACCAATTACACGACCAGGAAGACTACGTTTGTAGGCTTCTTTGGTAGCGAAATAACCAGCGTGAGGACCTCCATAACCTAACGGGATTCCAAAACGTTGTGTAGTTCCTACGACTACAGAAGCTCCAAATTCAGCAGGGGCTTTTAATTTTACTAATGATAAAATATCGGCAGCTACGGCTACTTTAATATTTTTATCAGTACAGTTGGCAACGAAATCAGTATAATCACAAACTTGTCCGTATTTTCCTGGATATTGAACAATAGCTCCGAAAAATTCTTCTGAAAAATCAAATTCTTCATGGTTTCCAACAACTAATTCAATTCCGATAGGCGTTGAACGTGTTTGTAAAACAGCCAATGTTTGCGGTAAAATATCTTCAGAAACGAAAAATTTACATACGTTCGCTTTTTTCTGAGTACGTTCACGTACGTCAAATAATAACGCCATTGCTTCAGCAGCAGCAGTTGATTCGTCTAATAAAGAAGCGTTTGCAAGTTCCATACCTGTTAAATCGCAAACCATCGTTTGAAAATTCAACAAAGCCTCTAAACGTCCTTGTGCAATTTCTGCTTGATAAGGCGTGTAGGCAGTGTACCAGCTTGGGTTTTCTAAAATATTACGTTGAATAACGCTCGGCACAATTGCTTCGTTATATCCTAAACCGATGTAACTTTTAAAAACGCTATTTTTAGCACCTAATTCGTTAATATGATTTAAATATTCATATTCGCTCATTGCAGGATCTAAATCTAACTCGTCTTTAAGGCGAATATCATCAGGAATAGTTTCAAAAATTAATTGATCTATACTATCAGCGTTGATAGTTTCTAACATTTTCTCTTGACCTTTTGAATTAGGACCAATATGTCTTAATTGAAATGAATTTGTGTTCATCCTGTGTTGTTTATTTTTAGTAGCTCAAAAATAACAAAAAAGACTAATTTTTTCGGTATATTTTTGGTATAAAATTGATATTTTATTAACTAAATGTATCCTATTTGAACATAAAAACTATTTTTGTGTTATGAATTTTATAAAAAAATTGCTTGATTTTTACATAAATTCGAGTATTCACGTGAGTTTAGCGGTATATTCTTTTGCTCGAATAACAGTATTTTATACTGATTTATCTTTTCATAAATTATTTAATGACTCTTTGTATTTTTTTCTTTTTTTCGCAACAATTACAGGGTATAATTTTGTAAAATATTCGGGTGTTGCCAAATTACAGCATCGAGGTTTACCAATATCTTTAAAAATAATTCAACTTTTTTCGTTGTGTTCTTTTTTGCTGATGTGTTTTTATGCAAGTAAATTAAGGGTAAATACGTTGTTGTTATTGATTCCTTTGGGAATATTAACGTTTTTATATGCCGTTCCTTTTTTAAGCGGATTTCAGAAAAATTTGCGAAGTATTGGCTATTTAAAAATAGGAATTGTTGCTTTAGTTTGGACGGGAGCAACCGTATTTTTGCCTCTTTTTGATGCTGATATTTTAAGCAATCCTATAAAAGATACAAATCATATAAAGTATTATTTAATAGGATTACAGCGATTTTTATTGGTAATCGTTTTAATTTTACCGTTTGATATTCGAGATGTTCAATATGATGCAATTTCTTTGCAAACAATTCCGAAGAAAATAGGCGTTAAAAAAACCAAAAAATTAGGTTATTTTTTATTGATACTTTGTTTGTTTCTTGAATTTATAATAACACCAAATCCTGATTTTAAAAAAGTTTTTTTACTGATTTTTGCTGTTATTTTAATTTTATTGATGCGTTCTTCGGAAAAACAATCGAAATATTATGCCTCATTTTTTGTGGAATCAATTCCTATAATTTGGTGGCTAATTTTACTGTTTTTTTAGTTTGATAATCTTTGAATTTTAATAAAAAATAAAAATCTTTTTTAAATAGTGCTTGCTTGTTTAATATCCTTTGTATTTTTGGGTATCAACCCTTAAATAAAATGCTATGACACCAAAAAGAAGTTTTGTTTTCGATTTTGATAGTACGCTCACAAAAGTAGAAGCATTAGATGTTTTAGCAGAAATCAGCTTACTAGGAAACCCGAAGAAAGAAGCCATTATTGCTGAAATTATAGCAATAACAACTCAAGGAATTGACGGCGAAATATCCTTTACCGAATCCTTACAAAAACGCATTGATTTATTAAAAGCTACAAAATCAGATTTGCCTTTATTGATAAAAGAATTAGAACAAAAAGTTTCTCGTTCAATTGCTGATAATAAAGCTTTTTTTAAAGATTTTTCTGATGATATCTATGTAATATCCGCAGGTTTTAAAGAATTTATAATTCCGATTGTTGCTCCATATAATATTCCTGCTGAAAGAGTTTTTGCCAATACTTTTGAGTTTGATCAAAATGATGTAATTATAGGTTTTGATACTCAAAATCCGTTATCTAAACACAACGGAAAAATTGACTGCTTAAAAAACTTAAATTTAGCTGGTGAAATTCAAGTAATCGGTGACGGTTATAGCGATGCGGTAACCAAAAAAGCAGGCGTTGCCGATACTTTTTTTGCCTATACTGAAAATGTATCAAGAGTAAAAACAATTGAAAATGCCGATCATATTACGCCTAATTTAGATGAATTTTTATACCTAAACGATTTGCCAAGAAATATATCATATCCAAAGAACAGAATTAAAATTTTATTATTAGAAAACGTACATTCGGACGCTTTTACAAAATTAACAGCCGATGGTTTTTCCGTGGAAACGCTTTCAAAAAGTTTATCCGAAGAAGAATTAATTGAAAAGTTAAAAGATGTGCACGTTTTAGGAATCCGCTCGAAAACGCAGGTTACTAAAAAAGTAATCGAATCGGCAGAAAAATTAATGGTCGTTTCGGCATTTTGTATCGGAACAAAACAAATTGATTTAGAGGCTTGTAAAGAAAATGGCGTAGTCGTTTTTAACGCGCCTTACAGCAATACTCGTTCGGTTGTTGAATTGGCAATTGGTGAAATTATTATGTTAATGCGTAGCGTTTTTCAACGAAGTACAGAACTTCACAACGGACAATGGAATAAAACTGCCCAAGGTTCTAAAGAAGTTCGTGGTAAGAAATTAGGAATTGTAGGCTATGGAAATATCGGAAAACAATTGTCTGTTTTAGCGGAAGCACTCGGAATGGACGTGTATTATTATGATGTTGAAGATACCTTAGCCTTAGGAAATGCAAAAAGAATAAGTACGTTAAAAGAATTATTAAATATTTCAGATGTGATAACCTTGCATGTTGATGATAACATAGCCAATAAAAATTATATCGGTGAAGCAGAAATTGCTCAAATGAAAGATGGCGTTCATTTAGTGAATTTATCAAGAGGTTTTGTCGTGGATATTCAGGCGTTAGTCGCTGGTTTGAAATCAGGGAAAATTGCAGGAACAGCGATTGATGTTTATCCTGAAGAACCTCGAAAAAATGGTGATTTTTATACCGAATTAAAAGGCTTAAATAATGTAATTTTAACGCCTCATATTGGTGGAAGCACCGAGGAAGCTCAAAAAGATATTGCCGATTTTGTACCAAGTAAAATAATGGCATATATAAATTCTGGAAATACCGTAGATGCCGTAAATTTCCCTAATATACGATTGCCACATCAAAATAATGCGCACCGTTTTTTGCATATTCATAAAAATGTGTCGGGCGTAATGGCGAAAATCAATAAAGTTTTGGCAAAATATGATTTGAATATTACAGGACAATATTTATCAACAGATGAAAAAGTAGGCTATGTAATTACCGATGTAAATAAAATATATGATGAAGAAGTTATCGAAAAATTGCGAAAAATAAAAGGAACTATCAAATTTCGAATTTTATATTAAATGCCTATTTTAAATTTTAGTCAAAAGAACTCGAATTTATTATAAGTTACTTGAATTCACAATTTTGTTAAACTATTGCTTAGTCTTAAATTTATATTATTGAATAATATATTATTTTTTTATATTGAAAAACAGTATCTTAAGGTTTTTAATTTATGATATATATCATAAATTTTGTGTTTGTCCAGTTTTATATTTGTCACCAAAAAAATTAGGAAAAATGAGCGAAATATCAAGAAAACCAAAATTACCCTCACCAACTCCTGTTGATAGAGAAGTGAAATTACATGAAGATACAATCCTTATTAGTATTACCGATAAAAAAGGAGTCATTGAATATTGTAATGAAGATTTTGTAACTTCATCAGGATATGAAGAATTTGAGCTAGTAGGAGCAGGACATAATATTGTTCGACATCCTGATATGCCTAGGGTTATTTTTAAGATGATGTGGGAGCGTTTACAAGAAGGTAAAAATATGATTGCCGTAGTTAAAAATATGGCGAAATCAGGAAAATATTACTGGGTCGTAACCGATTTTACCGTTAAAAAAGATGCCAAAGATGAGGTGTTAAGTTATAAAGGAATTCGAAGGTTAGCACCCAAAAAAGCGATTGAAGAAGTAATTCCTTTATACAAAAAACTAAAAGACATTGAAGATGTAAAGGGAATGGAAGCTTCTCTGAAATTTTTAAATGGTTTTTTAGATACGAAAGAACTAGATTACGATCATTATATAGAAAGTTTAGTTTCAGGAAGTATGGATTTATCAAAAGAAAAAAATGGCAAACCATTAGAGAAAAAAGTTGGTGCATTTTTTAACTGGTTTTTCTTTGCTGAAAAAAGACCTTTTTAAGGAATTTTAACTTAAAATAAATATATGCTACTTAATAAATGAAAAATGATTGTTTTATCTTTGGAAAACAATCATTTTTTTCTATTTAGATGAAGTATCAAAACACATTAGACTACGCAAAACAACAAGATAAAGAAGATACATTAGCACATTTACGCAATCAATTTCATATTCCGAAAGATAAAAACGGGAACGATTGGTTATATTTTACAGGAAATTCCCTCGGATTACAGCCAAAACAAACTCAAAAATATATTCAAAATGAATTAGACGATTGGGCAAAATATGGCGTAGAAGGTCATTTTGAAGGAGAAACTCCTTGGTTGCCGTATCATGAGTTTTTAACCGAAAATATGGCGAAAATAGTCGGTGCAAAACCTATAGAAGTTGTTGTTATGAATACTTTAACAACTAATTTGCATTTGCTGATGGTGTCTTTTTATCAGCCTACGAAAAAGAAATATAAAATTGTAATAGAATCTGACGCTTTTCCTTCGGATAGATACGCCGTACAATCGCAATTAAATTTTCATGGTTTTGATGCCGAAGATGGTTTAATTGAATGGAAGCCAAGAAAAGGCGAAGAATTATTAAATATTGAAGATTTAGAAACAATTATTGCTGAACAAGGCGATGAAATCGCATTATTATTAATTGGCGGTGTAAATTATTACACAGGACAATATTTAGATTTAAAGCGAATTGCTGAAATAGGACATTCAAAAGAGTGTTTTGTCGGAATTGATTTAGCACACGGCGCAGGAAATATTTCCCCTGAATTACACGATTCAGGCGTAGATTTTGCCGCTTGGTGTACTTATAAATACTTAAATTCAGGACCGGGAAGTTTAGGCGGATTATTTGTCCACGAAAAACACGCCACTAATAAAGAGTTACCTCGTTTTGCAGGTTGGTGGAATCATAATAAAGAAACCCGCTTTAATATGCGTCAACCTTTTGATGTAATGGCTGGTGCTGAGGGTTGGCAATTATCGAATCCTCCAATATTATCAATGGCAGCCATTAAAGCTTCTTTAGATATGTTTGCTGAGGTAGGAATGGAGGCTTTACGAGAAAAATCAGAAAAATTAACTGGATATTTTGAGTTTTTAATCAATAATTTAATTGAAGAGTTAAATTCTGAGGATATTAAAATTATTACGCCTTCAAATCCAAAAGAAAGAGGCTGTCAATTATCTATTCAAGTTAAAAATGCTGATAAAAGTCTGCATAAAAAACTAACCGAAAATAATATTATTACCGATTGGCGTGAACCTGATGTTATCCGTTGCGCACCAACGCCAATGTATAATTCTTTTGAAGATGTTTATAAAATGGTAGGTATTTTAAAAGGATTGTTATCAAAATAATTAAAAAATATTGAAGAAATAACACTGGATATGGATGCGATTCTGAAATAAATTCAGAATGACGAAGCGGAAAATAAAAAGAAGCATAAAAATGAATAAAAAAGACAATATATTAATAATAGGTGCAGGTTTATGCGGAAGCTTATTAGCTTTACGATTGGCACAAAGAGGGTTTAAGGTTGCTGTTTATGAAAGTAGACCAGATTTAAGAACTGTTGATATTTCAGCGGGTCGTTCTATAAACTTAGCATTATCAGACCGTGGATTTAAAGCCTTGCGTTTAGCAGGTGTTGCCGAAAAAGCTCGTGAAATTTGTATTCCTATGTACGGAAGATTGATTCATGATATTGAAGGAAATACATTTTCATCAAATTATTCGGGTAGAGATAATGAGTGTATCAACTCCATTTCTCGTGGCGATTTAAACGCTATTTTATTAACAGAAGCCGAAAAACACGAAAATGTAAGCATTCATTTTAATAAAAAATGTACATCTGTAGATATAGAAAATACAATAGCAAACTTTAAAGATTATCATACAAAAGAAGAATTTTCGGTAAATGCTGAGGTGATTTTTGGTACTGATGGCGCGGGTTCTGTTTTACGTAAAAGCTATTATTTAGCGCATAAATTTCTGTTTAGTTATTCACAAAATTATTTATCACACGGATATAAAGAGTTAGAAATTCCTGCGGATAAACAAGGAAATCATCAAATAAGTAATGCGCATTTGCATATTTGGCCTCGTGGGGCATATATGTTAATTGCATTGCCAAATATGGATGGCAGTTTTACAGTTACGCTGTTTTTAAGTTATAATGAAGGAAAATATAATTTCAATAATTTAATATCCGAAGAAAAAATAACTGCCTTTTTTGAAACACAATTTCCTGATGCGTTAAAATTAATTCCGAATATTAAAGAAGAATTTTTAAATAATCCGACAGGAGCATTGGGAACGGTAAAATGTTCTCCTTGGCATTATCAAAATAAAACGATTTTATTAGGAGATGCAGCACACGCAATTGTACCCTTTTACGGGCAAGGAATGAATGCTTCTTTTGAAGATATTACCATTTTTGATGCTGTTTTAGAAGAAGATTTAGGCGATTGGGAAACGGTGTTTAAAACTTACGAAAAAGCAAGAAAACAAGATACCGATGCTATTGCCGATTTGGCGCTTGATAATTTTCAGGAAATGAAAAATCATGTAGCGAATCCGTTATTTAAAGAGAAAAGAATATTGGAAATGGCGTTGGAAAAGGAATTTCCTGAGGAATATTTTTCGAAATATTCGATGGTTACTTTTAAAGACGATATTCCGTATGCAGTAGCCATGAAAAAAGGACGCGCCCAAGATAAAGCCTTGTTAAATTTGGTAGCAGATGCTGATTTTAAACAAACAGATAATTTACGTAATCTTCTTAAAAAAGTACAAGAAGAAACGAACGAAATTTTAAAAGAAGATGAGGTTGCTGGTTTGTGATAGTTTTTTAAAACCTGTAAAGTATAAGTCTGGTCACGAGCAAGATACTCGCGATAGCTGTAGTAGAGTGATTTTTACCATAAAATTTAACAGTTTCTAAATAAATAACAGACTAAAAATGACATACGAAATAAAACAAAAAATTATTGAAGTTTGTGATGATAAAATTGCTAAAAAAGGTGCAAATGTAGGATTATCTTTTTACGCGTTTTTTAAAAATAAAAATGAGAATCCGAAGTTGTTAATGCAGGTGGCAACTTGGTGGATTCAAACGCATCAATTAAATCATTTTGAAAAAGCTATCAAAATTAAAGCAATGATTGAAAATGAATAATTAGTTGTTTTTCTGATTGTTGGTTTATTCAAAATTATACATAAAAACGAAATTTGCGTTAGGGATTGCAGCGGCATCCTTTTTATAAAATTTTTCTTTTATAAAAAGATATAGCGGAAAGCCCGACCTTTAGGGAACGCCCAAAATATATACATATGAATTTAGTACAGCCTTTAAATTTTAAAAAGTGGATTGATGAAAACCGTCATTTATTAAAACCGCCTGTTGGAAATAAACAAGTGTGGGATAATGGCGAATATATTGTAATGGTTGTTGGAGGTCCGAATAATAGAAAGGATTATCATTATAATGAAACTCCTGAATTTTTTCATCAGATAGAAGGCGATATGATTTTGAAAATTATCGACCAAAATGGAAAAATGATTGATGTCGAAATTAAGGAAGGCGATATTTATTTATTGCCTGCTAAAGTGCCGCATTCGCCTCAACGCACTGAAAATACTGTTGGTTTAGTGATTGAATATCCTCGTTCAAAAGAAATGTTAGATGCCTTAGAATGGTATTGTGAAAATTGTGGAAATCAGTTATACCGAGAGGAATTTGCCTTGAAAAATATTGAAACTGATATGCCTGTTATTTTTGATAATTATTATTCTGATATTCAAAAATGTACCTGTACTAATTGTGGAACAATTATGAATCCTCCGAATAAAATTAAGAATATTTAAGAATTTTTTTAAAAAAATATTAAATAAAAGATGGAAAAACGTAAACTACGCATAAACGGACATTCTCATTTATTGCCTTATCCAGAACAAATTCCTGATTTTATGAAGGAAAAAGAAATTTTTTGGGTCGATGATGAGCGTAAACATATGTTACAAAAAGGTTGGAAACGACCTGTAACAGATTCTAGTTTTTTCTTAGATGAGAAATTACGTTGGATGGAAAAAAATAAGCTTGACCATGCGGTGGTTTTAAATTTATCGCAATTATATGGTAACGGATTGCGTTTGGAAGAAATGAAAAAAGCTTTGCGTTTTCAGAATGATTTTAACGCAAAAGTACAACACGATCATCCTGATAAATTCACCTGTGGTTTTGTGGTGCATCCAGGTTTTATTTACGGTGCTTTGTATGAAATGGAACGTTGTGTGGAAGAATTAGGTTTAAAAGTTTTATGCTTACCAACGCATTTTATGGATTCGATAGGGCAGTGGCGTTGTGTTTTTGATAAAGAAAATGACCGTATTTTTGAACTTGCCGATAAGTATAAATTAGCCATTGAAATTCATCCGTATGATGGCGATAAAATGATAAAATTAGAAAATACTAATTGGCGTTTTCATTTAATTTGGATGTTGGCACAATGTGGTGATGCGTATCATTTTTATACGTTAAACGGAATGCAGGAGCGTTTTAAAAATATCAGAACCTGTTTTGCACACGGCGGACAATTGGCACAAATGAATTTAGGGCGTAGAATTCAAGGTTTTGATGGTCGTCCTGATTTATTTGAAGGAAAAACGCATCCTAGAAAAGCGGTTGGGCATCCAAATATTTTCTTTGATACGCTCGTGCATGATACCGATTCGTTAAAATTAATGATTGACCGACAAGGTTCTAATCAAATTATTATGGGCTTGGATGACCCGTATCCGTTAGGAGAAATGGAAAATGATGCGCAATCTTCGTATCCAGGGAAATTATTAGATTTAGCGATGGATAGAGATATTATTAATCAAAAACAATATAACGAAATTTGGGAAGATAATACCTTACGTTGGTTATTTGGTGATGATGAAAAAGCAAAACAAGATTTAATTACAAAAATTTTAGGCTAATTTTTCAAACTATTTTATAATATCTTGAAAAAAAATCGCTTTATAACAAGAAATATGAACTTGTAATAAAGCGATTTTTATATAAATTATCTTTTAGATATTCGTTAATTTCCCTAATAATTTAAGTAGCTTACTTTTTGTTTTAGCGTATTCATATTCATTTTTGATGGCTTTTAAATTCGTTTCAATCAGTTTAACCTCTCTATAATTTATTAAAAATAACGAGCTTTCACCTAACGAAAATTTTCGTTCTTCACTTTTAACAATTCGTTTGTAATTATTCACTAAGTTTTTTAAGATATTGTGTTGTTTTTGATACGATACAATTTCTTGCTTGGTAGCTTTAATTTTATTTTGCAAAATTATTTTTGTTGATGAAATTTCAAAATCTAAATCTTGTAATTTTATTTTTGCAATTTTTAAATCACCTCTAGATTTTCTTAAAAATAACGGCACACTAACTTGCAACGAGTTTTTATAATTTGAAGCGTTAAAAGAATCAAAATTATGTACTTCTGATGATAATAAATTATACTGAAAATCTATTTTTGGTAATAAGTTATTTATTTTTAATCGTTTATTTATCTGTAAATTATTCTTTTTTAAGCCTAATAATTTTAACTTCGGATGTTGTTCTAAATCATTTTCATCTATTTTATTGAAATCATTTTCGACTATTTTTAATAATTTATCAATCTTAGAAAATGTTGCGATATCAGGAATCATGTTGTTTTTTAATTCCATTGGAATATTATTATTAATCCACAAATAATTCGAAAAAGCTACTTTTGATTTTAAGTGTTTAATACGTGCTTTTTCTAAATCTAATTTTCTATTTTCTAAGTTGATACTTGTTTCTAAAGTATCTACAGCGGCTTTATCACCTGCTTTAAAATTTTTAATAACATTATGGTGTCTTATCGTTGCATTGGCATAATAATTTTGAAACACGCTATATTGTTGATAATATTGTGTCCAATTTAAGTATGCCGAAATAGCATCAAACAAAATAGTATTAACTAATAATTGTTGTTCTAATTTACTTTGTTTGGTGTAAATTTTGGCTTTTTTTAAGGTAGCCATTCTTTTATTGATAAATAAATTTTTAGCCAACGAAACAGAAACACCTACATTATATAAGCCATTTTTAGGTGTTTTATATTGAGGATTTAAATACTTTCCTGAATTATTTTCATAACTAGCTTTTAGCTCAATTCCATACCAAGTAGGAATTTTAAAAGATGAAACTAATGTTTTATAATACTCGGTATTTTTAAAGTTTTTATTGCTGTAATCAACTTCAATTTTAGGATCAAAACCACCTCTGGCTTTTAATAATTTTGCTTGATTTGTATTAACAATAAGTTTTGCCTGCTTTATAATAGGATGATATTTTTTAACATATCCTAGACTTTCCTCTAAAGAAATAGTGTTGTTAGGCATGTTTTGAGAAAAGGAAACGAAACTTATAAATAGATATAAAAAGGATATATTTTTCATTATTTCTTTTTCTTAGAATCGGTTTCTTTTGTGTTTGGCTGATAGAAATTAGGTGGAAAACTATTAATTTGTCGCCATAATTCATACCAAATAGGCACATTTTCTAACAGTGCAATTGTTTTTGCTCCCGAACCAACTCTAATGGCTTTTGGCCATGGTTGTTCATCGTTATCAGGAACAATCAAGGCTCTATATTTTCCATTACTGCTAATAAAATTTTCGACTGTAATAATTTTAGCTTCATAAGTTCCTGATGACATATTAGGCCAGCCACTAAAAACAATTGCTGGCCAACCATCAAACTGAACACGTACTTTTTCGTGAGTATGTATCAACGGCAAATCGATTGGTTTTATATACATTTCTACTGCCAAATCGTATACAGCAGGCATAATGTTTATTAACTGTTCACCTTCTTTAAAAGTTTCTCCAATTCCCGATTTTATTGCTTTATTTATATACCCATCAAGCGGAGCGGTAATGTATAATAAAGAACTTCGTTTGTTATAATTAGCTAAATTTGTTTGTAGTTTTGATACTTGTACTTCAGTTTCATACGCGCCAGATTCAGCACTATATAAACTACTTTGTGCTTTGGATAATTTATCGGTATAAGTCGCGATTATTCCCGAAATAGCTAATTGTGCATTGATACTATTATTTTTAGAAGTTAACAGTTTATTTTTTTGAGAAATAACTTTAGCTGAAAATTCTTGAAGTTTTGCACTTTTTTCTTCCACATCTTTAGTGGCCTTTAAACCTTCTTGTTGTAGGGTAAAAGTTCTTTCATATTGAATTTTTGCTATTTTTTGCTTTAAAATAACGGTTTCTAAGTCAATACTATCGGTTTTAACTTTTAAGTAAGCTTGTTGTAATTTGTTTTTTGCTTGTTCCGATTTTAATTGTTGTTCGTTTCTTATCGCTGAAATTTGCCTTTTTAAAGCACTTATTTTATTTTGATATGATTTTCCAGAAAGACTTTTAGAATTTAATTGATTTCCTGTTCTTTCAGCAAGTTTTGCATCGAAATAATCACTTTTTACTTCGGATATTCTTAAAATAGTATCGCCTTTTTTTACAAAATCACCTTCTTGGACAAACCACTGTTCAATTCTTCCAGGAATTTGAGATTGCAAGGTTTGCGGACGTTGATTCGGTTTTAACGTCGTAACATTACCTGTACTAGAAACATTTTGAGTCCAAGGTAAAAATAGCGTGATAAATAGTACTATAAAAAAGAATAGTAAAAACTTTCTAAATAATTTGTGATGTTCTTTTTTAAATATTTTTTTTCCTGATTTAAAATTACTCAAATCAATTTGATTAGAAACAGTATTATTTGATATATGTAACATTATCTCTGTTGCTTTATTTATTAATGATTTTACCTTTATGCAGTGTAATTTTTTTAGTACATTTTTCTTCCCATTTGTCGTTACTGCTTACAATAATTAAGCTCCATTTTTGGGAAGGATTTGTAATAAAATCGATAATTTTGTTGGCTTCTTTTTTTTCTAATTGATCTAAAGGATCTTCTAAAATTAAAAGTTTTGGTTTTTTGATAATCGCTCTTGCTAGAATAATTTTTTTAGAAATGGTATAGCCAATATGTTTTCCTTCAGGTTTTAGTTGGGTTTCTAAGCCATTTTCTTGATATTTTAAAAAATCGGTTAATCCAACAATGTCGAAAACAGTATAAATTTCATCATCTGAAATTGTAATATCTCCAAAAGTTACATTTTCTCGGATGCTTCCTTCAAACGGATTTTCTTCGGATAATGACATTCCTAAATACGCTCTATAATTATTAATTTGTAGGCTTTTTATGGATAAATCATTCACGAAAATATTTCCAGCGGTAGGGGTTGTAATTCCTGCGATAAGCTGTATTAAGCTCGATTTTCCAGCGCCACTTTCTCCTTGAATTAAGATTCTATCATTGGGTTCGATATGGAATGAAATATCTTTTAAGATGGGTTTTTCTTTCTCAAAAATGGTGTATGAAATATTTTGAATTTCAATTTTGAAAGGTTTGGTGTCGCTGACAGTACTTCCTTGTTGATTCTCGATGGGTTTATCGATAACTTGTCCTAATTTTTCAATAGAAGTAAGCACATCATAAAAGGATTCTAAGCCTAAAATTAATTTTTCCACAGAACTTATTATCAATAAAATAATTATTTCAGAGGCAACAAATTGTCCAATATTCATTTTTTGATTTAAGACTAAAAAACCGCCCATCAATAATAAACCAGCGGTAACAATCACTTTAAAACTAATCATTTGAATATATTGAACGATTAATATTTTAAAATGACTGTCTCTTGATTTTAAATAATCACTCACTAAATCATCGCTTTTATCTAGGGCAAGTGTTGTTTTTCCTGCTACTTTAAAACTGATAATTGTTCTTGCGATTTCTTGCAACCAATGCGCTACTTTATACTTATTTTTAGATTCATTTAAGCTTGTTTCTAAGCCAATTTTAGCAGTATATTTAAATACAAGATAAATCAATAAGAGTAATAAAAATCCGAATAAAATAAAAAAGGTATGATAAAAAGAGAGTAATACTAGTGCAAAAATTATCTGTAAAAAAGCTGATGGAACATCAATTAAAATTTTTGAAATCCCTTTTTGAATCGTTAGCGTATCAAAAAAACGATTGGCTAATTCAGGCGGATAATAATTTCGTAATTCGCTCATTTTTATTTTAGGAAATCGATAACTAAGTTCTAAGGAAGCTCTTGTAAAAATTCGTTGTTGTATGGTTTCAATAATTCTAATTTGCATAAATTTTAAAACACCACTAAAAGCGACACCACCCGTAACGAGTATTACAAGCACTACCCAAGAAGCCGAAATTTCAGCCGCTTGTAGTAAATTGATAATTGCTTGTATCCCTAAAGGAAGCGATAAAGCTACAATTCCTTCAAAAACAGCGTAGTAAGATATTTGTAAAATATCTTTTTTCTCTAAAGTTAAGAGTCCTAAAAACCGTTGCCAAGGAGTTAAGGTTTTATTTTCCATTATTTGAAAGGATATTAAGCGTTACATCAATAAAAAAAGAAGTGGGAGAAATAGTGTCATTACAATTGGTCAGCGATTTAAAATGTTGTTTTATAAATTGTTGATGCAATGCGCCTTCAATCACTGTACTTGCTAAGGTTAGCGGGTGTTTATAAGTGCTATTATAATTGATTATTATAGCAGCTAAGCGTTTTACAACTTCTTTATATAATTTAAAAAAACCTTCTTTATTTTCGGCATCTACTTCTTTTGTTGAATATGATTTGGAGTTTTCATTAATCACAATTGAGTTTAATAAAACCTCATTAATGTGCGTAAAATTATTATCTTGCTCGGTTGTTTTGGTGAGTATTTTAATGGCTTTTATTAATTTTTCTTCAGGATTATGAATGCTATACGTTTCTATAACTAATTGATATTGTATCCATCCCCAATACCACGAAGTTAAATAGACGAGTAATTTGTGTTTGCTTTCGAAATATCTATAAATAGAACTTTCGTTCGAGCCGATTAAAGTGCCTAATTTTTTAAAATTGAAGCTTTCAAAACCGATTTCTTCGATTAATTTGATACTATTTTCTATAATTCTTTTTCCTAAATCGGATGTTTCAGGATCTTTAATATAGATTCCTACAGGGATTTCAATTTTAATATTTGATAGAAAATTCTTCATAAGTGAAAATTATATTCGCAAATATAATAGTAATACTATTATATTTAGGTGTTTTTGTACTTATTTTTTATGATTTTATATTTTCTGATGAAAAAAAAGCCTTAGATAATAAATCCAAGGCTTTTTAGTGTGCTATTTTAAATTCTTTTTTTATTGAAATTTAGTCAAGATTATTTAAAGGTAGAAGTGATGTTTATTGCTACATCGTCCCAAGTTTTAGAAACGCCATCATCTCCTTTGTGTAAATCTTTACAAGCTTCATTTAAAGAAGCTAATGCTTTTTGAGCATTCCAATCCGAGATTTTTAAAGTTCCCTTTAAGTTAAAGGTTTTTTGGTTGATAGTATACGTAAAAGGAAGTTTTTTAGTTACAGTATTCATTGTGATATCTGCATATCCAATCGAATCATTTTCAAGAATTAATTTTCCAGAAAGTAATTTGGTATTATCCATAACTGCGAAAAAGAATTTTTTAATTTTAAAATCTCTGCTAGTTTCTTTGGTGAAAATACTGCTTACAGGAATTGAAAATTCGGCATTATTGATGGCTTCTTTCACGGTATTACCAGTACCATTTTTGGTGATATCTACTTTTTGAAACACACCAGTAACGGGTTTTTTTTCGGTTGTTTTGTAGGCTGTCCAGTTTATTTTGGAATCGGCATCTTGTAAAGAAAAGGCAGTTTTTTTAGCTTTTTTTTCAGTGTTGTTTTCGTTAACTGAGTTTTCTTTTTTTGATGTAGCATCAGATTTACAAGAAGCAAAATTAGTAATTGCAACAAATACGAATAAAGAATAAATGATTTTTTTCATGATAATTATTTTATAATTGAATTAACTAAATTAATATATTCTTGTTTTGCTTGTTTTTCGTTCATTCCTTTTAGTTGAATCCAAGCATTGAATTTAAAAGCATTTCTTAAATTGTCATTAGAATCATAGGTGAATTTATCTCCTTTTATTGCTTGTTTGTAGTAACTATACAATCGAAGCATGGTATCAGGAGGCAATTTACCTTTAAAATCAGAGGCTTTTTTATAAGCTTTTTCAAATTGACGGTCTAAATCATTTACCATAAAAATAAGGTATATAATTATATAATATAATGTAGGTATAAATATACGAAGGGCGCAAGAAAAAACAAACTATCAAGTCGATCTAATAATCCACCGTGTCCAGGCATGATTTTTCCGCTATCTTTTACGTTTGCTTGTCGTTTAAATTTTGATTCGACTAAATCGCCGAGCGAACCAAAAACAGCCACAATAATTGCGATTAGTATCCAATTTAAAATTGAAAAAGAATTGGGATATTCTCCAAATTTTCCAATTAAAAAACCTGCTAAAACGGCAAATAATAATCCGCCAATAAAACCTTCAATTGTTTTTTTAGGCGATACTGATTCAAATAATTTATGTTTTCCGAAATTTTTACCAACGATAAAAGCAAAGCTATCATTAGTCCAAATCATCAAAATAATATAAATAATAATAGTTGGATGATAGGTATTTTCGATAAAAGGTAATTTTATTAAAAAATAAAAAGGCAGTATTAAATAAATTAGATGTAAAAATATTTTTTGGAGGCTATTATTTGTTTTGATAACTTTTGTACTGATTAAATAATAGAGTAGTCCTAGCAAACTGGCAAAAGAAAATCCTATTAAAAAGCCATTGAAATCCGAAGGTATTTTAACGACAGACGCATATATGAATAAGGCTAAAATCAGATAAGGAAGTATGTTTTTTAACTGCAGTATTCTTGAGAATTCAAAAACGCAGATGGTCGAAAAAATAGCGATTAATGCGATATAAGATTCTGCTGAAAAAAGGATTGCAGCAATAAAAATTATCGCATACACAAGTCCTGAAATACTTCTTACTATAATGTTTCGCATAGTTTATAAGTGTTCTTTATAAATCTTCAAAGAGAAGTAGGTATAAATTTTTGGAGTTACTGTTACCATAACTTAAAAAACTTCCGTCTTCAACTTCTATTTTATAATTTGTTGTTGAGCAAATATTTGTAGGGATATTTCCGCTAAATTGTGTTTTGATACCCGTTAATCCCTCGCTCATATTTTTTGCTAATTGGCTAGTGGTGGCATACACAATAAAATCTTCTGAGTGAGAAGGTAATTTTTCACTACCTAACTGATTTGAAGAAAATAAAATATCACCATTACTTGCTATTAAATGTTCGCAGGTTGTGAAAAAGGGAACTGTTTTGGCTGTTTTTTCCTGAGTATTGATTCCTATTTTTTGGGTTATTTTCAGTAAATTAAAATCGGAACAGCTAATTGTGTACCAATTATTTTCTTGTAAAATTTGAATTAAATTCATAGATACTTCATCGATAGAAGTACAATACAAAAATTTACCACCTTTATTGATAAAATTATGCACAAAGGAATCATCTAGCGACAAATTAACTTCCTGTTGGTTGGTTAATTCATCGCTAGATGGTTTTTTAAATGAGTTATATATTTTCTTAAAAAAATTCATCTAATTCATCAGATAATTCAAATAAAAATAATTTTTAAAAATTGATTAAAGATCTTTCAGATCTCTACTTTCTTTATTTTCTTTTATTTCCTTAGTTTCTTTAATTTCAAAAGGTCTTTCGCCAAATATTTTTTCTAAATCGGCTTTAAACATTACTTCTTTTTCAAGTAAAAGTGCTGCTAATTGGCTAAGTTTATCTTTGTGTTGCGTTAAAAGATCGATGGCTCTTTGATATTGAATTTCAATCATTTTAGAGATTTCTTCATCAATAACTTTAGCGGTATCATCACTATAAGGTTTTACAAAAGAGTCATTTCCAGATGAATCATAATAGGTAATATTACCGACTCTTTCATTTAAACCATACACGGTAACCATTGCACGTGCTTGTTTGGTTACTTTTTCCAAATCACTTAAAGCTCCTGTTGAAATTTTATTAAAGATTAATTTTTCAGCAGCTCTACCACCCATGGTAGCACACATTTCGTCTAGCATTTGATCTGTTTGCACAATTTTTCGTTCTTCAGGAAGATACCAAGCAGCACCTAACGATTGCCCACGAGGAACGATAGTTACTTTTACTAAGGGGGCTGCATGTTCTAACATCCAGCTAACGGTAGCGTGACCTGCTTCATGAAAAGCAATAACTTCTTTTTCTTTAGGAGTGATTACTTTATTTTTCTTTTCTAAACCACCAACAATTCTATCAACGGCATCTAAGAAATCTTGATGTTCAATAGCTTCTTTATTGTTTCTAGCGGCAATTAAAGCAGCTTCGTTACATAAATTTGCAATATCAGCTCCAGAAAAACCAGGAGTTTGTTGTGCTAATAATTCCAAATCAGCATTTTTAGCTAATTTTAAGGGTTTGATATGTACTTCAAAAATCTCTCTACGTTCGTGTAAATCTGGTAAATCTACATAAATTTGACGGTCAAAACGACCTGCACGCATTAAGGCACTATCTAATACATCGGCACGGTTTGTGGCTGCTAAAACAATAACATTAGTATCAGTTCCAAAACCATCCATTTCTGTTAAAAGCTGATTTAACGTGTTTTCACGTTCATCATTTCCGCCAGTCATATTATTTTTTCCTCTAGCACGACCAATAGCATCAATTTCGTCAATAAATATAATTGATGGTGATTTTTCTTGTGCTTTTTTAAATAAATCTCTTACACGAGAAGCTCCAACACCTACGAACATTTCAACAAAATCAGAACCAGATAAAGAGAAGAAAGGAACACCAGCTTCACCAGCTACGGCTTTTGCTAATAATGTTTTTCCTGTTCCAGGAGGTCCTACTAATAAGGCTCCTTTAGGAATTTTCCCTCCTAATTTAGTGTATTTTTCAGGAGTTTTTAAGAAATCTACAATTTCTTGAATTTCTTCTTTAGCACCTTCCAAACCAGCGACATCTTTAAAGCTTGTTTTTACTTTGGTGTTTTCGTCAAAAAGTTTTGCTTTTGATTTACCAATGTTAAAAATTTGACTACCGCCACCAGCACCTCCAGCGCCACCACCAGACATTTTTTTCATAAAGAAAATCCAAATACCAATCAATAAAATAAAAGGTAAGAAATCAAACAAGGTGGTTATTAAACTTGTTGCTTCTACATTTTTTCTATCAAAATCGAGATTTTTATCGGCTTTTTCTTTTTTGATTTCATTTTCGAAATTTTGTAAATCTCCAAAATTATAGGTGTATAACGGCGCTCCTTTTCTATAAAAAGGAGACGTTGTTATTTTTTTATGTGCTTCTTTTTTTTCAGCTTCCGCTTTTAAGAAAATTTGAGCGACATTATTATTTTCAATAACGATTTTTTGAATATCGTTTTGTTGTAATATTTTATTAAACTCGTTTTTTGAAATATTACGAGTTCCTAAATTACTCGAATTTAAAAAACTCAATCCTATTAGGATTACTAATATCGGAACGTATATCCAAAATGAATTAAACGTAAATTTTGGAGCATTTTTTTTCTTATCACTCATAAACAATGGTCTAAACTATTAAGAACTATAATGTATTAATTTCTGTAATTTTAGCATCACCCCAAAGACTTTCAATATCATAATAATCACGTATTTGTTTTTGAAAAACATGAACAACAACGTGTACATAATCCATTAAAACCCATTCAGAATTTGTTTGTCCTTCAATATGCCAAGGTTTATCTTTAAGTTCTTTACTTACCATTTTCTGTACAGAACCAGAAATTGCACTTACTTGTGTGTTTGAATTTCCTGAGCAGATTATAAAATAATCGCAAACAGTGTTTTCTATTTCTCTTAAATCTAGTAATTGGATGTGTTCTCCTTTTACCTCTTCAATCCCTTTTATAATCACAGCAATTAAATCGTCTGTGCTTGCTTGTTTTTTAGTCATCAAAAAAATTATATTTTTAGCAAAGTTATTATATTTTTGCGAGTATTATGCTTAATATTAGCACTTGTTTTATTCACAAAACTTATATGAAAATAATCAAACTTAATGCCATTGATTCTACCAATTCTTTTTTGAAGGATATGGCATCAAAAGTAGCGCTTGATAATCTTACGGTCGTTGTTGCAAAAAAGCAAACCGCAGGGAGAGGACAACGGAATACTCGCTGGAATTCACAAGCAGGTAAAGCACTTACTTTCAGTGTTTACACTAAGTTTGATGATTTTCTTGTAGCCGATTATAAGTATTTAAATTATGCTGTTTCTTTAGCCGTTTATCAGGCGATTAATACCTTTAATCTATCGAGATTGACAATAAAATGGCCGAACGACATTTTGTCAGAAAACAAAAAAATAGCAGGTATTTTAATTGAAAATTCTTTAATTACCGATAAAATTAATACCGCTATAATAGGAATTGGTGTTAATGTGAATCAAAATAAATTCCCTAAAGATTTACCAAATGCGTCATCTATCAAAAAAATGTTAGCTAAAAAACAAGTTATTAATCCTGATATTGATAACAATATTGACCTTGATTTCTTATTAGATAAAATCTTAGTAAGTCTAGCGAAAAAGTTAGAAATCTTACATCAAAAAGAATATCAACTTTTAGAAAATGACTATTTGAGTGTTTTGTACAAAAAAAATGTTCCGAGTATGTTTAAAACAACTCAGAACACTTTATTTATGGGTAAAATTATCGGAGTTTCGAAAATAGGAAACCTTCAAATTGAATTAGAAAACGAAACGATTCAAGAATTTGGAATTAAAGAAGTTTCATTTGCTTAATTAGTTTATAATTTTGAAATATTTTCTGTTAAGGTATCAATAAATTTTGTTAATGGTTTTTTAACCATCATTGCCATCATCGGATTGAAATCACCATTGAAATTTAAAACAACCTCACTTTCATTTTCAGAAATTTTACAAATATCAGAAGATAAAGTAAACGGTAATTTGCTACTTGCAGCTCCTAAAGTAATGTTTGAATATTCGGTTTTTTCTTTCATGACCAATCTTATTTCTGGCATCCCTTTTAATCCGAAAATAAAACTATCACCATCAACTTCAAATTTTTGAGTGTTTTCTGGCATTAGTTGCTCAAAGTTTTCTAATTTTAATAGAAAATCAAAAATTTCTTTAGTAGATTTTTTTACAATTACTTTGTTTCCTTCAATAGTCATATTCTTTATATTTGGTCTTATTTTTCATTTTGTTTCCACTCGCTAGGAGCAGCTCTCCATTCTTCCAACATTGTTCGCTCTTCACTGGTGATATATTTACTATCCAATGCTTGTTCGAGTAAATATTTATAGTTACTCAATGTGGTAAGTGATACGTTGTTATTTTTGAAGTTTTCATCAGCAATAGCAAATCCATACGAAAAAATAGCAATCATACCTTTAACGGTTGCATTGGCTTCTTTTAATGCTTTTACAGCATTTAAACTGCTCGTTCCTGTGCTGATTAAATCTTCAATAACTACTACGTTTTGTCCACTTTCTAAATGTCCTTCAATTTGATTTTTACGTCCATGTTTTTTAGGCTCAGGACGAACATATATAAAAGGAACACCTAATTCTTGAGCAACCAAAATACCAATGGCAATCGCACCAGTAGCAACACCTGCAATAACATCTGGCTTGCCGTGCTTTTCGATAACTAATTTAGCTATTTGCTCTTTTAAAAAATTTCTAACAGGTACGTAAGATAACGTAATTCTGTTATCGCAATAAATTGGTGATTTCCAACCAGAAGCCCAAGTAAATGGTGCTTTTGGGCTTAATTTAATCGCCTTTATTTGTAGCAGAAGTTCTGCTGTTCTTTTTGCTGTATCTTTGTTCAAATCCATAACACAAATGTATAATTTTTTTGTTAATGATAACTAAATTTTTTTACAACGACACTAAAAATAAATTAAAAATTAGCCGTTATTTTTGTTAAAATACATTCTTACAATCTCTTATTTAAAGAGATAATAATTTATTAACATCCATAATTAGTTGAAATTAAAAGCATTTCTGTAAATTAGAGACATCTAAAATTATAGCAATAATCTTAAAAAATCATCAGAAGATAATTAGACCATAATCAAGAAATAAGAAGCTACATCAAAAATAAGTTGAGAAAATAAATTAAAAATAATGACATAATGTCATTTATTACAGTTCGTAATGTGGCTAATACGATAAATTTTCTGCCAAAATAAAAGTTATAGCTTGTTGGCACACACTTTGACTAATACAACCTGTAAAATTGAATTAAAAATTTAAGATAAATAAGTATTATGAGTAAAATTATAGGAATTGATTTAGGAACCACAAATTCATGTGTTTCTGTAATGGAAGGAAATGAACCAGTTGTTATCCCTAATTCAGAAGGAAAAAGAACGACACCATCTATCGTTGCATTTATCGAAGGTGGAGAGCGTAAAGTTGGTGATCCAGCAAAAAGACAAGCGGTAACGAACCCTACAAAAACAGTTTATTCTATTAAACGTTTTATGGGAAATAAGTTCTCTGAGTCTTCAAAAGAAGTAGCAAGAGTACCTTATAGCGTTGTAAAAGGTGATAATGATACTCCACGTGTAGATATTGACGGTCGTTTATATACGCCTCAAGAAATTTCTGCCATGGTTTTACAGAAAATGAAAAAAACAGCGGAAGACTATTTAGGAACAGATGTTTCTGAAGCTGTAATTACGGTACCAGCATACTTTAACGATGCACAACGTCAAGCGACAAAAGAAGCTGGTGAAATTGCTGGTTTAAAAGTTAGAAGAATTATCAACGAACCAACTGCAGCTGCTTTAGCGTACGGTTTAGATAAATCTCATGATGATAAAAAAATCGTTGTTTTTGATTTTGGTGGTGGAACACATGATGTTTCTATCTTAGAATTAGGAGACGGTGTTTTCGAAGTATTAGCTACTGATGGTGATACGCATTTAGGAGGAGATGATGTTGATGAAAGAATTATCAACTGGTTAGCTGAAGAATTTAAAGCTGAGGAAGATATGGACTTACGTAAAGATCCAATGTCTTTACAACGTTTAAAAGAAGCTGCTGAAAAAGCGAAGATTGAATTATCTAGCACAACTTCATCAGAAATTAACTTACCTTATATTACTGCTACTGCTTCAGGACCTAAGCATTTAGTTAGAACATTAACCAGAGCTAAATTTGAAGCTTTAATTGATGATTTAATCAAAAGAACTATTGAGCCTTGTGCAACTGCTTTAAAAAATGCTGATTTAACTATCGACGAAATTGACGAAGTTGTATTAGTTGGAGGTTCTACTCGTATTCCTGCAATTCAAGAAGCTGTTCAAAATTTCTTTAAAAAATCACCAAGTAAAGGCGTAAATCCTGATGAAGTTGTTTCTTTAGGAGCGGCTATTCAAGGGGGAGTTTTAACAGGAGATGTAAAAGACGTATTATTATTAGATGTTACGCCTTTATCTTTAGGAATTGAAACAATGGGGAACGTATTCACCAAATTAATTGATGCAAATACGACTATTCCAACAAAAAAATCACAAGTATTTTCTACTGCTGCTGATAACCAACCATCTGTAGATATTCACGTTTTACAAGGGGAAAGAGCAATGGCTGCTGATAACAATACTATCGGTCGTTTCCAATTAACAGATATTCCACCAGCACAAAGAGGTGTTCCTCAAATTGAAGTAACTTTCGATATTGATGCAAACGGAATTATCAAAGTATCTGCTTCAGATAAAGCAACAGGAAAAACACAAGATATTAAAATCGAAGCTTCTTCAGGATTATCAGAAGAAGAAATCGAAAAAATGAAAGCAGAAGCAGAAGCAAATGCTGATTCCGATGCAAAAGCAAAAGAAACTGCTGAAAAAATCAACGAAGCTGATTCTATGATTTTTCAAACTGAAAAGCAATTAAAAGAATTTGGTGATAAATTATCAGATGATAAAAAAGCACCAATTGAAAGCGCTTTAGTTGAATTACAAACAGCACACCAATTACAAGATTTAGCACAAATTGATGCTGCTATGGCAACAATTAACGAAGCTTGGAAAGCGGCATCTGAAGAGATGTATGCTGATAAAGGTGCAGCAGGAGCTCAGCAAGAAGCACAGCCAAAAACTGATGCACAAGCTGATAATGTAGAAGATGTAGATTTCGAAGAAGTTAAGTAATTTTAACTTTTAAGTATATTTTATACTTTATATTTTGACACTTTTTATATTAAAACGCAATCATTTATTTGATTGCGTTTTTTTTTGTTTTATAGTTAAGAACTTATTAACTGTGATATATTTATGAAAAAAAATGCTCAATAAAATCAAAATAAAACGTTCGGAAACTAGATTGTAGTATTCGTAAAGTAAATAGAATTGTTTTGAAATAAAAAAACGATATTTAAAAAAAATAGCTTCATGAATAAAATTTTAAACACATACTCTTATTTATTAAATATAGGTGTTCCTCAAAAAAAATCGGTTGAAGCTAAAAAAATAAGACTCTTAAACGCTTTTTGTATTACCTGGTCGGTAATGATTGTCATTATCACCATTTTTGATTTGATTTTTGAAAGAGAATTATATGGAAGTTTGATTTTACATGGAATTTCGTATGTTATTATCACAGGTATTTTTTATTTACAATTTTTACAAAATTATCATATAGCTCGAATTGTTTTTATAATTGCTATAATTTCCATCACATTTATATTCGCCAACTTTACAACACCTTTAATGTTGATTGAAAATTTTTATTTTCTATATCCTTTGGTCGGTATTTTATTCATTGAAAAAAAATGGATTAATATGTTGTTTTTACTTCTTTGCTTCGGATTGTATTTTATCCCGAATCTTTTTTTAAATATGTATCCTAAAAATATGATTTTGCCCGTATTGGTATTCTGTATTTTTTTAGGAACTTTTGTTATTTTAAACTATTCCGAACAATTAAATAAAAAACAAGAAAAGAAACTACGAAAACGTAAAATAAAATTAGAAAAAGCTTACGCTAAACTCGAAAAACAAAAAGAAAATGAACTGGCTCTTTTAAGATTACAAACATTAAAAGCACAAATGAATCCGCATTTTATGTTTAATACTATCAACTCTATTCAGAATTTAATTCTCAAAAATAATAAAGAAGATGCCTATGATTATTTAACAAGATATGCTGTTTTAATGCGTGAAAATTTAAAAATCAGCAATAAAAATTTTACAAGTTTAGATATTGAATTAGTCATTTTAAACAAATATTTAGAACTTGAAAAATTGCGTTTTGGTGATAGCTTTTATTATACCATCGAAAATTTAGAAAATAATAAAAATATTGAAATTCCATCGCAAATTATTCAGCCTTTTGTTGAAGAAGCTATTCGATACAGACTTTTACATCAAATAAATCAATTGAGAGAGTTGAAAATTACGTTTCATCATGAAAATAAAATGCTAGTTTGTACCATAATAGATAACGGAATAGGGATTGCAAAATCCATTGAAATGAAAGATAATAATAAAATGAACTTAGAGGTATCTTTAACAGCAATAATAGAAAAAAGAGTCGCTTTATTAAAAGATTTTTATAATATAAAAATACACTTTAAATACATCCAAGAAAACTTTAAAACTAAAGTAATACTTAAAATGTCATACAAATAATTGAAATAAAATGATACTATTTTTTTTGAAAAAAGCATATAAAATCGTTGTAAATATTGGGGTTTACAACAATAATGAAAACGAACATAAAAAAATAAAACTGTTAAATGTATTTTGTTTAACATGGGGAATTTTAATCTGTACTTTTATGTTTTTTGATCCGTTTTTTTCAAATAAAATGAACAAAAGCATTGTAGTACATTTTTTTTCGTTTTTAGCAATTATTACAGTTTATCTATTGCAAAAAAATAGAAAATATATTTATGCTAGAGTATTGTTTATAATAGTACTTATAACGGTAACTTTTATTTTTGCAAATTATATAGAACCATCTCGAATGATGGAAAATTTTTATTTTATATATCCATTAGTCGCTCTTATTTTAATTGATAAAAAGCAAATAACAATCTCAATAATGATATTGTGCTGGCTCTTATATTATATTCCTTATAAATTAATACCAAGTATATATCCTTCTGATATGTTAAATCCGATTCTATTACTTGCTGTTTTTATAGGATCTTATGTGATACTGAACTATTCACAATTATTAAATCAAAAAAATGAAGTAAAGTTAAAAGAAGCCTACAAACAATTAGAAGAGAAAAAAAAGAATGAATTAGTATATTTACAGTTAAAATCGTTAAAAGCACAAATGAATCCGCATTTTATGTTTAATGCGATGAATTCAATTCAAAATTTAGTATTAAAAGGAAACAAACATGAAGCCTATAATTATCTAACAAAATTTGCGTCGCTAATTAGAGAAAACTTAAATATGAGTGAAAAAAGTTTTGTGTATTTTGATGAAGAATTATCCTTATTAACAAAATATTTAGAGTTAGAAAAATTACGTTTTCGAGATGATTTTGAATATGTTTTAATAGGATATCAAAATATTAAAGACATTAAAATACCTTCGATGATAATTCAGCCTTTTGTTGAAAATTCTATAAAACATGGTTTGTTACACAAAACATCAGGAATAAAAAAAGTAACGATTTCTTTTTCTCAAAAAGAAGTTTTTGAATGTGAAATTGTAGATAATGGCATTGGAATTAAAGCTTCTATAGAAATAAATACCTTAAATAATAAAGAAGAATCATTTTCAACAAAAGCAATACAAGATAGATTATTGCTATTAAAAGACTATTATAAAACAGATATTGGTTTTAAATATGTAAAAATTGAAGAAGGAACTAAAGTCATATTAAAAATACCGTATATAGATTAAAAATATATGATAAAATGAAAAAAATAAAAGCCGTACTTGTTGATGATGAGATTAACGCAAGAGAAAATTTACGCTATTTACTAGGTGCTTTTTGTAAGCAAGTAGAAGTAATTTCAGAAGCTTCTAATGTTGATGATGCAGTACAAATAATACAAAAATACCAACCTCAAATCGTGTTTTTAGATATTGAAATGCCTCAAAAAAATGGTTTTCAATTATTAGAAGAATTTAATGAAATCAACTTTCACGTAATTTTTGTAACCGCTTACGATACTTATGCTATTAAAGCATTTCAAGTAACCGCAATAGATTATTTATTAAAACCAATCGCGGTTGATTTGTTGCAAAAAGCTGTTGAAAAAGTAGTCATAAATATTCAAAATAAGCAATTAAATACCAGAGTTGAATTATTACAACAAAATAAAAAACAACTTACAATAATAGCGATACCTTATAAAACAGATTATGTAATTGTAAATATTATTGACATTATTTGTATTCAAGCAGATAGAATGTACAGCGTAATTTATACTACAAATGGTAAGGAATTTATGGTTGCTAAAAAATTAAATTATTATGAAAATTTATTAAGTGATAAAGATTTTTTTACAAGAGTACATCGTTCTTGGATGGTAAATATTAATCATATAAATAGCTATTCAAAAAAAGAAAAACAACTTCTTACTTTTACTGATAAAATAATTTCTGTTGGTAAAACTTATAAAGAAAATTTCGAAAAATTGATGCATTAATAATTTTAGAATCAATTTTTTAAAGATGTAAATACTTGTTATATCATTTTTCGGAAACTAAAAAGAATAGCAAATGCCCATAATCGAATACGATAATCTGAAAATGAATTATTATCCTTTAGTTTTTACAATTCATAAGCTACGAGAAACTTTTTAGCACTTGATAAGGTGGCTTTGTAAGTAAGAGTAAAAAAACAAGCTCTAATAACTATGAAAAAAAAGTGTCAATTATTATAATATTAGGTTCTCTAAGAGGATTGAAAATTTGTTCGGAAACAATATTGTAGCGTTCGGAAACTTTTAAGTAGAGAGGTTAAATAGTCATTTTATTTTCGTTTTAAATTTAAAAATAAATTTATCATGAAAAAAAATATATTACTATTATTGCTTTTAATAAGTAGTGTTACATTTGCACAAATACCGATAAATAGTCTACAAGCAATGTATCAGTTTACAGAAGGGGGGCTAACAGATGCTGCAAATGGAAACAATTTTTTGCAAACAGGAACTGCATTAACAAAGATTAATGACAGGTTTAATACCGTAAATAATGCCATTAGTTTAAATGGAGACTATTTAACAGCTAATAAATTTTCTTTTGGTTCTCAGATAGCTTTAAGTTTTTGGGTAAAAACAAGTACTAATGACTCAAATTCAAGAATTATTTTTGAACAAAAAGATAATATAGGTTTTAATGTTTATTTAAAAGATGGTAAAATAGGCGTTTCTGGTAGAAATCAATATTATGATTTGGGAACACCTTTTATTAATTGGGATTTTGATGAATTATTTAGTAAGCCTATATCAGATAATAATTGGCATCATATAGTTGTGAATATTAAATATGTAAAAGCATCAGATAATAAAAAATTTGATTTTAACATAGATGTATTTACTGATACTGTTAAAGAAACAGTAGTCGTAGGTAGAAACCATTATAGAATGTACGGTTCGGGAGGAATTAATGCGAATACACCATTTAAGGTTGCAAGTAATAAATACAATACTTTACCAACTACAAATAAGTATTCAGGTAATTTAGATGATTTATTTTTTTATGATAAAATTTTAACTCAAACAGAAGTAACCCAATTAGCTCAATTGGGAGGTTATAGTTTTTGTTTTTCACCAGATATTACAAATCTTTCTATAGCGAATATTACAGAAGATTCTGCAGATGTTACTTGGACAGATGCTGGAACTTACGATATAGCTTATGGATTAAAAAATGAGCCTTTTGCTAATTATACTATTATTAATGATGTAAGAACAGGAAGCTATAATATATTAAACCTAAGTAGTTCTAGTTTTTACAATGTTTATTATAGAACTAAATGTACTTCTGTTTATGCTCCAAGTTCTAATTGGTCTTTAGAAAAAGAATTTAGAACAGATGGGCGTTATTATGTGAAGGCTGATGCTACTGGAGCTAATGATGGTTCATCATGGATTAATGCTTATACAGATTTACAAGACGCATTGTTGAAGGTAAAAGATGCCGATGAAGTTTGGGTCGCAAAAGGTACTTATATTCCTGATGCTAGTGATAAATTAATAAACTTTGAAATAAGTAAAAAAAATGTAACGATTTATGGAGGTTTTAAAGGAACAGAAAGTTTATTATCAGAACGAAATTTAGTAGGTGTAAATACAACAAATGAAACTATTTTATCTGGAGATTTAATGGCTAATGATGATGCTAATATAACTTTTGGTAATACAACAAGAAGTGATAACTCATTGAATGTTGTAAAAATAAATGGATATGATGCCGTAATAGATGGTTTTACAATTTCTGGTGGAAACTCATCTGGAAATAGTACTGGTACTGGAATATCGTTACCTGCTGGAGGATATACAAAAGGGTTAACTTTAAAAAACTCTATTATAAAAAATAATGTTGCAGGTTACGGTGCTGGTTTGTTTTATGAAGCATATAGAACTGGAGATAAATTAATTATAGATAGATGTATTTTTGAAAATAATTTAGCAAAAGGAGGCGCAGCTCTTTCTTACAGTAAAAGAGGAAGATATGCATATTCTGCAATCATAAGTAATTCTCTTTTTAAAGGGAATATTTCAAAAAACATAGGAACTGGAAATAATGGATCAGCAGGTAGTGCAGGTATGTTTAGAGGAGTTGCTTTTTCTTATGGTAAGAATACAACAAGTATTAAACTGATAAATAACACTTATGTAAATAATTCAGATTTAGGTACTTCTAGTGGATTAAATAACTTTAATAGAGCAACCATAGGGGTAACTAAAGAAGAATCTGCAGGCTCTCCTATATCTGTTGAAATGTCTAATTGTATTTTTTGGGGTAATACGACTATTGGTGGTATAACTTCAAAATCAGTTTCTGGGTTAAACTATACGATGAACACAGTAAATGTTTTTAACAGTATTGATTCAGACGGTTTTTCAGTAATAGCTACTGCAAATAAAACAAACGTAAGTAATGCAAATCCGTTATTTACAAGTGCCACAGATTTTACTTTACAAACAGGTTCACCAGCTATAGATGCAGGAGATAACGCTAAAATACCAGCAGGTACAACCACCGATTTAGTAGGAAACCAAAGAATACATAACACAACCGTAGATATGGGAGCATATGAATTTGGTTCAGTACCACCATTACCACAAACTAATTGGATAGGAGCAACAGATACTTCTTGGAATACCACAAGTAACTGGAGCAATGGCGTTCCAACAAATACTTTAAATGCGTTTGTTTTTAATGGAGCAACAAATTATCCTGTAATTTCAAATAGTGCGAATGCTAAAGATATTACTATTGAAAATTCAGCAAGTTTAACAATTTCGCCATCGGCAAATTTAACGGCTGAAAATATTATTACAAATGATAATTTAACTATTGAATCAGATGTAAATAGTTATGGAAGTTTAAAAGTTACCAATTCTGTAACAGGAAAAGCAACCTATAAAAGTTATGTTTCTGACAAATGGAACTTAGTAGGTTCGCCAGTTGTTGGGCAAGATGTTGCATCTTTTGTAACAAATAGTTCATTGGTAAGCGGAACAGTAAATCCAAATCATAAAGGATTAGGAATTTATGAAAATGGAAATACAGCTCCTTGGATATATTATAAAAATACCTTATCGTGGGGGAGTTTTGATACTGCAAAAGCGTATGCCATCAAAAAAACTACGGCAGGAACAGTTGATTTTAGAGGAACAATAACTACTGATAATGTTCAATATACCGCAACAGGAAACGCAAATAATACATTTGAAATGATTTCGAATCCGTACACGGCATATCTTAATGCTAATAGTGGAGCAAATAGTATTTTATCTGAAAATTCATCAAATTTAAAAAGTACGAATGCTGCATTGTATTTTTGGAATGATACCACAAAAAATTATGATGTTGTAAATAATACAAGTTCACCAAGTCGATTAAAACCAGGACAAGGATTTTTTGTGCAAATGGCAACGACAAATGGTGTTGTTAATTTTACGCCCGCGATGTTATTACATCAACAATCATCAAGTTCAAGGCAAGCAGTTCAAACGTCGGTAGCTTTAACAATTTCTGATGAAAAATCAAAAGGAAATACTAGTAAAACTACTCAAATTAAATATTTATCAAACACAAATGATGGTTTAGATGTTGGTTACGATGCAGGATATTTTGATGGTGGACAATCGAAAGTGGGTGTTTACACAAAATTAGCAGACGGAACTTATACCGATACCGATTTTATGTTACAATGTGTAAATAAAGAAAAAATTTCAGGAACAATAATTCCAGTAGGAATTAAAACTTCGGAAGCTAGGGAAATTGTTTTTTCAGCAAAAGCGATGAATTTACCAGAAAATTTAAACGTTTATTTAGAGGATAAAGAAACGAATAAAGTAACGGAATTAAGCAACGGCGGTGAATATAAAGCGACAGTTTCTGGAGGTTCAGGGCGTTTTTATGTACACACGAAAACTTCATCAAACTTAAATCCTGATACGATTGTTTTAAAATCAAAATTGAGTGTTTATAAAGCTAATAATTCACTCATTATAAATGGTTTAGATAAAAAAGCAACGGTTATTTTATACAATATGATTGGAAAACAAGTATTCATGAAAAAAATAACAACTTCAATGAAAACAGTTTCTTTACCAAGTTTATCAACAGGAATTTATATTGTAAAAGTGCAATCTGGAGCAACTCAAATTAGTAAAAAAATTAGTATTCAATAAATTAAAATTAATCCAAAATAGCTAAAATTTTAAAAATAAAAAAGATGAAAGAAATTAATAAGGAGTCTAATAAAACATCAAAAATAGACCGTAAAGAAGCCTTGAAAAAAATCGGGAAATACGGAAAATACACTGCATTAACTGCTTTAGGAACGTATTTAATTTTGAATCCTCAAAAAGCACAAGCTCAATCGCCTATTCCGGGAGGAGGTGATTTAGGAGGTTCAGGTTTTTAAAAAAAAATAATAGTTTTTATTTTTAGTTTGTTTGAAGGGAGAATTGCTATTACTAAAACGAGTTGTCATTTTGACAACTCGTTTTTATTTTCACTTTATAGGTTCTTAAAATTAAATGACTTTGTGTATTTTTGATGAATGAAATATCATAAATTTAATTTTTTTAGATACACCTATTGTGAGTTCGAATCGAAAGAAATCACTTTTTTTGAAGGAAAATCGGCTCATTATCAAAGTAAATCGGGAAGTTTGTATTTTTATACTGATAAAGGCGTATTTCGATATTCAAATCATTGGGGAAGAGTCGCTAATTGTCGCTGGAAAATTCAAGGAATTGAACACTATAAAAGCCAAGATTATTATGTCGGTTTTGCCAATTGGAATGATTTTTATCCGCTAAATAATACCGATAAAGTTTTTTATCTAGAAGTAGATTATCCTGAAAAACAAGCTAAAATTCAACGTTTAAAAAAAGAAGAAACAAATAATTGTTTTTTAATGACTTCTGAATTTGCACATCAACGTTTAAAACAAATTCAAATCCTATTTAAAGAATATAAATGGGCAATTTATTTTGAGCAAGATATCGATGTTTTAAGAGAAATTATCATCGATAAATTAAGTACAACTAATAAAACAATTCAAGAGCTAAAACAAGAATTAAAATAGATTTAAAAGAAGCGTTAAAAAAAGACTTAAAATTATTTTTTAGCATAAATTTTATTAATACCGACATTAAAACCCAACCTAAAATCAGTTTCTTTTCCTAATCGATGAATGGCAACCTTTCCTAACGAAATTTTACCAAATTCACTATAAGTAATACGTTCTTCATTTAAATATAATTCACCGCTAAATAATTTTTTAGTAGCATAGATACTGTTATTTTTGATGTTATTATTCGTATATTGATAGGCGTTTATAGATAAAATATATTGGCTATTCGTATAGCTACAATAAATGCCATGAACGTCCCAAAACATATAGTAATTTGTCTTTTTTATTTCTCTATCAGGCTTGCCTAAAATGTGTACTAAAGTCGTATAATTGGTAGGAAAAACAAGGAGTGTTTCGTTTATGGTAATAAAATCAATATCACATCTAATGATTATTTTTTCAGCTTTTTTCTTTTTAAAGAAATCAAGTAACTTAGAAGTTTTTATCAAGCTAATAAAGTTGTTTAGTTAAGTAATTTGCGAATTTAAAGAATAAATTTTAACTTTTAATTAAATTTATTCTTCAGATATAAAATCATTCAAAATCATTCAAAATCATTCAAAATCATTTAAAAATAGTTGAAAAATGAGTATTACAAGAAACATTAAATGCCCTAATTGTGGCGTATTTAATACAAATAAAGAGTATTGTGAAAATTGTAATACTTTAATTTCTTATCAAAAAAAGAGAGCTTTAAAAGAAGAAGAATTTGTTGCCAATCAGGTTAAAGAAGCAAAAAAAGCATTGGAAAATCCGAATTTAGCAACACGTTTAAAAAAACATCCATTCTTTTTATACAGAGTTGCAGGCTGGATTTTATATGCCGCTTTTTTAGTCGTCAGTTTAATAGGAGCGGGCTTGGCTTGGGCAATCGCAATGCTCGCCGCAGGATAATTATGAAAAAAACATGAAAAATCTACTTGAAATATATGCAATATTTTCTGCAATTCTTGGAAGTAGTATTTATATTGCTCAAAAAAAAGCCGTTAAATTACCCGAAATTATTAATTTTTATGTCAATGATTTTTTAATAATTCCTATCGTTTTAACGATTAGTTTATATGTTTTACGTTGGAGTAAAAATGATAAAAAATATCAACTTCCTCTTTGGATTATACTGTATTGTAGTGGTTTATATGCCGTTATTTTTGAATATTTTTTACCCAAAACACATCCACGATATACAGCAGATAGCGTAGATGTGTTATTGTATTTTTTAAGTGGATTCTTGTTTTTTATGCTTCAAAAAATAGACGAAAATAATCAGAAAAAAAATATATAACAGAAAAATAAGGAATCGAATCCGTCAAACTGAATTTATTTCAGTTTCACATTCTGATTTGCCGTAGTTCTCCTGTTGATGCGATGCTGAAATAAATTCAGCATGACGAGAATTTAGTTTTAATTTAATTTTTAAACAGGCTCTTAAACTTGAAGCTTCTTTTTTTCTTTTTCTAAACGAATAATATTTCTTTTTATTTGCTGATAAATAACATCTTTAACTTCAGCATACGAAATATTGTAACGACGTTTTACAGTGTTAATATTCGAAGGGAAATTAGCTAAAATACTATCATAATACGCGTTTAATTTCTGTTTTGAAGGAAGTTTATAGTGCAATCGAATTTGAAAACGACGCAATAAAGCAGTGTCAATAATATCAATATGATTGGTCGCTCCAAGCAACATTGCGCTGTCCGATAAATTATCAATTTGTTGAATTAACGTATTAACCAAACGCTTCATTTCTCCCGAATCTTTGGTGTCGTAATCGCGAGTTTTACCAATGAAATCAAATTCATCAATAAATAAAATAGCATTTTCGTAAGAGGCATTTTTGAAAACATCAGCAATGTTTTTTGCCGTTTCTCCTAATTTAGAAGATACAAATCCGCCTAAATTTAACGTAATGACTTTTTTATCTAATGCCTTTCCGATAGCATTCGCCGTAGCTGTTTTTCCACATCCTGTATGTCCGTGCAATATGATTTTATTATCAACAGGAATATTAAACTTTTGAAGTGCATCAATATAACTAAACTCTTCTATTAATTGATCAATCTTACTTCTTGTTTTCTTGGTTAAATGAAGTTCTTCCAAGGATAAAACGTCATTTTTAGTTTTTAACGTTGTTTTTTGATACGCCATTTTATTACTTTTTTGTAAAGATAATCTCTTGATTTTTAATTTTAAGGATTCTAAAGAAAAACAGTCCTAAAATAGGATATTTTTGTATTTTTATCCCGAAGGAAAATAGCAATATACGTTATTTGAATATTTAAAAACATTGCCTTAAAAAATGGAATTAAACTTAACAAAACCAATTATATTTTTTGATTTAGAAACCACAGGAATCAATATTGCAAAGGATAGAGTCGTAGAAATTGCTATTTTAAAAGTATTTCCAAACGGAACTAAAGAAAGTAAAACATGGTTAGTAAATCCTGAAATGGAAATTCCTTTAGCATCGTCAGAAATCCATGGAATTACCAATGAAAAAATAGCCAATGAGCCTACCTTTAAACAGTTAGCGCCAACCATTAATGAAATGATTGCTGATGCTGATTTAGCAGGATTCAACTCTAATAGATTCGATATTCCTGTATTAGCCGAAGAATTAATGAGAGCTGGCATCGATTTTGATATGACAAATAGAAAAGCGATTGATGTTCAAGTAATTTATCATAAAAAAGAACAGCGAACTTTAAGTGCTGGATATCAATTTTATTGCGGAAAAGAACTCGTAGGAGCACACGGAGCAGAGGCCGATACAAATGCAACCTACGAAATTTTATTAGCACAATTAGATAAATATAATGATATCGAAAATACGGTATCGGCTTTAAGTGATTATTCAAGTCATGGAAAACGTGCCGATTTTGCAGGTTTTATTTTGATGAATGATAACGATGAAGAAATTTTTTCATTCGGTAAATATAAAGGACGTACCGTTGTGGAAGTTTTTAAAGAAAATCCAGGATATAATGCTTGGATTCAAAATGCCGATTTCCCACTTTATACCAAAAAAGTATTGCGTGACATCAAAAAAAGAATGGTTGTGCCAAAAAAGAAAATGAGCGATACCGAAAAATTACAAGCCTTACAGCAAAAATTTAATTTAAGATAATATCCTAAAAAATAATACTTTCTAAATAGGAAGTTTATATAAAAAAAAATAAAAAATGTTTACAGAATACAGTAATTTACCAGAAGATTCAAGAGTTTGGGTATACCAAGCCGATAGAGCATTTAGCATCGAAGAAGTAGAATATATTTGTGCAAAAGCGATTCTTTTTATTGATAGTTGGACACGTCATGGCGAAGATTTAAAAGGATCATTTACCTTAAAATACAATCAGTTTTTTGTGCTCGGTGTTGATGAAAGCTTTAATGCTGTTTCTGGTTGTGCTATTGATGCTTCAGTTCGTTTTATCAAAGAATTAGAAGACGAATTAAGAATCGATTTAATGAATAAAATGAATGTATCTTTTAAAAAGCAAGACAGCATTAAAGTTGTTAAATTACCAACATTTCAAGAATTAGCAAAAGCAGCAAAAGTTACCGCAGAAACAGTTGTTTTCAATAATATGGTGGCAACTAAAAAAGATTTTGAAACCAATTGGGAAGTTACTGCCGATAAAAGTTGGCATCAACGATTTTTAGTATAAGATAAATACTTAAAATTCACAAAAAATAAGAAAACACTAATTTTACAAAAAAATACAAAAAAATACAAAAAATTTATAAAAATTTGTAAAAAAGTGTAAAAAAGTGTAAAAAGTACGCAGAAAGATTATGAAAAAGATACTTACAATACTTGTTTTTACTTGTATTCAGTTTATACAAGCACAGCAAACAGGTATTTCAAAAACGCCAATACTTAACGATCCATTATCTGTAAAAGATGTTGAGAGTCAACAAAAATGGGTAGATGCTATTTTAAATTCCATGTCTATTGATGAAAAAATAGGACAGTTATTTATGATACAAGCCTATTCTAATAAGGGTGAAAAACATCAAAATTTTATTACCAATATGATAAAAAAGTATCATGTTGGTAATTTAATTTTTATGCAAGGTACGCCAGACAAACAAGTTGCGTTGAATAACAAATATCAGGCAGTTTCAAAAGTGCCGTTATTAATTGGTTTTGACGGAGAATGGGGATTGGATATGCGTTTAAAAAATACGTATCGTTTTCCTTGGAACATGACTTTGGGAGCAATTCAAGATGATAAATTACTCATAGAAACAGGGAAAAGAATTGGTGAACACTGTAAAAGAGTAGGGATTCATATTAATTTTGCTCCAGTGGTCGATATTAATACAAATCCGAAAAATCCGATTATTGGAAACCGTTCTTTTGGCGAAAATAAAGAAAATGTAACCCGAAAAGCCATCGCTTTTACCAAAGGAATGCAAAGTGTTGGTGTATTGGCAAATGCAAAACATTTTCCAGGTCATGGCGATACCGCTGCCGATTCGCACCTAACATTGCCTACTATTCATTTTGATGAACAACGCTTAGATTCTATTGAATTATATCCGTTTAAAAAAATGTTTGAAAAAGGTGTAGCCAGCGTTATGACGGCACATTTAAGCATTCCAGCATTAGAATCGAATGTGAAATTACCTTCATCATTATCAAAAAATGTTGTAACTGATTTATTACAAGAAAAATTAGGATTTAAAGGCTTAATAATTACCGATGGCTTAAATATGAAAGGAGCTGCAAATTATTCATCGCCAGCAGCTATCAATGTTGCCGCAATTTTAGCAGGTAACGATGTGTTATTAATTCCTCAAGATATTCCAGAAACAATTCGTTTACTAAAAGATGCTGTATTAATAGGAAAAATTACCGAAAATCGCTTAAATCATTCCGTAGAAAAAATATTAAAAGCAAAGTATTTAGTAGGGCTTGATACGTATAAACCTATTGAAACTCAAAATATAATTTCGGATATTAATTCACCTTATGATGAAGTATTACATCGGAAATTAATAAAAAATGCCATCACCGTTGTGAAAAATAACGATACTATTTTACCTATCAGAAATCTGAAAAATAAAAAAATAGCTTACGTATCTTTAGGTGATGATAGCGGAAAACCATTTGTGAATATGTTGAAAAATTACACGAAAGTAGATGTTGTTTCAGCAGATAATTTAAGCCTATTATTGCAAAAACTTCAACAATATAATTTAGTAATTGTTGGGTTCCATAAATCGAATAAAAATCCGTGGAAAGGATATCAATTTTCACATAAAGAAGTTACTTGGTTGCAAGAAATCAGTAAAAATAATAAGGTTATTTTAAACGTATTTGCAAATCCGTATAGTTTATTGAAGGTTAACTCTTTTGAAAATATAGAAAGTGTCGTTGTTTCATATCAAAATAGTGTTTTATCGCAAGAATTATCGGCACAAGGATTGTTCGGAGCCTTCGATTTAAAAGGAAAACTACCCGTTTCAATTCATCAAAATATAAAAGAAGGAACAGGTCTTTTTATAAAAGGAATGAATGTTTTTCAATATACAATTCCTGAAGAAGCAGGCGTATCATCAGAAAAATTAGCCATAATAGATAAAAGAATTGATACTATTTTGATGAAAAAAATGGCACCTGGAGGACAAATTTTTGTCGCTAAAAATGGAAAAGTAATCTATCATAAAAGCTTCGGATTTCATACTTTTTCAAAAAAAAAAGCTGTTAAGAAATCAGATATTTATGATTTAGCTTCTCTAACCAAAATTTTAGCTTCTCTGCCGATGATAATGAAAGCCGAGGAAGAAAAAAAAATAAGTTTATACGCTAGTTTAGGCGATATTTTACCTAGATATAAAGATTCAAATAAAGATACTATTTTATTAAAAGAAATACTATCGCATTATGGACGTTTGCGTTCTTGGATTCCTTTCTACTTACGTACGAAAGATGAAAAAACAGGTAGAAATGATACTAAATATTATCGAAATAAACGCTCAAAAGATTTTAATATCAAAATAGCGAATCATCTTTATATGAAAGATAGTTATAAAGATTCGATTTATAAACAGATTGTAGATGCCAAACAACGTAAAAAAAGAGGCTATAAATATAGCGATTTAGGCTATTATATGTTTAAAGAAATTATCGAATTAAAGTATAAAGAACCTTTAAATATTTTAGTAGATGATTTTTTTTACAGTGGATTAGGAGCTGATAGAACTACATATTTACCACTCGAAAAATTCTCTAAATCTGAAATTGTACCTACCGAAAGAGATACGTATTACCGAAATCAATTAGTCCACGGCTATGTGCATGACATGGGAGCCGCCATGATTGGAGGTGTTGGAGGACATGCAGGCTTGTTTTCAAATGCCAATGATGTGGGGAAAATCATGCAATTATATTTGCAAGGTGGAAATTATGGCGATAAAAAATATTTAGCCTCTGAAACGATTGATAAATTTAATAAACGCTATTATCAAGATAGAAAAGTACGTAGAGGTTTAGGGTTCGATAAACCACAATTAAACCCTAAAATTAAGGCAACTTGTGGCTGTGTTTCCGATACCAGTTTTGGACATAGTGGTTTTACAGGGACTTATACTTGGGTAGATCCTGCGACTGATATTGTGTATGTTTTTCTATCAAATAGAGTGTATCCAACGATGAGAAATAGAGGACTTATTAAAAGTAATATCCGAACAAAAATTCAAGAAGATATTCAGAATGCTATTTTGATGCAAGACTAAATATTTAAGAATATTTAAAATAATTGCAAAATTATTAATGCGTAAAAGCGTATGTTATAATATTTGCTCCCATTTTTAATGCTTTTAATCGTATTTCTTCAGGATCATGATGAATTACTTCATCTTCCCAGCCATCATTTAAATCACTTTGATAATCGTAAAAAACAACCAAACGTCCCTTGTGAAAAAGTCCAAATCCTTGTGCTGGTTTTGCATCATGTTCATGAATTTTAGGGAGTCCATTATCAAAAGAAAAATTTTGATGATAAATAGGATGTTTATTCGGTATTTCTTTAAAATCGAGGGAAGGAAACACTTTTTTCATTGCCTTTCGGATATATGGATTTAAACCATAATTATCAGAAATATGTAAAAATCCTCCAGCAATTAAATAATTTTTAAGATTGATAGCTTCTTGTTCAGAAAAAAATATATTTCCGTGTCCTGTAATAAAAATAATTGGATAATTTTGGATTGTATCATCTTCAAGTGTTGCAGTCTCAATTTTTGAATCAATAGCAGTATTGCTATTCGAATTGCAAAATTCAATTAAGTTAGGTAAAGCTGTTGGATTTGCGTACCAATCACCGCCTCCTTTATATTTTAAAATGGCTATTTGTTGTCCAAAAATACTAATGCAATGTATAAAAAATAAAAAAAGTAAGATGTTTTTTGTGTTTTTCATGTAGAATATACGTTTATAGTTTCTAAATGTAAGCTATAAAAAGAATAAAAAAAAACATCAATAGTATCACTATTGATGTTTTTAAAATATAACACTCCTCTTTTTCATTATTAAGAAAACTTAATAACTTTTTTAAAATTGTAAAAAACCCTTTCAAAGTTTCTGATGCAAATTTACTAGAATAAATACAAAAAGAGTGTTAAATCATCCAGATTGGGTGATTTCGAACCATTTTTAGCTAAAAATTTAACTATTTTTTTAAAAGTTGTTCCTTTTTAAATTGAACAGGAGTATATCCTGATAGTTTTTTGAAAACAGTAAAAAAAGTCGATTTTGAATTAAAACCAGATTCTAAACCAATTGAGGTAATTGTATAATTTGAATAATTAGCATCAAGTAAAAATATTTTTGCTTGTGCAACTTTCTTTTCATTAATATAATCGGTAAAAGATTTGTCCGCAACATTATTGATAATCAATGAAAGTGTACTTGAACTCAATTTAATATCTTTTGATAAATTTTGTAAGGTATATTTAGCTAATAAGAATTTTTTATGATTATTAATAAAAGTATCAATTTCTAAGAATTGTTCTTTTTGTTTGGCTAAAGAATTTTTTTCAGTATTTGAAGCAACCGTTTCAGCAGGTGTGCTGGTGGTTATTGGTTGATGATTTACAGTAGAAATGGGGAGAATTAGAGGTATTTCTTTTAATGTCTCCTTTAATTCTGATTTTTTTAATTCCTCTAACTTTAAGTTTATTAATAATGATTTTCTAATTTGTTTACGTTCTTTAGAAATTCTTAATTGTCTTAATCCCTGATAACCGACCCAGTAAATAAGTAATGTTGTGTAAACTCTAAGTGGATAATAGGAGAAAATAAAGCTTGTAAAGTTTAATTTAATTTTGATACCAAGAGCAAATAACCATAATACATAACCGACAGCTGTTAGTTTAAAAAAAGTATGTAGCCATTTTAGACTATCAAAAGTAAGTATTTTAGACCTAATTTTTTCTTTTCTATTAAGGACAAAAAAGGAATATGAAAAAATAATTAAAGAAACCAATAGGCTGATTCCTTCTTCGAAAGAACTATATTGTTCGTATATGCGATTTAATTTTTCAGGAGCATCATCAACATTGTAATTATACATAAAAATAACTTGTGTAATTACAATTACTAAAAACATGGGAAGTATTATTTTTAATAAATTGTACGATTTTTTAGCGATTTTTAAATAATGAATTAAAAACATATATAAAAAGGGCATCGCTAAAAAGTGCCAAGGAATTTGCAGATAATTTAAGGTAAATTTATGTTGTAATAAATTTCGTTCTAATCCCCATGATTGAATATTATTTAAAGAAATAACAAAAATTAATAAATTTAAATAAAGCATGCTTTTTTCTCTTCCGTTCTTAGAACAAAGAAGAATGATATTAAACGCAAAACCATGTAAAGCACTAACAATTAAGAATAAATCGAATATATCTTTCGTATTCACTAGGAAATTTTGGGTTCAAATATACAGTTACTGATGCATAAAACCAATAGTCTGCACTACATTTAAACCAGCAGTTTCGGTACGTAATCGATTTTGTCCTAAAGAAATAGGTTGAAAATTAAGGTTTAAACATTTTTCTATCTCTTTTGATGAGAAATCACCTTCAGGACCGATTAAAATTGTATAGTTCGCATTTTTATCGGTACTATTTTTTAATAATTTTTTTTCAATATTTTCTTCACAATGTGCAATAAATAGTTGTTCTGAAGTAAAATCTTGTTTTAAAAATTCTGATAATTTTATAGGATTATTCAGTTTTGGCAAGGTAAATTGTAAGGATTGTTTCATTGCTGATTGTACGATTTTATTCAATCGTTCAATTTTAATTATTTTTCTTTCAGAATTATCACAAATAATCGGCGTAATTTCATCAATTCCGATTTCAGTTGCTTTTTCTAAAAACCATTCCAATCGATCATTATTTTTGGTTGGTGCAATGGCAACGTGCAGATAATAATTACGATTATTTGGTTTTTCCTGATAGTTAACGACAGTTGTAAGACATCTTTTATCATTAGCAATTGTTATTGATACCGAAAATAAAAAACCAGCGCCGTTTGTTATGTGTAAAATATCGCCTTCTTTTTTTCTTAAAACGCGTACAATATGTCTACTTTCTTCTTTATCAAAAGTAATTTGTTTGGTTGCTGTGGTAATATCAGGATTAAAAAATAACTGCATTATAAATCAAGTTTATAGGTTCTTCTTCTTTTGTGTGTTGTCGGATCAAAGTCTTTCCAAATTTGATGGATTGCGGTATTATCCTCTAATTCAGGCGTTCTGATACAATTTATGATGCCTTTTTTAGCAAAAGTTTCACAATATTGTTTAAAAATAATAGCAATAACGCCTTTATTTTGATATTCAGGAGCAACACCTATTAGATAAAAAGTAACATCTTTAGAATTTTTACGAGCATTGAGTAGGTGAAAAATTCCGAAGGGAAAAAGTTTTCCATTTGCTTTTTGTAATGCTTTTGAAAAAGAGGGCATTACAATAGCAAAGGCGACTAATTTATCATTTTTATCGACTACGAATTTTATATATTCAGGATTGATAAAACTGATGTATTTTTCTTTAAAATGTTGAATTTGTGCGTCGGAAATAGGCACATACGTTGATAATTTCGAATAAGATTTACTAAACAATTCAAACATTTCATCAACATAAGGCATTATTTTTTTTGTAGAAGTAAAATCGAGTGGTTTTAAGCCGTAACGTCTTTGAATTAAGCGACTTGCTTTTCCATATTTTACGTCATCTACATTTTTAAAAAGGAATTTACTTTCTAGATATTCTTTTTCTTTTAGGAAGCCTAATTGTTCAAAATGTTTGGCATAATACGGATGATTATACCAAGTAATCATAGTTCCAATATGGTCAAAACCTTCTACTAAAACGCCTGTTTTATCTAAATTATTAAATCCAACAGGACCTTCTATAAATTTTAAATTGTGTTTTCGTCCAATTTCTTTTACTTTTTCAAGTAATGCTTGGGTAACTTTTAGATTATCAATAGCATCAAACCAACCGAAGCGTATTTTTTTGATGCCTTGTTTTTCAATTTCATACGTATTGATAATAGCAACGACACGTCCGACAATTTTATTATTTATCAAAGCGATAAAAAAATGTGCTTTAGCGTATTCAAAAACGGGATTTTTATCTTTGTCAAAGATATCAACTTCATCATTAATAATAGGCGGCACCCAGTTTTTGTTATCTTTATAAAGAGAAAAAGGAAACTTTACAAATTGTTTCATTTCCTTTTTAGAAAATATTTCTTTAATTTCAATCATGAAACAAAGGTAGTATTTTTAATTATTTCTCTTCTGATTTTTTTGCGTCTTCTTGTTTCTCTTCTTGCTTTTCGTCTTGCTTATCTTCTTGTTCTTGTTTCTGATTTTCTTCTTCTTCTTTAAGTAAATCTTCTTCTAAGTCTTTGATTTCTTTTTCAAGTTTCAGGCGTTCTTTTTCCTTTTCTTTGGCTTGTTTTTCTTGAGCTTTTATGAATTCTTTTTCTTGTTTCAGGCGTTCTTTTTCTTTGTTTTTGCTTTCTTTTTTAGCTTTCTTTTTGGCTTTTTTATCAGCTTTTCGTTGTGCTTTACTAGTTTTTTTCTTTGCTTTTTTGTCCTCTTTGGTAATTACATCAATTAATGATTTTGAACGTTCTCTTCTTGGTTTTTCGATGGTTATTTCTTCTTCATTTTCACCATCTTTTACGATTACTTTTTGAGTATCTTTCTTTTTAAAGAGTCCTTTAATTTTGGCGATAAAACGTCCGAAGAATCCTTTATTTTCATCATATTTTATATCTTCTTGTTCTTCAATTTTATTACCAAATTCATCAACTTCAATAAATTTATCTTTGTGTTTATTTATTCGATAGGATGCTCCAATAGCGGTGTATAATCCTAGTTCTTTCTGTTCTAAAATCCCTCTAACTGAAGCATTAAATTGTAAGTTTTCACTAAATAGATAGGCGGCACCAATTCCTACATTTGTTTTATTTTTCTTTGGATTAAAAACTCCTTGGATTTCTGCAAATCCCGACCAATAATCGTTAAAATTTCGGGTAGCGGTAACAATGTAGGAGTATTCTGAAAAATCAGTACCAATATTATCGTAATATAAATTGGTGATTACGTATAATTGGTCTGAAAATTCATTTTGAAGTAAAATTCCAGCCTTCGGACTAATACTTTCTTGTTGATGATAGCCGTTTAAAACACTTCCAAAATTAGCTCCTGCATAGATTCCAACATGTGGAATCCATCTTTTAAAATCGAAGGCGTATCTTTTTTTCCAGCTTCTAATTTCTTCTTTTTTATTTTCGTATTTTGGAGCGTATACTAAATATTTAGCTCCTAGCGTCAATTTGCTTAATCCTATTTGATTATAAGAGGATTCAAAAATATTTTTAAATGCAATTTTATCTCTTTGGAAGGAGGTATTTACATTTAATTCTAATTTTTCGGTAAAAAAACTGGTTCTAAATAATAAATTTAGTCCTAAGGCTTCAGGATTACTAAAAAGTGGAATTGGATTTGTTTTTTTTAAAAAAATGCTAGATTCAAATTGATATACGCCTAAACCAACACTGTATGGGCTTTGCGAAAATCCTGGGCGATTTGAGTTTATAACCGTTGTATATTGAGCGTTTACAGCTATGGAAGTACAAAAAACAAAAAGTAAAAGGAGTTTTTTTATCATGTTATAAAATCAATTTATACAAAAATTATACAATTACTACAAACATACATAAAATACAATTTACAATTAAATATAAGTTTTGTAAAGTCTTAACGCTTCCTTTTAGTTCAAATTGTTATTTTTGATTAATTTTTTATTAAAATTTATGATGATACATTTAAATGAAGCTGGACCTATGAATTTTTTAAGAACAATATTAATACTAGTACTAATTTATTATACGGGTAAATTTCTAATGAAATTATTTGGACCTTATCTCCTTAAAAAGGCGGTTGATAAAGTTCAGAAAAAAGCGGAGCAACAGTTTAACAATCAGCAACAAAATCAGCAAAACCGATCATATAATCAACAACAAAACGATGTTGAAATAGGAAAAACGGTGGTTGATAAAAAGCCAGAAAATTCCTCAAAAAACATCAGAAAAAGTAATGATTCGGTGGGTGAATATGTTGATTTCGAAGAAATAGATTAGTAAAACACTAAAATAACACGACAAAAAAATAAGCATTCATATCTTATGAATTATAAAAAATTGATTCCCTATGCAATAACATTGGTTGTTTTTGCGATTATATCGTTGTTGTATTTCAATCCTGTTTTAAGCGGAAAACAGCTCAAACAAGGCGATATTACGCAGTTTATAGGAATGTCTAAACAGGTAAAAGAGTATCGAATTGAAAAAAATGAAGAACCATATTGGCTAGGAAATGCGTTTAGCGGAATGCCTGCATATCAGGTTAGTGCGTATTATCCGAACGATTTTGTGCGTTATATTGATAAAGTAATTCGTTTTTTACCACGCCCGGCCGATTATTTGTTTTTATATTTCTTCGGATTTTTTATCTTATTAACGGCTTTAAAAGTAGATTGGAAATTAGCCATTTTAGGAAGTTTATCCTTCGGGTTTTCTACGTATTTAATCATTATTTTTGGAGCAGGACACAATGCAAAAGCCCACGCAATCGGTTATATGCCGATGGTAATTGCAGGTGTTTTATACATCTTTAGAAAAAAATATTTGTTAGGATTTGTCTTAACTTCTTTGGCGATGGCGTTAGAAGTGTACACAAATCATCCACAAATGACCTATTATTTAGGTTTTTGCTTATTAATTTTGGCAATTGTTGAATTTATTGAAGCTTTTAAAACTAAAAATTTATCGGTATTTGCAAAGCAAGCAGCTGTTTTAGTTGCAGCGATGGCGATTGGTTTGGGTGTAAATTCAACTCGATTATTATCGATGAAAGAATATAGCGATTTTAGTACTCGAGGAAAATCGGCATTAACGATTAATCCAGATGGCTCTCCAAAAGAAAAATCAACAGGTTTAGATAAATCGTATATCACAGAATATAGTTACGGAATTGCTGAAACTTTTAATTTGATAATTCCTCGTTTTATGGGCGGTGGAACTGTTGAAGAATTAAATTCAGATTCTAATTTTTATCAAACTTTAGAAAAAAATGCAGGTAGAAATGTTGCTAAAGAGTATTCAAAGCAAGTTTTAACTTATTGGGGAATACAACCAATTGTAGAAGCGCCCGCATATATTGGAGCAATTTTATTTTTCTTGTTCTTTTTAGGTGTTTTCTTAGTAAAAGGACGTTTAAAATATTGGTTAGTATCGGCAACTATTTTTTCAATAGTATTAAGTTGGGGGAAAAATTTTGCTGGAATCACTAATTTTTTTATTGATTATGTTCCGTTGTATAATAAATTTAGAGCAGTTTCATCAATTCAAGTAATTGCAGAATTATGCGTTCCATTATTAGGAATTATTGCTTTACGTGATTTGTTTTCATCAAAAGTTACATCCGAAGAAAAAGAAAATGCCTTAAAAAATGCTTTTTATGTTTTAGGAGGAATTACTTTATTATTTGCACTTTTCGGATCTAGTTTATTTGCTTTTGAAGGATTAAGAGATGCTCAATATCAAGAATTACCAACTTTAATTGATGCCTTAATTGCTGATAGAAAAGCCATGTTATTTAATGATAGTGTTCGTTCTTTTTTATTGATTTTAGCATCAGCTATATTATTGTGGTTTTATCTGAAAGGGAAATTAAAACAAGTACCTGTTATAATAATTTTAGGAGCTTTAATTATTTTTGATTTAGTTTCTGTTGATATTAAATACGTAAATAAAGAAGATTTTACATCAGCAAGAAAAGTTTTAAAACCATTTACGGCAACCGAAACTGATAAAGAAATTTTAAAAGATAAGAGCCATTATCGTGTAGCAAATTTTAGTGTAAACCCAATGCAAGATGGAAGAACATCTTATTTTCATAATTCGATAGGAGGATATCATGCGGCTAAAATGAAGCGATATCAAGAATTATTTGATTATCAAATTTCTAAAAATAATATTGAAGTATTAAATATGCTAAATGCAAAATACTTTATTGTTGGTGATGATAAATTACAAGAAAATACTGACGCAAATGGAAATGCATGGTTTGTAAATAATTTAAAAATTGTTACATCGGCAGATGAAGAAATAGTTGCTTTAGATAGTTTAAATACTAAAACATCAGCTGTAATTAATGCGAAAAATTATACGAAAGCTAATAAATTTAAAAGAGATTCAACAGCTACAATATCATTAATCAAAAATGATGTTACAACGCTAGTTTATAAAACTGATACGCAAGAAAATCAGTTTGCTGTGTTTTCAGAAATTTATTATAAAGATGGTTGGAATGCTTATTTAGATGGCGTTAAAACTGAACATTATCAAGTTAATTATGTACTTAGAGGTATGGAAATACCAAAAGGAAACCATGAAATTGTCTTTAAATACGAGCCGAAAATAATACAAACAGGAAATAAAATTACGTTATTTTCATACGCTTTATTATTATTGATTCCGATGGGTTGGTTTTTTATCCGAAAGAAAAAAACTAAAAACTAAACTTAAAATTGTTGTTTAAATATTAAAAATGTACAAAAAACTTCCTAAAAAAAGATATCATCATACGCTAGAATTTTTAAAGAAAAATGTGCCTGCACCTGCAGTTATTTTAGATTTAGGTGTTCGGAATCCTTTTTCTGAAATAATGGAAGAAAATGGTTATACGGTTTATAACACCGAAGGCGATGATTTAGATTTGTTGCCAGAAATTGTTAAAAATTATAAAGTTGATGTTGTAACGGCTTTTGAAATTTTTGAGCATTTAATAGCGCCTTTTAATGTTTTAAGAGCGATAGAAACTACAAAAATTGTAACAACTGTACCTTTAAAATTATGGTTTGTAGATGCGTACAGAAGTAAAACTGATATGTGGGATAGGCATTATCATGAATTTGAAGATTGGCAATATGATTGGTTATTAGAAAAATCGGGCTGGAAAATTTTAGATACTAATAAATGGACAAGTCCTATAAATCAAATAGGAATTAGACCCATTTTAAGAAAGTTTACGCCAAGATATTACGCTGTTTACGCAGAAAAACAGTCGTGAAAAAATGAAAAAAGACATCAAAATAGGCAAGAGGATAGGAATGATTTTAGATAAAACATTTCCGCCTGATCCTAGAGTTGAAAACGAAGCAATTGAGCTTCAAAAACAACGACATCAAGTGTTTTTGTTTTGCTTAACTTACGGAAATCAAAAAAAAGAGCTTATAAGTGGCATTGAAGTAGTCAGATATTCATCAAATAAAATAGAGTATAAATTGTCGGCATTGGCCTATACAATTCCGTTTTATTCTTATTTGATGAAAAATAAAATTGCTGATTTTTTAGCTATTTATAAAATCGATGTAATTCATGTACACGATATGGTAGTTGCCGAAGCTGTTTTTTTAGCGAATAAAAAGAAACTTCCTGTAGTGTTAGATTTGCACGAAAATCGTCCGCAGATAATGAAGTTTTATCCGCATTTAAAAAAGTTTCCTGCCAATGTTTTAATCTCCGTAAAAAAATGGCAACGTAAAGAAGCCGAATTAATAAATAAAGCATCAAAACTGATTGTTGTAACCGAGGAAGCTAAAAAAGAAGTATTAACCAGAACTCAAATAAAAGCTACAAATATTGCCGTTGTTCCTAATACGGTTCGAAAATCTTTTTATCAGAATATTGAAACATCAGCTAAAAAAGATACAACTTTCAATTTATTATATATCGGTGATACAGGCGAAAGAAGAGGTTTAAAAACTGTTATAGAAAGTTTACCAGAATTACAAAAAAGTATTAAAAATATACGATTTGTAATTGTTGGAAAAGTAAGTTCAGAACTTGAAAATAGTGTAAATAAGTTAGCCTTAAATAAAGTAGTTATTTTTGAAGGATGGCAAAATGAAAGTACTTTTCAGAATTATATTGTTAATAGTGACGTTTGTTTATCGCCTTTACACAGAAATATTCATCACGATACAACCTACGCAAATAAATTATTTCAATATATGAGTTTAGGAATACCTTTGTTGGTAAGCAATGCAACAGCTCAAGAAAATTTAGTAAAACATGTAAATTCTGGCTTGGTACATGAAGCCGAAAATATAGCCGATTTTACAGCAAAAGTTTTGGAATTATACCATAATACTTCTTTAAGAGAAACGTTAGCAATTAACGGAAAAGAGTTTGTAAACAATCGTTTTACTTGGGATAAAACATCAGAAGAATTAATTAATTTATACGCTAATTTATAATTTGAAAGTACTAATTATTACTTATTATTGGGTTCCTTCGGGCGGTTCGGGCGTACAACGTTGGTTGAAATTTGTAAAATATTTACGAGATTTTAATATTGAACCCGTTGTTTACACTGTTGATGAAGCTAAGTATCCAATTATTGATGCTTCTCTCGAAAATGATGTGCCAAAAAATATTGAAGTTATCAAAAAATCAATTTATGAACCGAACGATTTTTTAGCAATATTTAAAAAGAAGGAAACTAAAACAAGTGCGGGTTTTTTAAATCCGAATCCAACTTTTTTTGGAAAAATATTACAATATATAAGAGCAAATTATTTTATTCCTGATGCTCGTAAATTTTGGATTAAACCATCCGTAAAATATTTAGAAAAATATTTATCAGAAAATAATATTGATGCCATTATTACCACAGGTCCTCCGCATAGTTTGCATTTAATCGGCTTGAAATTAAAGCAAAAATTAAACATAAAATGGATTGCAGATTTTCGTGACCCGTGGACGGATATTGATTATTTTCATCAGTTACCATTAACTAAAAAAGCCATTAAAAAACATCATCAATTAGAACAGCAAGTTTTAAAAAATGCGGATGCAACGCTTGTAGTTGGTGAAACTATGAAAGAAAATTATAAAAAATTTTCAAAAAATATTCATGTAATAACCAACGGATACGATTCATCAGAAAATGAAAAAAACAAGGTTATTTTAGATGATAAATTTTCAATAACACATATCGGATTAATGAATTCAGATAGAAATCCGACCATTTTATGGAGGGCTTTGGCTGAATTATCCGAAGAAAATAACGCTTTTAAAAATGATTTAGAGATAAAATTAATCGGTAAATTATCGGATGATGTAGTTGCTGATTTAGAAAAGTATCAATTTAAAAAAGTTGAAAAAATAAATTACGTTCCACACAAAGAAGTACAAAAATATCAGTGTAATTCACAAGTTTTATTGCTTGCTGTAAATAAAGTTCCTAGTGCTAAAGGAATTATAACAGGTAAAATTTTTGAATATTTACAAGCAAAACGCCCTATCTTAGCAATCGGTCCTGAAGATGGCGATTTAGCAGAAATCTTAAAAAACACCAATTCAGGAATTATTGTTGATTTTGATAATAAAGAAGCGATTAAAAAATCGGTTTTAAATTTGTATAAAAGCTACAAAGAAAATAGGTTGCAAGTTTCATCAAAAAATATAGAACAATATCATCGAAAGGAGTTAACCAAACAATTATCAGTAATACTTAAACAAGTAGTAAATCCTTGAAAAAAATAGTAACCATATTAGGAGCCAGGCCTCAGTTTGTAAAAGGTGCGGTGTTAAGCAGAGTCATAAAAAATCATCAAGAAATTGAAGAAATAATTGTGCATACAGGGCAGCATTTTGATGCCAATATGAGCGCTGTTTTTTTTGATGAAATGCAAATTCCGAAGCCAAAATATAATTTAAACATCAATGGTTTAAATCATGGTGCGATGACTGGGCAAATGCTCGAAAAAATTGAAGAAATTTTACTAGTAGAAAAACCCGATGCAATTGTGGTTTATGGCGATACAAATTCTACGGTTGCAGGGGCTTTATCAGCAAAGAAATTACATGTAAAAGTAGTGCATATAGAAGCGGGATTACGTTCGTATAATATGCAAATGCCCGAAGAAATAAATCGAATTATAACCGATAGAATTGCCGATTTATTAAGTTGTCCGACACAAGTTGCTATCGATAATTTAAAACAAGAAGGTTTTGATAATCTAGCTATTAAAATTGAGCAACATGGCGATATTATGAAAGATGCTGTGGAGTTTTACGGTGCTTTTTCCGAAGAAAAATCAACAGTTATTGCTGATTTAAACTTGACAAAAAATGAGTTTGTATTAGCAACTATTCACAGACAAGAAAATACGGATGATAAACAAAAATTGACCAATGTTTTTTTAGGGTTAGAAGAAATCAATAAAACAAAAAAAGTGGTCATGCCGTTGCATCCTCGGACAAAAAAAATGCTCGATTTATACGGATTAAAACCGAAAATCACCTTTATAAATCCTGTTGGTTATTTTGATATGCTCGAACTTTTAAAAAATTGTAATTTGGTCGTTACCGATAGTGGAGGACTTCAAAAAGAAGCATTTTTTAATAAAAAATATTGCATTATTGCAAGAGAAGAAACCGAATGGACAGAGCTTGTAAGCAACGGATATGCTAAAATTACGGCAACAAATCCGAAGGAAATAAACAAGGCATTTCAGAAGTTTTTGAAGACTAAAAAAAGCTTTAAAGAAGCATTATACGGGAATAATGTTGGCGAAAAAATATATCAATCAATCATCAAATTAATAAATTCATAAATTGGGAATCGTATTAAGACAATCAATTAAAAACACCATAATTATCTATTTAGGATTTTTAATTGGTGGAATAAATACCATATTTTTATATGCTCGTTTTTTAAAAGATGAATATTATGGGTTGGCAACTTATGTATTTGCCGCATCCAATTTATTAATGCCCGTTATGGCGTTAGGAATTCAATTTACGATTGTTAAATTTTTTTCCGCCTATAAAACTAAAAAAGAAAAAGATAGCTTTTTAAGTTCCATACTTTTTTTACCCTTATTAATAGCCTTGCCGATCGGTTTTTGTTGGGATGTTTTTCATAATTTAATTATGAGTTACATATCAAAAAGTAATATTGAAGGTAATTTAATTATCGAAAATTATACGATTTATATTTATATAATTGCCGTTTGCTGTGCGTATTTCGAAGTTTTTTATTCGTGGGCAAAAGTACAAATGCAATCGGTTTTTGGGAATGTTTTAAAAGAACTTTACAACAGAGTCGCTATTATGACCTTATTATTTGCTGTAAATTTTGATATCATAACCAAACAAGAATTTTTATATTATATGACCATTGCATATATTATAAGAACTTTTTTGATGCTTATTTATGCTTTTAAATTGTACACGCCTAAGCTAACTTTTACCTTGCCTTATAACTTTAAGGAAGTGTTACGTTATTCATTTTATATTGTTTTAGCAGGAAGTGCGGGGGCATTGGTTTTGGATATCGATAAAATAATGATTCCTGGAAAAGAAGGTTTTGCAACCGCCGCATATTACGGCGTAGCGTTGTTTATTGGAAGTTTTATCGAAGCGCCAAGCCGAGCAATGGGACAAATTTTACAACCATTAACATCAAAAGCTATCAACGAAAATAACGATAAAGAAACCAATAGTTTGTATCATAAAAGTGCGATTAATTTATTATTAATTGGTGGCTTATTTTTTATTTTAGTGAATTGTAATGTTGCAGAGCTGTTCAAAATAATGCCCAATAAAAACTATGCTGGAGGTGGTTTAGTGGTTTTATTAATTTCAGGAGCAAAATTATTTATGATGTCTTTAGGAAATAACGGAGCGATTATTCAAAATTCAAAATTTTATAGAATTACCATGCCAATCGGAATAGGAATGGCACTTATGGTTACCTACTTAAATGTATTCTTTTATAATGATATTGGAATGGGAACAGAAGGTTTAGCACTAGCAACCCTATTAGCAGTCGTAACTTTTAACGCCTTTAAACTTTGGTTTGTACATCGTAAATTGAAAATGTTTCCATATACAATGAAAACATTACAAATGATTCTGATAATTATAATCCTGTTTTTAACTTTCTATTTCTGGAACTTTTCTATCCCTGAATTTTCAATAAAAAGTATCAGAATTGACCCAATTATTAATATCAGCCTAAAAAGTATTTTAATTATTTCTATCTATTTATTTGTAGTCGTTAAATTATCAATATCAACACAAATGAATGATTTAATGAGCCGATTAATATCAAAAATTAATAGATAACAAAAATACACATCAAAAAAGAGGGCGAACACATAGGTTCGCTCCAACAAGAAGACATATTTTTCTTATTTTTCATGTATCTTTAGCCTTAAAAAAAACTTCAAAAAAAGTTTAAAAAAGCTAAAAAAGAAGATGAATAAAATCAATACCAGAAAAGCTCTTAATCCTGCGTACAGAAAACACAAACCGCTAAGAAAAGAAGTAACCAATTTTATAACAGAATTACAAACCTGTATCAATGCCGTAAAATTAAGCGATGAAAATAACGAAAGTGAAGAACATATAAAATATCACTTTACAACGTTCTTTAAAAATACGTTCTACGCCAATAATTACATCAATACTAAAGATAGAATTGATTTAGCAATCTATACTGAAAATAACCCAAAATCGGAGGTTAGCGTACTTATTGAAGCCAAAAAACCAAGCAATAAAAACGAATTTCTAAAAGAAGATAATCTTAATAAAAAAGCATTACAAGAACTTTTATTATACTATCTGCGTGAACGAATAGACAATAATAATAACAGTATAAAACACCTTATCGCTACAAACGGATACGAATGGTATCTCTTTAAAGCAGAAGATTTTTATACCTATTTCTTCAAAAATAAAGCCTTACTAAAAGAATATCAAAACTTTAGAGACGGACTAAAAGATTCCTCTAAAAATGAACTATTCTACAACGAAATAGCTCAAAAATATATCGGCGAAATTCAAGATAAATTGCCTTTTGTATATCTGAATTTTGCTCAAACAAATTTCCAAAAACTAAGCGATGCACACTTAAATACACTCTATAAAATATTTTCTGATGTACATATTCTTGGAAAAACATTCGGAAATGATAGTAATCAACTTAATAAAGCATTCTATAATGAATTATTACACATTATCGGATTAGAAGAAATTAAAGAAAAAGGTAAAAAAATAATCAATAGAAAAAAACAAGAAAATAGAGATTATGCCTCCCTTTTAGAAAATACAATATTCCATATTGAAGATAGAGATTATCTATCAAAAATAAAAAGTATTCCAAATAATAGCGATAAACAATTTAACGCAGGACTCGAACTTTGCTTAACTTGGATTAATCGAATATTATTCCTTAAATTATTAGAATCGCAATTAGTAACCTATCATCAAAATAATCAAAAATATCGATTCTTACATACCAAATTTATAAACGGATTTGATGACTTAAACGACCTTTTCTTTTCCGCTTTAGCAAAACCAATAGAACAAAGACACCCAAAATATAAAGACAAATATCAAGAAATTCCCTATTTAAATAGTTCCCTATTTGAAAAAAATACCCTAGAGAATGAAGCTTTTGAAATATCAGCGTTAAATAACGATGAAATTCAAATATACAATAACACCGTTTTAAAAAATTCCAAAGGAAAAAAACAACAAGGAAAATTACCAACTCTTGATTATTTATTCCAATTCCTTGACGCATACGACTTCGCAACTGACGGAAATGAAGGAATTACCGATGAAATTGAAACCAAAACATTAATTAACGCATCCGTACTTGGACTGATTTTTGAAAAAATAAACGGATACAAAGAAGGCTCATTCTATACTCCAGCATATATAACAATGTATATGTGTAAAGAAACCATCAGAAGGGCAGTAGTACAAAAATTTAAAGAACAAGAAAAAAATAGCATTGAAACTTTTGAAGATTTACAAGCATATTGTAGCCAATTTTTTAAAGTTGATGATTTAAAACGATTAAATAATATCGTAAATAGTATCAAAATTTGCGACCCTGCCGTAGGATCAGGACACTTCTTGGTTAGTGCTTTAAATGAATTAATTGTTATCAAAAATGAACTCCGTATTTTAACCGATGCTAAAGGAATTTTATTAAATTGTGATATCGAAATTGTAAATGATGAATTGTATATCACAAACCAAAATAATGGACTCTTATTTGAATACAATCCGAAAAGTAAAGAAAGTACCAAAATACAACATACCCTATTTCATCAAAAACAAACTCTTATTGAAAATTGCTTGTTTGGCGTAGATATTAACCCAAATTCCGTTAAAATTTGCCGTTTACGTTTGTGGATTGAACTGCTCAAAAATGCCTATTATACACCAAAAAATACCTTACAAACACTACCAAATATCGACATTAATATTAAATGCGGAAACTCACTAATTAGCCGTTTTAATTTAAATGATGATTTAAAAGAGGCCTTTAATAATAAAGAACTTAACTATTCATTTATAGATTACAAAAATGCCGTAGCCGAATACAAAGATACAAACGACAAAAATCGTAAAAAAGAAGTGCTACAAATTATTGAACAAGTTAAAAATAACTTTAAAAGTACACTCGATAACAGCTTTATTCAAAAATATCAGAAAATACAAGGAACTTTAATTAACGAACAAGAAAGACAAAAAAACTTAATCAATTTTGGCGAAAAAATTAAAAAATCCGAAAAAGACGAACTTAAAAAATTACAAATAAAAGCCCAAAAAGCATTCCAAGAAAAAGAAGAAATTACCAATAATGCAATATATCATAACGCTTTTGAATGGCGTTTTGAGTTTCCTGAAGTATTATCCGAAGATGGAAATTATATCGGTTTTGATGCCGTTATTGGGAATCCGCCGTATATTAAAGAACGTGATGCTAAAGATATTTTTTCGCCAATTAGAAAAAGTCCTAAATGGAAAGATTATCTTCAAGGAAAAATGGATTTATGGTATTTCTTTTTACATCAAGCATTTAATGTTGCAAAAAAAGATGCTCATATTTCTTATATAACAAATTCATATTGGGTTAAAAGTGATGGAGCTAAAGTTTTAATTAATAGAATTAACACTGAAAAAACGTTATATGAAATTGTTTATTTTGATGATTATCCAATTTTTGATGAAGTTTCAGGAAAACATATGATTCATTCTTATATTAATTCATTAAATGATGATAATTATAAAGTTCAATTAATTAATGTTGATAAAGAAAATTTCACAAAAAATATTAATGACGAAAAAAAAGTAGAATTAGATAATACAGAAGTTATAGAAAGTACTTCTATTAATTTAGATGTAAGTTTAAATACAATATTTAAAGATTGTGTTGAATTAGGTGAGTTTTATTTTGTTTCACAAGGAGTTGTTGAAGCTTCTGATAAAGTAGCTAAAAGTAAATTAACCGATGATTTATTAAATTCTTTTAATATTGGCGATGGTGTTTTTGTCATCAATAAAAAAGAGTTAGAGCTTTTAAAGTTAAATGAAGATGAATTAAAAATATTAAAACCGTATTTAAATACTCACAATGTAAATAAATATAGCGTTAATTTTTCAGATGAATATTTAATTTTTTCAGATAAAATAATTAGAGAACAAATTAAAGAAAATAAATATCCTAATTTAAAAAAGCATTTAGATAAAATGTCTCCTTTTATAACTTCTTCAAATTTACCTTATGGTTTACATAGAGATAGAAGTTCAAAATTTAATCCTTTTGACGCTCCCAAATTAATTTGTCCAGGAATGTTTAAAAAACCTAATTTTACTTATGATGAAGAAAATTATTATGTAGGTTTTTCTTTTTCTGTAATTTGGCAAAAAGATAAAAATTATGATTTAAAGTATCTTTTAATGTTAATGAATTCAAAATTAGGAGAATATTGGTTTAATTCAAATGGTAAAAAAAGAGGAATCGGAGTTGATATTGGTGTTAAAGTTTTTAGACAATTTCCAATAAAAGAAATATCAGAAAAAGAGCAAACGCCATTTATAGAAAAAGTAGATAAAATATTATCGATAAAAAAGGAAAATCCTGAATCGGATACGAGCGTTTTAGAAAAACAGATAGACCAAATGGTTTATAAATTATATGGTTTAACGGCTGATGAGGTTGCTATTGTGGAGGGTTTATAGCTAAAATTTTTTAAAAAACCTCTTTGTTAAAATCAAAGAGGTTTTTTTTATAGTTAGAGTTGAATTTCTTTGTTTTGTAATAATTCTAAAATAATTGGTTTTATTTTATTGAAATCATCGCCTGATTTTATTTTTTGATGATATTTTATTTTAATGATTGCTTTATCGAAATCGGATAATTCATTGGCAGTTGTTACGGCACACATTACGGACTTAGGGCAATATTTTAGGCTACTATGTCCTAAACCTAAAAGGTGTCCTATTTCATGATATGTTAATTCGATATTCGTATTTTCTATCCAAATTCTACCTTTAGTAATAATTTTTTCATTTTGCGGATTTTCTTGTTTCCAAGTAGTTGTAGCGTATCCTTTGGTATTTTGGTCGGTTATATATCTTGGGATATCTTTCCATGTTTTTCCGACATTTTTTTTATTGGTTATAAGTAGGTGTACATTTGCGTTTTCAAAATCGTTTACGATTTTAATATTCATTCCATCGCTGAATAGTTTATTATAATTTCCGATTATTTTTTGTATATTTTCTTTGTATTCTTTAGTGATATTTCCGTCTAAGAAGAGTCGTATTTCTTTTTTCCATTTCAGATTTTCTGTATCAATAGCGACTTTTTGATATTCTTTTATTAGTTCGTTTTGTTTTTGGTTTAATTTATTTTGATTAATTTCATTTTCATCAATTTTACTAAAAATAGTTCCTTTATTACAAGAACTTATCAATAAAATGATTGCTATTTTGAGTATAATTTTTGTTATAATTTTCATGTTTTTGCTTTTTTATTAGTTTGATATTATTGTTCTTAATTTAAGAGCTTGTTTAAATTTTATTCCAAAATTTTTTGTAACATCAAAATAGGCATGACAAGGGGTTAAAACCCCTTGTTTTAAAAATAAAAATGCGTCAAACTGAATTTATTTCAGTTTCCCATCCTGATTTGCCACAGTTTTTAGCTTTTTTTAACAAGGGGTTTTAACCCCTTGCCGTTATTTTTTGCCACTATTTTTTTTCAGATGAAATTTAAACAGGCTCTTAGTTTGATATTATTGTTCTTAATTAAGAGCTTGTTTAAATTTTATTCCAAAAATTTTTGTAACATCAAAATAGTATGGCAAGGGGTTAAAACCCCTTGTTTTAAAAATAAAAATGCGTCAAACTGAATTTATTTCAGTTTCCCATCCTGATTTGCCACAGTTTTTAGCTTTTTTTAACAAGGGGTTTTAACCCCTTGCCGTTATTTTTTGCCACTATTTTTTTTCAGATGAAATTTAAACAGGCTCTTAGTTTGATATTATTGTTTTTTATTTAAGAGCCTGTTTAAATTTTATTCCAAAATTTTTTGTAACATCAAAATAGGCATGACAAGGGGTTAAAACCCCTTGTTTTAAAAATAAAAATGCGTCAAACTGAATTTATTTCAGTTTCCCATCCTGATTTGCCACAGTTTTCAGCTTTTTTTAACAAGGGGTTTTAACCCCTTGCCGTTATTTTTTGCCACTATTTTTTTTTCAGATGAAATTTAAACAGGCTCTTAGTTTGATATTATTGTTTTTTATTTAAGAGCCTGTTTAAATTTTATTCCAAAATTTTTTGTAACATCAAAATAGGCATGACAAGGGGTTAAAACCCCTTTTTTTTAAATAAAAATGCGTCAAACTGAATTTATTTCAGTTTCCCATCCTGATTTGCCACAGTTTTCAGCTTTTTTTAACAAGGGGTTTTAACCCCTTGCCGTTATTTTTTGCCACTATATTTTTTTCAGATGAAATTTAAACAGGCTCTAATAATAAACGATTTTTTTTGATAATTGATATAATTAATTGGTGAAATTAATCTATATAAATGGGAATTAAAAAAACCTCTTTGATTTTTACAAAGAGGTTTTTAAGTATTTTATTTTTGATAAGAGAAATAGTTAAATTTCGTTATAAACGAATTGTTATTTTTTGATTACAACTTCTTTTGTAAGTAATAATTTTTCAATAATAGGTTTCATTTCATCGAATGAAGTATCTGATTTTACATCAGAATGATAACGTATTTGTATCATTGCTTTATCAAAAGCGGATAATGTTTTAGCGCTTGGCACACCGCACATTACAGAAGTTGTACAATATTTTTGGCTACTATGTCCTAATCCTAAAACGTGTCCTAATTCATGAAATAATAATGAAATATCGCTACCTGTTTCTACCCAGATTCTACCTTCATTAATAATTTTTTCTCCGCCATAAGAGCTTGATGACCAAGAGGTAGTTCCGTATCCAATAGCACCGCCAACATAGCTATAAATATCTGACCAAAAAGAAGCTAATTCATTTTTCGTAGCATTGTATAAATGTACATTTGATTCCTTTGCTGTTTTTACGAGTTTAATTTTTGTTCCATCAGAAAATAATGGATTATAGGTATCTAAAACTTTATTTACGATTTTTTTGTATTCTTTGGTAATATTTCCATCTAAAAAGATTGCAATTTCTTTAGTCCATTTTAAATCATCAACAATAGTTTCATATTCTTGCATAAACTCTAGTTGTTCATTACTCAGGGTTTTATCAGTTTCAGAAGTTTCAGATTCGTCTGTTTTATCAGTTTCAGAAGTTTCGGATTCGTCTGTTTTATCAGTTTCAGAAGTTTCAGATTCCTCTACTTTATTAGTTTCAGAAATTTCAGATTCCTCTGCTTTATTAATAATAGTATCTTCACTACAAGAAAATATTATTAAGATTGTTAAAGAGCTGATTAAAAGTAACAGTAATTTTTTCATAATTAGGGGATATTTGTGTTATTTAAAGATGTAAAAACCTCTTTGTTATACAAAGAGGTTTTAAGTATTTATTTGTAGCGATTTGCGACTATTTAATAAGTTCGTACGAACGTTTGATAAAGTTTGTTAAAGCTTCACCATGTAAAAGATTTTGAGAAAGTTTTGCTAAATCAAAAGCTTGTGTAATGAGTTCTTTTTTCTTGTTATCATCAGCATTTAAGATTTCAGAAACTAATGGAGAATTTGTATTTACCACTAAATTATACATTTCAGGTAAATTCCCCATTCCCATCATTCCACCGCCACCACCAGAGGCTTGCATTTCTTTCATACGTCTCATAAATTCAGGGACAGTAATTAAAAATGGCGATGAATTAGAATCCATTGCTTCTAATTGTACGGTATATGTTTGTGAAGCAATTACGCCTTCAATAACAGGTTTTAAAGTAGCAACTTCTTCTTCTGATAATTTAGAAATAACCGCATCGTCTTTTTTGATTAAGTTATCGATAAAATCAGCATCTACACGAACAAACTGCACTTTTGTTTCACCTGCAGTTTCTAGTTTTTGCATTAAATGCGATACAATTGGCGAATCTAAAACGACAACTTCGTATCCTTTTGCGGTTGCTTCTTGAATATAACTGTGTTGTGCGTCTTTGTTAGAGGCGTATAAAACGATATGATTTCCGTCTTTATCGGTTTGATTATCTTTAGTTTTTTCGATTAATTCATCAAACGTAAAATAGCTATCGCTTACCGTTGGATATAGGGCAAATTTTTTGGCTTTATCAAAGAATTTATCTTCGGATAACATTCCGTATTCGATAATTACTTTGATATCGTTCCATTTTTGTTCAAAATCGGCTCTATCTTTTTTGAATAATGATGCTAATTTATCACCTACTTTTTTGGTGATATATCCTGATATTTTTTTAACAGCGCCATCGGCTTGTAATCCAGAACGAGAAACATTTAAAGGAATATCTGGCGAATCAATAACACCTTTTAGCATTTGTAAAAAGTCAGGAACAATTCCTTCTACGTTATCGGTAACATACACTTGGTTTTGATACAATTGGATTTTATCCTTTTGCATATCTAAGTTTTGTGTAAGTTTCGGGAAGAATAAAATACCAGTTAAGTTAAACGGATAATCTACATTTAAGTGAATATGAAATAACGATTCTTCAAATTGCATTGGATACAATTCTCTGTAAAAGTTGGTATAATCTTCATCATTTAAATCGGCAGGTGCTTTTGTCCAAGCTGGGTTTGTATTGTTGATGATATTATCAACTTCAATTTGTTTGTGTGGTTCAGTGGTTTCTTTTCCTTCTTCGTCTGTTGTTGTTTGAGGTGTAAATTCAGGGTCGTTTATTTTCTTCGTTCCAAATTTAATTGGCACTTGATTAAAACGGTTGTATTTATTCAACAAACCACCGATTTTACTTTCTTCTAAAAACTCTAAAGAATCTTCAGCGATATGCAAAATAATTTCTGTTCCTCGGTCAGTTTTGTCGTGAGGAACTAAGGTATATTCAGGAGAACCGTCGCACGTCCAATGTGCTGCTGGTTCGTCTTTAAATGATTTAGAAATTAAATCTACTTTATGAGCCACCATAAAAGCCGAATAAAAACCTAAACCAAAGTGTCCGATAACACCCGTTTCATTTTTATCGTCTTTATATTTTTCTAAAAATTCTTCGGCTCCAGAAAACGCAATTTGGTTGATATATTTTTCAACTTCATCGGCAGTCATTCCTAAACCTTGGTCTTTTATGGTGATGGTTTTTGCTTCTTTATCGATACTAATTTCAATTTTAGCATCGCCTAATTCGGTTTTTGCTTCCCCGATAGAAATTAAGTGTTTTAATTTAGTCGTTGCATCTGTTCCGTTAGAAATTAACTCACGTAAAAAAATTTCGTGATCAGAATACAAGAATTTTTTAATCAGTGGAAATATATTTTCTACCGACACATTAATACTTCCTTTGCTCATAATTATATATTTTGTTTGATTTACAGTTTATTTACTGATCTTATATAACAAAAAAAATACCAAAAGATGTTTGGAAGATATTTGGAACATATTTTATGACAAAATGACGTTTTTACTATTTTTTATGTTAAAATGGCTATTTTTGTAGGTACGCAAAACAACAGTTAAATACTAAAAAGTTAATATGTATAATTCAAAAATAACAGGATTAGGTTATTATGTGCCAGAAAATGTAGTTACAAATGATGATTTAAAGGAATTTATGGATACTTCTGATGAGTGGATTCAGGAGCGTACAGGAATTGAAGAACGTCGTTGGATAGATCCAAAATCAGGAGATACGACAGCGGTAATGGGTTTTAAGGCATCAAAAATAGCGATTGAGCGTTCGGGCTTACAAAAAGAGGACATTGATTTTATTGTTTTTGCAACCTTAAGCCCAGATATGTATTTTCCAGGTGGAGGTGTACAGGTGCAAGAAATGTTAGATTTACCAACAATTGGTGCGTTAGATATTCGCAATCAATGTTCGGGTTTTATTTATGCGATGTCAGTTGCCGATCAGTTTATTAAAACTGGTATGTACAAAAATATTTTGGTCATTGGTTCGGAAAATCATTCTGGCGGATTAGACAAATCAACCCGAGGAAGAAATGTTTCGGTAATTTTTGGAGATGGAGCAGGAGCAGCGGTTTTATCAAGAAGTGAAGAAAAGGGCAAAGGAATTTTATCGACACATTTACATTCAGAGGGGAAACACGCTAAGGAGCTGATGTTAGAAGGACCTTCAACAAGTCGTTGGGTTCCTGAACTTATCGCTAATAATAATCCTGAAGATGTTTCCTATTATCCATATATGAATGGGCAGTTTGTATTTAAACATGCGATTGGTCGTTTTTCAGAAGCGATTGTAGAAGGTTTGGAAGCAAATAATTTACAAAAAGAAGATATTGATATGTTAATTCCGCATCAAGCTAATTTACGTATTGCACAATTTATCCAGCAGAAATTTCAATTATCGGATGATAAGGTGTATAATAATATTATGAAATACGGAAATACTACGGCTGCATCTGTAATTATTGCTTTAACGGAAGCGTGGGAAAAAGGCAAAATTAAAGATAATGATGTCGTAGTTTTAGCGGCTTTTGGAAGCGGATTTACTTGGGGTTCTGTTATTATTCGTTGGTAATTATCAAATAATAATCGTAGGGGCAGACCTATGTGTCTGCCCTCTATTGATTGATTAATTGATTAATTGATTTCTGTATGATATTTTTGATAAAAATCAAAAAAATAAATGCGGATTACATAAAACCTCCTCCGCCATTTTTCTCGTTATTATCTCTATTTCTTCTACGTTTGGCTTTATTTTTTCCGCCACCAAATCTGTAATTAAAACCGATATAAGCGGTTCTACTTTCCCAGTTAAAAGTTCCTGTTTGGTTGTAGGGCGCTGTAGAATCGAAACTAAATTTCATTCCTTTAAAGATATCATTTACTTTTAGTGAAATATTTCCTTTTCCTTTTAGCACTTTATAACTTGCGCCTGTGTTTAGCATCCACATTGGTTTAATATCAAATTGTAAGCTTTTATTGGCACCTCTGTACATGGCAAATAATTGGAATCTTAATTTTTTTGATGCGGTAAAACTGTTACTTAATCGAGCGTTAAAGGCATTATTTTTTACTGATTTTTCACTTCCAGCCACGATTCCTTTTAATGTTTGTGCGTATAGGTCTACACTTGCGTTTGCTCTCCACCAATTTGTGAAGCTATAATTGCTCGACATTTCAAAACCGTAACGGTTATTTCCATTAAAATTTTGGTATGATTTTATTTGTCTTGTATCGGTATTATCGGCTGGATCTTTATATAGAACGGTTGCGATTTCGTCGGTAACTTTTCTATAAAAAGAACCAAAAGTAAGCGACCCTTTTTTAATTCTTCGGCTATAATTCACTTCAAAAGAGTTGGTGAATTGAGGTTTTAAAGTAGCATTTCCCACAGATGTAATTAGGGGAGTACTCCATTCTCTAATTGGGTTTACTTGTCCTATAAAAGGTCGATCAACTCTACGGCTGTAGCTTAGTTGGTATTGATTTTTTTCTGATGGATTAAACGTGAAAAATGCCGAAGGATAGATATTAAAAAGGTTATCAGAATATGGTTTTGTTTGATTTTTATTGGTAAATTTTCCTGTTACGTCATACTGTTCTAAACGTGCTCCTAACTGCATGGTTATTTTATTAAAAGTGTGTCCGTAGTTCACATATCCTGAAATAATATCTCTTTGATACTTAAAAGAACCGTTGCCGAGAGTTTCTATGATTGGTTTATTATTTGTGTCGAGTACTAAATTTCCTGTAGCATCTGTTTTATAACCATCTTGATTGGTTTTATTTGTATTTTCGGTTTCGTTGCTTCTGTATTCAACGCCAAGTTCTAGTTTTCCATTTTCTGAAATAGGATTGGTATAATCAAGATTTAATAAGGTATTATTTCTATCATTTTGAATCGTATTAAAATAATTCAGAAATTGATATTTAGGATTTGTATTGGCGATAAATGTTTCTTTATTGATTAATTTATCGGTGTTTTTGCTGTTTGAATAGGTTGCTTCAAATTCTAAATTATGTCCTTTTTTCTGAAAGTCAATTTTATAATTCATGTTATAACTTCCTGTATTATTTTCATTATCAGAAGTATTTGGAGCATTTGTGGTGAGTATATTTGTAGCGTCATATACTTTTGCGATACCATCTTTAAAAGAATCTGCTTTATTTTGTGTGGTATAAAAAGACAGGGTATTTTTATCATTGATATAAATATCGGCACCAAATTTTATTAAATAAGCGGTTTTTTCGCTATCGGATATAAATTTTTGTGAAGATGGATTATTCCCTCTTCTCGAGATTTCTCCATGATTGTGTCGTTTTCCGTTATTGTATCCTAAATTGGTATAGAAATTAACTTTTCCCGTTTTATAATTCATGTTTAAAGAACCGTTGTATCGGGTATTTTCGCCTTGTGTAATTCCTGTATTTATAGCGCCATTAAATCCGATATTTGCGCTTTTATGCAGTATTATATTGATAATTCCACTCATTCCTTCAGGGTTGTATTTTGCTGATGGATTGGTAATTAGTTCAATACTTTTAATAGATGTTGATGGAATTTGCTCTAATAATTGAGCGGTGCTCATATTGGTTGGTTTTCCATCAACTAAAACACGTACATTTGCGTTTCCACGTAGGCTTAATTCTCCTGATTGGCTATCAACACTTACCGATTGTACATTGTTTAAAAGTTCTGAAGCAGTTGCTCCTGATGAGGTTAGGTCTTTTCCAACGTTAATTACTTTTCTATCTACTTTTTGAGTTACGGTTGATGTTTCTGCTCTAATTTCGATTTCATCTAAAGCGGTACTATCTTCAGAAAGTGTGATTGTTTTTAAATTGATGTTATTATTTTTTCTGTTAATCAGAATGGATTTAGAAATTGTTTTGTATCCGATAAATTGAATTTCTACGATATTTTTTCCAGCGGGAATACTTTTGATAAGGAAATTTCCAGCGTCATTGGTGATGCCTCCTGTTATAATTTTATTGGCAGTATTTTTGATAATAATATTTACATATGGCAAGGGTTCTTTTGATGCTTGGTCGATTATTTTTCCAGAAATAACGCCTATTTTGGGTATTTTAGTTTGATTTTTTTGAGCAAATAAAGGGTTATTAAATGCTGTAAAAATCATAAAAATCAATAGAAATAATTTTTTCATTTTGTAAGTTTTGTTAATTTTTGGTTGCTTGTTATTATTTTCTAATTTATTTTTGATACTTACTAGACTCGTAATAAGGTGTTTTTGTTACAGAGTTGAGCCTTGTTTAACAAAAGATTAACAATTATGAATAAAAAAACATTAGTATTAGGAGCTTCTTTAAATCCTGTAAGGTATTCAAATAAAGCGATTGAAAGATTGGTTGCTGCTCAAATTAAAACGGTTGCTATTGGTTTAAGAAGTGGGAGCGTAGCTGGAGTGATTATTGAAACAGAAAAAATAGCATTTACTGCTGTTGATATAGTTACTTTATATTTAAATCCCGAACGTCAAAAAGGGTATTATTCTTATATAATTTCATTAAAACCTAGGCGTGTTATTTTTAATCCAGGAACAGAGAATAAGGAGTTTTACGCCCTTTTATCAGCCAATAAAATTGACTATGAGATTGCCTGTACTTTGGTTTTATTAGCTACAAATCAATTTTAATTTTTATAGGAATATTGCTCGCCAGCTTTTGCTAATTCGACATTTTCAAAAACAGTTTGTGCTTCATCTTTAAAGTCTTGAATATTTGCATATCTGCTAGAATAATGTCCAATAATTAGTTTTTTTACATTTGCTAATTTGGCGATATTTCCTGCTTGTTCGGCAGTAGAATGTTTTGTTTTGTCGCATAAATCTTCTCTATCTTTTAAAAATGTAGCTTCATGATACAGTAAATCTACATTTTTAATAATAGGTACGATAGCTGGTTTGTACGCAGTATCGCTACAAAAAGCGTAGCTTTTTGGTTTTGGCGGATCAATTGTCAATTCCGAATTTGGCACAATTTCGCCTGTCGATAATGTAATATCTTTTCCTGCTTTTATATGATGATAATCGGCAGTATTTATTTCGCCGTCATATAATTCGATATTTCCGATATGTAATTTTCGTGGTTTTTCTTTTTCTTTGAATAAGAAACCGTTGGTATAAACCCGATGATTTAAAGGAATTGTATGTACGGTAACTTTATCATCTTCAAAAATAAGCTCACTTTCTTTGGACGTTAATTCATGAAAAACAATAGCATATCGTGTCCATGATTTTGTTAATTTTAATTGGAGAACGGTAATTTCTTTAATTCCTTTTGGTCCATAAATATGGAGTTCTTTTTCTCGGTTTAAAATTCCGAAAGTTGCAATAAGTCCGATTAATCCAAAGAAATGATCGCCATGTAAATGAGAAATAAAGATATGATTGATTTTAGAAAAACCAATTTTATATTTTCGTAATTGTCTTTGCGTACCTTCGCCACAATCGATTAAAAAATGTCGATTATTGATTTCTAAATATTGAGAGGTCGGGTGTGCATTTACTCTTGGCGTTGCCGAATGACATCCTAAAACAGTTACTTGTAAACTCATTTATAATGGATAATTTATAATTTTGTTATTTTATAATTTTATTTAATTATAAATCGTTTTGAAAGCACATCTTTATTGCTTTGAATTGCATAAATATACATTCCTGATTTTAAATCGTTACGTTCAAAAGGAATGGCATTGCGTCCATTTTGCAGGTTAATTTGTTTGGAATACACTGTTTTACCGAGTATATTTCGAACGGTTAACGTACTATTTTGATTGTTTTTAGCATCGATAAAAATGGTTGTTTTATTAACAAAAGGATTTGGCGAGGCTATTAATTTATCAATAGATTTTTGTTCAAATTTCTTTTGAGAGAAACTAGAAAAACTAGAAAATGTTGTTAATAAGAATATAAAAAGTAGTTTTTTTACCATAGATGTTCCTTTTAAAGTGTTAATAAAAGCATTAAATTTTTAGGTTAAAAACCTAATTCACGTTGCATATTTTCCATATCGATTACATCTTGTGCTTCCTCTAAAGTGGGAACAATATTGAGTATTTCTGGAAAATCGTCAATAGCTATATTTTTTACTACTATCACAAAAGACGTACCATTTTGTTGATGTAATTCAGCGTATTTCAAAAATAACAAAATATTTTCTTTAGATGGGCTAAAATCAGCTAAAGTTTCAACAATAATATGATTGTTTTGATATTTAACGTATTCTTTTTCAAAAGATAAGAAAAAATCAGTACAATTATTTTCTTGAGAACTAATGAATATATAATTTGTTTTGTCTTGAATTTTCATGATAAATAATGAGGGAAATTTAGGCTCTTTTTATTTGCTGTGCTAATAAATAGATAACTGCCATACGTACGGCAACACCATTTTCTACCTGATTTAAAATAATTGCTTGTTTACTATCGGCAACATCACTGGTTAATTCTACGCCACGATTTATAGGGCCAGGGTGCATAATTACAATATCTTTATGTAGGCTGTCTAAAATTTCACGATTAATCCCAAAAAGTTGTGTATATTCTCTAGTTGATGGAAAATATTTAATATCCATTCGTTCGTGTTGCACTCGTAAAACATTGGCAACATCGCACCAAGCAAGGGCTTTTTTCAAATCGGTTTCAACTTGAACGCCTAAACTTGAAATATATCGAGGAATTAGTGTCGTTGGACCACAAACTTTTACTTCTGCGCCTTGTAATTGCAACGCAAAAATATTTGATAAGGCTACTCTTGAGTGTAAAACATCGCCAACAATTACGATTTTTTTGCCTTTTAAGTTGCTATTTAATGCTTCACGCATTGAAAAACTATCTAATAATGCTTGGGTTGGATGTTCATGTGTTCCATCACCAGCATTAATAATTTTCGCATCTACATGTCTTGATAGAAAAATTCCTGCACCTACACTTGCATGACGCATCACTACAATATCCACTTTCATGGCTAAAATATTGTTTACCGTGTCAATTAATGTTTCTCCTTTTTTTACGGATGATTGTCCAGCGGAAAAATTAATAACATCGGCAGATAAACGTTTTTCTGCAAGTTCGAAAGATAATTTAGTACGGGTACTATTTTCAAAAAATAAATTTGCAATCGTAATATCTCTAAGAGAAGGAACTTTTTTTATCGGTCTATTGATAACTTCTTTAAAATGAGAAGCAGTTTCAAAAATAAGCTCTAAATCGGTTTTGTTAAGGTATTTAATACCTAGTAAATTCTCAACGCTTAACTGCTTCATTTTTAGTTGTTTTTTATAATCATAATTAAACAAGCTTTGTGGGCTTGGTTTCTATATAAATCGTGTCTTCTTTGTAATTTTCCAACCAATTAACCACTACTTTTTCTTGATTAATAGCATCTACTTGTCGTCCTCTATAATTGGGTTGTATTGGTAAATGTCGGCTAAAACGGCGGTCGATTAAAACTAATAATTCAATATTTTCGGGTCTTCCGTACGATTCAAGTGCCGTTAAAGCACTTCGCACGCTTCTTCCTGAATAAAGTACATCATCAATTAAGACTACTTTTTTTCCTTCAATTAAAAAATCAATATTCGTTGATGTTGCCTCTAAAGGTTCGTTTCTTCTACGAAAATCATCTCGATAAAAAGTAATGTCTAAAAAACCTAATTGTAAATTTTTAATCTGATATTCATCGGTTAATAGTGTTGCAAGTCGGTTGGCTAAATACGTTCCTCTTGGTTGAAGTCCTATTAAAACGGTATTCGAAAAATCAGTATGATTCTCGATTAACTGACAAGCTAAACGATGCAGAATAATTTCAATTTCCTTTGAAGTAAGTAGTGTTTTCCTGCTCATAATTTGCGCTCAAATTGGCTTGGTAAATTCGAGGGTCAAAAATAAACCAAAAAAATTAGTACGCAAAATTAAACTCTAAATAATAAATCAGAATCTTAAACTTGGATTATCCTGAAATTATATCAATAAAATTATCTTTACATTTGCCAACTTTTACCAAAATGTAATTTATGATGATGAAATACCTTAAAAATAAGAATATTAACATTAAAGATGATACGTTAGCAGGTATTACGGTTTCTTTAGCGATGATTCCCGAAGTGGTTGCTTTTGCTTTCGTGGCTCAAATCAGCCCAATTGTAGCCTTGTTTGGAGCGTTTGTAGTCGGGATTGTATCGGCTATTTTTGGCGGAAGACCAGGACTTATTTCAGGAGCTGCAGGGGCAGTTGCTGTAATTTTTGTAAACATGATTCAAGAAGGACACGCCAAAGGATTATTGTTCGAAAATCCTGTGGAAAATATGGGATATTTTTATTTGTTATCCGCCGTGGTTTTAATGGGGATTATACAAATATTTGCGGGTGTTTTTAAGCTCGGAAAATTTGTACGATTAATCCCACATCCAGTAATGATGGGATTTGTAAACGGATTGGCGATTGTTATTTTTATGGCACAATTAGGAATGTTTACAGAAAATACCAAAGATTTTTTCGGACAAAATAAACGAAACACACAAACCAAAGAATTGGTGTATACTGTTGTTGATAATCAAGTAAAAGATGTGTTATCAGGAACTGTTTTATATACAATTAATGAAAAATCAGTAATTAATCATCAAACGAAATCAGCAGATTTTATTATTTCTGATGGGCAAGTTTTTAATCCGATAACTAAAAAAGTTATTTTCAATGTAAAAGAAGACGGTTTTTATTCGGTAAAAGATGTTGGTGTTGTAAAATCGGCAATGCAAGGCGAAAAACTTTATATAATGATTGGTTTGGTTTTATTAACCATGCTTATCGTTTGGGGATTGCCAAAAATAACCACCAAAATTCCTGCGGCTTTAACCGCTATTTTGATTGTTACCTTAATTTCGATTTTTAGTGGAATTTCATCAATAAATGTTGGTGATTTTATTCGAGATGGAGGCGGTGCAGGTTTAAATGGAATTGATGAATTATCAAAAAAACTAAACGTTTTAGAACTTTGGAGTAATCTACCATTCAATTTAGATACCCTAAAATTCATTGCTCCGTATGCGTTTTTAGCGGCTTCGGTTGGTTTAATCGAAACTTTAATGACCATGAATTTAGTCGATGAATTAACAGAAACTAGAGGAAACGGAAATAAAGAATGTATCGCACAAGGTGCTGGAAATATGTTAAGTGGATTTTTTGGAGGAACTGGAGGTTGCGGTATGATTGGACAAACGGTAATTAATATCAATGCAGGAGGACGTGGACGTTTATCAGGCGTAATGATGTCGTTAACCTTACTAACGTTTATTTTATTTGCTGATAAATATATCGAACAAGTGCCAATTGCCGCCTTAGTTGGCGTTATGTTTATGATGGTTATCGAAACTTTTGCATGGTCGAGTTTTCGAATTATGAAAAAAATTCCAGCCTCAGATGCCTTTGTTTTAATTATTGTATCGGCGGTAACCGTGTTTTTTGATTTAGCAATTGCCGTATTTGTTGGAGTTATTATCTCTGCATTATCATTTGCTTGGTCGAGCGCTAAGAAAATTAGAGCCAGAAAACGTGTAAAATCAGACGGTACGAAAGTTTATGAAATTTGGGGTCCTTTATTCTTTGGAAGTATCACCGAATTTAACGATAAATTTGATATTAAAAACGATCCTCAAAATGTAGAAATTGATTTTGTTGAATCTCGAATTTCAGATCATTCGGCGTTAGAAGCCGTGTTTTTATTGGTTGAAAAATATCAAACAGCAGGAAAAATAATTAAACTAAAACACCTAAGCCAAGATTGTAAAGTGTTGATGTACAAAGCAAGTGATACCTTTAAAAATGTAATCATTGAAGATGTTGATGATCCTCGCTATCATTTAGCCGAAAATCCTGAAGCATTTCCAAAACCGTTATCAGAATATAAGTTTTAAGTGTTTACTAAAAATAAAGCTAAAAAATCCCGCAAGTAATTGCGGGATTTTTTTATCAAATTAGATGTTATTTTTTTGTATCGGACTGATAACTTTAATATCATTAAAAGTAATTGCACCTCGTATTACGCTATCAATCGTTGTTTTTAAAGCGTTTATTAACTGCATTTTAAGTTGCGATTTATGATAAATTAAACTCACTTCTCTAGCAGGTGAAGGTGTTTCAAATTCTCTTAAATTTTGTTTATCAGCATCATTTAAATCAAGGGTGTTTAAATAAGGCAATAATGTCATTCCTAAACCATCTTTTGATAATTTTATCAACGTATCAAAACTGCCACTTTCTAATTGAAAACGATGTGTCGAACTCTTTTTTGATGTTTTACATAAATTCAAAATACTGTTTTTAAAACAATGACCATCCTCCAATAATAGAATATCGTCAAGCTCTAAATCATCAACTTTAATTTTGTTTTTTTGAAATAAACGATGCTTATCAGGAATTAATCCTACAAAAGGTTCGTAATACAAAACACGCTCTTTTATAAAATCATTTTCTAAAGGAGTCGCTGCCAAACCTGCATCAATATGACCATCAGTTAGTTTTCTGATGATTTCTTCCGTGGTTAATTCTTCAATAATTAATTGAACTTTTGGATACTTTTTGTTAAAAGTTTTTAAAAACATCGGTAAAAGCGTGGGCATCACCGTAGGGATAATTCCAAGTTTAAATTCACCACCAATAAAACCTTTTTGCTGATGTACAATATCTAAAAGACGATTGCTTTCATCAACAATAACTTTCGCTTGTTCCAAGATTTTTTTGCCAATTTCCGTTAATTGAATTGGCTTTTTAGAACGATTAAATATTTTAGCCTCTAATTCATCTTCTAATTTTTGAATTTGCATACTCAAAGTAGGTTGTGTAACAAAACAATGTTCAGCAGCGATGGTGAAATTTTGATGCTCAGCAACCGCTAACGTATATTTTAATTGTGTAATGGTCATGGTATCAGTTTTTTTGATAAAGATATTAAAACTATCAATAACAATTATAGTTTTTATCAGTTATTTGAACGTACTTTTGATATATCAGAAAAAAGAATGTAAATAACAATTTTTTAAAAATAATACTTAAAAAACAACACTATGAACACAACAGCTTTAGGATTAGACAGTAAAAAATCAAAAAAATTAGCCAAAGAATTAAATGTTTTATTAGCTAATTTTCAAGTGTATTATCAAAATGCAAGAGGATTACATTGGAATATCAAAGGAAAAAACTTCTTTGAATTACACGTTAAATTTGAAGAATTATATACCGATGCACAAGTAAAAGTCGATATGATTGCCGAACGAATCTTAACATTACAAGCAACGCCGTTGCATACTTTCGAAGATTACACCAAAACAGCAACTGTTTCTGTAGGCAAAAACATCAATAAAGATGTAGAAGCTGTACAATTAATTGTTGATTCTTTATCAGAATTATTAAAAATTGAACGAACTATTTTGGAAATCGCCGACCAAGCAAATGATGAAGGTACAAATTCAATGATGAGTGACTTTATCGCCGAACAAGAAAAAACAATTTGGATGTTAAACGCATGGTTATCTTAAAATCATCTTAAAGATATCTTATGTTTTTTATCGAAATTATAAAATCTTATAATTTCAAAATAAATCAAAATAATTAAAAATAAAAAAGGCAATTTATTAAAAATTGCCTTTTTTTGGTTTTAAATAATTCAAAATTATTTTTGAGAAGTATCAGCTTCTTGAACTGAATTTATCGTGTTCTCCGCAAGTATTTTCTTCTGATAACTTCCCTGAACAACATCAACAATAATTAAAATTGCCAATATAAAATAAAAGGTCGTTTTGCTCATCGGTACAATTTCATTGCCAAATAATTTGATATGTGCCAAATGTCCGCCTTCGGTAATCAGCATAATTCCTACGATAAAAAGAATAAATAATCCTAAGACTTCATACATTCGGTTTTTTGCCAAAAAAGTAGCGATTTTATCGGCTAAAATAAGCATCAATAATCCGCTAATTACAATCGCAATTGCCATAACAATAAAGGCGGTAGTGCTATTTTTTAAATCGCTCGTTAGACCGATTGCCGCTAAAATAGAATCAAAAGAAAAAACTAAATTCATTAAAACAATACTCGCAATGACCGCATTTGATGATTTTGTCCTTTTTGAACTTGAATTTCCATCGATATCATGTGATAAATTATTTTTACCAATCATGTGCCAAATTTCTTTTATCGCCGTATATAAAATAAATGCACCGCCCAATAACACAATAATACTGTGTCCGTTAAAAGCAAAATGAATAACATTTTTAATGCCGCCGCTTAAAAATGAAAAAGGTTCTTGAAAAAAATCAATAATAGAAACTAACACAAAAAGCAATACGATTCTTAAAATAATAGCGATTAAAATACCCGTTTTTCGTACTTTTTTTTGAGCAGCTATCGGGGCTTTTTTAGATTCTAAAGAAATATATAATAAATTATCAAAGCCTAAAACAGCTTGTAATAAAATTAACATTAATAAGGTAAAAAGGATTCCTAGCATAATAATTTAAATTAATTAGTGTGGTTTATGTTTGTTTTAGATGATTTTTAAAGCGTCAAAGATATTAATAAACAAGGCTAAAATAATTTAAAAATTATGAGCCTGTTTAAATTTTATTCCAAAAATTTTTGTAACGTCAAAATAGGCATGACAAGGGGTTAAAACCCCTTGTTTTAAAAATAAAAATGCGTCAAACTGAATTTATTTCAGTTTCTCATCCTGATTTGCCACAGTTTTTAGCTCTTTTTAACAAGGAATTTTAACCCCTTGCCGTCATTTTTTACCACTATATTTTTTTCAGATGAAATTTAAACAAGCTCTTAACATATTAATAGCTCTATAATTTAGAATCAATCCAATTATTTAAGTTCTCTTAATAAAATTTACATTTTAATGACCTGTTCTTAAACTAGCATCACCGTAAGTTTTACAAACGAGCCTTTAATTTGTAACATCAAAAAAACGATAGCGAATCATAAATTATCAAATAAAACTTAAATATAACTACCTAACTACAATGAAAAATTTAAAATTAAGTGTAATTGCTTTATTAACGATCTCTTTAAGTGTTGCGACATTTACTTCTTGTGCCGATGGAGTAGACGGTACCAATGGTATTGATGGAATCAACGGTGAAAATGGAAAAGACGGAAAAGATGGAACTAACGGAGATCAAGGAGATGATGCAACAACCTATTTAACGGCTTCTAAAACACCCAACTTTTTAAAAGTTAAAAATGAATTTATCGGCTTAAAAATTACGCCAATCTTATCATCAGAAGATGTAATTCCAAATTCGCCAGACTTTATATACGGTTCTATGGCTGATGGTGCTGGTTTATTACCAGAAGCAGATGGTACTTATACATTAATCAATAATATTGAAGCTGATTATTCAATCGCTAGAATTAAATTAAATAAAAATTTAAGACCAGTATCAGCAGAATATATTTTAAATGCAAAAGCAACAGGAGAAACAGCACAATGTTCTGGTTCTATGATTACACCACAAGAACACGGTTTCGGTCCTTTATATTTATCAGGAGGTGAATGGGGTGGTGCTTCAAAAGGAGTTTTTGCTACCGATCCTTATAAAGATTCAAAAACAGCAAGTACTGGAAAAATGCTAACCGCAATGGGACAATGGTCTACAGAAAATGCGGTAGTTATTGGTAAAGATGCGTATGCAGATAAAACAGTCGCTTTTATTGGTGATGATAATGCTGATAACAACGTGCCATCAGGACAATTAGGAATGTATGTTGGAAATAGAGGTGATTTAGAAACTGGAAAATTATACGGTTTAAAAGTAACAACTCCTGGCGTAACTTACGAAGTAGATATGAAACAAGGAACACAATATGATGTGGAATTTGTAGAATTAGCCGAAAAAGAAATCAACGCTTTAGATGCCGAATGTAAAACTAAAGGTGTTATGGGCTTCTCTAGGTTAGAAGATATTGACTGGAGAAGAGGTTCTGCTGCCAATAATAGAGAAATTTATTTTGCTGTAACAGGACGTAATAAACCAGGTTTAGTAGGAAAAGGATCTATTTTAGGACGTGTTTACAAAGTAGTTTTAAATGAAAACGATCCAACAGGAAAAGCCAAAATTACCTGTGTATTAGATGGTGATATCAAAGGAGGAAAAGCAGATGGTTTCCATTCTCCTGATAATATCGTAGTTACTGAAAACTATGCGTATATTCAAGAAGATCCTAACGGATATGCCTCTGAAAATTCTGCTATTGTTGGATATTCTAAATTATATCAATACAATTTAGCAACTGGAGTTGTGAAAACAGTATTAGAATGCGACCAAGAAAGAGGTGAAACTTTAGGATATGGAAAAATGTCTAAATATTGGGAAATTACTGGAATGATTGATGTTACTGATATCGTAAATAATGGAAAATCATCATTTTTAGTAATCACACAAAACCACGGATGGGAACCTGCTGATGGAACTTCTTTTACTGATCCAAACGCAAATACCGATTTAGCGAATAGAAAAGAAGGTTCTGTTTTACATTTAATTACAGGATTAGAAAGATAAAATATTATCAAAAATTATAGAAAATTATAAAAAATTATTATAGAATACTATCAAAATGAAAGACTTATACAGTCAAGCATTCTGTAAAGCTAAGACATACATTCGTGTATGTCTTTTGCTTTTATTAGTCGCTTGTAATCAAAAATCAACAAAATACCAAGCTGTTAACAATTCTTTAAATTCATCAAATTCTTCAGATACCTATTTTTCAGATAGTATTCAAAAAATATATGTCGAAAATCTGAATATTACTATCAAAAATTTAGATAGCATCGAAATAAAAGAAATTGATATAAAGAAAAAACAAGCATACTATGGCATCGCTCGTAAATATTTTAAACGCTTAGAACCAATCTTAGCTTTTTCTGATAAAAATAATTACAAATCGCTAAACGCACCCAATATTGTAAGCGTAAAAGGAGAAGCAAGTAACGATACACGCGTTATGCAACCTATCGGTTTTCAAGTGATAGAAGAAGCAATTTATCAAAAAAATATCGATACCGTATTGTTGAAAAGAGCGGTAACCGTTACAAGAAATCGTTTAAAATTAATCCGAAAAAATGTCGCGTTAAACTTAAAATCATACCATGTGATGTGGCTGATTAGAGACCAAATTACACGAATCGCTACCACAGGAATTACAGGATTTGATTCACCAGTTTTAAATCAATCATTGCAAGAAAGTTCATATACTTATGGAACAATTTTAGAAATTCTGCAAGTGCATCAACAGAAATTTAGCAATAAAAAATTATTGACCAAATTAGAAACAACCGTTAAAAATGCTCAAAAAGATTTAAATCATGATTTCGATACTTTTGACCGATTCACATTTATACAAAAACATACAAATCCGCAGTTAAAATTATTGCTTGAAATTCAAAAAGATTGGAACGTAAAATATCCTTTTGAAATGGCATTATCCAACAATATGGCAACACTTTTTTCTGATAAAACATTGAATTTAGATTATTTTTCAGACCATTTAAGCGATACGACACAATTAGCAGAAAAAATAATTTTTGGAAAGCAATTATTTAATGATCCATCACTTTCTAAAAAGTACGATATGGCGTGTGCAACCTGTCATGTTAAAGATTTAGCATTTACCGATGGTCGAAAAAAATTTAATGATGCACAACAACGAAATACGCCAACATTAACGTACGCATCGTATCAACGAGATTTTTTTATGGATGCTAGAGCAGGAAGTTTAGAAGGACAAATTATTGGTGTTGTTGAAAATCATAATGAATTTAATATGACCATGGATTCTGTGATACAACGAGTTTTGAAAAATCAAAAGTATCAAAAATCATTGGCGACTTTATATCAAAAAAATCAAAATAATGGTCGCAATATACGACACGCTATTGCTTCTTATATCAGAACTTTAAATTCGTTCAATTCAAAGTTTGATAAAAATATCCGAGGTGAAGAAAAAACATTAACTGCCGATGAACAACGAGGTTTTAATCTATTTATGGGAAAAGCCTTGTGTGCAACTTGTCATTTTCCGCCTGTTTTTAACGGAACGGTACCGCCAAATTACAACGATACAGAACTCGAGTTTATAGGCGTTCCTGAAACAATCGACACAAAAAATCCTGTATTATCTTCCGATTTAGGACGCTATAATTTATATAAAACCGAAGAACGAAAACACTTTTTTAAAACACCAACGATCAGAAATATCAATAAAACTGCACCGTATATGCATAATGGCGTATATCAAACATTAGCCGAAGTGATGGATTTTTATAACAAAGGAGGCGGTGTTGGTTTAGGGATTCATAATGAATATCAAACCTTGCCATTTGATAGTTTAAGTTTATCAAAAAAAGAAGTACTACAAGTTATCGATTTTATGAAAACACTAAGCGATGAAAATAATGAGTAATCTTAAACAGTTTCTTACTTAAAATAAATATTTTATCAAAATACGAATACCAACAAAGGCAATCAAAATAGCGGTTGCCTTTTTTAATTGTATCGGATTTAAAAATTGATGACTCAATCGGCTTCCTATTTGACCGCCCAAAAAAACCGTACACAATAAAAGAAGCGTAATATTCCAATTAATTGAAAATTCAGGATTCAAATACTGACCGCCCAATCCCGAAATTGAATTTACTAAAATAAATAAACTCGCCGTTGCTGAAATTCTTTTAGGCGTATCCCAATTCGTTAGATGCAATAATGGGGCTAAAAAAATACCACCGCCAATACCGACCATTCCAGAAATAAATCCTATAAAACCTCCGTAACTCGCATCTTTTAAAAATGGAAATCTTGATTTTTTAGCTATAATATTCGTGTCAATATTCTTGTTTTGCTTCTTGATTTTTTCTCTGTTTTTTTGCCCATTTTTAGAAATCCACATCGTAATTGCACCAAATAAAAGCGTAATTCCTAGTAAAATAAAAAAAAATGTTTGATGTATTCTTAAATATCCGCCGATAAAAGCAAAGGGAATACTACAAAATACCAACGGAATTACTTTTTTAAAATCATACACTTTTTGTCGATGAAAATAAAAAACATTCCCAATAACAACCACAATATTACAAAGTAATGAAGTTGCTCTGATTTGAGTAAATATAAATCCTGTTAACGCCAAAACCGCCAAATAACTAGAGCCTCCGCCAAAACCTACCGAAGAATAGAGTATCGAAATGATGAAAAAAAGCAAAATAATATGCCAATTCGCTAAAAAAATATCAAAAAAAATAAGAATATCAAAAAAAGAAAAAACAGTGGAAAAATGACTCAAAAACATTAAAATATCAATTACTATACGAAATTATATTTTTTAAAGATACTTTAAATTGTTGAGGTGTAACACATTCATTTCTTTTAAATAATCGATTGAAATACGTAACATTATTAAAACCCGTTTTATAAGCGATATCCGCTATATTTTGGTCAGGATTATTTTTAAGCAATTGCTTGGCAAATTTAATTTTTTCATAATTGATATAATCTACAGGCGTAATTCCTAGCGTATTTTTAAATTTTTTGAAAAAATGAGATTTACTCATACACGCTTTTTCGGCAATAATAGCTAAACTTAAATCGTTTTTAGTGATGTTTTCTTTGATATATTTTACCGCATAACCAATCCGAGTATCGCAAAAAGAATAATTCACGTCATTTAATATAATTTTTCGAGCTTTACTTTGTAATAAACGAATAATTAATTCAGGAATCATTAAATTTAGTAAGGCATCTTTCGATTTTGAATTTTTAATATAGGTATTTGTAAGTCTGGAAATTAGTAAATTAATATCCTCGTTATTATTGAGATGCGATGATTTTTTTTTGAAATCCCAATCGTTATTTTCTCGTTCAATAACGGTTTTTTCATTGAAATCATACACGACTTCATTTATTTTATGCTGATCAATAATCAATCCTAAACAAGAAGTCGGATTCGTTAAAGATGCTTCAGGAAAATCAATATTCATACTGTTCGCCTTTGGAATTACCAAAGATTCTCCTGGAACAAATGAAAAAGGTTTTGTCTTATCAAAATGCATTATTTTTTTACCTGTTATCATACTGGCAATAACAGTTGTATCAAAATTAAAAAAAATATTTTTCGTGGTTTCAAAGGTTTCAAAAATAGTTAATTCGGCATATTCCGAAGCGTATTTTGTTCTATTTTCAATAAGTGTTGTTAATTTTCTAGCTTTAATGTGTTCGTTAATTATTGGAATCATGAAGGGTATATTTTGTATATCCTAATTTCGTTATTATATTTAATAACATGGTTTCCTTATTGTTAATAAATCGGTTTAAATACTAAATTTTTTATTATTTTTTTCTAAATATTTTGTTAAAATTTTTATTGAGTTTTTTTATTAAGAGCCTGTTTAGAGCCTGTTTAAATTTTATCAAAAAAAAGAGTAAAAGCAAGATTTTAAAACCGTTAGCTTTTTATAATAAAAAATCCTACTTTTAGATACGTTTTAGAACGCAAAGCTATCTTCATTAAAAAATCATTAAATAATTCAATCAAATACAAAGCAAACAGGAAATAACCATCCATAAAAATTTACGAACATTATGAGTAATTATCATATCAAAAACTTAGAGGAATATTATCAGGTTTACAGAAAATCAATTCGAGAGCCAGAAAATTTTTGGCAAGAAATAGCCGAAGAACATTTTATGTGGCGTAAAAAATGGGACACCGTTTTAAAATACGATTTTTCAAAACCCGAAGTAACATGGTTTGAAGGCGGACAATTAAATATTACAGAAAATTGTATCGACCGACATTTACGAACACGAGGTGAAAAAACAGCTATTTTATTTGAACCCAATAATCCTGATGAAAAAGCACAACATATTTCGTATAAAGAATTGCATCAGCGAGTTTGTAAATTTGCTAATGTTTTAAAAGAAAATGGTATCAAAAAAGGCGATAGAGTCTGTATTTATTTACCAATGATTCCTGAATTAGCCATCTCATTACTCGCTTGTGCCAGAATTGGTGCAGTACATTCCGTAATTTTTGCAGGATTTTCTGCAACAGCCGTAGCAACCAGAATCAATGATTGTCAAGCTAAAATGGTTATTACTTCGGATGGCTCTTTTCGTGGGAAAAAAATCATCGATTTAAAAGGAATTGTAGATGAAGCATTGCAAGAGTGTCAAACCGTTGAAAAAGTACTCGTCGTTAAAAGAACACAGGCAAATATCGAGATGATACAAGGGCGAGATACTTGGTTACAACCTTTATTAGACCAGGCATCCGAAGTTTGTGAACCCGAAATTATGAATGCTGAAGATCCATTATTTATTTTATATACGTCAGGTTCAACAGGTACGCCCAAAGGAATGTTGCACACCACAGCAGGATACATGGTGTATACGGCATATACGTTTAAAAATATTTTTAATTATAAAGAAAATGATGTGTATTGGTGTACTGCCGATATCGGCTGGATTACAGGGCACAGCTATATTGTCTATGGTCCGTTGGCAAATGGGGCAACAACGGTATTGTTTGAAGGCGTACCAAGTTATCCCGATTTTGGACGCTTTTGGGAAATCATCGAAAAACATAAAATTACCCAATTTTATACCGCTCCAACCGCAATTAGAGCCTTGGCAAAAGAAAAATTATCATTTGTAGATTCTCATGATTTATCCTCTTTAAAAGTATTAGGAAGTGTCGGTGAACCGATTAACGAAGAAGCTTGGCACTGGTATAATGATAATGTCGGAAAGAAAAAAAGTCCTATTGTTGATACTTGGTGGCAAACCGAAACTGGAGGAATTATGATTGCACCAATTCCGTATGTAACTCCCATAAAACCTACCTATGCAACACTTCCTTTTATCGGGATTCAACCCGTTTTAATGGATGAAAATGGTATCGAATTAAAAGGAAATCAAGTCGATGGACGCTTATGTATCAAATTTCCGTGGCCAAGTATGGCAAGAACTGTTTGGGGAAATCATCAGCGATATAAAGAAACCTATTTTTCAGCCTTTGAAAATAAATACTTTACAGGCGATGGTGCATTGCGTGATGAGGTTGGTTATTACAGAATAACAGGGCGAGTTGATGATGTTATTATTGTTTCTGGACATAATTTAGGAACTGCACCAATTGAAGATGTTATCAATGAACATCCTGCGGTAGCAGAAAGTGCGATTGTTGGTTTTCCGCATCCGATAAAAGGAAATGCATTGTACGGATACGTTATTTTAAAAGATGTCGGACAAGGCAGAGATCACGATAATTTACGCAAAGAAATCAATCAAATTATAACAGAACATATTGGACCTATCGCAAAATTAAATAAAATTCAATTTACCATCGGATTGCCAAAAACACGTTCAGGTAAAATTATGCGTCGTATTTTACGAAAAATCGCACACAACGAATTAGATAATTTAGGCGATGTTTCCACCCTCTTAAACCCTGAAGTAGTGCAAAATATTATTGATAACAGATTGTAATGCGACCTACAAAATAACTTTTTTTAAGTGAAAATTATTTTATTATAACTAAGTTTGTTTTAATTATATAAGTTATATAGCGATGTTTTCATGGAATTTATATCTACAGAAGAAAAATTAAAAGAACGTATTAAAGAACTAACGTGTCTGTACAATGTTAGTTCTTTGGTGCGAAATACCGATTTCTCAAATATTGAAATATTACTCAAAGGAATCGCTTCCAATGTTGTCGCTTCTATTCGATATCCTGTATCGGCTTTTGTAGCAATAGAAACGCAAAAATATCATGTAGTAGCAGGAAAAGAAGATTTAGATGCAATCTTTATTCTTGATGCGATAAAAGTTTTTGGCGATATAATAGGAACTATAAAAGTAGGATACGCAAGAGCAAAATTTTCTGAAAATGCTTTTTTAGAAGAAGAAAAATTACTGTTAAATAAAGTAGCTTCCGAAATAGGTGATTTTTTTGAACGAAAACAACTCAAAGAACGAGAAATTTTATCAAAAAGACAAATGGAACGTGTCGATAGATTGGCTATTCTAGGCGAAATAACCGCAGGAATAGCACACGAACTAAACACGCCTTTGGCAAATATTTTAGGATTTACAGAATTGCTTCAAGAACGTTTTAAAGAAGATAAAATAGGAGCTAAAGATTTAAAAAAAGTAATCAATAGTGCTATTTATTCCAGAGAAGTCGTTAAAAAATTGATGTTTTTCTCCTGCGAAATGCCACAACAAATGGAAGTGATAAATTGTGTGCCTATCATAAAACAAGCCATTAGTTTATTGCGTCCTAACTTCAGAAAAAAAAATATTACTGCTCAATTACATTTCAACAAAAAAAATATTCCACTAAAAGTAGATAAAATACAATTAACACAAGTAATTTTTAACTTGGTAATTAATGCTATTTATTTTTCACCGATTGATGGAGAAATTGAAATCGAAATTGAACAAACCAAAAGCACTGTAAAGTTAAAAATATCTGATAAAGGAACAGGAATTTCAGCAACAGTAAAAGAAAATATTTTCAATCCGTTTTTTACAACAAAACCAACAGGAGAAGGCTCTGGATTAGGATTAAGCGTTGTTCATGGAATTGTGAAAAGTCATGGAGGAACTATAAAATACAAATCAAATAAACCAACAGGAGCGATATTTATTCTTCGTTTCCCAAGACAGAAAACATAAAAAAAACAAGCGAAATTAAACAAGAAATAAATATGTTAGAACAAGAAAATATCTTAATTGTTGATGATGATATTCATATTCTTGAACTGATTCAACGTCATTTACAATCATTAAATTATCATACGTATAAAGCTATTTCTGTAAAAGAAGCATTGCAAATATTAAAAGATGAAGCTATCGATTTGTTAATTACAGATTTGCAAATGCCAGGCGTAGATGGACTCGAATTATTAAAATATGCGTCTGAACATTTTCCGAAAATTCCAAAATTAGTAGTAACAGGATTTCCTTCTATTGATGGTGCATTAGAGGTTATGAAATCTGGCGCAGTTGATTATATTACAAAACCATTTACCAAGCAAGAATTAAAAACAGCGATTTTAAAATCATTAGAAAATAGTTCTAAACAAAAAAATAGTCGCACAAATAATTCTCAAAATAACACCGCAAATAATACTGCAAAAAACACTGAAAACACAAAAAATAGCACTTCTTATGGAGAAATGATTGGTACGTCATCGGCTATAAAAAAAGTTACCGATATCATTGAACGACTTAAAAATAACAAAGCAACGGTATTTATTTCTGGTGAAAGTGGTACAGGAAAAGAGTTGGTCGCACGTTCTATTCACTATATGGGGAAATTTTCCGCAGCACCATTTATCGCCGTAAATTGTGGCGCAATTCCTGAAAATTTGTTAGAATCGGAACTTTTTGGATACATAAAAGGAGCTTTTACAGGAGCAGACACCAATAGAGCAGGGTTTTTTCAAGCAGCCAATAACGGAACGTTGTTTCTAGACGAAATAGGAAACGCATCGCTAGCAACACAATTACGTTTACTAAGAGTTTTACAAGAAAAAGAAATTGTAAGAGTTGGCTCACAAAAAGTAGAAAAAATTGATGTTCGTGTCATTGCTGCCACAAATATCGATTTGAAAGAATTGATAAAAAAAGGACGCTTTAGAGAAGATTTATATTACCGATTAACCGTTGTTCAAATAGAAGTTCCTACCTTAAAAGAACGTGTTACAGATATTCCTCTATTAATAGAGAAATTCCTTTTTAAATACGGAATCGAATACAAAGATAAATTTATAAAAATAAGCCCAGAAGCCGTTGAAATACTACAAAGATATCATTGGCCAGGCAATATTAGAGAACTAGAAAATGTGATGCAACGTGCCGTAATTATGTGTGATAAATCTATTGAAATAGAGCATTTACCAGCCTATGTGAAATATCAAATAAATTTTACGCAAAACGATGAATTAATATCTTTAAAAGAATTTGAAAAAAAATATATTACCCAAGTTTTAGTAGCAACTAATAATAATAAAACCAAAGCCGCTGCAATTCTGAAAATAGATAGAAAAACACTTCGAGAGAAATTAAAAGAAACAATACCTAAAAACGAGTAAAAATTACCTATACGGGGAAATAATACCCAATTTGATAATTTTATAAAATCAATTTATAAAACACTAATAATTTGATTATCAGTAGATATGAGTAATTTTTAGTGTTTTTTTTGTGCGTTTATTTTTTTTGGTACAGCTGTTGCAATTATCAAAACGTAATCAAATATTATTATTTATGAATACTTATAAAAAAAGTTTGTGTGCTACTTGTATTGAAGTCGATTCTTGTAGCCTAACGTCTAATAAAATTTTTATTTGGTCTTGTAGTGAATTTGATGAAAAACAAGTATCAGAAAAAAAACAAATATCAGAAATAAAACAGCTATCAGAAATAAAAAGAACCAGAAAAACTGTTGAAAATATAGGTTTTGAAAACATCAAAAGTAAAAAAGAATTTGCACTTATTTAATTAAAAAAAATGACAGTAATAAAAGAATTAAAACAGCAAAAAGAAGCACCAAAACAAGGAATGTTGGAAAATGTAATGAAGCAATTCAATACCGCATCCGATTTGGTAAACTTAAATCCGAATATCAAAAAAATATTAGGAATTACAAATAATGAGTTAATTATTCATTTTCCAGTTCGTATGGATAATGGCGATGTTGAAATTTTTAAAGGATATCGCGTGCAACATAACAATGCTTTAGGACCTTATAAAGGAGGATTACGATATCATCCAACAATTGATATTGATGCCGTAAAAGCATTAGCAATGTGGATGACTTGGAAAACTTCTTTAACAGGATTGCCGTATGGAGGTGCAAAAGGAGGTATTCAAATGGATCCTAAAAAATATTCAAAATCAGAATTAGAACGCATTACAAGGCGTTTTACCTTTGCTTTAGGTGATAATATAGGACCAGAACACGATATTCCTGCACCAGATGTAAATACCAATGCACAAACAATGGCATGGATTGCAGATACTTATATGTCGACAAAAGCTCCTGCAGAAAGATCTAAAAATCAACACGTTGTTACAGGGAAACCAATCGGTTCAGGAGGTTTAGAAGGACGTGATAGAGCTACAGGATACGGCGTATTTTTAAATATTAAATTCTGGGCAGCACAAAAAAATGTTCCCCTTAAAGATAAAAAGTTTATCGTTCAAGGTTTTGGAAATGTTGGTTTTTGGGCAGCACATTTCCTAGAGAAAGAAGGTGCGAAAATGGTCGCTGTACAAGATGCTTTTGGAACAATCAGTAATCCTGAAGGAATTAAAGTAGAAGATTTATTCGAATACACCAAGTTTAATAAAGGAAGTATTGTTGGTTTTGCAAATACAACCGCAGTAAATAAAGAAGATTTCTTCGGATTAGCTTGTGATATCTGTATTCCTGCAGCTTTAGGAAATCAAATTACAAAAGAAAATCAATCAGAAATAAAAGCTTTTTTAATTGCCGAAGGTGCGAATGGACCTACAACTGTTGACGCTGAAAAATTATTATTAGAACGAGGAGTTACTATTATTCCTGATATTTTATGTAATTCTGGAGGAGTTATTGGAAGTTATTTCGAATGGTTACAAAATCGAAATGGCGAATTATGGGAACTTGATGAAATTATGGCTAGGCTCGATAAAAAAATGAAAGAAGTCTTCAATAGAGTGCTGAAAATGTGTGAAACTAGAAAATTAGACATGCGATCAGCAGCTTATGTATTGGCAATAGAACGCATTGAAACAGCCTATGTACAACGTGGAATTTTTCCATAAATCGCTGATAACAGGTTGTATATCTAGGTAAAAAAACAAGAAATATAAAACATAAAAGAGTATGGAATCAAATACCTACACCGATTACGATGCTGAAACACAAATAATCCAAAGTAGAAGCTTCAGGGAATTAGATATGTGGATTTCTCATGTAAATTATATTGCTGATGAAGGTGATCGTTTGGCAAAATTAGCATCTAATATCTTAAAAAATAAAAGTTTAAGAGATGAATTATTATCGATTATTAAAAATAATTCAGAACTTTTAATAACACTTCATCATACTAGAAATGAAACCGAAAAATTAAATGAATGTGATGATGTCGCTTGTGATTTATTTTATTTAAATGAACACGAAAAAGCAAGATCATTATACGCAAAACATATTAAAGAGTATCGAAAACGAAAAGAAGAAGTGTTTTTACTTCTTTTAAATGAATAGTTTACATTGTCATTGTATTCTTTTTAGTTGATTTTTAAATAATTCCGCAATAATTTTTAAATCAGGCACCATAAATTTATTTTTATGGTGTTTTTTTGTGGATAAATTTATTTTCCTTTGGATAAAAACAGTAGTATCTTGCCTGAAATTATAGCTTGAATTAAAACGGCTGATAACGTACTATGAGTATTGTAAATATTAGAACTTATTTAGAGAAATCGCTATTAATTAATGACACTGATTGGAATTTTTTTACAGCCCGATTGCAATTTAGAAAAGTAAAAAAACGTACTAAACTTTTAGAAATTGGCGAAATAGAAGAGTATATTTCTTTTATTGATAAAGGAATTATACGTTTTTTTATTCCTAAAGAAGATAAAGACAAAGAAATTACATTTGGATTTTGTTTTAGTAACGAATTTGTAAGTGCTTATGATTCTTTTTTAACACAATCTCCTACACTTTATGAGTTAGAAACCCTTACCGATGTGGAGATGTGGAGTATGTCGTATGCTGATTTACAGGAAGTATATCAAAAAACGAGTATCGGAAATACTTTAGGGCGAATTTCTTCGGAACGTTTATTTTTGATAAAATCCAAACGAGAACAATCTTTATTAAATGAAACTGCGGAGGAACGTTATTTGAAATTATTTGATGAACGTCCGAAGCTTATCAAAGAAATTCCGTTAAAATATATTGCGTCTTATATTGGCGTAACTGCACAGGCTTTAAGCCGTATCAGACGGCGAATTACTTAACTTGGGTTCATTTTTTTTTTGCTATAAAAATTGGTTCTTTGTCGTCTAAATTAACAAGAATGACAATAGTACTTTTTATAATTTTTTTATGGTATTCGGGCTTATTTTTTCAAACCTTTTTTTTACATAGATATGCTGCACATCAGAGTTTTACGATGTCAAAAATTGGTGAAAAAGTATGTTTTATACTTACGTGGTTTTTTCAGGGTTCAAATTATTTAAGTGCCTACGGATATGGCGTAATGCACCGAATGCATCATGCGTATGCCGATACCGAAAAAGACCCACATTCACCGAAATATGATGAAAATCTTTTTAAAATGATGTGGCGTACCAAGAATATTTATCAAGATATTAACAATCAACGTATAGAAATTGCTCCTAAATTCACTAAAAATGTACCGCAATGGAAAAGCTTCGATACTTTTGCAAGTTCTAAGTTTTCACGATTAACGTGGGCTTTATTATACATCACATTTTTTGCTTTTTTCGCAACTTCTTGGTGGCAGTGGTTATTATTGCCTGTGGCTTTTTTTATGGCACCAATCCACGGAGTTATCATTAATTGGTTTGCACATATTTACGGATATGTAAATTTTAAAGTAAGCGATACGTCTAAAAATTTATTGCCTTTTGATTTTTTAATGATGGGCGAGGGCTATCATAATAATCACCATGCACACGGCGGACGTGCCAATTTTGGTGGCGTACGATGGCATGAAGTTGATGTAACTTATATGATAATGATTGTTTTAGATAAACTAAAATTAATTCAACTTAAAAAGTTTTAATTAAGAACTTGTTTAAATTTCATCTGAAAAAAGACAGAAAATAAGAAATAGAATCTATCAACCTGAATTTATTTTCAGGTTGATAGATTTGCTGTATTTTTAGCTTTTTTTGATAATTCTTGTCAATTCGAGTGATTTTGATGATTAAAAAAGTTCTCGATGCAATTTTTTTGAAGGAAAAAAACACTCGAACTGACAGTTTATTTAATTTTTAAATAGGCTCTAAAATTTATTATTTTTTATCATTTAGATAATCAGCAACAAAAACGCCCATACTAAAACAGCCTTGCAATAAATAACCGCCAGTTGGAGCGTTCCAATCGAGCATTTCACCGATGCAAAAAGTATTTTTAAGTTGATGAAGTTCAAAATTTTCATCAACTTCTTCTAAAGCAATTCCGCCAGTTGTAGAAATCGCTTCATCTAATTGTGCAGAATCCTCTATAATAAGTGGCAAGGCTTTTATTTTTTGTGATAAAATTTGTTTATTTAGATATTCTTTTTTAGATAAAATAGTTTTTACTAAATCAATTTGAACGGAGCTTAATTTCAAGATTTTTTTAAGAATATCAGTAATGCTATAATTTGATGTATTTATTTTTTTGAAGATTTCTTCTAAAGTAAACATCGGTTTTAAATCGATAAAAATACTAGCTTTTTTCTTAGATAAATTAGTTGAAATGTTTGAAAGTTGCGTTTGTATTTGTGGGCTTAGGGCGTAAATTGCATTTCCTTCCAAGCCAAATTTGGTGATGACCAGTTCTCCTTTCTGGGTTTTATCCGAAGAAGAAAGTGCGATATTTTTTAAAGGTTTTCCTTCATTTTTTAAAATAAAATCGGATTTCCATGGAATTTTATAAGCACAATTTGCAGGTAAAAAAGGATGTGTTTTAATATTTTTATTTTCAAAAATAGGTTTCCAATTTCCATCAGAACCTGTAATTTTCCAACTTCCGCCTCCCATCGAAAAAATAGTATAATCGGCTGAAATAATACACTCTTTATTTTGATGCGTAAAAATCAAATCATTAGTAATATTCCAACCTTTCCACTTATAATCACATAAAAATTGAACGCCTTTATCCGCAGAAAATTGTTTTATTTTTGATAAAACAGTAATCGGTTTTATACCTTTTTCAGGATAAATTCGGTTGCTACTTCCCTTAAAAGTCGGGATTTTTAATTCTAATAACCAATCTCGTAAATCATCATTTGAAAAATGTAATAAAGCGTTTTTAAGAAAAAAATCGGGTGTATACTTGCCAATCATCTTATTGATATTTTCGCCGTGACTAAGGTTGAAACCACCATCACCAGCGACTAAAAATTTGCGTCCTACTGATTTTTTTTGCTCATAAATAGTAACGTTAAATTTAGTTGTATCTAAAAATGCACTGGCAAAAAGTGCCGAAGCACCTCCGCCAATAATGGCTATTGATTTTTTCATTTGGCAAAATTACTATTTGTTTTATCAAAATAATAAATAGAAAAATATATTTCGTTTTTTTAGTAGATATTTGCATGATGAAAAAATATATTTCGGAATTAATAGTATTAAAATGAAAAATACAAGTATTTTAGGGTGTGGTTGGCTTGGAAAACCTTTAGCATTATCTTTGATAAATAAAGGGTTTATTGTGAAAGGTTCAACAACCTCGTTGGATAAACTCCCAATTTTAAAAGATACAGGAATTTCGCCTTTTTTAATTGATATTGATAATTTAGATAATAATCTTAAAGAAGAATTTAATAATAATTCTGATGAAAATATTCAGAAATTTTTGACTTCTGAAATACTTATTGTCGCAATTACTTCAAAAAATGTGGCAGGATTTCAAAATTTTATCCAACAAATTGAAAAATCAAGCATTCAAAAAGTAATTTTTATTAGTTCAACTTCTGTGTATCCGAGTTTAAATAAATCGATGGACGAAAAAGAACAAACACTAAATTCTCCTTTAGTCGAAATTGAAAATTATTTTAAAGAAAACAATCATTTTGATACCACAATACTCCGTTTTGCAGGATTATTCGGGCAAGAACGACAAGCAGGAAATTGGTTTCAAAATAAGAAAATTCCGCATCCAAAAGGGTTTGTAAATATGATTCATCAACAAGATTGTATCAATATTATAACCGAAATAATTGTTCAAAATGCTTGGAATGAAACTTTTAATGCCTGTTCAAATCATCATCCTACACGCGAAGAATATTATATAAATGCACGAAAAACAATGCAAAAAGAATCACCAATTTTTGATGATTCCTTACCATTAAAATATAAAATTATCAACTCTAAAAAAGTACAAAATCATTTAAAATATACGTTTATTTACGATGATTTGTTAGCCTAAAAAGTATTATAAATCAGTGCTTAATTTTCTATAAAAAAGCGTTCTTCTAGTTTTTTATAAAAATAAGTGGCATTGTAAACACCCACTGCATCGGCTAGTTCTTTTTTACGGATACTTGGATTTTCATCTAAAAGAACCCGTGCTTTTTGAAGTCGTGCTTCGTTAATTACTTCATTGGGAGTTTGCCCCAAAATAAGCTTTGTTTTTCGAAAAACACTACTTCTTGATAAATTCATTAAGCTAGCCAAATCATCGACACCAAAATTCTTATTTTCAATATTATCCCAAATATAGTTTTTTAACTGTTTATCAAAAATAAGTGAATTATCTTCTAAAAACATTTTGTCTTCTGGAGCTATTTTAGCTTCAAGTACATTAATTTGGTCATATAAAGCGATAGAACGTGTTATGGTAATACGTAATTGTTCCTCTAGAAAAGGTTTTGTTATATAATCATCAATACCTAAACGGAGCATATTTAATTTTCCTGTGTCATCTTTTCTTGCTGTTATAACTATTACAGGCGTTTTTAAACCTCGTTTTTTTACTGCTTTTACAAATTCCAAACCGTCCATTACAGGCATCATATAATCGGTAATAATTGTGTTAAAAGTGGCGGTTTTTAAAATTTCTAGCGCTTCTTGTCCGTTGGTGGCTTCGGTTATAGTGTGTTTTTTTAAAACTAACTTTAAATAATCGCGCATATCTTCATTATCTTCCACAATTAAAATAGATTTTTTGCTTTTTGGACTAACTTTTAAAGAGCTATTATTATTATTATGTTTGAAATTTTCATTATTTTTATTATGCTCGATGAACAATATATCGTCATTTGGTACACTTTCTTGAATAAAAATAGTTGGAATCGTTATTTTAAAAATAGTTTCTTTTTCAGGAATACTTGTTACATCTAATAAAAACCCGTGTGCTTCTAGCAGATTTTTTGTAAATGATAAGCCAATACCACTTCCTTGACTTTTTGTAATATGATTTTTAGATTGATAAAATCGAGTGAAAATTTTAGCGATATCTTCCGTAGGAATACCAATTCCAGTATCTATAATTTCAATAGATAAATTTTTATCATAAATAATATTAATGCGAACGTTTCCGTTTTTTGGAGTAAACTTCAAAGCATTATGTAGTAAATTATTTAATGAACTGGTAAATAATTCTTCATCTATTTGGATGCTTATTTGGGGTATTTCTTGAGAAATTTCAAATGAAATATCTTTCTTTTGAAACAAAACCTGATAATCGGTATATAATTTAGTTATCAAAAGTGATACCGAAACAAATTTTGTATTTAAAACTAATTTATTTTCTTCTAGTTTACTTAAATCTAAAATGTTATCTACAATATTCTGAATATATTGTGTTTGATGTTGTATTTTTTCCATCATTTGCTTATTCTCGGTATCATCATTTTTAAAAACAATGTGAGAAGCATAGCCTTTTATAAGCGTTAAAGGCGTGCGTATTTCGTGTGAAAGATTTACAAAAAAATGAGATTTAAATTGCTCTAATTCTTTTAATGCTATTTGTTGCTCTTCTAATAAAACTTTATCTTCTAAAACCTTATTTTTTTCAATTTCAAGTAATCGTTCGTTTTTGTTATTTAATTTTTTGAAAAATTGAACAATCAAAAAAACTCCCAAAAATAATACCAACGCATTTAGATAACCAAAATATTGATCAGGATATAACTTCCAATAAAGATTAGGCAAGTAAAAAGCCATTACAGATAGAATTAAGGATCCATAATGAATGTACTTATTATCAAAAAAGAAAAGTGTAAACAATGGAATTACAATATATTGATATTCGCCATAATACCCTATAAAAGCATAATTACAATGATAAAAGAGTACTGAAAAAACACTTAATGTAAAAATGATTCTGGATATTTTAGAGTATCCTTTGTGTTGAAAAAAAACAATAGCGATATAAATTGTTATCTCAAAAAGTAACGTAATTGTTTTTTCTGTATTTAAAGAATTAGTGAAATAATCAAAAAATAAAAAGAAAATAGCATCAATAGAAGAAATATAACTAGCTAAATTAAGAACGCGTACCCGCTTTTTTTCTTTGACAGAACTAACTTTTTCAACACCAATATTTACTAAACTAGTATATAATTTCATAAAAATAAATTAAAATGCTATTTAAATATTTAATCAAATATAAAAGATAGCAACTTAAAAATATTAAAAAAAGTTGCTATTTCTGTAAGATGACACTATTAAAAGGTTTTGACACAAATAGAAGTTTAATTACTTGATTTTGATATGTATAAATTTTTTATGAGACTGCTTAAAACAGCAATTAAAGTAGTTTTGTTGTAAGAATTTAAATTATTTAACTATGAAAACAAAACTATTTTTAGTATTACTCTTTATAAGTAATATTACTTTTTCACAAATTACGAACCCTGTTCAAAACAATCTTGAGCGTTCGTATGAGTTTGTAAATGGAAGTTTAACAGATACTAAAAACGGAGTTGATTTAGTGCAAGGAGCACAATCAACAGTAACTTTAGTTCCAGATAGGCACGGAGTTCCAAATGATGCCGTGCAATTTAGTAACTATCCTACTACTTCGTATTCTCAATTAACAGCGACACCTGTTGGAGGAGCAAGAAAAAAATCATTTAGTTTTTGGATGAAAACAAGTACGAATGATAATACTTCTAGACATATTGTAAACAACCATACTGCGATGGTTTATTTAAGAGACGGTAAAATAGGAGCACATATTTCAGGGTATCATAAAGCAACTGGAAAATCAAAAACTACGGTAGCTATTTCAAAAGCATCAACAAGAACTATTGATGATGGTAATTGGCATCATATTGTTGTGAATTTAGAAGTACATGTACCTAGTATTGCATCTAACTACAGAACATTAACTTATTTATATGATTTTTATATAGACGGTGTTCATGAAACACAACAATATCATACAGCAAGTTTTTATGTAACAGGAGCTTCTCCTACACCACCTTATGGCTATGGATTTAATACACCTTCTTCTTTTAATATCGGTAGAAATTATGAAGATATTGTTGATGATATATCTGTTTATAATGGTATTTTAACACAAGCGGAAGTTACAACGTTATATAGTTCTACAGTAACTATTCCTGATGCTAATTTTAAAAATGAATTAATAAATTTAGTAGATAATAACTTTGATGGAGAAATACAAGTTTCAGAAGCAGCAAGTTATACAGGTGTAATTAATGTAAATGGTAAAAATATTGCTGATTTAACAGGAATTGAAGCTTTCAGAAAAGTAACAAATTTAAATTGTTCAAATAATAATTTAATAAGTTTAGATTTAAGTAGAAATATCGCTTTAACAACTGTTGATTGTAGTGCAAATCAAATTACAGGAAATATAGATGTAAGTAAAAATAAAGCATTAATATTATTTAATATTAGTAATAATAATGTGATAACACTTAATGTTGCGAATACTAATAATGCTAATTTAACAATATTAAATACAACAACAAATGCTAATTTAGTTTGTATCAATCCTGATGCTGGTTTTACACCAACGGCATCTTGGTTAAAAGACGCTACGGCTTCTTATAGTGATACTTGTTTTCCAAAATTAATAACAAATGTTGTTGGTGATGGTAGTATAACAATCAATCCCATATCAGCAGATAGTACCTATACTTATGCTACAGCTGTTGCATTAACTCCAAATCCAGCATCAGCAAGTCATCAATTTACAGGTTGGAGTGGCGATGCTACGGGAACTACAAATCCATTAAATATAACAATTAATTCGGATACTAATATTACGGCAAATTTTTCATTTACCCCAACAACTTTTTACGTAAATAAAAATGTAACTGGCGGAAATAACGATGGTAGTTCTTGGGCAAATGCTTTTGCTACGATTCAAGAAGCAATAAATGTTGCAGGGGTTTATGGAGATGAAATTTGGATTGCAAAAGGAACATATACACCTCACGCCTCTAATAGAAACACTTCTTTTTATATCAATAAAGATAAATTAAAAGTTTACGGAGGTTTTGCAGGAACTGAAACGCAATTATCACAAAGAGATATGACCAAAATTCATACGGATAATGCGACCATTTTATCAGGAGATTTAAATAATGATGATACTGGTCTTTCTTTTGCAGCAGCAAATAGAACGGAAAATAGTTATCATGTTGTTGAAGTATCAAAAGAAAATACCATGTTAGATGGTTTAATTATTTCTGACGGTCAGGGAGATTTCGTAGCTGCATCTGGAGATAATACTTATGGTGCTGGAATTTTTAAAGCTTTTAAAGTAAGAGCCTTTACGATGAGAAATACTATTATTGAAAATAACGTAGCACAATCAGCGGCTGGGCTTATGTTAAAATATGATGCGTATCAAGAAGCTATTAAAAATGCTGTTTATACAATTGATAAATGTGTTTTTAAAAATAATTTAGCACAATCAGCTTCAGCGTTACATGTTTCTCCTTATATTAATACAGCAAATACTATTAATTTATCAATAACAAACTCATTATTTGATAGCAATAAAACAGTAGATTATCTTACAAAAAAAGCTATTGGAAGTAGTAATGGTTATATAGAGTCAATGACTCAAGGAACAATAAGTGTTGTTATTGTTAACAATACTTTTGTAAATAGTATGAATAATGGTACAGGAGGAGGAGAGTATGCTAGTTTAATAATATCTAGAAGAAACCCTGGAGTTTTAAATGGCGTAGTTGCTAATAATATTTTTTGGGGAAATATAAGTAATGGAGCAACCTCAAAAGCAATAGGGAATAAACCACATAATTCTTATGTTAGTATCGCAGGTAGTTTAATTTCTAATTCAATTGATGAAGATAATTTTTCAAACCTAATAGGAACTACAAATACAAGTAATACAAATCCTAACTTAGATGCTGATTTTAAATTACAAGCAACTTCGTTAAGTGCTTTAAATGCTGGTTCAAACAGTAAATTACCAAGTAATTTAACCAAAGATTTAGCAGGAAATGACCGTGTTTATAACGGCGTTATCGATTTAGGAGCATATGAATTTTTATCAGGAGCGATAACTTCTACAGCTTGGACGGGTGCTACTGATAATAACTGGGGACTTCCTTCTAACTGGAATAACGGCGCACCAACAAATACTTTAGATGCATTTATTTTTAACGGAGCAACAAATTATCCTGTAATTTCAAATAGTGCGAATGCTAAAGATATTACTATTGAAAATTCAGCAAGTTTAACAATTTCGCCATCGGCAAATTTAACGGCTGAAAATATTATTACAAATGATAAATTAACCATTGAATCTGATGTAAATAATTATGGAAGTTTAAAAGTTACCAATTCTGTAACAGGAAAAGCAACCTATAAAAGTTATGTTTCGGATAAATGGCATTTAATAGGTTCGCCAGTTGTTGGGCAAGATGTTGCATCTTTTGTAACAAATAGTTCATTGGTAAGCGGAACGGTAAACCCGAATCATAAAGGATTAGGAATTTATGAAAATGCAAATGCTGCTCCTTGGACATATTATAAAAATACGTTATCGTGGGGAAATTTTGATACTGCAAAAGCGTATGCCATCAAAAAAACTACGGCAGGAACAGTTGATTTTACAGGAACAATAACTACTGATAATGTTCAATATAGCGCAACAGGAAACGCAAATAATACATTTGAAATGATTTCGAATCCATACACGGCATATCTTAATGCTAATAGTGGAGCAAATAGTATTTTATCTGAAAATTCATCAAATTTAAAAAGTACGAATGCTGCATTGTATTTTTGGAATGATACCACAAAAAATTATGATGTTGTAAATAATACAAGTTCACCAAGTCGATTAAAACCAGGACAAGGATTTTTTGTGCAAATGGCAACGACAAATGGTGTTGTTAATTTTACGCCAGCGATGTTATTACATCAACAATCATCAAGTTCAAGGCAAGCAGTTCAAACGTCGGTAGCTTTAACAATTTCTGATGAAAAATCAAAAGGAAATACTA
>NZ_JAJGWR010000002.1:472495-472646 GCF_021390755.1 Tenacibaculum piscium | reverse complement strand
AAAATTAAAGTTTGCCATAATCTTCCCATTCTACCATTTCCATCTAAAAATGGATGTATAAATTCCATTTCGTAATGGAAAACACAACTTTTAATTAATTCAATTTCATCAGATTTTTTCAAATATTCAAAAAGGTCTTTCATTAAGTATG